>JAWXBY010000038.1:0-113493 GCA_034440355.1 Alphaproteobacteria bacterium
CGACTTCGCGAAGTCGCTCTGCAATTCCCAAGCTTCATGCAGGCTCTTCGAACCCGAGATCGCCTTGAACGCGGCGACGCCGTCTTCGACCTGCTGCTTGGAGAAACTGACAAATTCGCTGTTGATACGTTCGAACGCTTTCGCGAACGACGTGGCGGACTGCATGTAAGCCTCGACGTTCGCCTTGCCGAAGCCGGCAAACCGCTCATAGGCCTTCGTCCAATTCTCGATACCATTCGTCATAGCTTCGTTCCCATCCTTCATGACTTGCTCAACCGCCTCGGCGGCCTTCGGCTTCGTGGCCATTGGGTTGTTCCTTTTCGGCTCGGCGTGTCCATCAACGATGTTGGTCGGCCTATCAGGCCGCCGCACCGTCATGCTGCACTGCAACATGATCGCATATGAGCCTGAGGCCGGTGAAAGTCAAGTAAAGATTGTGCAGCGCACCATAGATTTTGGCGGTGGAACCGCGAGTCTCTTAACCAAAAGTAAAACCGCAAACAGGCATGATGGTTGCGAACGAATCACACGCCGCCAAAATGCGCGAACTCGACGAGGCATTTTCGCGAATTACGGGAATCTGTCGATGTTAACACTTTTCAATCGCCAAAAATCTGACAGAGTTGCTGCTTCGTTTGTGACGCGAGAGGGGGAAGACGGCCGCATGGTTGGTCTGCTTCTGACGGACGCGTTCGCCAAAACGATGAACCTCTAGGGGAACGGGGTTTTCGTATGGTGTGGCGCGTACAGCCTTTGAAATTGCTGGTGATGTTCCTGGTCGTAGCAGGCGTAATCCTGTCGTCGGCCGTGGACGCCGATGCCGCGCGCAAGAAGAAGAAGCGCACGCGCCATGTCGCGCCGCCCGCGCCTTACGTCGAAAAATACGCAGCCATCGTCCTCGAGGCGAGTTCCGGCCGCATCCTGTATGAGCGCATGTCGAACGAAGCGCGCTATCCCGCGTCGCTGACCAAGATGATGACGCTCTATCTGCTGTTCGAGCAGCTGCAAAAGGGCGCCGTCACGCTCTCGACGCCGCTCACCGCGTCGCAATACGCCTGCTCGCAGGAACCCACGCGCTTAGGGCTGAAACCCGGCGATCAAGTCACCGTCGAAGATGCGGTCAAGGCACTCGTCGTGCGCTCCGCCAACGACGTCGCCGTCATGATCGCCGAACACCTCGGCGGCAGCGAATACGCCTTCGCCGCGCGCATGACGCAAAAGGCGCGCGAACTCGGCATGGCGCGCACGACCTTCGCGAACGCCTCGGGCTTACCCGACACAAGCCAGAAGTCGACCGCCTGGGATCTCGCGCTGTTGAGCCGCCGTCTCGTCACCGACTTCCCGCAATTCTATCCCTACTTCCGCCAGCAGAGCTTCACCTGGGGCGGCCGCAGCTTCGAAGGCCACAACAACCTGATGAAGTTCTTGGACGGCGCTGACGGTTTGAAGACCGGCTATACCCGCGTCTCGGGCTTCAACTTGGCAAGCTCGGCGACGCGCAAGGGCACGCGCCTGATCGCCGTCGTCATGGGCGGACGCTCAGCCCGGGACCGCGACATCCAAAGCGCCGAACTGCTCGAAAGCGAATTCTCGAAACTCGGCCTCGGCCGTCCGACGCCGGTGATCATGGCGATGTCGCCGCTCGTCCTCGACGACGAAGAATCAGCCGCCGCCGACCTGGCGGCCTCCTTCCGCCCCAATGCCTCGTCGCCCGTCATGGCCTCCGCCGCAGCCGCACCGGCAACGGGATCCACGCCAGCGCCGCAAGCGCCCGTGATGGCGTCGGCCCTCGGCCAAGGCGACACGTCCGATCAGGTACGTCGCGCTGCCCCCGTGGTCACCGGCACCGGCCAGTGGGGCATCCAAGTCGGCGCGCACGTCGCCCGCGACAAAGCCGAGACCCAACTCCGCGACGTCCAATCGAAGATGAAAGACCTGCTGAGCACGGCCAAAAGCGCGATCGTCGAACTCGACGTCCGCGGCGAAACCTTCTACCGCGTCCGCTTCGGCGCCTTTACGCCGGCCAAAGCCGAATCCCTCTGCGACCAACTGCAAAAGCGCGGCACCAGCTGCCTCGTCGTAACAGAAGGCTCCTGGGACGCCGCCGACGCACGCGCCTCACTCCCCATCGCCGTCCGCTAACTCGCTACCGCGATTTTCGAAAGTCGCGCCAACCGAAGCGCCGCAACAAGCCCACGCACCTCGGCGCGCGCCGCGACTTGCGACATCGTCAGGCCGCGTGTCTTGCCTTCCATCAGGTCGATGACGGTCAGCCCTTTCGGGAACAGCTCGCGGTAGATCACGCGCTCGCTCAACCCCGGCGCCAAACGGAATCCGATGCGTTGCGACAGCTTCGTCAGCGCATCGCTCACGCGCCGCTGATTGCGCGTCTCGGTGCTCGACATGCGATTGCGAACGACCAGCCAGTCGATGGTCTTGCGCTTCTCGATCATATGCCGCTTGCGGCTCTCCCACACGAATTCGGCATAGATCGACGGCGCCTTCGCCTCATAGGTCTCAGGATCGACGCTGGCCAACAGATCAAAGTCGACGAAGCTGTCGTTCAATGGCGTCACGATGACCGACGCATTCGCATGCGCCGCCCGCCCCAACGCCGTGTCCGCGCCCGGACAATCGACGACGACGACATCGCTCTCCAACGACAGCTCGCCGATCGCTCCGGCCAGACGCCGTGCGTCCTCGACCTCGGCCAACGACCGCGCCTCATGATCCGAGGGCGCAATCGACACCAGCTTAGGCAACGGAAAGTCACGCCCTACCCGCTCGGACCATTGCGCGCGATTGGCAAAGAAGTGCGAGAAGCTGCGCTGCCGGTGATCGAGATCGATCGCCCCGACACGCAAACCCGCCGACATCAAGCCGCCAACGAGATGTATGGCGACGGTCGTCTTGCCCGACCCGCCCTTCTCATTCCCGACGACGATCACAGGTACGGGAAGCATCCCGCGCGAACCCTCACCCCGGCGCTGATTCGCCGAGTGAGAGCAAGCTAGCATTGCCGCCCGCAGCCGTCGTGTTGGTGCAGGCCGTCCGCTCGACCGCAAACCGGTGCAGGTAATGCGGCCCACCGGCTTTGGGCCCCGTTCCGGACAAACCCTCGCCGCCGAACGGTTGCACGCCGACGACCGCGCCGATCTGATTCCGGTTCACATAGAGATTGCCGACCCGGACCCGCCCGCGCACGAAGTCCGCCGTCTCCTGAATGCGCGTATGCACCCCGAGCGTCAGGCCATAGCCGGTCGCATTGATCGCATCGCAAACCTTATCCAGCGCGCTCGCCTCGTACCGCACGACATGCAGGATCGGCCCGAACACCTCGCGCTCGAGCCGCGAAATCGCGTCGATCTCGAACGCGCGCGGCGCAAAGAAGAACCCGTCTTTCGTCTCCGCCGACAACGTAGCCTCCGCGATCAGGCGCCCGTCGCGCCCCATCTTCTTCGCATGGGCTTCAAGCATGGCGAGCGCCTCGCCGTCGATCACCGGCCCGATATCGGTGTCGAGCTTCATCGGATCGCCGATCTTGAGCTCCGCCATCGCCCCGGCCAGCAACTTCAATACACGTGGCGCAATGTCGTTCTGCAGGAACAACACCCGCAACGCCGAACACCGCTGCCCAGCACTGTCGAACGCCGAGATCACGGCGTCACGCACCAACTGCTCCGGCAACGCCGTCGAGTCCGCGATCATCGCGTTCAAGCCGCCCGTCTCGGCGATGAACGTCGGGATGGCCCCATCGCGGTCGGCCAGCATCTTGTTGATGCGCTTCGCCGTATCGGTCCCGCCTGTAAACGCAACACCGGCAACGCGCGCATCACGCACCAAGGTGCCACCGACCTCAGGCCCATCGCCCGGCACAAGGTGCAGCACGTCGCCCGGCACGCCCGCCTCATGCAGCAACCGCGTCGCCGCGAACGCCGTCAGCGGCGTCTGCTCGGCAGGCTTCGCGACAACGGAATTGCCCGCCGCCAACGCGCCGGCAATCTGCCCCGTGAAAATCGCAACCGGAAAATTCCACGGGCTGATGCAGGCGAAGACGCCGCGTCCATGCATCGACAACTCGTTGCGCTCACCCGTCGGTCCCGGCAGCACTTTCGGCGCCGAAAAATCCTCGCGCGCCAAACCGGCGTAGTAGCGCAAGAAATCGACCGCCTCGCGCACGTCGGCCAAACCGTTGCCCGCCGTCTTGCCCGCCTCACGTGCGCACAACCCGATCAGCGTCGCTGCGTCGCGTTCGAATAAGTCCGCCGCGCGCGACAGAATCTCCGCCCGCTTCTCCCCACCCAGCGCATCCCAGCCAGTTTGCGCCGCCGACGCCTTCGCGCACGCGCTCGCCGCTACAGCCGCTGACGCATCGACCACGGTACCGATCTGCCGCGAACGCAGCGACGGATCGAACACCGCTCGCGCCTTGCCGTCCTGCACCACACCGCCGACGATCGGCCGCGCATCAAGCCCGTGCGCAACCGCCTCGCCGATCGCTTTCATCAACGGCTCGGCCTGCGCCGGATCGCTGAGCAAAAACCCTTGCGAGTTCTTGCGGTCGCCGAACAAATTCTTGGGCAGCGGGATCCGCGGATGCGGTTTCTGAGACATGGCTTCAACCTGCTCCACGGGATCGGCGATGATGGCGGCGATAGGCGCTTCGTCGTCGGCAAGCCGGTTGACGAACGACGTGTTGGCGCCGTTCTCCAGCAAGCGGCGCACGAGATAGGCCAGCAAATCTTCATGCGCGCCAACCGGCGCATAGATGCGGCACTGAACGCCAAGCTTGTCGCCGCCGACCGCTTGGTCGTAAAGCTCCTCACCCATGCCGTGCAGCCGCTGAAACTCATAATCCTCGCGATTACCGGCCAGCGTCTTCACCGCCGCCAGCGTATGCGCGTTATGCGTCGCGAACATCGGAAAGAACGCGGTGCGATCCGCAAGCAACGTCCGCGCGCAAGCAAGATAGGATACATCCGTCGACGCCTTACGCGTAAACACCGGATACCCGTCGAGCCCCAACTCCTGCGCCCGCTTGATCTCGCTGTCCCAGTACGCGCCCTTGACCAACCGCACAGGCAGCCGCCGCGAATGCGCCCGTGCCGTGACGGCCAGCGACGCAATCACCGCCGGCGCGCGCTTCTGATACGCTTGCACCGCAAGGCCAAGCCCTTCCCAACCGCGCAATTCCGACGATCCGCTCAGCGCTTCGAAAATATCGAGCTGCAGGTCAAGCCGTTCCGCCTCTTCCGCATCGATCGTGAACCCGATCCCCGCATCGCGCGCCGCACGGCACAGCGGCATCAACCGCGGCAGCAGTTCCTTCATCACCCGGTCGCGCTTCACAAACTCAAGCCGCGGGTGAATGGCCGACAGCTTCACCGAAATCGAATTGCGCGTGAACACGGTGCCGCTCTTCGCATCC
Organism: Alphaproteobacteria bacterium; assembly: GCA_034440355.1. GTDB lineage: Bacteria > Pseudomonadota > Alphaproteobacteria > Micropepsales > Micropepsaceae > SZUA-430. Next base: position 5,429 of record JAWXBY010000038.1, read on the forward strand.
TCATGCGCCGCAATCGACGCGATCGCATCGGCATAGGACTTCGCGTAACGCTCCGCGTCCTCCTCCGTCATCGCCGCTTCGCCCAGCATGTCGAACGAAAAGCGGAACCCGCGCTTCGCCTCATCGCGGCCGTTCTTTAACGCCTCTTCGATCGTGCGCCCGAGAACGAACTGCCCGCCCATGATCCGCATGGCGGTGTTCATCGCCTGGCGGATGACAGGCTCGCCGCTCCGCTGCACGACGCGGCCAAAAATGTTGGTCCAATCCTGCGACCCGTCGCCGAGCTTCACCACATGGCCGGTCAGCATCAGCGCCCACGTCGATGCGTTCACGAACAGCGACGACGATTCCCCCAGATGCTTCCGCCAATTCGCGCTGCCGATCTTGTCCTTGATCAACCGGTCCTGCGTGTCCGCGTCCGGCACGCGCAGCAGCGCCTCGGCGAGGCACATCAGCACCACGCCCTCTTCCGTCGACAGCGCATATTGATGAAGAAAGGCATCAAGCCCACCGCGCCGCCGCTGTGCCCGCACGCGCTGCACAAGGTCGCGCGCCAACGCCTCAGTCGCAGCGCGCTCCGAGTCGCTCAACCGCGCTCGCGGCAACAGCGCGTCGACAGTCGCGGTCTCGTCCGCCAGATAAAGCCGCGCCATGTCGGCGCGCGCCGGATATGCGCTCATAGGGCCGGACAATCCTACGCCGCGCCGCCCCGCGCAAGATCGATTGTCTAGCGGGCCTGGCTCTTGAAGAAATCAAGAACCGCCTGTGTGTACGCGCTTTGCCAGAGGTGATGGACGAACCGCCGCCGCCCCTCATCGCGAACCACAAACGGCCCGGCATCGGGGTAGCCGTGCGCGGTGAGCTGGGTGCGGACTTTCTCGTGGCACGAGAAGTCGTGTACCCCGTCCTTCTCATGCTGGAACAACTTGAACGGCGGCTTCTTCGGCGGCTTTTGCGTGTCCCACGGCATCTCGTTCGGGTAGGCGCTCGCGCGGCATGAGCCCTCTTCGGGAATCTGCTTTTTCGTTTCGTTGTCGAGCCCAACGCCGAAGACGGTCCGTCGCGGGCTGAGGCTCGCGTCACAAACGCGGTGCCACCCATACGGGTCTCCGCTTGAAACCGGCGCGAACGCCGTGACCAAGCCGTCGAAGTGCGTGGCGGCACGAACGGTCATGAAGCCGCCCGACGACAATCCGGTTAGAAAAATCCCGTTGCCGCTGCCGCGTGGACGCAGCCGCGGAATCGTGTCGCGCAAAAGCGTTTCGAGAAACGGCAAATCGATGTTGGCGCGATTGCGCACCTCATCGTCCCAAACCTTGCCGCACACACGCCCCTCGCGGTCGCTGACCCGGTCGGTCGAGTCGAGCGTGAATACCGCAAAGCCTTGCGCGACCGCCGCGTTGGCGAACGCAACCTGCGTCGCAACGATATCGAAACTTTCGTGGCACCAGTGATCGGCAAACCCGCCACCGCCATGCATGACGATGATGGCCCCGTGAGCCCAACGATCGCTCGGCCCTTTCCACAGCAACCGCCGGCCCGCCTGATCGACAATGCGTGCCCAACCGTTATCGATGCACTTCTGCTCGCGCGCGTCACGCTCGGCATCGTCGGCGCGCGCGGCATGCATCGACGCGATCAACGCGAATATGACAAGACCCAACCGCACCATATGAGAGCCCCCTTCGAGCGCATTCCGGACCCACCTTAAACGTGGCGAGATCACGCCGTCCGTCGCCCGCCCGAACCAAGCCTGCGAAAGATGATCGTCGGGTCACCCTTGAACAGCGTCCGCGCATGCTCGCGAAAGCCACACTTCTCCGCCACCCGAATGGACGGCGCGTTTTCCGGGCTGATGATGCAGGTCACAGTCGCTTCGACGAAGTTGGCGTCCGACCATTTCAGCCCCGCCATCACGCCCTCGGTCGCCAACCCCTTGCCCTGAGCCCAAGGCAGCAACGCCCAGCCCATCTCAGGCACGTCGAGCGCGGGCTTGATGTCGCGTTGCCAATTCCCAAAGCCGACCTCACCGATCAACCGCCCCGTCGTGCGCTCCTCGGCCAGCCAGTAGCCATAACCGAGCATCGACCACGACCCGGCATAGCGCAGCAACCGGCTCCACGTCTCGTCGCGCGTCGAAGGCTTGCCACCGATGAACCGCGTCACATCGGGATCGGCCCACATGGCGGCGCACGCATCGAGATCATCCGCCCGATGCCCCCGCAGACGAATACGTTCGCTCTCCACAACAGGTGCGTTCACAGCAATCCCAGCTCCGCGAGTTCGCGCTGCAATTTCTCCGGCAAGCCGCCGCGCACGGTGCGAATATCCGGCGGCGCTTCCTTGGCCTCAAGATAGCGCCAGCCCTGGAACGCCCGCCGCGGCCGCGGGCTGACCATCACGATGTCCTTGTCATAGACAAGATGGCAGCGCGAAACGCCTTCCTTGTCGACGAAGGGACGGATGTCGAGCAACCGTTGGCGCACCGCAACATAGCCCTTGATCACCCAATAGAGCGATCCGCCGTCGAGGATCTCCTCGCGCCGCTTGGGCACCATGCGCGTCGTGTGCTTGAGCTCAAGCTTGTGCCCGCGCTTCTTGAACGAGCGCAGACGTTCCGTCTGCCAGTCCCGCAAATCTTCGATCGAATCGCAGCCGACGCACAGCTTGATAATGTGAAGGGTCAGGGTTCGCCCCGTTATTCGTTGAAACTGTCCGCCGAGGTGATGCAAGTGATCTCCTCGCCCGAAAGCGCATCGTCGCCGTTGGCGTCGCAATGCGCAAGATCGCGCTCGGCCGCTTCCGATGCATAGACCTCGTTCTCGGCCTGCGTCACCCGGCCGTCGCGATCCTGATCGGCGAGGTCCAAGAAATGCGGGTCGGCTTCGTCTCCCGTGACCACATCGTCTTTGTTGGCGTCGAATTGGTCGAACAACGTCGCGTGCACGGCGGCGAGTTCGGCGCGCGTGATCCGTCCGTCGCCGTCGCGATCCGCGCCTGCCGCAAACGCCGGGCCGGTCGTGAATGCTATGGCCGCGACGGCGCCAAGAACCGTCCTCATGTCGATCACCCCTCGTCTTCGAAACTGACGATGATCGCACCTTCGTTGACTTGGTCGCCCGCACGATATGGAGCCGTCTTCACGGTCAAATCGCCGGGCGCTGCCAGCGTGTGCTCCATCTTCATCGCTTCGATGATAGCAAGAGCCTGCCCCCGGCGCACCCGGTCGCCCGGTTTGGCCAAAACCTGGACGATTTTGCCCGGCATCGGCGCGCGAAGCTCCGCCGCGCCGTCATGCGCGTGCTCCGCGGCCTCCAAAGGATCATGTGGCGTAAAGGCAAAACTGCGCCCCTGAATCAGCACGACGAGATCGCCGCTCACGCGCAACACGCGCGCCTGCGCGCGCCGCCCGTTCAAGCTGGCCGACACCGATCCGTCGTCTTCGAAGCAAGCATCGACGTCGATACTGTGCGCATCAACCGTCATGCGCCACCCCTTCGCACGGTAGCCGACAACGACCGTGCGGTCCTTCCCGCCGTCGGTCAGCCGCACCGCCTCCTCATGCCGCGCGCCGCCGACACGCCACCCGTCGAGCAGCGACCACGGCGATGCCGTCGCCCGCGCACGCCGCTCCAACAACAGAAACGCCGCCGCAAAGAACAGCGCGTCGTCCGGCGCAGAACCCGCCGGCGGAATCAACTCCGCCTTGTGCCGGTCGATGAACCCCGTATCGATCTTGCCCGCAATGAAAGCATCGTGCCGCAACGCAGAAATCAAGAACGCCAGATTGGTCCGCACACCGGCGACCTCCGCCGTCTCCAGCGCATTCGCCAATCGCGACAGCGCCGCGGTGCGCGTCTGATCCCAGGCGATCACCTTCGCGATCATGGGATCGTAGAACATCGACACTTCGCCGCCCTCGACGACGCCCGAGTCCACCCGTACATGCGCGTCCGCATCCGGCAGCTTCAACCGCACAAGCCGCCCGATCGACGGCAAGAATCCTTTGACCGGATCTTCCGCGTAGAGCCGCACCTCAACCGAATGCCCGTTGATCGCAAGTTGCTCCTGTGTGCGCGGCAACTTCTCGCCCGCCGCCACACGCAACTGCCACTCGACGAGATCAAGCCCCGTGATCATCTCCGTCACCGGGTGCTCGACCTGCAGCCGGGTGTTCATCTCCATGAAATAGAAGCCGTCGGCCGAAAGCCCCCGCGATCCATCGACGATGAATTCAACGGTGCCGGCGCCCTGATAACCGATGGCCTTCGCGCACTTCACCGCCGCATCGCCCATCGCCCGGCGTACATCCTCGGGCATGCCCGGCGCCGGCGCTTCCTCGATCACCTTCTGATGCCGCCGCTGCAGCGAACAATCGCGCTCGAACAGATGCACCGCATTGCCGTGCCCGTCCGCGAACACCTGAATCTCGACGTGACGCGGCGCCGCCACATACTTCTCGACTAGCACACGCGCATCGCCGAACGCCGCCTGCGCCTCGCGCTGCGCACCCTCCAAAGCCTTCGCGAAATCGTCGGCCTTGTCGACGCGGCGCATACCCTTACCGCCGCCGCCCGCCACCGCCTTGATCAAAACCGGAAACCCGACGCGCTCCGCCTCTTTCGCAAGATGCGCTATGGTCTGATCGTCGCCGTGATAACCGGGCACGACAGGCACGCCGGCTTCGATCATCAAAGCCTTCGCCGCGCCCTTCAGACCCATCGCCCGCATCGCCGACGGCGGCGGCCCGACGAACACCAGCCCCGCCTTCGCGCACGCCTCGGCAAACTCGGCATTCTCCGACAAGAATCCGTAGCCCGGATGCACAGCCTGCGCACCCGTCGCACGCGCGGCCTCAAGGATCGCGGCGACGTTCAGATAACTCTCGCGCGCCGGCGACGGCCCAATGCGAACGGCGGCATCCGCCATCGTCACATGCAGCGACGCCGCATCGGCGTCGGAATAAACCGCGACCGTCTTGATCCCAAGGCGCTTGGCCGTGCGAATGACGCGGCACGCAATCTCGCCGCGATTGGCGATCAGAAGAGATGAAAACATCAGCGCGCTATTCGGCCCATTTCGGTTTGCGCTTCTCGAGGAAGGCCGAAAGCCCCTCCTTCGCTTCGTCGCTCGACCGACGCTCGGCGATGCGCCGCGCGGTATCGGCGATGATGTGACTGTCGATCGGCTTGCCCGCGACCGCCGCGATCAACTCCTTCGCCGCATGAATGGCCCCCGGCGCGCAGGTAAACACTTGCTGCACCAACCGCTCAGCCTCTTGCGCCAACGCAGGCTCATCGTCGACCACGCCGTGAATCAAACCCAAAGCATGCGCCGTCGCCGCATCGAACCGTTCGGCGGTCAGGAAATACCGATGCGCCGCCCGCGCCCCGATCGCGCGAATGACATAGGGCGAAATCACCGCCGGAATAATCCCAAGCCGGACTTCCGACAATGCAAAGGAAGCCTTCTTCGTCGCCACCGCGATATCGCACGCCGAGAGAATCCCGCACCCGCCGGCCATGGCCGCGCCGTGCACCAGCGCAATCGTCACCTGCGGCAAGGTCGAGAGCCGGCGCAACATCTCGCCCATGCCCCCCGCATCCTCGCGGTTGTCATGCGCTGTCCAGTCCGCCGCCGCCCGCATCCAGGCGAGATCCGCGCCTGCCGAAAAGCTCGGCCCCGCGCCCTCGACCAAAACCACGCGCACACCGTCCGCGGTACGCAAGGTCTCGAACATATCCGACAGCTTCTCGATCACGTCCGGGTTGAAGGCGTTGTGCACCTTCGGCCGGTTCAAGGTGACGACGGCGACGCCCGCGCGCGTCGTGTTCAGCAGGACCACGTCTTCGGCTTCGCTCATGTGACGGCTCTCGTGGGCTGGGGGTTACTTCGCCCAGCAACTACACCACCCGCGCGCGAATGACAAAAGGGCGGCAGGTCGCCCCGCCGCCCGCCTGCTTGCTGCTCAGTCTAGAACTTCGCCCGCGCACCCACGAAGACCGTCCGCCCCAGAAGATCGTAGGCCGACGACGTGCCGTTGCCGGTCAGCCCCAGCGGAAGCTCTTCGTCGAAGGCGTTGTTCACGCCGATATACATCTCGCTCTCGTGCCCTGTCAGTTGCTCGAGCCGGTAGATGAAGACGAAGTCGTGATACCAAACCGCCTCGACATAAGACGGGAAGACATCCTCCGCACTGCCCGAGCCCTGCGCGAAGCGCGACACCTGATCTTCATACCGGCTGCGCCACGTGACGCGGATCGGGCCGTTGTCGTAAGTCGCGTTGGTAATGAACGACCACTCCGGATCGCCGGCCTCGCCCTCCTCGATATTCTCGTCGGTCGGGTCGCTTTGAAACGCGAAGAAGCGGAGTTCTTCGACATAGTTGGCCACGACGGTCAAGGCGATGCGGCCGCCCAGTTCAGTAAAGAACGGATCGACGTCGCCCAGCACGTCGTCGACATCGAATGCGTAGGCAAGCTGGATGTCGACGCCCTTGGTCGTCAGCGCCGACGCATTGACGTACGTGCTCTCGATGAAGGTCACGTCGAACGTCGCCGGATCGCGTGTCTGCAGGCTGCAGAATGACGGATCGGGGCTGCCCGAGGAGTCGACGCAATTGTCCAGGATCGCCTGCGGATCGATGAAGGCAATCGCGTCTTCGATCTCGATGCTGTAATAGTCGACCGTGAGCGAAAGATTCTTCACCCACCGCGGTTGAAAGACCGCGCCCAACGTCCAAGTCTCGGCCGTCTCCGGATCAAGGTCGGGGTTGCCGCTCGCTGAGATCGGCACGCCGATATTGTCCTGCGCATCGAAGCCCGGCGGCGCGCCGAGTGCGGCGCAGTTGGCCGCCCGATCCGGATCGTCATTGATCGCGGCATCGTCGCACGGATCCGAATAGTCAAAGAACGCCGACGTCGGAGGCAAGAACGCCTCCGTGATGTTCGGCGCGCGAACCGCCCGCGAATACGTACCGCGGAACGACAGGTCTTTGACCGGCGCGTAAATGCCGCCGGCTTTCCACGCCCGGGCAATGCCTGCGTGCGAGTAGTCGGCGTAGCGATACGCGGCGTCGAGCGTCAAGCGATAGCCCAGCGCCGACTCTTCCAAGAGCGGCACGCTGAACTCGATGAACGCTTCTTTGACGTTGAAGCCGCCGAACGCATCCGGCTGCGGCGCCGTTTCGGTGATGCCCGACTGAATGACGGGGTCGTTCAGGTTTTCGCTCGATTCCTTGCGGTACTCAAACCCGCCTGCGAATGCTATCGGGCCGCCTTGCAGGCTCACGAACTCGCCCGTGTCGAAATTGAACACCGCTTGAAACACGTCCTGCGTGATCGTATGCCGGCGAAGCGCGCCGTCATAGCTCACATAGTCGATCGCCGCCGCGCTGTTCTGCTGCCCGAACGGATTGAAGGGCACGCAGGCTTCGGACGTAACCGATGGGTCGACGTATCCCGGGAACTGCAACGCCGGCACGTCCTTCCGGCACTTGATCAGAAGGTCGCCCGGATCGACGACGGCGTCGAGTGCGGCTTCGTAGTTCCCCGGCAACAGCGTGTTGTTGCTGACGATCTTGTTCTTGGTGACGCCGCGGTTGTACGACACCTCCCAATCGATGTCGGCGACGCCCGTCAGATCGACGTCGCCTTCGAACCCGGCCACGAGCCGCTTCGTAGTGCGCGTGACGTTCGTCTCGCGTCCGCCAACATCGCCGTTGAAGCGGGTCAACAAGGCCGCCGGCACGCCCGTGTCGGCGATGATCTGCGCAGCCAGCGCCGGATCCACAAAAGGATTCGTCGTGAAGTCGATGACATAGTCGCCGAACGAGAACGACGGCTGCACATAGTCCGCGATATCCGTGGTCACGTACTTGGCGTCGACGTAGAAGCGCAGATCGGGTCTCAGATCGTATCGGAAGTTGACGGACGCGCCTTTGCGCTCCGTGTCGGGAATGAACAAAATCCAATCCTCGACTTCAAAGCAGGTCGCACAATTTTCGACCACGCCGAAGAAGATGCTGTTCTCAAGGCCGTGGTTCGGCTGAACGACCGGTACACCGCTGTTCGAGAAACCGTACATCGTCGTCCCGGGTCCGCCGAACAGGAAGTGGTCGAATGGAATGAGCACCCCGTTCTCGTCGATGAACTCGCTGACAACGCGCGGGACGAGGAACGTGTCGGTGATGCCGTCGTTGGTGCCTGTGTCGGCCGGATTGTTCACGGAGCCGTACTCGTTCAGCACCTTGATGTCGGACGCCGTCACCGGATCCGTCTTGTCGTAGAAGACGGAAACAACGAAATTGCCGCGGTCGTCGTTGAAATTGAACCCACCGCTGGCGTTCGCCGAAAAGTTGAGCCCGTATCCGCCTTCCGTCGGCCATGCGCCTTGCACGTTGGCTTCGAAGCCTTCGAAGTCGTCCTTGAGAATGACGTTGATCACGCCTGTCACCGCATCCGATCCGTAGATCGCGGATGCGCCGCCGGTGACAACCTCGATCCGCTCGACAAGCGCAGGCGGTATGGAGTTGAAGTCGACGGCCTGATCGCCGGCATCGCCCGCAACATGGCGCTTGCCGTTGACCAGCGTCAGCGTGCGGCCGGTTCCTAAGCTCCGCAGGTCCGGAAAATTGAGGCCGCCCGAATCGCCGAAGCTGTCCGAATTGGCGCGCACCGTCCCGTTCGAACTCAGCGCAGGGAATTGAGCGACAATGTCCCCGAGATTGGATGTACCCGACTCCCGTATCCGATCGTTGGTCACGGTAGTGACGGGCGTCGGCTGCTCCAGGTTCGGGCGCGGGATGCGCGAACCGGTGACCACGACCTTCTCAACCGGCGCGCTGTCCGACGTCTCGTTCGACTGATCGGCAGGCGGTTGTTCGGTTGCCGGTTGAGCTTGCGCCGGCGCGAACGACATCGCCGCAAGACACAGCGCCAGCATGGAAGTCGTCGATTTGAACGCGCGCATAGTTGTCATTAGGAGCCCCCAACACCGGCGCGCTCACTTCGAGCGCGCCTCTACAACAGATCGTTGAGGTCAATTCGTGACTCAATCAGTGCGCACATTCACGATCGAAGACGCCGCGGATCGAATTTGAGTCATACGAGTTACGGGGCAATCACAGGCCAGTTCGAAGCGGAAAATTCCAGCCACAAGATTGCTGCAACAACGCGAGCGTCTCTGTTGCAGAAAATGCAAAAAAGGCGCGCCGCTATCGCGGCCAATCTCCACGCACAGCACGCAGGCGAACCTCGCGCCCGCCGCAATGCCGATTGCGCACATCTTTCGAACAGGCGCGCGGTGCAAACGACCGATCGAGACACACCCAAACCTCGGCCAGATCGTTCCGCCGGCACGTCGCCGACACGGCATCGCGCTTAAAGTTCGTGTTGGCGCTCAGAAACGCATCGCGCACATCGTCGGGCGTCGTCGTCACGACGCGCTTCGGCGCCTGATAGGCCGGCGGAATGACAACCGACCGAAACGCCTTCGAGGCCGCCGCGAAATAGTCTGCCTGGCTCAACCCCGCGCATGTCCCATGCTTGCGCCACTCGTGCTGCACCAACTGCGCCGACGGCGAAATCTCCAACATGTCGCGCATCAGATCGCCGCCGACCGTTCGCGGCTCATCGGTCGGACAATCTTCCGGATAACCGCGCTCGTGCTGAGGCCACAGCCCATGCAGCACGAAGCCGTACGGCCTACCCGACCGGCACTGCAGATCGTCGTCCCGTCCACGTCCCTGCTCGCTCGAACAATGCGTGGGCGACCACGACAACACGAGCACGTAATAGTCGAACGCAGCATCGGCGCGCGCAGCAGGCGCCGTCGCCTCAACGGCCGGCGCCGGTGACGCAGGTGCTGCCTCACCAATACGCGCCGTCTCCGGCGCGGCCGTATCAGTGGTCGTCTCGCCGCGATTCCAAAACATCGCGATCGCGACCAGAATTAGAACGCCGATGGCCGTCTGCCGAAGCCGCTGACTGTTCACGCCCGCCCTCCGCTCAAAGCGAATACCCACCGTCGATCACGAGGGCGGCGCCTGTTATCAAACCGCTGTCGTCCGACAACAAATGCGCAATCTGGGCCGCAATCTCGTCCGCGCTCGCATAGCGGCCGAGAGGTGTCGCCATCTTCGCCATCGCCGCAAACGCCGCCGCTTCCGACCCATGCTGCGCAATCAAGTCCTGAAAGAACGACATCTCACGCCAAATCGGCGTCTCAACCCCACCCGGCAAAATCGCATTGACGCGAATGCGATCTGGCGCCCCTTCTTTCGCCGCCACCTTGGCAAGCTGGACCACGGCGGCCTTGGAAGCACCGTACGCGCCGACGCCCGGTTCGGCTTTCACGCCGGAAATCGAAGAGACAACGACAATCGCCCCGCCGCGCCCGCCCGCCTTGATCAACGGCATCGAAGCCTTCAGCGTCAAGAAAACACCGTCGAGATTGACCGACACGACCCGCCGCCACCGCTCGAACGGAAACTCGGCAATCGTCCCCGCATCCGAAACGCCGGCATTCGCCACCGTATAATCAAGCCGCCCAAACCGCGTCTGCACCTCCCGCGCGGTTTCAACCCAAGCATGCTCATCGGCAACGTCATGCACCCGCTGTAACACGCGCGCCGCAGGCAGAGGCAAGGCGGACGCCGAACGCGCGAGGTTCTCGCGATCGCGGTCCACGAGTGCAACGCCGCCGACGCCATCAGCAATCAACCGCGCCACGGCCGCCTGTCCAATGCCCGATGCGGCGCCGGTGACAAGTGCGACGCTGCCGTTGTCGAAAGTCACGGCTTAGCCCCGTAGGCGGCCACAACCCAGATCATGCCTTGCCTCACATCCTGAACACACCAAACTGCGTCCGCGGAATCGGCGCGTTCAATGTCGCCGACAACGCCAAGGCCAACACGCGCCGCGTCTCGCTCGGCGCGATGATGCCGTCGTCCCACAAACGCGCTGTGGCGAAATAGGGATTGCCCTCCGCCTCATAGCGCGCGCGGATTGGCGCGCGGAACGCGTCTTCGTCGTCCTTGCTCCACGTCTCGCCGCGCGCTTCCATGCCGTCGCGCTTGACCTGCGCCAGCACGCTCGACGCCTGCTCGCCGCCCATGACCGAGATGCGCGCATTCGGCCACGTGAACATGAAGCGCGGACTATAGGCCCGCCCGCACATGCCATAGTTCCCGGCGCCGTAAGATCCGCCGATGATGAGTGTCAGCTTCGGCACCTGCGCGCACGCGACCGCGGTGACGAGCTTCGCGCCGTCCTTGGCGATCCCGCCCGCCTCATACTTCGCGCCGACCATGAAACCGGCGATGTTCTGTAAGAACAGAAGCGGGATACCGCGCTGACACGCGAGCTCGATGAAATGCGCACCCTTCAGCGCAGATTCGGAAAACAAAATGCCGTTGTTAGCGAGGATGGCAACCGGCATCCCCCAAATATGCGCAAACCCCGTCACCAGCGTCGTGCCGTAGAGCTTTTTGAACTCATCGAACACCGACCCGTCGACCAGCCGCGCGATCACCTCGCGCACGTCGTATTGCGTGGCCAGCGACTGCGGCACGATCCCGTCCAGCTCGCCGATGTCGTAAGCCGGCTCCACCGGATCGCGTAACACCACCTCCGGCCGCTTAGCGCGATTGAGCGTCGTCACGATCCGCCGCGCCAGCGCCAGCGCATGTGAATCGTCCTGCGCATAATGATCGGTGACGCCGCTCTTGCGCGAATGCGTGTCCGCCCCGCCAAGCTCTTCCGCCGTCACGACCTCGCCCGTCGCCGCCTTCACCAGCGGCGGGCCGCCCAGAAAGATCGTGCCCTGATTGCGCACGATGATGGATTCATCCGACATCGCCGGCACATACGCGCCGCCCGCCGTGCACGACCCCATCACGACGGCGATCTGCGGAATCCCCATCGCCGACATGTTGGCTTGATTGTAGAAGATGCGCCCGAAATGCTCGCGATCGGGAAAAATGTCCGCTTGGTTCGGCAAGTTCGCCCCGCCTGAATCGACAAGATAGATGCACGGCAGCCGGTTCTCGCGCGCGATCTCCTGCGCCCGCAAATGCTTCTTCACCGTGATCGGATAATACGTGCCGCCCTTGATCGTCGCATCGTTGCAGACGATCACGCACTCCTGCCCCTCGACCCGCCCGACGCCGGTGATGATCGAGGCCGCATGAATCTCGTCCTCGTACACGCCGTTGGCGGCAAGCGGCGACAGCTCCAAGAACGGTGTCCCCGGATCGACCAGCCGCTGCACCCGCTCGCGCGGCAACAACTTGCCGCGCTCCACATGGCGCTGGCGCGAGCGTTCGTCGCCGCCCTTGGCTGCAACCGCGATCCGCTCGGAAAGCTCGGCCGTCAGTTTGGCCATCGCCGCCGCGTTGGCCTTGAAGCGCTCATCGCGCGTCGAAATCGAGGACGTCAATCGTGACATGGGAATCCGGAGCTTGCGGAGACGACGACCATGGTCATTCCCCCGCAAGCGCCGGAATGCAAGAGCGAATTGCTGAGCCCGCCCGCGGGCCGCCTAGCCGGCAGGCTTACCCTGAACAAACCGCGCCAAAAACCACTTGGTCAGCATCGCCCGTTCGTACCGAATCGCATCGCTTGAGGTAGACGAACGCCCAACGCCGTTGAGATACATAGGATCGCTGACAGTCTCTTCGCCGCTCGTCACCGCGCGCCCATTTTCATCCAACGCAAAGCGCAGCTTGATGCGCGGCGGGCTGATGTCGTCATAGACGCGCACGTCGTCCGCCCCTGACCGCAACGTGTCGCGCCGCCCCGCAATATCGACATCGACAACGTCGATCTTCAGCGTTTGGCTCGGCCCCAGATTGCGTTGCGCCAGCTCGGTCAAGTGCGCCCGAATCTCGCGCAGCACCACCTCGCGCGTCGGCTGCTCGCGCATACCGCCTTTGGCGCCGGGATCGCTATAGCCATCCGGGTCCAGGAAGTTCACCTCCGCCGTCCCGGCCAAAGCCGCCGACGCGCCGAAGACCAACGCGGCAACCGCCGCCGCAGTCGTGAGTACACGCATGGGTCTGTCTCCCGTGTGAATATGAGGCGCACATTTTACTATGCCCGGCGTGGCTGCCACCACACGCCTTCGTGTCCGGTTCCGGTGCTATAAGCAGGCCCATGGACTCGTTTCTGCACGATATGTCGTGGGTAGTGCCGCTGCGCTCGCCGGCTCTCACCCAAATCTTCCATGGCCTCACGCTGCTCGGCTACATGGAATTCTTCCTGGTGCTGCTGCCGGTCGGCTACTGGCTGTGGGACAAGGCGCTGTTCACGCGCGTCGCGATCCTCGTGGGCATCGTGGGCCTTTCGAATTCCTTTTTGAAGGATCTGTTCCAGGATCCACGTCCGCCGTTCGCGCTCGCACTCGACGGCCGCGTCGGCGATTCCTTCGGCCTGCCATCCGGCCACGCGCAGGTTGCGGTCGCAATGTGGCTCTGGCTCGCCTATGAGATCAAACGCCCGTGGGCCTGGATCGTTGCTGTATTGATCGCGGCCGGTGTCTGCGCGTCACGCCTCTATCTCGCGGTCCACGATATCGAAGACGTTCTCGCAGGCATCATTCTCGGCCTCGCGAGCATCGCCGTCCTCATCGTGCTGATCTCCGACGACTTCAAAGCCTGGCACAATCTCAGCCCGGCCGTTCAGCTCGCGGGCATCGCCGCGCTCGCGCCGCTCATGTGGCTCATCTGGCCGCGCCACCCGTTGCCGGTTTCGATCTACGCGCTTGTCGCCTTCCTCTTCTTCTGGTGGCTTGGCCGCATGATCGAACAACGCGCCATCCATTACCGGCGTCACAAGAATTGGATCGTCGCCGGCCTCGCGACCGTCGTCGGCGTCGTGGTCCTGTTCGGCTTCATGTGGATGAGCGCCAGACCTTTGGACGTGTTGCCCAAGGAGGCGGCACTCGCGATCCAATTTGCCGTAATTTCACTCTACGTGACGGCACTGGCGCCTGCCGCGTTCCGGGCCATCGGCCTTGCGGATCGCAGCGCGCCTTAACAAGTTGCGGCTTTCCCGACACAGCGCACCAATGTCCGCGCGTGTCACATGAGATTTACACTCGGACGCCCCGCACGCGGTACCTTGGATACAGCCGCGTGATTCGAAGGGGGTCACAACGTCAGTGCCAGTACGGCGAGTCAAAGACCGACACGAGTCTTGCGCAAACGTTTTGAGCGCGAGCAGAGCTGCACCGACGCCCTATTCGCCTGCAATCAAGCATCAACTGATCATGACTTTGTGTGGCCAGAGCGCCCGCTTGCACACGCACGCGCGCGCTCGAGTAACGAGGGATTGAGCTATGGGCAAGAAGGCAAGCCGCAGACGCATGCGTGACGATCTTCAAGAGCGTTCGAAAGTCCGCGCGCTGTTTCCCTCGAACGGCGCGTGGTCGCCGCTAGAAAACGGTCATCGTCCCCCACAACCGCAGCAACAGGAACGCAGCTACACCCGCAACGTCAAACCCTGCTCCGACAATCAGCGCCGCCTTCTGGAGTCGATCGACAAGCGTAATCTCGTTGTCGCCGTCGGACCGGCCGGCACCGGCAAAACCTTCCTCGCTATCGCCAAAGCCGTCGAGGCATTGGAAGAAGGCAAGACCAGCCGCATCATCCTCTCGCGTCCCGCCGTCGAAGCCGGCGAAAGCTTAGGCTTCCTGCCCGGCGCCCTCGAAGACAAACTCGCGCCGTATCTGCGTCCGCTCTACGACGCGCTCTCCGAACGCCTCGGCGGCAAGCGCTTGAAGACGTTGCTCGCCGAAAACATCATCGAAATCGCGCCTGTCGCCTATATGCGCGGCCGCACGCTGAACAACGCCTTCATCGTCATCGACGAAGCGCAGAACTGCACCTACGGCCAGCTCAAGATGCTGCTCACGCGTTTGGGTTGGCACTCGACGATGGTGATGACGGGCGATCCGGATCAAACGGACCTGCTGCCGGGCATCAGCGGCCTCGGCCAAGTCGCCGACCGCCTCTCGACGCTCGACGACATCGCCGTCGTGCGCCTCGAAGATCGCGACATCGTCCGCCACCCGCTCGTCGCAGCGATGCTGACGGTTCTCTAGAAGCTGAAACGAAGAAGGGGCCGGCGAACCGGCCCCTTCATTCCATCTGGGGAGATGAAGCGCGAGCGTTACGCGCCGAGAAGCACTTGCGCCGTCACCACCGCGCCGAGCGCGAGGCAGGCGAAATAGGCTGTGAAAGACGAGCGGCTGCGGAACGTGCCCGGTCGCGTGAAGATCGACTTCGCCGCGTCGGCAAAACCCATCTGCTCGCGCGCGATCAACTGCTGACCGGTGAACACGACGACGATCGCGGCCGCGATGAAGAACGCATCGCCGGAGGCGACGAGTCCGAGCTGCAAAAGCACCAGCACCGCCGCCATCAGGCCCACGGTCACGACGCCCACAATCTTGCCAAGCATGACGCTCTCTCACTTTGCGCAGACATGGATGCTGCACCTGCGAAGTGAGATATCTATTTCAAACGGCCGTTTCAAGCCCCAAAGTGACGTCAGCGTCACCAATTCGTGAACGCCACGCCCCGTCTCAGATGATGAACAGCCGCAACACGCAGAAGCCCAACACGAACGACCAGATCACGCACAGGGCAAAGCAGCCGACGACATAGGCCGCAGGCCAATCTCCGATCTGAAGCGACCGGTTGGCCGCACGGAACAGAATATGGGGCCCGGCAAGCAGCAAAAGCCCAACGACCATAAGGCGCCGGATGTCCGAGGTCACAGGAAAATGGAAGATGGACTGACCATTGGTCACCAGCTGAAACACGTTGGAGACGACGCCGGAAATGACGAACCCGATCGCGAGTCCGAAAACAATGGTCTGGGCAAGATCGAGCATTTAGGGGGCACTGCCTTTAGACTAGAGGTTACCCCCTCAGCAGCACCGGACGTGCCACCCGCCGACCGGCAGTTTTGCTGACCCGGCGCGTGCGCCGCGTCCCATTTTGCGACAGAAACCGTGCGGCTCTCGCACACACGCTATTGCAGTGCAAAGGCAGGCACGGCACGTTGTCGCCCGGTAGGGGGCAGGCGACTGTGGCAAAGCGATCACGATCCCGGTCCGTGAAATGACGACAGCTCGATTCAAAGATTCCGGAAACCACTCGGGACGATAGTGCCGGTCATGAAAATTGACCAACGCGATGCCGACGCCGCTCTCGGCGGCAACAGTGAAGTCCACGCGCACTCCAGTTGGATGCTGCCGGCGATCGTGCTCGCGCTCGCGGTGGCCATCGCCGTCGGCGTGTTCTTTTACTTGACGGGCCCGACCGTTGACGAGATCCAGGGCAACCTGCCCTCGCCCACCGCATCTAAGGAAACCGCCGACATCCGCATCGACGGCGCGCTGTTCCGCATCCCTGCGAACTACACGAAATTCAGCCGTTCGCGTTACAACGGCGATCAGGACGACGTGCCGATGCACGCCCTGTTGCCGAATATGTCGCCGTGGTCGCCGGGCGACGCTGCAGCCTTCGCCAGCAACGCCCCCGAGGCGCGCGTGATTCACTTCACGCTCGCGATCGATCGTCAGGCGCTGACCTATCAGGAAAAATTCGAACGCGGCATCAAACCCGCAGCCCAAGTCGAAGACGGCGAGCCCGGCCCCTTCGGCCTCACGCAGTACAAATTCGGCCCCAACACCGGCTACGAAAACACCGAGTGGTTCACCGCCAAACTGGAAGACGGTACAGAACTGGTAATGCGTTGCGACGCGTCGGCGAACCCCGACTTCGGCTCAAGCTGCATGCGCGTCACGCGTCTCGCCGACAACGTCGGCCTGACCTACAAATTCAAACGCGCCCACCTCGCGCAATGGAAACAAATCGAAGCCGGCATCATGGGCCTCATCGATTCCTTCCGCCCGAAGTGACCGTCTTGCGCACGTCAGTGCGCAGTCGACTCTGCCTAACAACAAAGACACCAAGGCACGAAGAGGCATGAGCGCCTTCGTGCCTTGGTGTCTTTGTGGTAAAGCTGGATCGCAGTCGCGCTAACGCGCGAGAACTACGGCTTCTTGACGGCGGGCGTCGGCGCCGGCGGCAGGTCCATCTCCAGGATCGCCATCTCGAAGTGATACGTCGTCTCGCCGTCTTCGGTGTCCTTGAAGATGACGCCGATGAATTCGTCGCCCACCATCACCTCGACGGAATCCTTCTTTGTCGGACGCGCCTCGATGCGGATCGTGTCCAAACGGAAAAGCGAACGCAGGTATTTTTCGACGCGCAGGATTTCTGTTCTGTCCACGGGAGTGCTCGCTTGAGGAAAAGGGCGGAAGGCGTTTCGCGGCGGAGAATAGAGCGAAAGCGCGGGGGATTCCTAGTCTTCGACCAAATAGCCCTGCAGCCACAGCCGGCCGGTGATTTCATCGCCGGGCTTCGGCCGGTAGCCCGCCGGCAACACGTGCTCCGCCGCATAGAGCGCGACGTCGACCATGCTCTGCCCCGTCCGCGCGACCGTCACCCTCATGCGATAGACCGTGCCCGTGTCCAGCCGCATCGGATAGACGTGCTGCACCGTGGCGCGGAATTCGTAATCGTCGTTGCCGCCCTGCCGCGCCGGCTTCAGCACGTCCGGCGGCGCGACCGTATCGCACCCGCGCACGACGCGCAGACCATACGGCCTCAGCGAATACGCAAACGCCGACAGCGCAAACTGATAACTCTCGCCGACCTGATAGTCGCCGCCGTTCTTGAAGAACAAGGTATCGAAAAACGAAATCTCGGCGCCGTCTTCCGTGCGCCCGCGAATTTGTCCTTCCGCGCCGCCGGTCGAAGCGACATGCTCGATGCGCACCGGATGCGTGATCGCGCCCGCCGCAAACGGAAACGCAGAGAGCACGCAGCCCGACGACGTTTGCCGCTCCGTCAAAAGCAAAACCATGTGACGCACGTCGCCGTCCGCTTCCGCCATCGCGGTCAGCGTGTCGGCGCGGCCGCCGCCCGGCATCGCGCGCGTCTCCGGCAGCTCGACCTGCGCGATGATCGACGACTTCGCAACGATGCTTTTGATGCGCGCACGGATTTCTTCGGGCGCATCGGGATATAATGAGGCCCAATGCGTCGCGTGCGCGTCGATTACGGCACTCGGCTTTTCCATCATGGGATCGCGACTAGGCACGGTTCTGAAGCCCTTGGCAAGAGCGCAACTGCCTCTTGATGTTTTTCAAAGTTTGGTTCTCAAAGAATCATGACTGCTTCGCGAATTGACTCATATTACGTGGCCAGCGCAATCGACCGGCGCGCGCGTCCACAACTCGAAGGCTCGCATGACGCCGACGTCTGCGTGATCGGCGCGGGCTATACGGGACTGTCGTGCGCACTTCATTTGGCGCGAAGCGGAATGAAGGTCGTCGTCCTCGAAGCAGAGACGGCGGGCTTCGGCGCATCGGGGCGCAACGGTGGTCAGGTGATCACGGGTCAGCGCGTCGATCAACAGGATCTCGAACGCAAATATGGTGAAGCGCACGCTCACCACCTGTGGAACTCCGCGCTCGAAGCACGTTCGCTGGTATTGTCGCTGATCGAGTCGCACAAAATAAAGTGCGATGTCGCGCCGGGCCACGTCGTCGCCGCGGTTCGCGAAAGCCACGCACGCGACCTCGAAACCCACGTCGAGCATCTCGCGACGCGATACAACTACAAAGAAGCCCGCTATGTACCGGCCACCGACATGCCGGCGCTGGTCGCGACGCAGAACTACAAAGGCGGCATGTACGACACGGGGGGCTATCACCTCCACGCGCTCAACTACGCCCTCGGCCTCGCCCGCGCCGCCGAAGACGCCGGCGCTATGATCTTCGAAAAGTCGCGTGTCGCGAAAGTAGACCCCGGCGAAAGAGTCAGGGTCGAAACACAGACCGGTGCGGTGACAACAAACTTCGTCGTCTACGCCTGCAACGGCTACCTCGGCGATCTGAACAAAGAACTCGCGCGCACCATCATGCCGCTCTCGAACTACATCGCCGCGACCGAGCCCTTGGGCGATGCGCGCGCCAAGGCGCTCATTCCGTCGGGCGCAGCGATCGCCGACACCAAGTTCGTCCTCGACTACTATCGATTGTCAGCGGACGGACGATTGCTGTTCGGCGGGGGCGAAACCTATGGCGACCGCGACGTCGAAAACGCGTCGGAGATCGTTCGCCCGCACATCGAGCGCGTATTCCCTCAGCTCAAAGGCGTGCGAATCGACTACGCCTGGGGCGGCCGCCTGGCGATCACCCTGCCCCGCCTGCCCCATGTCGGCCGCCTCACACCCACGACATACTTCGCTCAAGGTTACTCAGGCCAAGGCGTGGCGATCGCGACACTGGTGGGAAAATTGATCGCCGAAGCCATCACCGGCCAAGCCGCGCACTTTGACGTTTACGCCAGCCTCAAGATCCCGCAGTTGCCCGGCGGCGCGCTGTTTCGCAAGCCGCTGCAGGCTTTGGGCCTGTTCTGGTATGCGCTACGCGACCGCGTCGGTTAACAAATTTTTCCGCTCGACACTAGAAATCGACTCATGCAAATCTACAATCCTGTTCATCAATCAACGGAAGGAGGTGATCCAATGTCGAGTGAGATTTTGGCGCTATTGCGGAGCCTGAAAGTCACGTGGACGTCGGAGCAACCTCTGGTGAACACCTGAAATTCTGATCGAAAGATCGGGGCTCTAAGCAAAGCCCATCTCACGGAAGGGCCGCTCTCACGAGCGGCCCTTTTCATTTGCTGGGAGCGCCGGCTTCCAGCCCGCTCTTCTTGGCAACACACTCCCCTATCCGTCATGGCCGGGCTTGACCCGGCCACCCAGTGGCCGCGCGTCTGCGCGGCCGGGAAAGACCGCACACGGATCATAGTTCGAATGAATTCCAAGCGCGCACGGACGTGCGCGCACTGGGTGGCCGGGTCAAGCCCGACCATGACGATGGTGAGAGATCAAATCTGATAATCGACGGCAATATCTTCGATGATCTGGTTCATCTCTTGCGCAGGCCGGTCGCAGCCGGCGCAGCCGACCACCTTCGCCGGCACGCCCGCCACCGTGCAACGCGGCGGCACATCCTTCAGCACCACACTGCCCGCACCGACGCGGCTGTAGGCGCCGACCTCGATATTCCCAAGCACCTTCGCGCCCGCGCCCAGCATCACGCCGCGGCGAATCTTCGGATGCCGGTCGCCCTGCTCCTTGCCGGTGCCGCCGAGCGTCACGCCCTGCAGCATCGACACGTCGTCCTCGACGACGGCCGTTTCGCCGATCACGACGCCGGTGCCGTGGTCGATCATCACCCCGCGCCCGATGCGCGCGGCCGGATTGATGTCGACGCCGAACACTTCCGAAATCCGGCTCTGGAAATGCGACGCCATCGCATGACGCTTCTTCGCCCACAGCCAATGCGTCACGCGGTAGGCCTGCAGCGCATGAAAGCCTTTGAAGAACAGGAACGGTTCGACGAACGTGCTCACCGCCGGGTCGCGATCATAGATCGCCGACAAGTCCGCGCGCACCTCGTCGCCGATGACCGGCGCGTCCGCGAAGGCCTGATCGAACACCTGACGCACCTGCATCGCGCCGACATCATCGTTACCCAGCTTCTGCGCCAGATGATAACTCAGCGCCTCTTCCAACCGCTCGTGGTTCAAGATGGTCGCGTGAACAAAGCTCGCTAACGCGGGCTCGCCCGCCGCCACGCGAATGGCTTCTTCGCGCAAGTCCGACCACACGGGGTCGCAGATGGCGAACTTCTCGGCAATGGCGGGTATCGGGCGCTTATCCATAGGGGCCATGCTAGTACAAATGGGGTGTGAAAGTCAGCCTATCAACCAATGGTGAAGCTGCGTTAACGCCTGACCGAATTAGCCGCCACACACCGTAAAATTCGAGTGCGCAAACACGCACAAATGCCAGGCTTGCACGCAACCCTTGGCCCATCGTGTACTCCGCGCCCCCACGCCAGAGGCCTCAATGTCCGACTCGAACTTGAACGTCGTCGTCCCGCGCACGCTTGAACTGTTGCTCACCCGCCGCTCCGGTTCCGCGAAAGCGATGAAGGGCCCCGGCCCCAGCGCGGACCAAGTCCGCACCCTCATCGCCTGCGCCAGCCGCGTCCCCGACCACGGCAAACTCACACCGTGGCGCTTCGTGATCTTCGAAGGCGAAGCCCGCGCCGAATTCGGCGAAGTCCTCGTCCGCGCGTTGAAGACAACCGAACCCGACGCCAGCGAAGAGCGCCAAACGCAAGAGCGAAACCGCTTCCTCCGCGCCCCCGCCGTCATCGCCGTGATCAGCCGCATCCGCGAAGGCATCCCCATCCCCGAATGGGAACAAACCCTCTCCGCCGGCGCCGCCTGCCAAACGCTGTGCATCGCAGCCCACGCCATGGGCTTCGTCGCCAACTGGATCACCGAGTGGTACGCGTACCATCCTGTCGTCCGCGAAGCCCTAGGAATGAAATCCGGAGAACGCGTCGCCGGCTACATCTATCTCGGCCACCCCGCCGCCGACCTCGCCGACAGGCCGAGACCGGAAATCAACACCATCGCCACACACTGGCGCAGCGCAGTCGCGCGCTAGAGAGCGCACAGCCTGCGGGTAGTTGACGCTTGCCTTCTCATGTACTATTTGCAGTTACATGAGACGCGACAGCCGACTTTCCGGGGTGCTTCACGTGTTGATGCACATGGCGGAGCACAAAGGTCCCGTAACCTCTGAGGTGTTGGCGAAAGCCATGGACACCAATCCGGTCGTGGTCCGCCGCATCATGGCGGGCTTGCGCGACGACGGTTACGTCCGCTCCGAGAAAGGTCATGGCGGCGGATGGGTGCTTGCGCGCGACCTATCGAAAATAACGCTGCGCGACATCTACGACGCGCTTGGCTCGCCTTCGCTGTTCGCCATGGGGCATCGGACGGAAGCACCCGGCTGCCTCGTCGAACAAGCGGTGAATGCGGCCCTCGACAGCGCCTTCGATGATGCCGAGGCGTTGTTGCTGTCGCGCCTCGACGGCGTTTCGCTCGCGATGCTGAGCGCCGATTTCCACGCGCGTCTCAAGCGTCGCACGGGCGCACGTCGCACGGAGATTGAAGATGTCCACTGAAGCCCGCCCCATCGATTTCGTGGCCGCCTTTTCAAATCCGGAAGCCGTCGCCCGGTACACCGAAGGCCCTCCACGCTTCGTGCCGGGCTTCGCCGATCTTCACCGAATGACCGGCATCCTGCTGGCGGAGCATGCGCCGCGCGACGCGAAGGTGCTCGTGTTGGGCGCCGGCGGCGGCTTGGAACTGAAAGCGCTGGCGGAGGCCCATCCGCAATGGACCTTTGTCGGCGTCGATCCGGCCGGGCCGATGCTCGATCTGGCCAAACGCACGCTCGGCCCATTAGGCGAACGCGTCGAACTAGTGCAGGGCTATATCGAGGACGCACCGGCAGGCCCCTTCGACGCCGCCACGTGCCTGCTGACGCTCCACTTCCTCCCGCCGGACGAACGTCGTCGCACCGCACGCGATATCCACGCCAGGCTCAAACCAGCCGCGCCGTTTGTGGCCGCCCACAGCAGCTTCCCGCAAAGGCCGACGGAAGAACGAAACCAATGGCTGTCGCGCTACGCCGCCTTCGCGATCGCGCAAGGCGCAGATCCCGAACAAGCGAGCAGCGCCAAGGCAGCCGTCGCCGCAAGCCTGAACACACTAAGCCCCGAACACGACGAGGCGATCCTTCACGAGGCCGGCTTCTCGGACGTGACCCTCTTCTTCGCGGCGTTCACATGGCGCGGCTGGATCGCGCGCGCCGCCGTCCCGAAGTGAGACAATCGCGCCGCATCTGCGCCCATCGGCGACCTATCTCTGCAACTCGAACCGATCCGCCGACGTTCTATTAGTGACGCCGATGCGCCTGAATGCGCGAGTAGATTGGATCGAAATGGAAACACCGACGCCGACCGTCGGTTTGACGGAGACGCTGCCGGGTTTGGACCCGGTCACTGACGGTCACCAGGTGAGGCCTGCCCGCAAGCGCACATATCTCAAAGGCCTGCTTGTCTATGGCAACAATCTCTTCACCCTCGATTGCGCAATCCAGGACCTTTCCGTCGGCGGCGCAAAGATCATCCTCAACAAAAATCAGGCATTGCCGGCTGACGTGTATCTGATCGTCGTCAAGCAGGGCGTGGTCCACCATGCCACGGTCGTATGGCAAAAATTCCCGGCGCGCGGTCTCAAATTTTCCGAGACCTATGCACTCGACGGACCTCTCCCGAAGGACTTGCAATTCCTTCGCCGGCTTTGGATCGATCTTTGCGCGAGACCCGGCATCGCATCCGGCAACGAAATCCAACGTACGGCGGGGCGTCGTTAAGGCCCGGCGCTATGCCGCCAAGGCGAACCGGTGCTACGCAGCCACACGATCGACGTCGTTCGGCGACGCCAGAATCAACGGGAGCCGTATCTTGATGATCGTGCCCGTTCCTTCCTGTGGCGTCGCGACGACCGTCCCGCCCAACTGGCGCACGAAGATCGCGACGTAGTCCGAACCGCGCGTCTCCGGAATCTTCGCCGGGTCCTTTTCTTGAATGCCCACGCCGTCGTCGGCGACGGTCAACTCCATCGCGTCGTCCACCCGCGCCACGCGCAGAACGACGCGGCCCTGGCCCTGGGGAAACGCGTGCTTCACGGCGTTGGTGGCCAACTCATTGACCAAAAGGCCGAAGGGCACGGCGCGATCGGGATCGATATCCAACGCTTCGGCCTCGACCTCTATCCGGATGCCTGAGCTATTCCCAAGCAGACTCGCCGACATGTTTCGGGCGATCTCCTTCAGATAGGCGTCCACCAGGATCGTGCCGCCGCGGCTCGACTGCGAAATCAGATCATAGAGTTGAGCGATAGCCGCGATGCGCGCTTGCATCGCGGTGTAACCCTGAACGCACGGTGCGGCCGTCCACTTTGCCTCATAGGCGATCAAACCGACGACGATCTGCAGGTTGTTCTTGATCCGGTGCGAGATTTCGTTCGTCAGCTTCTGCGCGTCTCGCTCGCGCTGCTTGCGATCGGTAATATCCTCGAAGACCAAAAGCATGCGATGCGTATGATTGCCCGGTTGAGAAATCTTTCGGGCGTTCAGATTGAACACGCGCCGGCCCAGCCCCGGAAAATCGTCCTCGATCTCGAAGCTTTCGATCGGCTTGTTTTCGGGCAGCACCTTCTCCATCAGATGGCGAAGGGCGGGCACGTCCCATTGATGCTGGCCGAGTTCGGCGACCCGCCGCCCGCGCGTTTCCGCCTCGGTAATCCCGAACATCGTCAAGAACGCTCTGCTGGCCGTCACGATCGTCATGTCGTGCTCGAGCACGACCAATGGATCGCGGATCGTATCGACGATGCTCTGCGTCAGTTGCCAGGCGCGCTTGCTGTCGGCGCGTGCTGCGCGCTCCTCGCTGACGTCCTCGATGGCCAGCAGGATCGAACCGTCGTGGTCACCGGGGCGAAAGATCTTCCGCGCGTTGACCAGCATGGTGCGCCGGCCGATGGTCGGAAAAACATGCTCGACCTCGAACCCTTCCACGGACGCACGATGCGGGATGACGCTCTCAAGCAACGTGCGCAGCGCCGGAATATCCCATTGCCGGTTGCCCAGCGCGTAGATGTGACAGCCCTCGGTCTCCTCCGCGCTCGTGCGAAACGTTTGATAGAACGCACGGTTAGCGGACGTGATGTTCAGATTCCGGTCGAGAACGATAAGAGCGCTCGGCACGGTCTCGACGATCTCGCTCGCGGCGATATCGGACGCGGCCTTCTTGGCCATCGCGGTGTCGGACATGGGCCTCGCTTTGATGAATGCGATTGACGGATCACGCGGCGAGCATGTGCTCGACGGAAACTTTGAGCTGATTTTGCGTGTACGGTTTGACCAGGCATTCCGTGCCCTCGACAAACAGAGACTTCATCTTGTCGTTGACGAAATTTCCGGTCGTGTAGAGCACGCGCAAAAGGGGCCGGAGCTTGATCGCCTGTTGCGCCAGCTCGCACCCACCAAGAACGGCCGCCTTCAGATAGATGTCGGTGAACAGGCCATCGATCTTCTGGGACGAGCGCAGTAGTGTCATCGCTTCATCGACATCGCTGGCCGACAGGGTCTCATACCCCCAGTCCTCGATCATCATCTCCGCGATCACGCGAATAAACGCATCGTCTTCAACGATCAGGATGACGGCCACTGAAACTCCCTGCCGTGCTACCGATCGCGGCCTTTGACCCGTCTGTTGCCCGCGCGGTGGACATCATGAAGGCGATTCCTGCCAATACCTCGGCGGAGTGAGCAACGCACGCCGCCCGCATAGGGTTGCGTCAGGTTAGCGATTTATTCTAATGCGCGCTGGTCGCTTGCGGGAACGGCCGTTTTCAGCCGCTCAAGCCTCACGCTCGTATACGACAGCGTTCCAAAACTTCGCCCGGTGCCGCCCGCCGAACCGCCGCCAGCCGCGCTTCTTCAGCGTCCGCCCGACGATCGCGTTGAAATAGCCGTGCGCGACCAGCACCGCGATGCCGTCTTCCTGAGCCGTCTCCGCCAGCATGTCGACGGCCTTGTCGGCGCGATCCTTGGCATCACGAAAATCTTCGATACCGCCGTGATGACCCGCATGCCAGGCGAGCCGCGCGATCACCGCCCACACGGGAGGCTTCATCCGCACGATCGGCAGCTTCGGCGACTTAAGCTGCGCCTCCATGAAGAGCGGACTGAGCGACAGCTCCGCATGCGGCGCCAACGCCTGCGCGCTCTCGCGCGCCCGCGGCCGGTCCGAGGCATAGATCCGCCGCGCATCGAGCAGCAATTCGACGAGCCATTCCGGCGGTGGTGGGCTATCGGGATCGAGCCCGGCCGCCTCATACGTCGCGATATATTCCTGAAACTTCTTGTGCGTGAGCCAGCGGCCCTTCTCGACATTGGGTTTGCCGTGACGGATCAAGACGATTCTGATAAGCGCCTGATCCTGCCGCGGCTTTCGCTTGCGGCGTCTCAGCACCCTCGCACCCGGGCCGTCCATGACCTCAAAGCTCATCGCTGAAGTTCGCGCATCTGCAGGCTATCTCGTACTCAACGCGCCGCAACGGCGCAACGCGCTCAGCCTCGACATGTGGCAAGGACTCCCAGAAATCGTAGCAGCCTTCGACGCCGACCCGGCCGTCCGCTGCATCGTGGTGACCGGCGCGGGCACCGAAGCCTTCGCCGCAGGTGCCGATATATCTGAATTCGAAGGCAATCGCGCAACAGAAGACGGCGCGAAGGTTTATGACTTGGCAACCCACATGGCCACGGCCGCCATCGCCGGTTGCAGCAAGCCCGTGGTCGCTGCCGTCAGAGGGTTTTGCTTCGGCGGTGGTATGGCGCTGGCCATGGCCTGCGACCTGCGCCTAGCCGCCGACGACGCCCGCTTCTGCATCCCGGCCGCCAAGCTTAGCGTCGGCTACAGCTACGACGGCACCGCGGCCCTGGTAGCGCGCCTGGGTCCCGCCCTTGCAACCGAGATGTTGTTCACAGCCCGCACCTACAGCGCTCACGAAGCGTTGATGAAAGGCATCGTCCACGCCGTCGCCCCGGTCGCCGACTTCGACAACGTCGTGAAAGGCTACGTCGCCTCCCTGGCCGCGAACGCCCCACTCACCATCAAGGCGGCCAAGACCGCAATCCGCGCGATCATCTCCGGCAACCCGGCAGAACGCGAAGCGGCGGAAGCAAACATCACCGCCTGCATGACGAGCGACGACTATCGCGAGGGCCGCAAAGCCTTCCTCGAGAAGCGCAAGCCAACCTTCCAAGGCCGCTAGAACGGGTCTAGAACCCACGACAACAAAACTGAGTTAGGGAACGCTTCAAATGGACATGAAGAATCAAGTCGCGATCGTCACCGGATCGGCGACCGGCCTCGGCGCCGCGGTGGCCCTCCGCCTCGCCGACAACGGCGCGCGCGTCGTCATCAACTACACAAAGAGCCTCAAGGAAGCGGAAGAAACGTTAGGCCAGGCCAAGGCAAAAGGCGTCGAAGCCCTCCTCGCGCAAGGCGATGTCAGCAACGACGAAGACTGCCGCCGCATCGTCAAGCAGACGGTCGACAAGTGGGGCCGCGTCGACATGCTGGTCAACAACGCCGGCACGACAAAGTTCGCTGACCACGCCGACCTGAACGCGCTAAACGCGGACGACTTCCTGAACATCTACAAGACCAACGTCGTCGGTGCGTTCCAGATGATCCGCGCCGCCGAACCGCATCTGAAGGCCAGCGGCTTCGGCCGCGTCGTGAACATCTCCTCGATTGCCGGCGTGCTCGGCGTCGGCTCCTCGGTCGCCTACGCAGCATCCAAAGGTGCGCTGAACACGATGACCTTCAGCCTCGCCCGCGCCCTCGCGCCAGAGATCCGCGTCAACGCCGTCTGCCCCGGCTTCATCGGCACGCGCTGGTTCTCTGAACGCTTCGGGCCTGAGACCTACGCCCGCATCGTCGAACACAACAAGCAATCGACCCCGCTCGGCCGCGCTGGTACCCCCGAAGACATCGCCGAAGCGGTCGCCTTCTTCTGCGGCGAGGGCGCCCGCCACATCACCGGCGAGACCCTGCTCAGCGACGCCGGGCACCACCTTGCAATCGCAGGTGTAACCACTCGCCGCTAACGCGAACGAGGCCCAAAAAACGGGCTCTCTGCACAGTGCTGCGACAGCGAAATGCCCCCTACTTGGGCATGCAGAACGCTGCGTCCCGATATTCCAAGTTGTGTTGCGCAAACAGCACGAGATTCGACCTGTAAGCCATTGTCACCACTGGGATTGAGGGACATCAATTTCAGCGACGACACCGGCCAAACGCGATGGCGATCGGCGAATGGGTCGGGCGGCGCGGCGATTGCGAGATCACCGGCCAGGGATTTGGGTAGTGCCAAAGGTTTGGGTTGAAGGTGGGGTTTGAAAAAATGAAAACGAAATTGCTCGCAGCAAGTCTGCTCGGCGCACTGTCGCTCGCAGGCACAACGGTACCGGCATTCGCCGACGGCGAAGAAGCAGCCGCCAGCCCGTGGTCGGCGACTCTGGCGGTCACGTCCGACTATCGCTTCCGCGGCCAAAGCCAAACGGACCGCAATCCGGCCGTACAAGGCTCGGTCGACTTCGCGTCGGAAAGCGGCTTCTTCGCCGGCGTCTGGGCGTCGAACATCGACTTCAACGATGCGAACGACACGTCGATCGAGGTCGATCTCTACGCAGGCATTACGACGGCCGTTTCCGAAAGCACGGAAGCGACGTTCAAGGTCGTCTATTACGCCTATCCCGACCAAGACAATCTCAACAACGACTACGACTACGTCGAAGTCCTGGCGAGCATTTCGCACGATTTTGGCGGCGCGGCCGTCACCGGCGAAATCGCTTACAGCCCGGATTACTTCGCGCAAACGGGCAGCGCGGTATCGCTGACCGGCACGCTCGAAGTGCCGCTCGCCGAATGGCTCTCGGCGTCGGGCCACCTGGGCCACCAGTGGATCGACGACAACGCCTTGTTCGGCACGCCCGACTACATGTTCTATGACATCGGTCTGTCGGCCACGTGGAATATCCTGACCTTCGACGCCCGTTGGGTGGATACGGACCTCAGCGAACTGGAATGCTTCGGCGGCCTCGACCTCTGCGAAGGCGGCTTCGTCGGCACGATCAGCGTCAGCTTCGGGGGCTAACGCCACTCGATATTGCAGGCAGTGTGGCCTCCGCGCATAAGCGCGGGGGCCTTTTTTCGCGTGCCTGCACACGGATCAGGCACTTTCGTCAGTGCACGAACCACCTCACCGCCCGCATGATTCTCCAAGCTAGTGATTCGCGGGGGCGCGGGCAGTGACATTTCTGAATCAGTCCTCGCGCGTTGCTGAACGCGTTAACCCGTTGTCAACCAACACGGCGGCAATGCTTAACGCGACATAACCAAAAGTCGGGGCCGCAGATGCGTCTCGGCGTTCGAGTTCAACTTTGTAGGAAGAGGTTCGGCATGAAGACCAGTATGTGGAAAGCGGGCCTCATCGGCGCCCTCTCCCTGATGAGTATCGCCCCCGCGGCGCAAGCTGACGAAGCGGGCGCATGGGGCCCGTTCACGGCCGGCGCGACCTTGACGTCGGACTATCGCTTCCGCGGCATCTCCAACTCCAACCGCGATGCGGCGTTCCAGGCCTGGGGCCAGTACGATCACGCATCGGGCTTCTTCGGAAACATCTGGTTGTCGACCATCGATTTCCAGGATGAGTTCTCTTACGACTCGTCCATCGAGATCGACGCCACCGTCGGCTACAATCATATGTTCAGCGAAAGCACCGGCGGCACGATCAAAGGCGTGTACTACTGGTACGCCGACGCCGACACGCCCGCGGGCCTGCCCGACTATGACTACTTCGAACTGATCGGCGCGGTCGAACACGACCTCGGCCCGGCATCGATCTCGGGCGAAATCGCCTGGAGCCCGGACTTCTTCGCTGAATCGGGCGACTCCGTCGCGCTAACCGGCGGCGTGACTTACCCGGTCATGGACTCGTTCCTGTTCTTCACCGACGGCCTCGAAGCGTCGGCGCACGCCGGCTATCAGTGGCTGGACGTGGGTGAGGACTACTTCTTCTACGACATCGGCGCGACGGCTTCGTGGGGCATCATCTCCGTCGACCTGCGCTGGGTCAGCACCGACATCGACAACATCGACTGCTCGCTCGCCGACAACTGCGAAGGCGGCGTCGTGCTTTCGGTTTCGGCGGACCTGCCGGGCTAAAGCGGACACGCATTCAGGCTTGCAAAACCCCCGCGCCAAACGCGGGGGTTTTCATTTGCGCTAAGCCTCGTCGAGAAACGCCACCGCCGCCGCCTTGAACACCTTGTCGCCGACGCTCGACATATGATCGCGCCCAGGCACGATCACCACGCGCGCGTGCGGCAGCGCATCGGCAAGAAGACCCGGCGGGCCGGTGATGTTGTCCTTTTCGCCGACGACGATCAGCATCGGCACGGCAAGCCCAGCGAACTCCTCCGCCGTAAACGAATGTCGCCGCCGCGTCATGCACAGCGCCAGCGCCTCAAGATCGTTCTTGCCCTGCTCGGCGAACACGCGAAACGTGCGCGGCACGGCGCCCACGACCTCAGTCGCATCGCGCGCCCGCAGTCCGGCCGCGATGGCATCGCTCTCCAACCGTCCACGCCCGTAATAGTTCTCGCCGACGCCGGCAACGATCGCCCGCCGCACGCGATCCGGCGCATCGTGCAGCACACGCAGGGTGATGAACCCACCCATCGAGTAACCCATCACGTCCGCCTGCGCGTGCCCCAGATGATCGAGCAGCCGAACGACATCCGCAGCAAGCTGGCTCTCGTCATAAGCCTCAAGGTCGTGAGGTTTATCGCTCGCCCCATGCCCGCGCACATCAAGCGCAATCACCTGCCGGCCCGCTTTGGTTAGCGTGTCGTACCAGTTCGGCGCGCGCCAGTTCATGCCGCGGTTCGAAGCGAAACCGTGGACCAGAACAATGGGCGGTCCCTCACCCACCACCTCGTAGGCGATCCGTAATGGCCCGGGCTCGCCCTCCGAAGCCTTGGCGAACGAGGGAACGGTCAGGAACGGCATTTGGCCTCTTGAGTGCGAAAGCGCGAAGGCGCAAGGCTAAACCAAATCCATTGCCATCGCGAGGAACGCCATGTCGCTCGAAACCCTGAAGCGCGAGGCCTGCGACGCCATCGAGGCTCTGCGCGGCGAACTCATCACCGCAAGCCACGCCATCCACGCACATCCCGAACTCGCCTTCGAGGAAAAATTCGCCGCCGCCCTACTGACGAAAGCGGTCGAAGGCCACGGCCTCACCGTCCAACGCGGCGCCTACGGCGTCGAGACGGCCTACGCCGCCGAATTCGGTCCCAAGGGCGCGCCGGTCATGAGCTTGCTTTCCGAATACGACGCACTGCCCGGCATCGGCCACGCCTGCGGCCACAACGTAATCGCGACCGCGGGCCTCGGCGCAGCGCTGGGCCTCTCGAAGCTCGGCGCGAAACTTACCGGCCGTGTCCGCTACATGGGCACGCCCGCGGAAGAGCGCGGCGGCGGCAAGGAATTCATGGCCCAGGCCGGTGCGTTCGAAGGCGTCGATGCGTCGATGATGGTCCACCCCGCAGGCTTCGACATGGTGACGATGCCCTGCATCGCGTTGTCGGAAGTCGAGGTCGTCTATCACGGCCGCGCCGCGCACGCGTCCGCGATGGCCTTCCGCGGCCTCAACGCGCTCGACGCGCTGGTCAGCGCGTACCAGTCGATCGCGCAACTTCGTCAGCACATCCAACAGACGGAACGCATCCACGGCATCATCGTCGAAGGCGGCCTCGCGCCGAACATCGTGCCGGAGCGCGCCGCCGGCCGCTTCTACGTCCGCGCCCGCGACGGCGTCGAACTCGCAGCGTTGAAGAAGCGCGTGCAAGCCTGCTTCGAAGCCGGCGCGCTCGCCACCGGCACACGCCTCGAAGCAACATGGGGCAAGGTCGATTGCCTGGACCTCAAGACAAACTGGCCGCTCGCCGGCGCCTATGAGGCTAACGCAAAGTCGCTCGGCCGCGAGCTGATGGATCCGGGCCTACTGCCGCCTGGGCTTGCGGGTTCGACCGACATGGGCAACGTTAGCCATCGTGTCCCCTCGATCCACCCGATGATCGCCGTCTCGCCGGCGAACGTCGTCATCCACAACGCCGAGTTCACCGCCTACGCCAAATCCGAAAAGGCCGACAAAGCCGTCATCGACGGCGCCAAGGCGCTCGCCATGACGACGCTCGACTTCTTCGCCAGCCAAGACCTGCGCCAAGCCGCAAAGGCCGACTTCGCCAAAAGCAAAGACCTGTCGAAGGCAGCCGTCAGCTCCGCCTTCCACAAAGACGGCGCGCTCCTCGCCGGCGCGTGCGGCTGCTGCTGATCAGCCATCGCACGCGGAAATTCCGCCGTCAGTCCGGTATCCCGGCGAGAAAATCCATCACCGCACCTTTGAACATCGGCTGCGTAAGGCAGTCCATGTGCCCGCACCCCGGGATGCGTTTCGCCTTGGCGTTCGGAAAACAAGAGGCAAGCCCCTGAGGCGCACCGGCAAGATCGTCGCCCGTCCCGGCGATCACCAGCATCTCGTTCTTGATCGCCGCCAGCATCTCGCGCGTCCACGGCCGACCCATCGCGGCCAACCCGCGCGAACACGCAGCCAGCGCCGCCAGGTCCTGCCCTTGGCCCTCGGCGAACAATCGAAACCGGCGCGCCAGATCGTCGTCGATCGCATCGGCTGTCGGCGCTTCCATCGCCTTCGCGAACGCTTCCGGATCGCGATCCTCCGGCGGGTTGAGTAACGCCTCACCCACACCGCAAGCGACACCCAGCAAAAATCGGTCGCCGCGCATCCGGAGCAATTCCAAGACGACCCGTGCACCAAGTGAAAACCCGATCAGATCCGGTTTCTTGATCTGCAGATGCTCGACGATCGCCAGAACATCGCCTGCCATCAATGGCAACGAATACGCCGTAGGCTGATGAAATTTCGTACTCTGCCCGTGCCCGCGCAGATCGATCGCCACGACGCGCCGCCCGGCCCGCGTCAGCATTTGAATCCATCCGGCCTTGACCCAATTCTCATGCACGCTCGCGGCGAATCCGTGGACGAGAATCACACCGTCGCCGCTGCCTTGATCGCTGTATGAGATCTCGCCGTCCGTGATCGCAAAACTTGTCATGGCAACAGCTCGCTATTGTGAGGTGATGATTTTCTCGCGGCAGTTTCGCATGGGTTGCGTGTGCACGTCACCGCGATCAAGCGCAAATTTCAAAATGTCCCGGCCGTTACGATTTTACTTCGACATGGCAAGAACTTCACGAATGATCGCTGCAACAGAAATGATGAATCCGATTTGAAGGTTCAACTCAGCACCTCTCATATCGGTTCAAAAGGGATCGCGCCCATGATGAAGCCCACAGTTGCAGCGATCGCGTTCGGCGTCGCAGTCCTGGCACTTCCCGCCGCAGCCAACGCCGCTGGCAAACCAGTCACCGACGACAGCAAGACGTCCGGCGTGGGCGAATTCTGGTTCGGCTATTCGTTCTTGAGCGACGACAACATCGCCCCACCCATCGACGACAGCTACCCCGATCTCGGCGGCGCGTTGCGCGTCAACATTCCGGCCGGCGGCGACCTGAGCTTCCAGCTCGACCTGCAAGCCGAATCCGCCTTCGCCGACGACACCAGCAAGAACTACACCGGATCCGTCTTGAGCGGCGCGCATCTGTCATGGCGCGACCCGACGCAATGGCTGCTCGGCGGTTTCGCCGGCGTCGGCAACGGCTTCAACGCTGCCGACGAAACGGCGACGAGCTACCTCATCGGCGCGGAGGGCCAATACTACCTCACCGATTGGACGTTCTACGGCCAGCTCGGGTACGCCGACGCCGAAGAATCCGACGGCGGCACGCCGGACGCGTTCCGCAACGCCTGGTTCGGCCGCGGCGTCGCGCGCTATTTCATCGACGGCAACGTGAAGCTCGAAGGCGAACTGTCTTACGCCAGCGGCGAAAACGACACCGACGCCGACGACATGGACGTCTGGGGCTGGGGCCTGCGTTATGAACGCGCCGTCCCCAGCATGGATGCGGGCCTGTTCCTTGCCTACCAAGGCAACTACTACGACAACAGCACCGAAGCGCGCACGCTCACCGAACACACGCTGAAACTCGGCCTCAACTTCGCGTTCGGCATCGAAGGCCAGAAATACATCGACCGCCACGGCGCGACATTGGATTTGCCCATGGTCACGCGCTGGTCCGCTTATGGCGTCGACATGCTCGACAACTGAGGCCTACTCGGCGGGCTTGACGGCCGGCAGGCCGGGCTCATCCGGAATATCGGCGTCGCTCTCAAGCGGATGACCGACGCGCTCGCCGATGATCGTGCCTGCCGCGGTCCGCTCGTCGATGATGCGGCGAAGCTCTCGCTGCTTCGCTTCGTCGAGCGGAAAGCGCCACATCACCGCCGCCACCAGAATAGAGACGACGGTCGGCGGCAAGATGTAGAGCAACATCATCGCATCCACCGCCTCGGGCGTGTTCGGCGCCTTCGGCTCGAACCCGATCAGCGCCAACGTCCAGAACGTGACCCCGATGGCGATCGAATACCCCGCCTTGTTCGTCAGCGCGAGCAGCGCAAAATAGACGCCGGCACGCGCCTGTCCCGTCTCGACGTGATCGTGATCCGCAACGTCGGCCATGATCGCGCGGAACAGGAAGGGCCCCACCGCCATGTTCGCGCCGAAGAACGTCCACAGCGCCGCCGCCGGCCAAAACTCACCCTTCGGCAGCAAGAAGATGCACGGAATGAGCACCGCATTGACGAGCGACGAATACACCAACGTCTGATGCTTGCCGAGCTTGCGGCTGACCCACACCATGGGCGGAATGAGCACGACGCCCATCGCAAAATAGATCAGCAACAGGACGTTTGCCTGCGAGCCGAGACCGAGGCCCGCGGTCGCCATGATAAGAAACAGCGTCGCGACGGTTCCGGTCGAAAGCCCCGCGATGAGGTCGCAGAACAACACGTAACGCAGCGGCTTGTTCGTCAAGATCGCGGCCATGGCGATCTTCATCGGAATGTGCGGCGTGGGCGGCGCTTCACGTTCGGGCACGACGAACAACGCAAAGGCGACGCAGAGCGGAAGCGTGATGATGATGAACCAGCCCATCGACGCCACCTGCGCCACACGGTCGGTGCCGACACCCCAATCATCGCCGTAATTTTGGATCAGAACGGGCAGGACCAAGACGGCGATGCTGCCGAGAATGTAGGCAGCCTCGCGCGACGCCGTCACACGCGATCGTTCGTGATAATCGCCGGTAAGCTCGCCACCCCAAGCGAGATGCGTGATCGTCAGCATCGTCCACCCGATGAAGAGGATGACGAGCGACATAACCGCCATCGGCCACGTCGTTCCGATCGCCGGCATGAAGACGAGAACGGCCGCCAAGATGAGTATCGGCACGCTCATCGCCATCCACGGCTTGCGGCGTCCCCACCGCGTGCGCACACGGTCCGACAGCACGCCCATCACCGGGTCTAGAAAAATGTCGAGGAACCTCGGCAAGAGGAATACTGTCCCCGCAATAAAGTAGCCCATGCCCACTTCGCTCGCGTAGAACGGTGGCAAGTGAACCGCCAACGGCAATCCCATGGCGGCGATGGGCATGCCCGGCAAAGAGTAGGCAAACAGCCAAGAGGCCTTCACGCGGTCTGGCTTGGCGGTCGGGGACGACATGCGTGGGGGGACTCCTCCAAGGGGCGATGGTGGAGCGGTTTTCCCCATCCTTGTCCGCCGACTATGACCTGCCGTTTTTTGCACCGCCAGCGCTTGACATTTGCCCGATTCGTGGGTCCGGACTGGCGCTCACGGATTTGTGAGCGCAAGAAGCCCCTTGACAACAACAGCGATGACCCGCGTTCGCATAACAGGTGTGACGACAATCCACACCTGTGAACGTTTGTTACAAAAGGGTGCCTTGCAAGTCGAAGCGTTGTCGAGTTTAAGTATTCGATCCGACGCCCCACCGAGTCCGTGAACAAGAAATCCGGCATCGACGATGGAACTCGTTGACCGGTTGCCAGTTATGGCATGGGGCCTGTCGCCTTCCTCGTTTACCCTGTCCCTCCATCTGCCCGAAACCGCGTAAACGATAGTTCGTTTGAGCAGTGGCGCGCTGCTTCATTCTAGAATAGTAATTTTTCGCACAGTCGCAATTTTTTACACCGGAGTCCTTAGTCGTATGGCACGCAGACCGAAATCAGAGGCACAAGAAGAGCGCGCGGTTGTCGCCTCGACGGGCGATCACTTGGTCGATCTCACCGTGAACTTGGTCTCGTCTTACGTGGGCCGGAATCAAGTGCCGCTGCAAGACGTTCCGGGCTTGATCAAGATGTTCCACAATGCACTCGCGCAAGCCGCCGGTATGAGCGCCCAAGCCGCCGCCGAAAGCGAACGCAAGCCTGCCGTGCCGGTGAAGAAATCGGTCACCGACGAATACATCGTTTGTCTTGAAGACGGTAAGAAGCTGACGATGTTGAAGCGCTATTTGCGCACGCATTACAACATGTCCCCGGAAGAGTACCGCAAGAAGTGGGACTTGCCGCACGACTATCCCATGGTCGCGCCGGCGTATGCGCGTCTGCGTTCGGCCTTCGCGAAGAAGATCGGCCTGGGTCGCGTGCCGGTCGCGCGCGGTCGCCGCTCGAAAGTCGCGTAAACACTTTCGCAGTTTCAAAACGCCGCCGCGCTGAACAAGCCGGCGGCGTTTTTGTTGTGGTGCCCTCTGCCGGACTCGAACCGGCACGTCCTCGCGAACGACGGATTTTAAGTCCGTTGCGTCTACCAGTTCCGCCAAGAGGGCTTGACCTGCGAGTCGCGAACCTAGCCTCACCCCGCCCCCTCCACCAGAGGCTCGCCGCCCACAGCGCGAACCATGGAAACCAGCGCCTCCCGCACCTCAGCCAGCCGCGCCGTATCATTCCCGCGCGCCACAAGACTGGTGCCGAACTTCCCATCGCGTGAGAACGGATAGCTGCCCAGCGGCACATCCGGATACGTCTTCTGCAGACCCGCAAGCCCCGCCGCGATCGCCCCCTCTCCGAGAAAGACGCTGACCGTCACCGCCGTAAGCGCCTGCCCCGCCACCAGCCGCCGCCGCACGTCTTCCAGCATCGCTTGCATCACCGCCGGGATGCCGGCCATGACAAACACGTTGCCCAGCTGAAACCCCGGCGCTGCCGACAACGGATTGGCGATCAAACTCGCGCCGTAAGGAATACGCGCCATCCGCTGCCGCGCCTCATTGAACCCACCGATATTCATCGACGCATAACGCGCCGACAGCGCCGCAAACACACCCGGGTGAAGATCAATCGCCGTCCCGAACGCCGCCGCCATACAGTCGGCCGTAATGTCGTCGTGCGTCGGCCCGATCCCGCCGGTCGAAAACACGTAGTCATAGCGCGCGCTCAACGCCCGCACCGCGCCGACGATCTCCGCTTCGATATCGGGCACCACCCGCGCCTCGCGCACGGGAATCCCGATCTGCCCCAGCCACCGCGCGATGTAACCGGTGTTGGTATCCTGCGTCCGCCCCGACAGAATCTCGTCCCCAATGACGAGAATGGCGGCGCCCCGCGTCCGCGACAGCGGCTCAGCGTCCATTTTCAGCACCTTCAAGAGACATTAGCCAACGCCCGGTATCGTCCTATATTATGTCCGTCCATTCGAACATCGGTCCACTGAAAGAGCCCCGCGAAGCCCGCATGTCCTACGTCCCCGCCTCGGAAATCACAGCCACACGCACCTCGGGCGCCATCAAGCTGCACGGGCCGGAAGCCTTCGCCGGCATGCGCAAGGCCGGCCGCGTCTCCGCCGAATGCCTCGACATGCTGGCCGCGAAGGTCGTCCCCGGCGTCACGACCCAGGAGATCGACGACCTCGTCTACGACTTCGTCAGCGCGCAGGGCGCCCTGCCCGCTACCATCTTCTACCGCGGGTACCGCCACGCCAGCTGCACGTCGATCAACGAAGTCGTCTGCCACGGCATGCCCAGCGACCGCGAGCTGAAGGACGGCGACATCATCAACATCGACGTCACCTCGATCGTCGACGGCTGGCACGGCGACACCAGCCGCATGTACCTGGTCGGCGACCCAGCGCTCAAATCCCGCCGCCTCGTCGACGTCACGTACGAAGCGATGATGCGCGGCATCCAAGCGATCAAGCCCGGCGCCACCACCGGCGACATCGGCCACGCGATCCAAGCCTATGCCGAAGCCCATTCCTACTCCGTCGTCCGTGACTTCTGCGGCCACGGCGTCGGCCAAGTCTTCCACGACGCGCCGAACATCTTGCACTACGGCCGCGCCGGTGCGGGCCTTGCCCTGCGCGAAGGCATGATCTTCACCGTGGAGCCGATGATCAACGCCGGCAAATACGCCGTGAAGCTCAAGAACGACGGCTGGACCGCGGTCACGAAGGACCGCTCGCTCTCCGCTCAGTTCGAACACACCGTGGGCGTGACGGCGACCGGCGTCGAGATCTTCACGGCCTCGCCCGTCGGCCTGCACAAACCGCCTTACGCCTAAATGCCAAAGCGCGGTCTCTCTGACGCCGCGCCTATCGCCGCCGAGATTCCGCACTACCTCGGCCACCGCGACCGCTTGCGCCAACGTCTGCGCGAAGGCGGAGAAGACGCCCTGCCCGATTACGAACTCCTTGAACTCGTCCTCTTCGCCGCGATCCCGCGCATCGACGTAAAGCCGTTGGCCAAACGCATGCTCGCAGCCTTCAACGGCGATCTCGCCGAACTGGTCGCCGCGCCGCGCGATCGCCTGATGGAAATCGAAGGCGTCCGCGACACCGTCGTCGACCAGCTGAAGATCGTCCGCGCCGCATCCAACCGCCTGCTGCTCGAGAAGGCGAAGAAGAACGACGTCACGCTCTCCTCCTGGCGCGCCCTCGTTGACTACTGCATGGCGCAGATGTCGCGCGAGCCGACCGAGCAATTCCGCATCCTCTTCCTCGACCGCAAGAACAAGCTCCTGCGCGACGAAGTCCAAGGCCGCGGCACCGTCGACCACACGCCGGTCTACCCGCGCGAGGTCGTCAAACGCGCCCTCGAACTCGGCGCCTCCTCGATCATCCTGGTGCACAATCATCCCAGCGGCGACCCGACGCCCTCGGCAAGCGACGTCGAGATGACGAAGGACATCGTCGCGGCGGCAAAGACGCTCGACATCACGGTCCACGACCACCTCATCATCGGCCGCCACGGCCACGCGAGCCTGAAGCAACTCGGCTTGATGTAGCGGCGCACTACCGCTTGCGATCCAAGGGCCGCGCGCACACAAAGAAAAAACAAACGCGATCCGATCCATCACACCGTCACATTGGCGGAAATCCGCCCAAACTGCCGTCACGTTGCCATCACATACCCATCACATGTGACACCAACCGCCAAACCACCTGCGCCAACAATCTGCACACGGACGAAAAAGAACAATTATAGAACATTCAGGATCGGATTGAAACGCGCCGATCGCCGCAAGAAGAGCGAGCGAGGACGCCCGGGTCCCAGGACAAGAGCGAGCTTCTTCGAGCTTGCGGTCTACGATCGTGGGTCGCGCGCTTCTTTTCCGGACCAAACTTCTCCAAATGGCGCGATCATCAGCTGAATGGTAGAGCTGCAGGTATGTCACCGATTGATGTTGATGTTTCGCTTTCCCAACTCCGATGTTTCGTCGCGGTGGTGGACACCGGATCGCTGGCGGAAGCCGGCCGCCAACTCGGGATGTCGACGCCAAGCGTTTCCAAAGCAATCGCGCGTCTGGAACAGACGTCGGGCGTGAAGCTCGTGCACCGATCGACCCATGCTGTCTCGTTGACCCAGGACGGGGAACAGCTGGTTGAGTTGGCCCGCGAAGTCGTGCGCGCCGCCGCCGACTTCAGCCGATCGGTCCAGAGTCAAGAAAGCGACGCCGGCTGGGTGCGCGTCACAGCGCCCGTCGCCTTCATGCGCGACGTACTGGCGCCGCTCTTTGCGGAATTCAGTCGGGAAAACCCCGGCATTCGGCTCGATCTTCGCTCGGGCAATGAGCTTGCGGATCTGGCCAAAGATGGCATCGATCTTGCGATCCGCAGCGGTTCTCTGGTTCGCGTTCCGGGTCACCTGCAGACGGCCTGGTTCAAGTTTCCTTGGGTGGTTTGCGCCTCACCAGCGTACCTCAACGGACGTGAGCGGCCGGAGCAGCCCAGCGACCTCGCGGCGCACAAGCTGATTGGTTTTCGAAACCAGCGCACCGGCCAAGTTCGTCCGTGGTGGTTTCGTCAACCCGGCAACGAAATCGATGTCGTTCAGGTCGCGCCCGACGCTTCGTCCGTCTTCGACGACGGTGCTTCGGCGTGGAAGGCCGTCCTGCACGGTGCGGGCATCGCGTCCGCACCTCTCTGGCTGGCCGCAGATGATCTCAGAGCGGGACGCGCTGTTGAGCTCCTTCGTGATTGGCGCCACGCTGATGTGACAATGAACTTCTTGCGTCGCGATCGGCGACTGACGCCGCAGCGCATCGAGACCATAATGTCTTTTCTTCGCCGGCGCGCGCCACCGCTGACGGACCTGATCTGACGCCGCCGCGTTTTTCTACTTCAGCAATTGCTTTTCCACCCGGACGAACATGAGAATGCTCTCGATGCGGCCTTGTCCGTCGTAAGCGAGCACGTCGTGGCCCGAGAACCCCGGTTGACCCTGAGCATCGACGAGCTGCCAGGCAGCAAGCGCATGATTTTCCCAACCCATCATCTCGTTCAAGCGAAACGACCCGCCGGGGGTGCGCTTTTGGAAGTCCTGCAGATGCACAGCCACATCGGCCAATCCGCGTCGCGTCTGCGTAGAGTTGGTGAACACGATGTCTTCCGACAGGCATTCGCGGAGGAGCTTTGCTCGCTCAGCGTCGGGAACAGCGGACCAAGCGGAGAGATAGATTTCGTAGGTCTTGATTCGCGGATCCGACATTGGTTTCTGCTCTTTCGTAAGGGAGGGAGGAGAGGCCCGGCCTGGCGTCTGCCATCCGACGAGCAGAAGCGCAGTGGCAGCGACAGTGGCGCGACGCGTGAAGGAGTTGGCACGTGGCAACGTCGGCTGCGCGCACGCATCCTTGGCTGACTGGGCGGTCTGGTAGACGGGATCTCGGCTTCTCATAATTCAACCGTGCCTGACCCCTCCGTCGTCGTGAAGCCGCTCACGGAGCAAGACAGTGTTGCCCTCGCACTCAGCACAAAATCAGGGCCGTCTGCCGGCGCTACTCGCGCGCACGCCAGGCGCACGGCCCACTTGCTTGCGACACCAATGTGTCTCGCAGGACCACGCGTCGATGCGCCCCTAATGCCCGTGCCGGTGATGCAGATCGGGATAGTGCCGGTGTTTGTGCCGCATCGGCGGATGCGCGTGGGCGTGCGCGTGAGGTTCGCCAGGCGGGTCGCTGCTGAGATGGCTGTGCTGGTGGTGCTCATCGTGGATATGCGCGTGGTGATGCGTCAGTTCATCGTGCTCATGCCAATGATCGTGGTTTTCCGTCAGGTGAAGCCATACGCCCAGGCCCATCAGCGCGGCTGCAATCGCGAATACGATGCCAAGCGGCTCCTGAAACAACGGGATCGCGATGATCGCCCCGACGAAGGGCGCAGTCGAGAAATACGCCCCGGTGCGGGCAGAGCCGAGATCGCGCAGCGCTCGCACAAAAAACACGAGGCTGATGCCGTAGCCGGCGAGACCAAGCACGCCGGCCGCCACAACGAGCGGAAAAGCGGGCCACGAGGCGCCGACCGCCAGACCCAAAATGACATTGGTCGTTCCCGCGGCAAGACCTTTGAGCATGGCGATCTGCATCGGATCGGCGCCTGAAATTTCGCGCGTCAGATTGTTGTCGACGCCCCAACAGGCGCACGCGGCGGCGACGAGCAACGCGCCAACGGACAGCGAGACCGAACCGAAGTCCCACGACAGCAGCACCGCGCCCGCGAGAATCGCCATCGCGCCCAAGAACAAGCGGCGGTCCACATTCTCGCGATAGAAGAGCCAGGCGATCAGCATCGTCGCCAGCCCTTCCAGATTGAGCAGCAAGGACGCGGCCGATCCCGTGGTCGACTGCAAACCGAGCATCAGAAGCGAGGGGCCCGCGACGCCGCCGAAGAACACCACGGCCGCCATCCGCCGAAAGTCCGACCGTTGCAACGCGGCCTCCGCGCGCGGCGCGCCGGCATCGCGGCGCATGTAGCGCCACGCGGCAAGACCCAGGCCCGAGCCCAGATACAGAAAACCCGCCAGCAAGAACGCGTTGACATCTTCGCCGATCAGCTTGGCGAGCGGTGTGCTCAGCCCAAACAACGCGGCCGCAGCCAGCGCAAAGACTGGGCTGCCATACGGTTTGCTATCGCCGTGCTGCATCGCGTTACTCGCTGGGCGCGGCCTGCGCCGGTTCGTCGCGGACCTCAGACAGTCTAGCCGCTTCTTGCCCGTCTGGCCCACCGAATGAAACGCAACGGCGCGCGGACTTACCTGTCCATCAACAGCACGACCTTCACGCACTCCCCGCGATGCTGCGCGGCGATCGCTTCGTTGATCTGGCTGAACGGAAACGTCTTGATCATCCGGTCGAACG
This sequence comes from Alphaproteobacteria bacterium, assembly GCA_034440355.1. GTDB lineage: Bacteria > Pseudomonadota > Alphaproteobacteria > Micropepsales > Micropepsaceae > SZUA-430. Next base: position 47,709 of record JAWXBY010000038.1, read on the forward strand.
GCAACGCGCCGCGCCGGTAATGCTCCATCAGCTCCGGCAGAAAGACGTCCGGATCGCTGTCGCCTTCGATGATGCCTCTCACCGTGTGGCCGAACGTCATCGCGGTGTTCACGTCGCCGGGCAGCGGCGTGCCGGGCGGCGTAACGCCGACGATGCCGAACACGGCCTTGGGCGCCATCGCGTTCATCACCGCCTTCTGCACGTCCGGCACGCCGGTCGTATCGAACGCGTAGTCGACGCCGAGCGGCACGATCGCGCGCACCGCCGCCGCCAAGTCGGCATCCACTTTTGGGTCGATGACATGCGTCGCGCCGAATTCCCGCGCCATCGCGCGCCGCGAAGCGTGCGGCTCGACCACGATGATCGTGCCGCAGCGCTGGATCTTCGCGCCCATCACCGCACTCAGGCCCACCGGCCCGCCACCTGTTATCAACAGCGACGACCCCGCCTTGCACGCAAGCGATCGCATGATGCTGCCCGCCCCCGTCTGAATCCCGCAGCCCAATGGCCCGATCAGCTCCAGCGGAATATCCGCCGGCACCTTCACGACATTGCGCTCATAGGTCAGCGCATGCGTCGCAAACGACGATTGCCCGAAGAAATTGCTGCCGACGTCCGCGCCGCCCGCATGCAGCGCCTTGGAACCGTCGCTGCGCATGCCGGCATAGTTCAGCATCGGCATCGTGTGGCAATACGCGGCATCCCCGCCGTCGCAACGCGGACAAGCGCCACACGAGCGGAACGTGATCGCCACCCGGTCGCCGGGCGCCACCTTTCGCACCTGCGCGCCGACCTTCTCGACGATGCCCGATCCTTCGTGACCCAGCACCGCCGGCGCCGCGATAATCCCCGCGTCCTTGAACACGAGATCGGTGTGGCACACGCCGACCCCCACGATGCGCACCAAAATCTCATCCGCTCGCGGCTCGTCCAACTCCAGCGTCTTGAGCTCGAACGGCTGCCCCGGTCCTTGCGTCACGGCGGCTTGGACTTTCATCGGCGTCTCCTTTGCTCCGGGCTTAGTGCGATCAACGTAGCCCTTCGTCAATCCCGATCCGGCACAGCAGAACGAGCAGAGTGGTCGGAACTTACGCCGCCAAGCCGTCGGCGGGATGCGCGGAGCCAGGCGCTCCGCGCACCTAAGCGCACGTCACTCGGCGCCAACAGCCTTGGGCAGGATGCCTTCTTTGTTGCCGGCCTCACCCGGCGGAACGAGGTCGTAGAATCCGGCGATCCTCAAACGCACGACAATCGGCTTGGCGGACTTGTTTTGCCAATACCAACCGTGAACGCCGTCGACGGGTGCAACGAGCGAACCGTCGGAACGCGACGCGGTCGCCTGCTTGAACTCGACCACGTGGATATCCGGACCATCGGTCTCGGAGTGCAGATCGAAAAAGAGACCGTCCGCGTCAGCGCCCTCCGCTTCCCAAGAGTAAATCAGCGTCGCGCCGTCTTTCATCCGCACTTTGTATTCGAGGTCGCTCGCCCCGCCGCCGCCCTTCGCCGACAACGGAATTTCGACGACATCGGAGCGAAAGCCGGTTTCGTAGAACCGCGCCGCCGATCCCGTCGCCAGCGTAGCCGCGCCGCCGCCTAAGTCTTTGAGACCCAGCAACGTACCGACGCCCGTCGGGTCGCGTCCGAATTCGGCCGGCAGCACCACCGTCACGCTTAGAACGGTGGCAACCAGCGCCGCGCCCAGCGTGAGCACCGTCAGGCGCCGAAGCGACAGCGGATTCTTGATCTGACCTTCCGTCATTGTCATGCCCCTTTCTCAATGAGGTAACCGAGGAGTTGGTATTGCGTGAGCAGAAAACCGGCGAACATCAGCGCGACGTTGGCCGCGACCGCCTGCCCTTCGAAGTTGCGGCGCGTGCGCCACCAAACGATCACCAGCAACATCACCGAGAGCGCGATCAGCTGCCCGATTTCGACCCCGACGTTGAAAGCGATCATGTTGGGAATGAGCCCGTTCGGCGACAGGTCCAAGTCCTGAAGCTTCGTGGCAAGACCGAAGCCATGCACGAGGCCGAAGCCGAACACCGCGCCGCGCAAGTCCGGCTGGAACCCGAACAGGCGCACGAAGCCGCCGAGATTGTCGAACGCTTTATAGGCGACCGACAAACCGACCACGGCATCGACGAGGTGGGCGTTGACGTGAATGTCACCCAGCACGCCCGCCAGCAGCGTCACGCTATGCCCGATGCTGAACAGCGTCACGTAGAGCGCGACATGCGTCAGCCGGTACAAAAAGAAGACGACGCCCAGGATAAAGAGCAAATGGTCGTAGCCCGTGACCATGTGCTTCGCACCGAGATACAGGAACGGAATGATTTGCGGCCCGCTGCTTCCCGCAACGAACGCAGCATCCTTGCCCTGAACCCCATGGGCGGCGGCATCGCCAACTACGGCGACGAGAAAGACGGCAAGCGCGCTCATCGCGAGCAGCCGCAAGTAGATGTTGAACATCACGCGTTGATTCCACCGATTATCGCAACGCGGCGAGCCGACCATTCCCGGTCGGACCTACGCGCGCTTCTTAGCAAGCCTGTGCATCGACGAAGTCGGGCAAAGCCCGTCGCTAGCCAAGCGGTGGACGCACAGGCGGCGAGAGCGCGATCCCGCGCAATGGTTGGTCGGCGCTGGGCAAACAATGCGCGCGCACGAAACCCGCGAGCGGCGCGTCTGGGACATTACAGTGCGCGACATCGAGCGACGAATGCGAGGCCTTGCTGTGATAATCGTCGTCGCCAATGGGGTGCGAATGGTCCACCGGATTGTGGTCGGCATCGTGATCCGCGTCATGCGCGTCGGCATCCGCCGCCGCTGTCGCGACGTCGCCGTGCCCATGAGCATGCGCCGAAGCAGGCGTGGCCGAAAAAGCCAGCACCGCCGCGAACACGCCGACGATCAGCAGATAAACGCGCACCCAAAGCCCCTTCCCAGCCCGATTTAGTCGGCAAAAACCGCGAACGCGTCAAGCGCCTAGGCAGGGCGCTCCGCGCCGCCTAAGGTCTCCCGGGCCGTTTCACTGGGAAAGAGATGTCCGCCCCACCCCAAACACCGCCGACGCGCCGCGCAGTGCTCGCCGCCTCCGCCGGCTTGGTGCTCGCAGCCACGAGCGAGGCGTTCGCAAGTCCGGCCGATCTGATCATCGCGAACGGCGTCGCGCGTTTCGGGCGCAGCCGGTACAAATGCGCTGTCGGCTATGGCGGCATTCGCGCGGACAAGAAAGAGGGCGACGGCGCGACGCCCGCCGGCAGTTGGCCGATCAGGCACGTGTTGTTCCGGCCCGACCGTGTCCGCATCCCCAAGATGAAATTCGACGTCCGCGACCTGAAACCGAACGACGGCTGGTGCGACGCGCCGTCGGATCTGAACTACAACCGCCCCGTCCAATTGCCCTACGCCGCCAGCGCCGAAGCGCTGTGGCGCAAGGACGGCATCTACGACGTCATCGCCGTCCTCGGCTACAACGACGACCCCGTCGTGCCGGGCCGCGGCAGCGCGATCTTCCTCCACATCGCGAGAGCGAACTACAGTCCGACCGTGGGCTGCGTCGCGTTGGCGCGCGAGAACCTGCTCGTGTTCTTGTCCAAGGCAACGCCGGCAACCCGCGTCGTGATACGGCGCTGAAGAAACGTCAGGCGCGAACGGTTTCGAACGTCCGTCTGATGTCGTGCTCGTTGAAAACGATGCCGCCGTCGGTCTCGATTTTGACGTTCGCATCGCCGCTGTAAAACGTCAGCCGCTGGATCGCATAGTTCATCGCCTCGGGCTTGTCGCGAAAGCGCCGCTCTTCCCGCTGCTCGGCGGTTTGCGTGACGACATTGAACATGACGGTTCCTCTTTCACGTTCACGGGTCCAGAGCGTTGCACGCGGTACGCATCGTGTGACAGATGTGCGAAAGCAACGCCGGTGAAAATCATCGCACGCCGCCGCGCACCCCGGCAAACCCTTGTGTCAAGTGGAACCCGCACGGCTTCCGCGCAACGTCACACAAAAATCCGCGGCCCCACCGTTGCGGCACAACCGTCATCCCGCAAGCCGCGCCACCTCTTTCGCCAGCGACTCCAGTTCCGCAAAGACCATCGATCGGCGAGAACGTCGCCGAGTTCGTCGAAGCGCCGCCCGCACATCATGCGGGGCTGATTGGCGTCAGCTCAGGCGTCGAGAACACTTTAGTAAATGCTCTAGCGCTCCTAAGCACCGGCCGCACGAACATACGCCTCGGCCTGACATTTGCGGCAAGGCGGCCGGCCAATATGTAACTGACCCCACTGATGATTCCGGCGCGAGGAACCCGAAGCGCCGTCACGCGTTGCGGTTGCCAGGAGACGATGATGAGTACCCCCGAACCCTTGGAGCCGCCAGCGCCCGAACACCCGGCGCGACCGAATATTGTCCTCGTCGTGGAGGACGAAATCTTGATCCGGCTCGCGCTGGCCGATCACCTGCGCGATGCGGGTCTCACCGTTTACGAAGCCGCGAGCGGCACCGAGGCTGTCGATCTCTTGACGCACCACGGCCACGACATCGATGTGATCTTCAGCGACATCATGATGCCCGGCGCCGTCGACGGCCTCGCGCTGATGTCATGGGCCGCCCAACATTGCCCCGACGTGCCGTTCATCTTGACCTCCGGCGCGCCCGGCGAAAGCGCCACGATCACCACACTAACCAACGCCGGCCTCTTCTTCCTGAAGCCCTATGACATGGATCGCGTGGCAGCACGTCTCAGCGCGAAAGCGAAGGCCCGCGCCGACGCGCGCGACGGCGACTGAACAGCGTAAATACGGCCAAGGCAAACGCACTTCGGCCCGCCCGGTTCCGGCACTTCACCGTTGCGCAATCGGAACCGGGACAGGGGCGCATGAGTTGAAATATTCATGGTCGAAGCCAAACCGCTCCGCACACCCTTTCGTGGAATCAACGACCGCAAGCCCACCATTCTCGTCGTCGAGGACGAGGTGCTGTTGCGCGTGGCGCTCGCCGAATACCTGCGCGACTGCGGCTTCAAAGTCTACGAAGCCGGCAACGGCGCCGAAGCCATCGCGTTGCTGAAATCACGCAAATACATAATCGACTTGGTGTTGAGCGACGTCGACATGCCCGAAGTCGACGGTTTCGCCTTAGCGCAGTGGGTCCACCAATATCGGCCGGGCCTTCCCATCCGCCTCGCGTCCGGCGACCGCAAGAAATCCGACAACGCCAAGACGCTCTGCGAAAACGAACCCTTCTTCGCCAAACCCTACGACCTGAAGAAGGTCGTCGCCTTCGTCCGCAACGCCATCGAAGCGAGAGCGAAGAAGAAACGTTCGGCCTAATCCGCCTTCGCCGTCTTGTTCCCGGTGTTCAAGCCCGCCTGATCGAGCAGGAATGCGTTGGTGAATGCCGCCTCTTCGACCGCGCCGAAACGGCCTGAATCGCCCGAATGGCCCGCCGTCATGTTGGTGCGGAAGATGAGCGGGTTCTGATCCGTCTTGTTGCGCCGGATCTTCGCCACCCACTTCGCCGGCTCGAAATAACCGACCTGGCTGTCGTTGTAGCCCGCGGTTACCAGCAGCGACGGATACGCCTTCTTCTCGACCTGATCGTAGGGCGAATAGCTCAACATATATTCGTAATCGCCGGGCTCGGCCGGGTTGCCCCATTCCTCATACTCGAATGTCGTCAGCGGAATGGAATCGTCGAGCATCGTGGTGACCACATCGACGAACGGCACGCCCGCCACAACGCCCTTGTAGAGGTCGGGCCGCATCGTCGCGACGGCGCCTGCCAGCAAACCGCCAGCGCTGCGCCCCATCGCGAAGATGCGCTTCGGGTCGACCATGCCGCCCTTGGCGAGCGACTCGGTGACCGCGATGAAGTCGGTGAACGTGTTCTTCTTGTTGCGCAGCTTGCCGCCTTGATACCAAGCCTCGCCGAGTTCACGTCCGCCGCGCACATGCGCATAGGCCATGACGAAACCTCGATCAAGCAAACTCGGCCACTTCGACTTGAACACGGGATCGTTGCTCGACCCATAGGCGCCATAACCGTAGATCAGAACCGGGTTCTCACCCTTCTCGAACTTGTCGCGGCGGTAGGCAAGCGTCACCGGAATCTGCTTGCCGTCAGGCGCCGGCGCGAACACGCGCTCGATCGAATAGGCCGAGGTCGAGAACCCCGGCACCGCCATCCGCTGCACCTCGGTCTTCGTCCCCGTCGCGACGTCGTAGTCGTAGATCACGTCCGGATTGACCGGCGACGAGAACGCATAGCGCAGCTTCGTCGTCTCTGAATCCGTGTTGCGCAAATTCGGGAAACTGAACGTGTCGGAGAACGTCATGTGCCCGGCCGGCGCGTCAGGGGTTATCAACTTTTCATCGCCCGACTTCACGTCGACCAGCCGGATGCGCGACCCGCCCTTCGCATATTCGTCAAGCGCGATCACGCCACCCTTCATCACCTCGAACGTCTCAATGTAAACGCCCTCTTGCACGCCGATGAGCGGCGTCCACGTGCCAGGCGCAGTCAGCGTCGTCGTGGCAATGCGATAGTCCGGCGCATCAAGGTTGGTGCGGATGTAAAGCTGCCCGTTCGACTCGTCCGCGAAATAGCGCACGCCCTTCGCGCGCGGCTTGATCAGCGTCCACTTGCCCTCGGGTGTCTTCGCGTCGAGGAAACGCACATCCGACGTCGTGGTTTGCTCGCTGGTCAACAGCAGAACACGCCCACCCTTCGACCGCTTCAGCGCGATCTCATACTGCTGATCCTTCTCCTCAAAGATCGCTTTGTCGGTCTTGGGATCCGTGCCCAGCGTATGCCGCATCAAGAGATACGAGCGCGCCAACCCCGGCTGCAGCTTGATGTAGAAGAGCGTCTTGTTGTCGTCCGCAAACGCAAAGTCCGACGACACGTGTTCTATCTTGTCGTTGATCAACGCGCCCGTGCGCATATCGCGCATGATCAGTTCGTGCCAACGGTCACCCGAGTAATCTACCGCGTAAACGAAGATGTTCCCGTCCGGCGACGATCCGTAGTTGTTGACCTTGAACTGCTGATGCTTCGGCCCTTCGGTCTGACCGTCGAGCAGCACCTCTTCAGCGCCCGACATAGAGCCCTTGCGCCGCGCGATAACCGGATAGTCCGCCCCCGCCGCGTAACGCTCGTAATACCAATAGTCGCCGTCCTTGAATGGCGGCGTACCCTGCACGGCGGCGGCCTTCGTGCGAACCTCTTCGCGCAAAATCTTCTGCAGGTCCGACGTATGCGCCATCAACTCGCCGGCGTATTTGTTCTCTTCATCGAGATAGCGGATGACCTTCTCGGTCTTCTTCTCGTTCATCCAGAAGAAGAAGTCGGTGCGCTTAGCGCCATGCGGCGCGATCAGCACCGTGCCCTTCATCATCGCGTACGGGGGATAACCCGTCTTGCGGTCGATCGCGAGACCCGGCGTGGTGGAGGTCGCCTCGGTCGGTGTCGTGCCCGTCGCCCCGCCGAACGGCATCATGTCGTTGATCGTCGTGCAGCCCGAAAGGCTCAGGAACGTGGCACTCATCGCAACAAAACCCGCAAAGCGCATGCAATAATCCTGAAGTCGGTGGAAACCCGTCGGGGCGGGCCGCACCTTGCATGCCCCGGCCCGCTTTGTCACGGCGCGTCTGGCCCCACAGGGACCCCGTTTTTGGCACCTTCCGGGACGCCGCGCGGGGGTCTAAAACACCGCCAAACCGGAGGCAGTAAGATGCGCCTGAAAGACCCACAACTTCTGCGTGACAAGGCCTACGTGAACGGCGAGTGGATCGCCGCCGACGCCGGCGCCACGTTCGAGGTCACGAACCCCGCAAACGGCGAGGTCCTCTCGCGCCTGCCCGACATGCTGGAAGGCGAAACCCGCCGCGCCATCGAAGCCGCGAACGCGGCCTGGCCCGCATGGGCCGCGAAGACCGCGAAGGAACGCGCAAGCATCATGCGCAAATGGTTCGACCTCATGATGGCGAACCAGGAAGACCTCGCGATCATCATGACGTCGGAGCAAGGCAAGCCGCTGGCGGAGTCGCGCGGCGAAGTCGCCTACGGCGCGTCATTCATCGAATGGTTCGCCGAAGAGGGCAAACGCATCTACGGCGACATCATCCCGCAGACGCAGGCCGGCCGCCGCATTCTGGTTCTGAAACAGCCGATCGGCGTCGTCGCCGCGATCACACCGTGGAACTTCCCCAACGCCATGATCACGCGCAAATGCGGCCCGGCGCTCGCCGCCGGTTGCCCGATCGTGATCAAGCCGCCGGCCGAAACGCCGCTCTCGGCATTGGCGCTCGCGGTCCTCGCCGAACGCGCCGGCATTCCGAAAGGCATCTTCAACGTCGTGACGACGAAACACTCCTCCCGCGTCGGCCAGGAGATGACGGGCAATTCGATCGTCCGCAAATTCTCGTTCACCGGCTCGACCGAGATCGGCAAGCTGCTCATGCGTCAGTGCGCGGCCACGGTGAAGAAGGTGTCGCTCGAACTCGGCGGCAACGCTCCTTTCATCGTCTTCGACGACGCCGACCTCGACGCCGCCGTCACCGGCGCGATGCTCTCAAAATTCCGCAACATGGGCCAAACCTGCGTCTGCGCGAACCGCCTCTTCGTCCAGGACAAGGTCTACGACGCCTTCGCCGAAAAACTCTCGAAGGCCGTCGGCACCTTGAAAGTCGGCGACGGCCTGGGCGACGGTGTGATGCAAGGTCCGCTTATCAACATGGAAGCGGTCGAAAAGGTCGAACGCCTGATCAAAGACGCGACCGGCAAAGGCGCGAAGATCACGACGGGCGGCAAACGCCACCCGCTCGGCCACACCTTCTTCGAGCCAACCGTGCTGACCGAGGTCAACACGCAGATGGCGATCGCGCAGGAAGAAATCTTCGGCCCGGTCGCGACGCTCTTCCGCTTCAAAACAGAAGCAGATGCCATCCGCCTCGCCAACGACACCGAATACGGCTTAGCCGCCTACTTCTACGCCCGCGACCTCGGGCGGGTCTGGCGCGTGGCAGAGGCGCTGGAATACGGCATCGTCGGCATCAACGAAGGCATCATCTCCACCGAAGTCGCCCCCTTCGGCGGCATGAAAGAATCCGGCATCGGCCGCGAAGGCTCAAAATACGGCATCGAAGATTTCCTCGAAGTGAAATACCTGGCGATGGGCGGCCTCGGAACGTGATGCTGACAACAACCAGCGCTGTCATCCCGGAAGTTAGGCGAGCCCGAATGCGAAGCATTCGGTTTGCGAGCCTTACTATCCGGGACCCAGGGCCACACACTCTGCCTATGACCCTGGGTCCCGGCTCGCAAACTTCGCTAGATCGCTCCGCGATCAAGCTCCGCTAGCGTCCGGGATGACAATTTAAGATCGGAGAGACAGTCATGAAACTCTACTACGGCCCGCAAACGCGCGCGTTCACCTCGCTCTGGATGATGGAGGAAGCCGGCCAACCGTATGAGATCGTGCGCGTCGACATTCGCGCGCCGGGCCACCCGACGGAGGCCTACAAAAAGATCAACCCGATGGGCAAAGTCGCGGGCTTCGAAGACAACGGCGTCGGCTTCGGCGAGACGGCCGCGATCCTCCTCTACGTCGCCGACAAATTCCCGCAGACGAAACTCAGCCCCGCACCGACCGATCCAAAGCGTGGCCGTTTCCTGCAATGGCTAATGTTCTCGGCTACGACGATGGAGCCCGCGATGCTCGAAAAACGCATGGGCCACCCGGTGAACAGCTTGCAGGCCGGCTGGGGCGACTACGACCGCGCGATGGGCGCACTCGAAGCCGCTATGAAGCCCGGCCAGTGGCTCTTCGGCGATCAGTTCACGGCAGCTGACCTCTACATCGCCTCAGGGCTAGGCTTCGGCATGCAATTCGGCATGATCGACAAGCGCCCAGCCTTCGTCGAATTCGCCGAACGCGCCCAAGCCCGCCCCGCCTTCAAACGCGCCACCGAAATCGAAGCGAAAGAGGCCGCCAAGAAGTAGTTGTAGTCACCGTGAGCAAAGAGCGACCCGTCAACACACTCACCGTCAAAGACCTGCGGATGAACCCGGTTTGGAAGTTCACAAATCGAGAAACTTCCGACGAAACGGCCGTGAAGCCCGCGCGCCGCCTTCCCGTCTCGACGCTGGACGGCCATGTGGTTGGTACGCAGGTCCGACTTGCGAATGGCGCCCGCAAGTGGGCGATGCTGTCCAATTTGGACGTGCATTACACTCACCTTACGGAGCATTTCCTCACGTTGTCGATTTTTCACCGCAGGCAGTGGTTCCATTTGGCGCGCTATCATGATTTCGATAGACGAGAATGTGGTCCAGAAGCCCTTTGCCGTTTTCTGGGCCTGAAGCTGGCCGAAGTGTTTCCTCTGTCTTACGACGTCAGGAAGTACGTTCGGGGCGCGCCCTCCGCTGGCGCAGGTCAAATCCGAGCGAAGCCCCGCAGGAAGTTGACGCACGCCGAAATCATTGCGTCGGCGGTGCACTAACGCCAACGATGTCCCCTTCAACTCGCCGCGTAGAATGAGAGCATAGAGAAAGCGACCCGCATGACCACCAACGCCGAACTCCTCGCCCGCCGCCAGGCCGCCGTCTCGCGCGGCGTCAACACCGCGCATCCCGTCTTCGCCGCGCGCGCGCTGAACGCGGAGATCTGGGACGTCGAGGGCAAGCGCTACATCGACTTCGTCGGCGGCATCGGCGTGCAGAACACCGGCCACCGCCACCCGAAAATCGTGAAGGCGATCGAAGCGCAGCTTCAGAACACGATCCACACGGCGTTTCAGGTGAACGCGTATGAGAGCTACATCGCGCTCGCCGAAAAACTGAATGCGCTCGCCCCGATCGAAGGTCCGGCAAAGTCGATCTTCTTCTCGACCGGCGCCGAAGCGGTCGAGAACGCGGTGAAGCTCGCCCGCTTCGCCACCAAACGTTCGGCAGTCATCGCCTTCTCCGGCGCCTTCCACGGCCGCACGCTGTTCACGATGGCGCTCACCGGTAAAACCGTTCCCTACAAGGCGGGCTTCGGCGACATGCCGTCCGGCGTCTACCGCCTACCCTTCCCCGTCGAAAGCCACGGCCACACCGCCAAGCAATCGCTCGAAGCGTTGGAATCGCTCTTCAAGACCGATCTCGAACCATCACGCGTCGCCGCCATCATCATCGAACCCGTGCAGGGCGAAGGCGGCTTCTACACCGCGCCCTTCGACTTCCTGAAAACCCTGCGCACGATTTGCGACAAGCACGGCATCCTGCTGATCGCCGACGAAATCCAATCCGGCTTCGCCCGCACCGGCAAGCTGTTCGCGATCGAACACTCCGGCGTCAAACCCGACCTCATCACCACCGCGAAGAGTCTGGCCGGCGGCATGCCGCTGTCGGCCGTCATCGGCCGCGCGGCGATCATGGACGCGCCCGACCCCGGCGGTCTCGGCGGCACCTACGCCGGCAACCCGCTCGCCTGCGCCGCGGGCCTCGCGGTGATCGAAGTGATCAAAGAGGAAAACATCCTCGAGAAAAGCCTCGCCCTCGGCGACAAGCTGATGGCGCGCCTCAAACAAATGTCGCTGCGCAACGACCTGCCGCCGATGGACGACATCCGCGGCCTCGGCGCCATGGTGGCCTTCGACATCGTAAAGACGCGCGGCAGCCACGAACCCGATCCCGACCGGACAAAGCGCCTCACGACGGAAGCCCTGAAACGCGGCCTGATCCTCTTAACCTGCGGCCTTTATGGCAATGGCGTGCGCGTGCTGGTGCCGATAACGGTAGAAGACAAAGTGCTCGATGAGGGCTTGTCGATTCTCGAAGAATCGCTGAAAGCGGTGGCGTGAACCACTACATCTCCGCATGCGTGCCCCCCTCCACCATCGCTTCGCGATGGTCCCCCTCCCCCGCTAAAGCGAGGGAGGATAAGAGACACAAGCGCACTTCATCCTCCCCCGCTTTAGCGGGGGAGGGGGACCGCGTCAGCGGTGGAGGGGGGCCGACGCGCGCACCACTTATTTGTTGGGCCACATCATGATCCCCCGCTATTCCCGCCCCGAAATGACCGCCATCTGGTCGCCGGAAACCAAATTCAAAATCTGGTTCGAGATCGAAGCGCACGCCGCCGACGCGCTTGCCGAACTCGGCGTCATTCCAAAAGCCGCAGCGAAGACAATCTGGGAAAAAGGCGGCAACGCCAAATTCGACGTCGCGAAAATCGACGCCATCGAGCGCGAGGTGAAGCACGACGTCATCGCCTTCCTGACCCACCTCGCCGAATTCATCGGCCCCGACGCCCGCTTCGTGCACCAGGGCATGACGTCGTCCGACGTGCTCGACACCTGCCTCAGTGTGCAGCTGAAACGCGCCGCCGACATCCTGATCGCCGACACCGACAAAGTCCTCGCCGCTCTGAAAAAGCGCGCGCACGAATACAAAACGACGCCGACCATCGGCCGCAGCCATGGCATCCACGCCGAGCCCACCACCTTCGGCGTCAAGCTCGCGGGCTTCTACGTCGAGTTCGAACGCAACCGCGCCCGCCTCGTCACCGCACGTGAAGAGATCGCGACCTGCGCCATCTCCGGCGCCGTCGGCACCTTCGCGCAAATCGACCCGCGCGTCGAAGAACACGTCGCCAAAGCGCTGGGCCTCAAAGCCGAACCCGTCTCCACACAAGTCATCCCGCGCGACCGCCACGCAGCGTTTTTCACGACGCTCGCCGTCGTCGCGAGTTCGGTCGAACACCTCGCCACCGAAATCCGCCACCTGCAGCGCACCGAAGTCCTGGAAGCCGAGGAGTATTTCTCCGAAGGCCAAAAAGGCTCTTCGTCCATGCCGCACAAGCGCAACCCGGTACTGACCGAAAACCTGAGCGGCCTCGCGCGCATGGTGCGCGCCTTCGCGCAACCGGCGCTTGAGAACGTCGCCCTCTGGCACGAGCGTGACATTTCGCACTCGTCGGTCGAGCGCATGATCGGCCCCGACGCCACGATCACCCTCGACTTCGCGCTGAACCGCTTAGCGGATGTGGTCGACAAACTCGTCGTCTATCCCGAGCGCATGCAGCGCAATCTCGACCTCCTGGGCGGCCTGATCCACTCCCAGCGCGTCATGCTGAGCCTGACGCAAAAAGGCGTCGCCCGCGAAGACGCCTACCGCCTGGTCCAACGCAACGCGATGCCCGTCTGGCAAAACATGCACCACGGCCGCCAAGGCACGTCTTTCCTCGAGAATCTCAAGGCAGACGCCGACGTCACAAAAGCGTTGCCCCCCCGCGAACTTGAAGCCCTCTTCGACCTCGCCTATCACTTGAAGCACGTGGACACGATTTTCCGCCGCGTGTTCGGTTAGGGCTGAGGGGCAAACAACACCGCATGATGGGCACGCCGATCGAGCTGGGCAAACTGTTCGGCGTTCAGGTTCGCGTTGAACTGACGGTTCTGCTCGTCGCCGGCCTCTTCATCTTCACGGGCCTGGGCAACAACCCGACGCTGCAGGACGTGCTGGACCAGACGACGTTCGTCATCCTCCTCTTCGTCAGCATCTTCCTGCACGAGATGGGGCACGCCGCCGGCGCCTGGCTCTTCAACATCCGCACGCTTGACGTGACGCTCAGCTTCTTCGGCGGTTACGCCCGCCTCGATCCACCGCCACGCCGCGCCGTCGAAGACATCGTCGTGTCCTTCGCAGGTCCCGCCACGAACCTCGCGATCGGCGGCATACTCTATCTGTGGCTCTACAATAGCGGCTCCGCGTTCCTGTCCGAACACACGTGGATCATTCTCGCCCGCGTGATGCAGGCGAACATCTTCTTAGGGCTGCTCAATCTGTTGCCCGGCCATCCGCTCGACGGCGGCCACATCGCGCGCGCCGTGCTCGGCATGTTCCTGCCGATGCCGACCGCGCGCCTCATCGTCGGCTACATCGGCGTCGCCATCGGCTTCCTCTTCATCGGCCTCGAACTGACCGGCGGCGGCTTCGGCTACGGCCTGATGGTCGGCCTGCTGCTGATCCTCGTCGCCAGCCAAGAAATCCAAGCCGCGCGTTCCAGCCGCTTCTAGTTCAACCCAGTTACCCCACTGGTAATTGACGCCGTTCGTCCCGGTGTCTTACCGTCACAGCTACTGGGGTAGTGCGGTCTCCCAGTCAGGCGCAAAAACAGCGCTCAAGAACCGTTTGATCTGCCTTTTCGGCGGACAGGCGTGTTTTGGGCAGCGTGCGCACTTCCAGCACCAGTCTCCGGCTTCGCGCTGTCCGCCGACAACGGCCTGGAGAACACGTTCATGAACCTCGATGTCTTTCTCGAGACCGCATTGTCGTCCTCAGCGTTTGGCGCAATCGCCTTCTATCTCAGCCTCATGACGGTGATCATCGTCGCCGAAGTTCTGGTCCCGCTGCACGCGCGCGGCCGGTGGAACTATGCCCACCTCATTCCCAATTTCGTCCTCACCGCGACCTACATCGCAACGAACCTGTTTTTCACCGCCGCGATCGTATTGATGCTGATATGGGTCGGCGAGATCGGTTTCGGCCTCTTCAACACGCTACAACTCGATCCGCTTGTCGAAATCGCGTTGGCGGTCTTGATCCTCGATTTCCAGACCTACGCCGTCCATGTCGCCATGCACGAAAGTTCGGGCATGTGGCGGTTTCACCGCGTCCACCACTCGGACCCAGCTGTCGACGTGACGACCGCGTTGCGTCAGCATCCGGGTGAAAGCGTCATCCGCTTCGCCTCCCTGATTGTCTTCGCGGTGGCGATAGGCGCGAGCCCCGTCGCCTTCGCAATCTATCGCCTATTGTCCGGCCTGCAGGCGCAGTTCGAGCATGCGAACATACGCGTGCCTCGCCGCCTCGACAGCTGGCTCTCGCTGCTGGTCACGACGCCGAACTATCACAAGGTTCATCACTCGCGCGATCATGCGGAGACGGACTCGAATTACGGCAACATCTTCTCGATTTGGGACCGGTTGTTCTTCACGTCGACACCGTCACATCATGGCCTCGACGTCGACTACGGTCTGGAAGGCTTCGACGATCGCCGGACCCAAAGCACGTGGGGCCTACTGGCGCTCCCCTTCCGGCCGGAGCCGGTTGAACGTGACGCCGCGGAAACCCGTTCTGCCACTTGAACGAAACATGGTCGCGGGCTATCTTGAATGCGATCGGGGTTGCGGCAGGCTCCCGGTCTTGCCCAAGATGGTCCGCCATCCAAGCTCTGCCTCGTTTCGAAACGAGGGGCTTGTCATGTCCACGTCTTCACGACCATCTGCAAAACTCACATCCGAATTGACGAAATTGTTCGGCGACCGCCGACCGACCCGTTGGGTCACGCGCGAGCGGCCGAAGATCGACCGCATTGCGTGCCCCTGGCTTATCGCACGCTTCATCGACGCGAGGGCTGAATTCCTCTACGTGCCGGTCAAAGAAGTCTTCGCCTTCGCCGAGCGCGAAAAAGCCGTCGCCTACGATGTCCCGGGCGCTCCGCTCGAACATGACAAGGGCGCCTGCACCTTCGATTCGTTCGTCGAACGTTTCGGTTTGAGCGCACCCGCGCTCGACCAACTCGCAACCATCGTGCGTGCAGCCGACACAAGCCGCCTCGACCTGGCGCCCGAAGCGCCCGGTCTCTACGCCATCTCGCTCGGTCTCTCGCGCATGTTCGCCGACGACCACGAGATGTTGCGTCACGGCCTTGTCATGTATGACGCGCTATACGCATGGATTCTGAGCGCACAGGACGAGACGCACAATTGGCCGCCGAAGATCCAATAAGACTACCGGCGTTCCGGGAGGCCCTGAAACTCTGGGCCTATCTCGGCTGCGTCAATTTCGGCGGCCCGGCGGGGCAGATCGCGCTGATGCACAAGCTTCTCGTCGACGACAAGAAGTGGATCGGCGACGCGCGTTTCTTCCACGCGCTGAACTACTGCATGCTCCTGCCCGGCCCCGAAGCGCAGCAACTCGCGACCTACATCGGCTGGCTGATGCACGGCGTAAAGGGAGGCCTCGCGGCAGGCCTCCTCTTCATTCTGCCGGGCGCACTCGTGATGCTGACCTTGAGCATCCTCTACGTGAACTACGCCGACCTCGCCGTGGTCGACGCCATCTTCTACGGCGTGAAGGCCGCCGTCCTCGCCATCGTGATCGAAGCGATCTTCCGCATCGCCAAGCGCGCGTTCACAGGCCCCGCCATGATCGCAATCGCGGCCTTAGCCTTCATCGCCCTCTTCTTCTTCGCCGTACCCTTCCCGCTGGTCGTCTTAGGCGCCGCGATCACAGGCTTCATCGGCGTGCAGATCGCACCGGATCAATTCCGCGCCGCGGGCCACGCCACCGCAAAAGACGCCGCCGACGGTTACGCCGTCGACGCCGCCTTCGCCCGCGGCGAACTCGCCCACACACGCGCGACGAAAACCAGGACAGCACTGACGATCGCCGTCTGGCTCGCCATCTGGCTGGTGCCGGTCGCCGCATTGGTCGCGATCCTGGGCGGCGAAAGCGTCTTCGCCAAACTCGCGCTCTTCTTCAGCCAAATGTCGGTCGTGACCTTCGGTGGCGCCTACGCCGTCCTCGCCTACGTCGCGCAGGAAGCCGTCGCGACCTACAACTGGCTCACCGCGCCCGAGATGCTCGAGGGCCTAGCCCTCGCCGAAACGACGCCAGGCCCGCTGATCCTGGTCTTGCAGCACGTGGGCTTCCTCGCCGCCTTCCGCCACGCAGGCTTCGACCCGCTGCTCGCAGGCATCCTCGGCGCCATCCTGACGCTCTGGGTCACCTTCACGCCGTCGTTCCTCTGGATCTTCGCTGGCGCGCCCTACGCCGAGCGCGTGCGCGAGAACCGCGCGCTCTCCGCCGCTCTCGCCGCGATCACCGCCGCCGTCGTCGGCGTGATCCTGAACCTCGCGCTGTGGTTCGCGCTGCATGTCCTATTCGCGAAGGTGGACACCGTGACGGCGGGTCCGATGCAAGTGACCGTCCCCGACATCGCATCGCTCGACGTCGTGGCGTTCGCGCTCGCCATCCTCGCCGCGATCGCGCTGCTGCGTTTCAAGATACCGATCTTAGGCCTTCTCGCGCTCAGCGCCGTCCTCGGCATCGCGGCGCGCTTCGCGCTTGGGTGAGGGAAGCGGCGGATCGCCTTCGCCGAGCCGCAACCAACTTACGAGCTGCACGACGGCGGCAAGGGCCAACAGAAACGTGCCGACGACGGCCGCAACCCACAGAACCACGCTGCCCGCAACGCTCAAGCCGAAGCCCTCGGGCAAATCGTAAGCGACGACAAGCGCCAAAATCCCCGCCGACAGCGCAAGACGCAGCGCCGAGCCAAAGCGCGAATACTGATCGCCGATCGAGATCATCAGCGCGATCAACAACAGCGACACGGACAGAACCACGCCGCCCAAGAGCAGCGTCCCAGTGTCAATCGTCATTCGACCGCCGCGCCCGCCACAACCGCTTGATCAGCCACCACAGCCCGCCGACCACGACCAGCGTACCGGCAAAGATCAAACCAAAGTTGATCCACATCCGCCCGCCCGGCCGGTCGATCTTGCGCGACCACCACGTCGGCTTCGGATCGTTGGGTCCCGCCAGCGCAAACGCCACCAAACTGTCCCCAGGCTCGGTGCCAAGCTGCCCGTGGCCACCCGCAGCAATCACGACGAACTGCCGCCCCTGCCACTCGTAGGTCATAGGCGTCGCAAATCCCGTCGCCGGCAAACGCCCCTGCCAAAGCTCCGTGCCGGACGCTGCGTCGAACGCGCGCAAATACTTGTCCATCGTCGCGCCGATGAAGACGAGCCCGCCGGCAGTCACGACAGACCCGCCCAGGGTCGGCGTTCCCGTCGCCATCGTGATGTTCAGCGGCGCCAGTTCTTCCGTCGTCCCCAGCGTCGATTCCCAGCTAACCTTGCCGGTCTTCAGATCGACGGCCGCAAGAACGCCCCACGGCGGCCGATTGCACGGCAACCCCAACGGCGAGAGCAAAATCTCGCGGATCATCCCCCACGCCGCGCCTTCCTGCTTCGACACTTCCTTCTCGGGATACTTCGCATCCAACTCATCGAACTTCGCGGCCGGAAACAGTGTGATGAGATGCGGCCCGCGCGTCGTGTTCGCATAGAGCACCTGCTTCACCGGATCGATCGTGATCCCGCCCCAGTTGATCCCGCCGCCCGTCATCGGAAACATAATCGTCCCCTTCTCCGACGGCGGCGTATAGAGCCCCTCGTTCCGCGCCGAAGCGATCGCCTCGCGGCAAACGCCTTCGTCCCACGGCGTAAACCCATACGCATCGTCGACGCTCAGCTTCTGCGGCGCGAGCGGCGGAATATGCGTGGGATAAGGCTGCGTCGGCGACAACACCTCGCCCGCGACCCCACCCTGCGGCACCGGCCGCTCTTCGACCGGGAACACTGGAACGCCTGTATCGCGATCGAGCACGAAGATGAAGCCTTGCTTGGTCGGCTGCACGACAACATCGCGCGTGACGCCATCGACGTCGATGGTTGCGAGCGTCGGCTGCGCCGGCAGGTCATAGTCCCAGACGTCGTGATGAACGGTCTGGAATGACCATGCGAGTTCGCCCGTCTCCGCCTTCAGCGCCACGACAGAATTCGCATGCCTATTGTCGCCAGGACGCAAGCCGCCGAAGAAGTCCGGGCTAGGTGAAGACGTCGGCAGAAAGATCAGCCCACGCTTGGCATCGCTCGACATCGGCGCCCACACATTGGCGTGGCCCACGTCCTTGTAGCCTTCACCCCACGATGCCGCGGCAGGATCGGCCGCATCACGCGGCACCGGATCCCAAGACCACTTGGCGGCGCCGGTACGCACATCGAACGCGCGCACGGTCCCGTGCGGCGCCACCACGCGCGCATTGTCACCGATCGACGAACCGACGACGACCACATCGCCGATCACAACCGGCGCCGACGTAATCTGAAACTCGCCGGGCCACTTCAATTCCATGCCGGCGTCGAGCTTTACCTCACCTGCCGTTCCGAAGTCCGCGCACGGTTTACCGGTCGAAAGATCCAGCGCAAGCACGCGCGCATCGTTCGTCGCCGCTAACACGCGATCGCGGCACGCGGTGCCTTCCGCCACCGCCGCGTCCTGCCAGCTCGCCACGCCGCGGCAGTTGAACTTGTTCGCCGGAAAAATCTTTTCGGTCGGAATCTTGGGATCGAAGCGCCAAACTTCTTTTCCTGTCCCCGGATCCAGCGCATAGACCTCATTGAAACTCGAACACGCGAGCAGCTTGTCGCCGATCAGAACCGGCGTCACCTGCATCGACGTGCGCCGCATCGTCTTTGGGTCGCGCTTCGCGAGATCGCCGGTCGAGTACGTCCAAACCGGAATCAGATCGTCGACGTTAGCCGGCGTTATCTGCGCCGCGGTGCTGTAGCGCAGACCACCTTCATCGCCGCCGTAATACGACCAGCCGGCGTCGGCAAACGCAGCCGCGCTCCAAACGATGCTGATGAGTGCGACGAAAATCGCGCGCGCCATTTCATCCCCCGAAATAACCTGGGGAATTCTAGCGTGAAGCGGTCGGCCCTGTCGCGTGTATCGACCGGGCCAGATCGCCTATTTGGTGCCTTGAATCTGTTCGACCGCCGTCGTCATCAGATCTTCCATTTCGCGCCGGATTTGATGGTCGGAAATGGCGAGCTTCTTGGCGTCGAAATCGCGGCGGATCTTGCGGAAAACGTCTTCCTCGCCCGCCTCTTCGAAATCGGCCTTAACGACCTCTTTCGCATAGTCGTCGGCCGCCGTTCCGGTCAGCCCCATCTTTTCGGCCGCCCACAAACCAATCAGCTTGTTCCGGCGCGCCGTCGCCTTGAACTTAAGGTCCTGATCGTGGGCGAACTTGCTCTCGTAACCTTCGCGGCGCTTGTCGAAACCGGACATCGGCTGAATTCTCCTAAACCTCTGGCAATCCATGGCTAATTCGTTGACGCGAACCTATGTCATCGACTTCGCCTGCGCAACGTCCCCGCATTGTGCGGGGATTGCCTGATGGGCTAACCTTATCTGGCGCTCGCAGAGAGAAGGATCAACCCTCCCTCCTCGCGGGCGTCGTCGTTTCAGACGGTGGAAGGCCACGGAAATTCCTTCCGTATTCTCGGTCCACGACAAATCGGATTGCACGCACATGAAAAGCCGCAAGCTCGTTTATGAGGGCAAGGCGAAGATCCTTTACGAAGGACCAGAGCCGGGCACGCTCATTCAGTACTTCAAGGACGAAACGACCGCGTTCGATGCGAAGAAGAAAGCGGTGCTTGAGGGCAAAGGCATCCTCAACAATCGCATCTCCGAATATCTGATGACGCAGCTCACCGGCATCGGCGTGCCGAACCATTTCATGCGGCGATTGAATATGCGGGAGCAGTTGATCCGCGAGGTTGAAATCATTCCACTTGAAGTTGTGGTTCGAAATGTATCCGCCGGAAGTTTTTCGACACGACTCGGCGTCGAAGAGGGAACGACTCTCCCGCGATCAATCATCGAGTTCTTCCTCAAAGACGACAAGTTGCATGACCCGATGGTTACTGAAGAGCACATCACGGCATTCGGTTGGGCGACGCCCCAAGAACTTGACGATGCGACCGCGCTGGCGATTCGAATCAACGACTTCCTCTCAGGGTTGTTCCTCGGCGTCGGCATCAGACTTGTGGATTTCAAAATAGAATTCGGAAGGCTATGGGAAGGCGAGATGATGCGTGTCATTCTTGCTGACGAAATTAGTCCGGACTCGATGCGACTCTGGGATCTGCGTACGAACGAAAAATTGGATAAGGATCGTTTTCGCAGAGACCTCGGTGGTGTGACGGAAGCCTACGGCGAAGTCGCAAGACGTTTGGGAATTCTAACCGAAGTGCAGAACACGGAACGAAAGGGACCGGTGCTCGTTAAATGAAAGCGCGCGTTACAGTGATGTTGAAATCAGGCGTACTCGACCCGCAGGGCAAGGCGATCGGACAATCGCTGAACCGTTTGGGCTTTGCGAACGTGGGTGACGTTCGTCAAGGCAAGGTGATCGAGATCGAACTGGACGAGACGGATCAATCGCGCGCACGGGCCAAGCTGTCCGAGATGTGCGAGAAGCTGCTCGCAAACACCGTTATCGAAAACTATGCGATCGAGTTGAGATAAGGAGCCAAAACGAAATACGCCGCACACGGACGATCTGGGAAATCGAAAATGTGCGGTGTTGGGGGAATGGAAGTGCCTTGGGTTGCGCTGAAGACGGATGGGACCGTCTCAGCGCAAGGAAGAATGGGTCAAAATAGTAGCCATAAGGGGTTTTTAGCTGATGACGCGCTCCATCTCCGTCTTAAGCATGCTGTGCCTTGCCTTGATCACGTTGCCCTTCGCCGCGGTGGCGAATGCGCAAAGCCTCCCCGCCGACATGAACGCCCGTATGGCGGCCGCGTCCGACCTGATTGAGGCCATGGGTGGCCGTCAATCGGTTCTCGAACAGATCGACCGGGTCATCCCGGCGCAGATGCAGGCGCTGCAATCGCAGTTCCCCTCCATCACGCCGGACACGCGTCGCATCATCGAGAAATCGATGCGCGATGAAATGACCTTGGGCGTCAACAAGCTGCTGTCGCAAATGGCGAATGCTTGGGCGCGCCGTTTCACGGTCGGTGACCTGCGCGGGATCGCGTCCTTCCACCGCTCGCCCGCCGGCCAACGCCTGCGCGCGCAGCAAGAAGACCTTCAGCGCGAGATCGCCGAAATCGGCCGCAACTGGGGCGCCGACGTCGGCCGCCGCATCCAACAGCGCCTGCAAGAACACCTGAACAAGCCCCCGGCATTGGTCAGCTAAGGACGCATCGCCCATCTTCCCCCCTCTCCCTTCCGGAATCGGAAGGGAGAGGGGTCGGGGGTGAGGGATGGCGTCTCCGCCGAACACAAGTCTCAGAGTGCGAAGCCGCGCCATCAACGGCGCGCGCCATCGCGTAGAGCCCCTCCCTCACCCCTACCCCTCTCCCTCCAAGGAGGGCGAGGGGCGACATTCTCGGGAAGCAATAAGGGACACGTCGATGACCGCATCCGACATCTATTGGCCCTACGTTGCCTTCGCGATGGGCGCGGCTG
Source organism: Alphaproteobacteria bacterium (assembly GCA_034440355.1). GTDB lineage: Bacteria > Pseudomonadota > Alphaproteobacteria > Micropepsales > Micropepsaceae > SZUA-430. The sequence goes on from JAWXBY010000038.1 coordinate 69,823, forward strand.
CCGCCATTCCGTTCGTGTGCTTCGCGCTCGCGCGCCGCTGGTCGTGGATCGCGCTCGTCGTGGGGCTCGCCTGCCTCGCCGTCGTAATCGTCAACGGCGCAGCGCCGATTCGCGGCGCACTCGACCCGAACTACATCGGCTACGGCTACGGTTTCCTGCGCGCCGACAAGGGCCTCTCGGTGACGTTCATCGCCGGCAGCGTCGTCCTCTTCTCCGCCCTGAGTTCATGGATCGCGATTCGCAATCGCCCCGGCCCTTTGATGCTCATCGTTGCGGCAACCTCCGCCTTCCATCTGGTCAACGCGGGTTTCCCACTAATGGATGGCCTCCTGTCCGATCCCAAGAGTGTGGAGATCCAGTTCGGCGAATACCTGACCGTGCCGTACACCGTGGCCATTCCGGCCATTTTCGCCGTGATGGTCCTGCCGTTTCTGCTGGGTTTGCCTTGGGCAATTCAGCGCACGCTAGAGACGGAATAGCGCGCCCGGCCGCCCTCGCATTTCACCGACCAAGCCGCTATCTAAAGCACGCCTCAGCGCCCCTGGAGATGCTCCCCGTGAAAGCGGCCGTTGTTGTTTTTCCCGCCTCAAACTGCGATCGCGACGTCCACGACGCGCTCAAGCGCTCCAACGGCACACCGCCCGCGATGGTTTGGCACCAAGACGCCAGCCTGCCCGAAGGTCTCGACCTCATCGTTCTGCCGGGCGGCTTCTCCTACGGAGACTATCTTCGCTGCGGCGCCATGGCGGCCCAGTCGCCGATCATGCGCGACGTGATCGACCGCGCGAACAAGGGCACGCCGGTGCTCGGCATCTGCAACGGCTTCCAGATCCTCTGCGAGACGAAGCTTTTGCCTGGCGCCTTGATGCGCAACGCGTCTCTAAAATTCGTCTCTCGCGACGTGAACATGACGGTCGAAGGCGCGAACACGATGTTCACCGCCGGCTACAAACCCGGCCAAGTGATCAACATTCCCGTCGCCCACGGCGACGGCAACTATTTCGCCGACAAAGACACCCTCGACCGCTTGGAAGGCGAAGGCCAAGTCGCCTTCCGCTATGTCGAAGGCTCGAACCCGAACGGCGCCGCGCGCAACATCGCCGGCATCTTCAACGAAAAGCGCACGATCTTAGGGCTGATGCCCCACCCCGAACGCCATTCCGAACCGCTGCACGGCAACACGGACGGCAAAGCGATCTTCGACAGCTTGGTGAAGGCCCTCTCGTGACCGAAGCAACCCTCACCCAAGCCATCGAACACGGCCTCATCGAATCCGAGTGGAAGCACATTCTGCGCGTCATGAACCGCGCGCCGAACCTCACCGAACTCGGCATCTTCTCCGTCATGTGGAGCGAGCATTGCTCCTACAAATCCTCACGCGCCCATCTGCGCAAACTGCCGACCACCGCGCCGTGGGTCATCCAAGGCCCAGGTGAAAATGCCGGCGTCATCGACATCGGCGACGGCGACGCGATCATCTTCAAGATGGAAAGCCACAACCACCCCTCGTTCATCGAGCCCTATCAAGGCGCGGCGACAGGCGTGGGCGGCATCATGCGCGACGTCTTCACGATGGGCGCGCGTCCCATCGCGATGCTGAACGCGCTGCGCTTCGGCGAACCCGATCATCCCAAGACGCAGCACCTCGTGTCAGGCGTCGTGGCCGGCATCGGCGGCTACGGCAACTGCATGGGCGTGCCGACCGTCGGCGGCGAGGTGAACTTCCACAAATCGTACAACGGCAACATTCTGGTCAACGCGATGTGCGTCGGCCTCGCCAAGGCGAACAACATCTTCCTCTCGGCCGCGAAGGGCTCGGGCAACCCGGTTGTCTACGTCGGCTCGAAGACAGGCCGCGACGGTATCCACGGCGCAACGATGGCCTCGGCCGAATTCGACGACGCCTCGGAAGAGAAACGCCCCACCGTCCAAGTCGGCGATCCGTTCACCGAAAAGCTGCTCCTCGAAGCCTGCCTCGAACTGATGGCGACCGACGCCATCGTCGGCATCCAAGACATGGGCGCCGCCGGCCTCACCTCGTCGTCGTGCGAGATGGCCGACAAAGGCGGCTCCGGCATCGAACTGAACCTCGACAAGGTGCCCTGCCGCGAGAAAGGCATGACGCCCTACGAGATGATGCTCTCCGAAAGCCAAGAGCGCATGCTCATGGTCCTCAAACCCGGTCGCGAAAAAGAAGCCGAGAAAATCTTCAAGAAGTGGGAGCTGGACTTCGCCGTCATCGGCATCACCACCGACACGAAGCGCCTGGTCCTGAAATTCAAAGGCGAAACCGTCGCCGACATTCCGGTGACGGCGCTGGCCGACGAAGCCCCACTCTACGAACGCCCGTGGGAAGAACCAAAACGCCCCGCGCCGCTCGGGCCTATCGCCGAACCGAAGTCGATCACCGAAGCGCTCGCAAAACTCGTTGCGACACCCGACCTCGCCAGCCGCCGCTGGATCTACGAGCAATACGACTCGACGGTTATGGCCGACACGGTGCAAAAGCCTGGCGGCGACGCGGCCATCGTACGCATCCACAGCACGCAGAAAGCAGTCGCGCTCACCACCGACGTGACGCCGCGCTACGTCCAAGCCGACCCCTACGCCGGCGGCGTCCAAGCCGTCGCCGAGTGTTGGCGCAACATCACGGCGGTGGGCGGCACGCCCCTTGCGATCACCGACAACCTGAACTTCGGCAATCCACAGCGCCCCGAGATCATGGGTCAGTTCGTGCTGGCCGTCCGCGGCATTGGCGACGCCTGCCGCGCGCTGGACTTCCCCGTCGTCTCCGGCAACGTCTCGCTCTACAACGAGACGAATGGCCAAGGCATTTTGCCGACGCCCGCGATCGGCGGCGTCGGCATCCTGAAAGACGTGCACAAACACGCGACGATCCCGTTCAAAGCCGCCGGCGAAACGATCATCGTCATCGGCGAAACGAAAGGCCACCTCGGCCAATCAATTTACCTGCGCGAAATCCTCGGCCGCGAAGAAGGCACGCCGCCGCCGGTCGACCTCAAGATCGAACGCCGCAACGGCGACTTCGTCCGTGAACTGATCACCTCGGGCCGCGTCACCGCCGTGCACGACGCCTCCGACGGCGGCCTCGCGGTGACCATCGCCGAGATGGCGATGTCCTCCGGCCTCGGCGCTACGCTGACAACACCGGCCGGCAAGTCGCACGTCGAATTCTGGTTCGGCGAAGACCAAGCCCGCTACGTCGTCACCGCCAAAGCAGCCGACGCCGACAAGATCGTGGCCGATGCCAAAGCTGTCGGCATCCCCGTGACGAAACTGGGAACCACCGCCGCCGAGCACCTGAAACTCGACGGCGAAGACCCGTTCCCGACCGCCCGGCTTCGTCAATTGAACGAAGAGTGGCTACCCAAACTGATGGCGGCCTCCTAGGTTACTTCCATGCCCATGAATGCCGGAGATATCGAGCGCCTGATCAAAGACGCCCTGCCCGACGCGAAGATCACGATTCGCGATCTGGCGGGCGACGACGACCATTACGCGGCCGAAGTCATCTCGGCCGCCTTCAAGGGCAAGACCCGCGTCCAGCAGCACAAGATGGTATACGACGCGCTGAAAGGCCGGATGGGCGGCGAATTGCACGCCCTGGCGCTGCAGACCTCTGTCCCGCCTGATCCCGCGTCTTGACCCCTTCAAGGCCCGGGCTTACCTAATTCGCACCGCCATTTCAGAGGACGGCCCGCCGGCCGCACACCCATGACCCAATCGGTTCACGATCGCATCAAGGCCGAAGTCGACTCGAACGACATCGTGCTGTTCATGAAGGGCACGCCCGCGACGCCGCAATGCGGCTTCTCCGCGACGGTCATTCACATCCTCGACCACATCGGCGTGAAGTACAAAGGCGTAAACGTGCTGGCCGACGCCGAGATCCGCCAAGGCATCAAGGACTTCTCGAACTGGCCGACGATCCCGCAGCTTTACGTGAAGGGCGAATTTGTCGGCGGCTGCGACATCGTCAAGGAAATGTTCGAGACCGGCGAATTGAAACCCTTCCTCGCCGAACAAGGCATCGCGCTCGAAGCCGCGTGAGCCTGACCCTCGCCGATATTGAAAAGGCCGCGGAACGTATCCGCGGCCTTGCTGTTCGCACGCCGCTGATCGAGGCCCGCGCCGCCAGCGCCGCCACCGGCGGCCGCATCTTCATTAAACCCGAAGTCCTGCAGCGCACCGGCTCCTTCAAGTTCCGCGGCGCGATGAACCGGCTCGCCCAACTCACCGCCGACGAACGCAAGCGCGGTGTCGTCGCCTTCTCGTCAGGAAACCACGCCCAAGGCGTCGCCGCTGCAGCCCAACAGATCGGCACGCGCGCGACCATCATCATGCCCGCCGACGCGCCACGACTGAAGATCGCGAACACGCGCAACTACGGCGCCGAAGTCATCCTCTACGACCGCCAGAAAGAAGACCGCGTCGCCATCGGCAAGAAGCTCGCCGCCGACCACGGCCTGACGCTTGTACCACCGTTCGACGACTACGCCGTGATGGCGGGCCAAGGCACGATCGGCCTCGAACTGGCCGAAGACGCGAAGGCTCTGGGCATCACCTTCGACGCAGTCCTCGCCCCCTGCTCCGGCGGCGGCCTCACCTCCGGCATTGCCACCGCCCTCGCCGCGCTTTCGCCCGCGACAAAGGTCCACGCCGTCGAACCCGCGGCCTTCGACGATCTCGCCCGCTCGCTGAAATCCGGCGAACGCCTCGCCAACGCACCCGGTGCCTCGTCGATCTGCGACGCGCTGATGGTCGACAAACCCGGCGAACTCACCTTCCCGATCCTGCAAAAAACCAAAACCGGCGCGCTCGCCGTCACCGACGACGAAGCCCTGCGCGCGATGGCGCACGCCTTCTACGAACTGAAACTGGTGACCGAGCCCAGCGGCGCAACAAGCCTCGCCGCCGTCCTCACCGGCAAGCTTGAAACGAAGGGCAAGACCATCGCCGTCGTCCTCTCGGGCGGTAACGTCGACGCCGACCTCTTCAAACGCGCCCTCGCAGCCTAGCCGATCGCTGCACCGGTCTTGTTTCAGAGCCGCGCCACCATTTGGCGCACAAGCGCGCGCACGCGTTCGGGCCGAACGCCCGCAAAATCTACCACGATCACGCGCCCCGTCTTGAGCACAACGATCGAGCCCTCCGCTTCGAAAGCCCGCGCGCCAAACCCATCAAGCGGCATGAAGCCTGGCTGTGATCGCGCCTCCGCCTCCAGCTTCACGAAATAGCTCTCGGCATCCGGCATGTTCAAAACCGGCAGCTCGGCGTCGGACCAAATCTCGAGCTTGATCTCGGCCTTCCGTCCCGCGGTCGCCCAAAGACAATAGGGCGCCGTCTCCTCGCCGATCTCCTCCACCGGCACCGTCACGATCGCGCCACCCAACACGCGCTCGACGTCATTCACGTCGGCAAGCGCGCACGGATCCTCGGACGCAAAAGCGGCGCTGCCGTGAAGCAGCGCCGCGAAAACGATGATGGTACGGAGCAATTCCACCGCGCTTTAGCGCGAGTAGAATTCGACGACCAGGTTCGGCTCCATGCGCACCGGATACGGCACGTCGTTGAGCTTCGGCGTCCGCGTGAATTTCGCGGTGAGCTTGCCGTGGTCGACTTCCAGATAGTCCGGCACGTCGCGCTCCGGCGATTGGATGGCGACGGCGACCAGCTCCATGTCCTTGCCCTTCTCGCGAACGGAGACGACGTCGCCTTCCTTCACCAGATAGCTCGGAATGTTCACGCGGCGGCCGTTGACCGAGACGTGGCCGTGATTGACGAACTGACGCGCCGAGAAAACGGTCGGCACGAACTTCGCGCGATAGACGACGGCGTCCAGACGGCGCTCAAGCAAGCCGATGATGTTCTCGCCCGTATCGCCGCGACGGCGCGAGGCTTCGGCGTAGATCTTGCGGAACTGGCGCTCGTTGATGTTGCCGTAATAGCCCTTCAGCGTTTGCTTGGCCTTCAGCTGTACGCCGTAGTCGGAAATCTTGTTTTTGCGGCGCTGGCCGTGCTGACCGGGGCCATACTCGCGCTTGTTCTGCGGGCTCTTCGGACGGCCCCACAGATTGTCGCCAATGCGGCGATCGATCTTATATTTTGAACTCTGACGCTTCGTCATTCGCAATTTCCCTGTAGATTCAAGTTGTTAAGCCAGGAAATGCTGCCCTCCTCTGCCCCAGTAGACCGGGCCGACAGGTGGGGGCTTCCCCACCACGGGTGCTTCCGTGCCGCCGGGGCCGAACCCCGACGAAGGCGCGGGTTCTAGAGGGCCCCCACCCGCCTGTCAAATGGCCCATCGACGCGCCTCAACTTAGTCCGCGGGCCAGTGTGGTCCCTCAGCGCTTGCCGAACTGGACCGGTCAACCATAGCTTTCGGTCTTGGGGTTGGATTGGGGAGACTTCCATGCGCTCGACAATACTCGTATTCGCAACAGCCATCGTGCTCGCGGGATGCTCGATGATGCCGGCCTTCGTCGGCGGCGGTGACAAGCCCACGGCCGCTGCAGCGCCACCTACCGCTTCGCCGGCGAAGTCGGCGGAACTTTCGGTGCCGGCCACCCATGCCTACGAAATCCAACATCTCGTCCGGGGCCCCGTTCGGCGCGTGAAGGTGCTGCTGAACGGCCGCACGGTCGAGACGCTGACGATGTCGAAGGGACGCGACGCAGCAACCTCGCACTGCTGCACCGCAGACGGCTGTGAAACGATCGCCGTCCCGAAGAAGAACGAACCCGTGAAGGCGTGCACCAGCTTCAAGATGGTTTGCGACGCAAAGGGCGCCTGCAAAGAAGACGCGCCGCCCAAAGCGAGCTCGCGGCTCTAGCCTTGGCTCGATGGCATCTGGACGAACTGCTTAGACGCCTGGCGAGCAAAGGATGGCAGACGGCAGAGATGCCCGGCGACGACTACAAGATCGCGGCGACGTGGGAACTGCGCCGCGGCAACGACACGCGTGTCTTGCACATCGATTTTGATGGTCTGGACGATATGCGAACTCTGCCGATTGAACAGAGTTACGCTTGTCGCATCAGAGGATCCAACACGTCCCTGTTGTTTCGGAAAAACCGAAACATTTGGGACGCGGAATTGACTTCGTTTGTCGCGTCGTTGGAACCAACGGAAATTGCACCACCTTAGCGGGCGTGAAAAATCAGCGCCATCGCGATGCAGTGCTTCAAACACCTTCATGCGCCCCTCAACCAATCGCGGATCGTGTCGCTGATCAATTTCGGCTTCTCGTAGACGATCCAGTGACTGCCGTCCGGTACGCGCCGCACGTCGACCTGCGGCACCCACCGTTCCAACCCCTCGGCACAGCCGGGCAGCAGCGACGTATCCTGCATGCCCCAAATCACCAGCGTCGGCACACGCACCATCAACGCATCGTCGTTGTAGACCTCCACCGTCGGCGAAGCGCCTGGCTTCGGCGGGTCGATCCGCATCGCGCGATACCAATTCAACATGCCGGTGAGCGCACCAGGCTCGCTCCACGCCTTCACGAACGCGGCGCGATCGGCAGCGGTCAAATGTCCGGCCTCCGCCGTCTTCGACAGCGACCGCCACACAAGCGCGTAGTCGTTCGCCGCATAGCGTGCTTCCGACCCTTCGGCACGAAACTCGTGAATATATTGCGAGGCCGCACCTTGCGCCGGATTGTTCGCCATCTCGCGCTGAAACGCACCCGGATGCACCGCATTGATGATCACGAGGCGGTCGATCAAATCCGGCCGCTTTATCGCAAACGCCCATGCAAGCGCGCCACCCCAATCATGCGCGATCAGCGTGAACTTCTTCTTTCCCGAAAACGGCGCCGCGAACGCAGCAACATCGTCGATCAACCGCTTCGTGCGATACCGCGCCACCTCCGGCGGCTTCGACGAAAGATTGTACCCCGGCAAATCCGGCGCAACACACCGATACGTGTCCCCGAGATCTTCAAGCTGATGCCGCCACGCGTACCAAAACTCCGGAAACCCGTGCAGGAAGAGCAGCAAATGCCCATCCTCCGGACCGCTCGCCGCATAGTGCAGCTTCAGTTCGTTCGCTTCGGCAAACCCGTGACGGATCATGTAAGGTCCTTGGCGCGATGGAGGATCGTTTGCAGCAACTTCCCAACATTGTCCACGTATGCGGGATACTCGCAATCTCTTTGCTTGGTTGCGATACGGCCGGGCCTACTTGCGACAGCAGACCGTACAGCAAAGCGTGCGAAGCCCAACTCGCGGATCGCGCATCGAAGGGTGACTGCGAAGCAGCCGGCCAACTGGGGCTTTGGCGAATGAACACGCTCGAAATCGATGACAAGACGACCCTTGCACTCCTGCGTCAGTGGGCGTCATGCAACCCAGGTGGACTCCCAGCTCTCGCGGAGTTGCTAAGCAGGAGCTGCAACAGGACTGATCGAGCCGAAGCAGTGGTGCGCATGAAGGAGTACATGAAATCTGACTCTTTCAAGCGGGAGGAGGACAGCGAGTCTCAAGCCGGTTACCCGGACAAAATCAAGGAAGTTGAGGCAAGCGCGAAATTGACCCATCCAGATTGCGTCAACCTGAACTAGGGCTCGTCCTTCTTCTTGCGCTTCTTGCCACCCGCAAGCGCGCGCACGATGCCGCGCAACGTTTGCACTTCTTGGTAAGTCAGCTGCGCGCGCTGCCACATGTTGCGCAAGTTCTGCACCATCGCAGGCCGCTTCGCCGGAGGGAACAAAAACTCGACGCGATCGAGTTCCCCTTCGATATGTTCGAAGAAGCCGATCAAGTCTTCCTTGTTCGCCGGCTGAGAGCGCCGGTATTTCGCCGGCACTTTGAAGTCAGGCTTGTCGTGCGTCGCCTTCCACCACTCGTACCCAACGACCGCCACAGACTGCGCCAAGTTCAACGACGCGAAATGCGGATTCGTCGGCACGGTTAGGATCGCATCCGCGAGCACGACTTCCTCGTTCGTCAGCCCCATGCGTTCCGCGCCGAACAAAATCCCACACGTCCGTTTCTGCCCGAGTTCCGCCGCCAACTCCACGACCGCCTCGTCGGGCGTCGATACGCGCTTCGACATCAGCCGGTCGCGGCCCGTCGTCGCGAAGATCAAGCCCAAGTCGGCAACCGCTTGTTCCGTCGTCTCGAACACGCGCGCCTCCTGCAGCACCTTGACGGCGCCGACGGCCATCGCGTCCGCCTTCTTGTTGGGCCACCCATCGCGTGGCGCGACCAGACGCAAATCCGTCAGCCCGAAGTTCAGCATCGCGCGCGCCGCCGCGCCGATATTCTCGCCCAGCTGCGGATGCGACAGAATGATCGCGGGCCCGCTCACGGCCGCGCTCCGCAAGCCTTGCGCGTCCGGGACACGGCGGCTAAACAACCCGCGACAATCCGATATTCCAACGACATTTCCTCGAGAGAACAGGCAGCCATGGGCAAGATCAAGGTGAAGAACCCCGTCGTCGACCTCGACGGCGACGAGATGACCCGCATCATTTGGGATCTCATCAAGAAGAAGCTGATCCTTCCCTATCTCGACATCGACATCAAATACTACGACCTGGGCATCGAATACCGCGACAAAACGGAAGATAAGGTGACCGTTGAGGCCGCCGAGGCGATCAAACGCTACGGCGTCGGCATCAAATGCGCGACGATCACGCCCGACGAGGCCCGTGTCGAAGAATTCAAGCTAAAGAAGATGTGGAAGTCGCCCAACGGCACGATCCGCAACATCCTGGACGGCACCGTCTTCCGCGAACCGATCATCTGCAAGAACGTGCCGCGCCTCGTCCCCGGCTGGACCGACCCGATCGTCATCGGCCGTCACGCCTTCGGCGACCAATACCGCGCGACGGATTTCGTCGTCCCCGGCAAAGGCAAGCTGACCATCACCTTCACGCCCGAAGGCGGCGGCGCGCCGATCAGCCACGAAGTGTTCAACTTCCCCGGCGGCGGTGTCGCAATGGCGATGTACAACCTCGACGACTCGATCCGCAACTTCGCCCGCTCAAGCTTCAACTACGGCCTCGACCGCGGCTGGCCAGTCTACCTCTCGACCAAGAACACGATCCTCAAAGCCTATGACGGCCGCTTCAAGGATTTGTTCCAAGAAGTCTTCGACAAGGAGTTCAAAACCCGCTTCGACGCCAAGAAGATCGGCTACGAACACCGCCTGATCGACGACATGGTCGCCTCCGCCCTGAAATGGAGCGGCAAGTTCGTCTGGGCCTGCAAAAACTACGACGGCGACGTGCAGTCCGACACCGTCGCGCAAGGCTTCGGCTCACTCGGCCTCATGACCAGCGTACTACTCACCCCCGACGGCCAGATCATGGAATCGGAAGCCGCCCACGGCACCGTCACCCGCCACTACCGCCAATGGCAAAAAGGCGAGCAAACATCGACGAACTCGATGGCCTCGATCTTCGCCTGGACCCGCGGTCTCGAACACCGCGGCAAGCTGGACGCGACGCCCGACGTCACGCACTTCGGCCAAACGCTGGAAAAGGTCTGCGTCGACACGGTGGAGTCCGGCTACATGACGAAGGACTTGGCGCTCCTCGTCGGTCCAGATCAAAAGTGGCTCTCGACCGAAGGCTTCCTCGACAAGATCGACGAAAATCTGCGCAAAGCGATGAAGCTCTAATCCGCGGGACTAAACGCCAAATCGCTTCAGCACATTGCGCGTGATCCTTTCAACGAACGGATCACCAGCTGCAAGCGCGTGCGCCCATTCGGTGGTGCCACCGTTGAAGACCTCGCCTTTGCCGCGCCGGAAAGAAGCCATCGCCGCATGGCCACGCAAAACGCGAGCTTGCGCCGCGGCGCTCGTGTCGCCAAACATGATGCCGGCGACGACGTCGATCTGCTCCGGCGGAATGAGTGGGCGATAGCCGCTCTCGGCCTCGCCGAACGCACACGGCGCCAGCGCGATGATCTCAAGAGCCTCTGGCACGCCAAGATGCGCGACTGGCGCAGGCAATCCATCATTGCCGAAGGTGAACCTGCAACCATCGTTCTCGTAACCGATCAGCGGCACCTCATCGCCGATCACGTCACCGTAAAAGAGATCGCATCCCTCCAGTGCCCAGTGCTTGTCGCGATAGATCGTGTAGCCGCCTTGCCCGCGCGCCGCACACAACCCCAAGCGATGATAGCCCGCAAACAAGAAACTCAAGCCGGTGATTGACGCCTCGGGCCGCGTGAACGCCGGATGCGACCACAGATGCGTCCCGTCTCGTCCCGCATTCGGCTCGGCGTCGAATCCGCGCCATTTGTGGCATACGAACCTGCGTCCGCCGTCCTCGAATCGCACCTTCCAAAACGCCGTGTTGCCGGAAAAGATCGCAAGCCGTCCGCCGCGATCGACAAAATGCTCGATCGCGTCGCGCTCCGGTCCCGACCAATACTCGCTGTGCCCGACCAGCAGCGCCACGTCGTAGGAATCCAGCACACCCGCCTCGGCGTCGAGGTCACGATCCGTCAGATAGTCGAACGCGAGCCCCTGTCCTTCGGCCCAGCGCACGAACAAGTGTTCCCACTTGTTCAAGAACCCGGCCGACCGGTCATAGGGCGACAAACGATGCTTGCGTCCCCACGCGACGTCGCTCGCCCAAGGCTTCTCCTCAAAGCCGCGCTTGCGCATGTTGACGAGGCGCGGCACGTCATCCGGCGGCGCGATGAGCAAGGGCGGAAACGGCCGCTGCGTCGACAGCACACCGATGGCACCGGCCATTGCTTCGGCAAGGGGTGCTTGCCCGCTCATCAACCGCGTCACGTCGCAATAGGCGTTCGCGCCGCCCCAATAGTTGTAGGCGTGATAGGTATTGGTCGCGAGGACAAGCACCGCCTTGGCCGCGTGTCCGCGCGCAGCCTTCACGCACACGAAGTGGTGCGCCCGCTCGCCGTCGGCATTCTCCAGCACGATGTCATAGTACCCCGACGCCCAGTCGCCACCTACCGCGATCTCCGCTACCGCCGGCCAACCGCAACCGTCGCGATCGGCGTACGGCGGCGCATCGTGCGCGCCAACCGTCAGGTCCTGCGTCAGCACCACGCGACGCCCGGCGCCGACACGCGCAATCTCCAAACGGCAAGCGGGCGCCCGACTCGAAGCGTGCAGCGTGAACCGCTCTCCCGGTCTAACGCTTAGAACGTTGGTGTAGCAGGCAAACATGGGGACCTAAGCCACCGGATCATCGGCGGGGCGCGTGGGTTGACGCGCCTGCGCCAACTCTTCCGCGATCACGTCGCCGGTCTCGCCGGCCCAATCGGCCAGCCGTTCGTCGGCGACGGCGATGATCTGGTCGCGCAAATCGGAATTGCGCTGCATCAGGCCCTCGAAGTCGGCTGAATCGATCAGCATCAGATTGCAGCGCGTAAGCGTCGCAATCGTACCGACGCGGTGCACCTTCTTGAGCAGCGTCACCTCACCGAAGAAATCGCCCGGCCCCAACGTCACCGTGCGATGGCGCAAGCGAATTTGCACCTCGCCGTCGGCGATGAAGAACATGCCTTCCGCCTCATCGCCCTTCGCCGCCAGCACCGTGCCAGGCGGCACCATGCGCGTGCGCATGATCGTCATGACCTCGGAGATCGATCCTGCGTCGAGCGCCGCAAACAACGGCACCCGCGCCACCATCCCCCACGTCACGACGAAGTCGCGCCGGTGGATCTCGTTCACGAACGCGGTGGCGATAATGCCGATCGGCAGCGCAAAGAGGCCCAACCCAAACACCATCACACAAGCGCCGAACACCTTGCCCAGCGGCGTGATGGGCACCGCGTCCCCGTAACCGATCGTCGTGAGCGTCGCGAGTGCCCACCACATGGCGTCCGGAATGGTGCCGAACTTCTCCGGCTGCGACGTGCCTTCGATCGCATGCATGACGGCGCCCGAGAACACTGCCGTGCCGACCATCAACACCAACGCGCCGATCAACGCGCGGCGCTCGTCGTAGAGCGCACGGCTGAGTGTGGTCAGCGCGGGCGAGAACCGTACGAGTTTCAAGAACCGCAGCAACCGGAACACGCGCAACACCCGCGTATCGAGCGCCGGGAAAATGAAGGTGAGATAGGACGGCGCGAACGCGAAGAAGTCGATGATCATCGACGGCCGCGTCGCGAACGTCAGCCGCCCGTGCCACGGACCGCGCTGACGAACCGCCGGAATCTCGATCGACACCCACAGCCGCAGCGCATACTCGATCGTGAAAAGCGTGATCGAGAACACGTCGAACATCTCAAACGCCTGCGCATAGGCCGTCTGAACGCTCGGAATACTCTCCAGCACCACCGCCAAAATGTTGCCGAGGATCAGGACCACGAGCACGTTGTCGACAACATGCGCCGCCGGACTGCTCGCTTCCAGCGCGAGGTAGAGGCGGCGGCGAAATGTCGGCGGATGCGCGTCGCGCGGACTCACTAGGCGGCGGCCTTGATCGCCGCCGTGATCGCGTCGAGCGCAGCCTGCAGCTTCGTGCCCTCAGGCCCGCCGCCTTGCGCCATATCCGGCCGCCCGCCACCGCCCTTGCCGCCGACGGCCTCGACCCCGCGCTTCAGCAACTCGACCGCATTGAATCGCTTCGCCAAATCCTCGGTGACGCCGACCGCCATCGCGGCCTTGCCGTCGCTTGTCGTCGCCAGCGCCACGACGCCCGACGTGATCTGCTGTTTCGCCTGATCGACCAGCGAACGCAAATCCTTCGGCTCCACGCCTTCGACGATGCGCGCCATGACCTTCACGCCGCCGATATCGACAGCCTCCGACGCAGCCGCGCCGCCGCTGCCGCCACCCATCGCCAACTGCCGCCGCGCATCGCCGAGCTCACGCTCCAACTTCTTGCGCTCGTCCAGCAATTGCGAAATCCGCTCCGGCAATTCCGCCGGCGCCGCGCGCATGGCCGACGCCGCCTCGCGCACCAACCGATGCTGTTCGTTCAGATAGGCAAGCGCACCCGCGCCGGTCAGCGCCTCGATACGCCGCACACCGGCCGCGACCGCGCTCTCGCCCACGATCTTCATCAACCCGATATCGCCGAGCCTGCGCACATGCGTGCCGCCGCACAACTCGACCGAATAGGTCTTGCCGTCGTCGGAGCCCATCGACAGCACGCGGACTTCTTCGCCGTACTTCTCGCCGAACAACGCCATCGCGCCCTCGGCGACCGCCTTCTCCGGCGTCATCAGGCGGGTGCTCACGTCCTCATTCGCGCGCACCTTGTCGTTCACCAGCGTCTCGATCGCCGCAATCTCGGCTTCGCTCAACGCTTTGTTATGGCTGAAGTCGAAGCGCAATTTATCCGGCGCGACGAGCGAGCCCTTCTGCGTGACATGCGGCCCCAACACGCGGCGCAGCGCCTCATGCAGCAAATGCGTCGCCGAATGATTCGCGCGCGTCGCCGTGCGCCGCACATTGTCGACACGCAGATCGACGACGTCGCCGACCTTCAACGTTCCATGCGAGAGCTTGCCGACATGCACATGCACGTCACCCAATTTCTTCAGCGTATCCTCGACCGCAAACTCAGCGCCGTTCTTCGTGAACATCGCGCCTTCATCTCCGACCTGCCCGCCGGATTCGCCGTAGAAAGGCGTCTGGTTGACCAAAACCTGGCCCGCGTCACCGGCGCCCAGCTGATCGACCGGCTGCCCGCCTTTAACGATCGCCGTGACGATGCCTTCCGCCGTCTCGGTGTCGTAACCCAAGAATTCGGTCGCGCCGACTTTTTCGCGCAGTTCGAACCAAACCGTCTCAGTCGCCGCTTCACCGGAACCCGCCCAAGCCGCGCGCGCATCGGCCTTCTGCTTGGCCATCGCCGCGTCGAAGCCCGCGCGATCGACGCCGATGCCCTTCGCCCGCAACGCGTCTTCGGTCAGATCGTAAGGAAAACCGAACGTGTCATAGAGCTTGAACGCGACGTCGCCCGACAACGTCTTCGCCGAACCCATATTCGCCGTCGCTTCGTCGAGCAGCTTCAACCCGCGCTCAAGAGTCTGCCGGAACTTCGTCTCTTCAAGTTTGAGCGTCTCAACGATGAGCGCCTGCGCGCGCGTCAACTCCGGATAAGCCGCCGCCATCTCGCCAACCAGCACCGGCACCAACCGGTACATCAGCGGATCTTTCGCGCCCAAGATATGCGCATGCCGCATCGCGCGCCGCATGATGCGCCGGAGCACATAGCCGCGGCCCTCATTCGACGGCAGCACGCCGTCCGCGATCAGGAACGACGAGGCGCGCAAATGGTCGCTGATCACGCGATGGCTCGCCGCATGCGCACCGTTCGCATGCTGACCCGTCAACGTCGCCGACGCGTCGATCAAGCGGCGGAACAAATCGGTGTCGTAGTTGTCGGTCTGGCCCTGCAGGATCGACGCGATGCGCTCAAGCCCCATGCCAGTGTCGATCGAGGGCTTGGGCAGCGACACGCGCTTGTCCTTCGTCACCTGATCGAATTGCATGAAGACCAAGTTCCAAAACTCGACGAAACGGTCGCCGTCCTGATCCGGCGAGCCGGGAGGCCCGCCCTGCACCTTGTCGCCGTAATCGTAGAAGATTTCCGAACACGGCCCGCACGGCCCTGTCTCGCCCATCGACCAGAAATTGTCCGACGTCGGAATGCGAATGATCTTCGAGTCCGGAAAGCCCGCGATCTTCTTCCACAGCGCCGCCGCCTCATCGTCCTCGGAATAGACGGTGACGAGCAGCCGCTTGGTGTCGAGCTGGAACTCCTTCGTGATCAAAGTCCACGCCAACTCGATCGCAACGTCCTTGAAGTAATCGCCGAACGAAAAATTCCCGAGCATCTCGAAGAACGTGTGGTGCCGCGCGGTGTAACCGACGTTGTCCAAATCGTTGTGCTTGCCGCCCGCGCGCACGCATTTCTGCGACGAGGCCGCCCGCGAATAGGGCCGCTTTTCGGCACCCGTGAACACGTTCTTGAACTGCACCATCCCGGCGTTGACGAACATCAGCGTCGGGTCGTTCCGCGGCACAAGCGGCGACGACGACACGACCTCGTGCCCCGCTTTCGCGAAGTAATCCAAAAACGTGGTGCGAATGTCGTTCAGCGCGATCATCAAAGTGCCCGGGAAATGCGGAAAATCAGCCTACGCCGGATGTAATCGGCCAGGTCCGCTTCTGTCCACTCTGCTGGGAGCGCGGGCGTCCCGCCCGCTCTTTCTAACGCCGAACGCGCTCAAACGTCGCAAGGGCGGGCGGGACGCCCGCGCTCCCAGCAATAAACAAGGGTGGCCCGGGTCTTGGGGGAAAGACCCGGGCCGTTCTCTCCACTTTCGTGGGGGGCACTGAGGGGGTGGAGAGAAGCCTAAAAGCTCTATTCGTCGTCTTCGTCGTCGTCTTTCTCAGGCGTGGTGGCGAGCGCCACGCCGAGCAGACCGGCATTCGCCCGGACCGCCGCTTCGATCTTCGCCGCCATATCGGGATTCTCGGCCAGGAAGGCTTTGGCGTTTTCACGGCCCTGCCCGATGCGCTGATTGTCGAACGAGAACCACGATCCCGACTTCTCGACGATGCCCGCCTTGGAACCCAAATCGACAAGCTCACCCGTCTTCGAGATGCCCGAGCCGTACATGATGTCGAACTCGACCTGACGGAACGGCGGCGCCACCTTGTTCTTCACGACCTTGACCCGCGTCTGGCTGCCGACGACGTCTTCGCCGGCCTTGATCGCGCCGATGCGCCGGATGTCCAGCCGCACGGAAGCGTAGAATTTCAGCGCGTTTCCGCCCGTCGTCGTTTCCGGATTTCCGAACATGACGCCGATCTTCATGCGGATCTGATTGATGAAGAGCACGATCGTGTTCGACCGCGAGATCGAGGCCGTCAGCTTGCGCAGCGCCTGACTCATCAATCGCGCCTGCAGGCCCGGCAGCGAGTCGCCCATTTCGCCTTCGATTTCGGCCTTCGGCGTCAGCGCCGCGACCGAGTCGATCACGATGATGTCGACCGCACCCGACCGCACCAGCGTATCGGTGATCTCCAACGCCTGCTCGCCGGTGTCCGGCTGCGAGACCAAAAGCTCGCCGATATCGACGCCCAGCTTCTTTGCATACCCGACGTCGAGCGCATGTTCCGCGTCGACGAACGCGGCGACGCCACCCAGCTTCTGGGCTTCGGCCACGATGTGCAGGGCGAGGGTCGTTTTGCCCGACGATTCCGGCCCGTAAACTTCGATCACGCGACCACGCGGCAACCCGCCAATCCCAAGCGCGATATCGAGGCCCAAAGACCCGGTCGAGACCGCCTCGATCTCCGCCACCTTCTGGTTGGCGCCGAGTTTCATGACGGAGCCCTTGCCGAAGGCCCGATCGATCTGGCTCAAGGCAGCTTCGAGTGCTTTTTTGCGATCCATTTCGCCCTGCTGTTCTACGACGCGAAGTGCCGAACTCATCTTGGTAGCTCCCTTATTCCATTTGGCTTGTGCCGCTGCAATGAAGGTAAATGTACGCAGTTTGTTCTCATTTCGCAACTCCAACGTATCTTATTGTTCTAAAAGAGATTTTAGACTCAAGTTCAAAATATGTTCTCGCAGGGGCATCTTTAAAATATCCCCTTAGACAACGTATTAATTTGCTGGTCGAAAGGCGCGCTTCTGTGGACAGCATGCGTAAACGGCAGAATTGCGCCAGTATCCCCTCGAGAACCGTACGCGAATCGAATCGCTTCCATGAAAAAGAAGCCGCCCGCCCCCCGCCGCCCTCAAGACGCGATGCATCGATTCGACCGCCTCCTCGCGGCGATGGCGCCCAAGGTCGAAAAGACGCCGGCCCCCAAACCCCCGCGAAAGGGAACTCGACGCCGGCCAAAAAGCTAATCGCCAGGTCACTGCGCGAGTGGCGAGCGGCGCCCGCGGTTGGGTATCGTCCCGCCTAGATGAGCGACGCGACCCGCCCCACGACGCCGGACGAACCTACGCGCGCCGCCGCAGCGCTCGCGCTCGTTGAAGCGCTCTATGCGTTTGCCGAAGAGCCGGCGCGTTGGGACGACGTGATCGCCGCGATCGACGCGTTGCCCAGCCCCCTTGATCCCGCGCGCGATCCGATCGCGGCCTCCATCGTCGGCCACACCGCGCGCGCCGCAGCGATGATCGAGCGGCTGAACGCCGGCCGCCGCACGGATCAGCTCGCCGGCTCGACATGGGACGCGCTTCTCGTCTCGTCCGAACATCGCGTGCGCAGCGTCGTCGGGCAGGCGGCAGAGCGCCTGGCGCCCTTTCTGACAAAGCAACTCGCACCAGGCGCGCCGCTGCAGTTTCAGGACGGCGCCGCAGAAGCAATCGAAGCGGCACTGGCTGCATCCCAGGAAGACGGCGCCGTCACGCTCGCGCCGTTCACTTTGTCGACCGGTGACGATGGCGCGCGCTGTTTCGGCATCGCACTACCGCGCGATGCCTTTCCCGATACGCTGACTACCGCGTTCGGCCTCGGCAGCGTTTGGGCTGAACCGCTCGTCGCACTGGTCTTGCTGTCGAGCCGGACTGCGACCGACGGCGGCGCACTTGCCCACCGCCGCCTCGGACTGACCGCGGCGGAGGCGCGCCTTGCGGCGAAGCTCGTTCACGGCTTGCAGGTCGCCGACGCCGCCGAAAGCCTCGGCATCTCCGCCCACACCGCACGGACGCAGCTGAAGAGCATCTTCGCCAAGACCGGCGCACGCCGCCAGGGCGAATTGCTCCGCCTACTGACCGATGTCTCGCATTTCCCCGCGCCGTCGAAGACGCCGCGCGCAGCGATGAGGGCCACGCCGCCCCGGCGCTTTGTGACGCTCAGTGATGGGCGGCGAATATTCTACCGCGAATACGGCGTCGAAACCGGCACACCCGTGCTCTACTTCCATGTGGGTCTGGCAGCGAGCCTCGTGATGCCGGAACTTCCGCGCGCGGCACTTAAAGAGCGCGTGCGCCTGATCGCTTTCGAACGCCCGGGCTTCGGTCAATCGACGCCCAGGCGCGACTACACATACGACAGCGTCGCCGCCGACGCCGAAGAACTCTTGCGCCGCCTCAACATCAAGAGCGTGGCGCTCTTCGGCGACGGCCATGGCGGCGGCTTCGCCGTCGCAGCCGCACGCAAATTGGACGGTGCCGTGCGCCGGCTTGCGCTGCGCTCGCCGAACCTGGGCCGCTCGCTGGCCAATGCGCAATCCTCGGTCCTCACCGCGTTGTTTCGTCAGTCGTGGGTCATCCCCGGCGTCGCCGAGTTGATGCATCGCGGCCTGCGCGTTTCGCTCGTGCGTTCGATGATGCGCTACAATGCCGAGCGTTCGCCCTCGGACGCCGCCCGCGCCAACGACCCCGAGTTCCTGGAATTCTTCGATGCCGTCATCTTCGACGCGTTTGAACGGACGGGCGCGGGTCTCGCCTCGGAGCTTTCGTTGCTGGCGAGTGGCGCCCGCGCCGATCCGACGCTGCTGACCTGTCCGATCGCCATCTGGCACGGCGCCGAACACCCAGGCATTTCGGCGAGCGAAAGCATCACCACCTTCGCCGGCCATCCGCACGCCACGCTCCACATTCTTCCCGGCGTCGGCTCGTCTCTGAACCAAGCCGTCTTCGACGATATTTTCGCCTGGCTCGCCGCATACCCCAGTTAAGGTATGGACCTATCGAGGGCCCGCCCGCTTCATCCTGACTGGGATTCGCGTCCGTCCATCGCACACTTGCAGGGTACATATGAACCGGGTTCTGCGTATTTGTGTCTTCGCCGGCGCCATGTCGGCAGGAGCGGCTCAAGCCGCGCCGTCATCTGTCGGTTTGGATCAGGCCCTCAAGGACGGGGTCTCGGTTTGCAATACGATTGTTCAGTCCGCCTACAGCGCTGCCGCCGATCCCGCCCTGACCTTGGCGCCGGCATCGAACGATGCACGCCCGGCAAATTTGAAGGGCTTCTTCTTCAAGGACGTGAGCGATGTCAAATGGGCATCGCGGCCGTCAACAACCGGCGCCGTCTTCATCGGTTGGTCGGCGCAGGCCACCAAGTGCTCCGTCTTCGTCCTCGGCACGTTTGCCGACACGGCGCTGGACAACCTGCGCCAGCACCTCGAGACCACGCACACCGCCGGAGCCTTTGGCAAAGACGGTAAAGTGCGCGGCTATGAAAATGCAGCGGGCTCGGTGACGCTGATCCAAAAGGATTATGTCGCCGGGCAAGCTAGCGACACCCTCACGGCCGTTGTCACTATCCGCGGGGCAGAATGATGCGGTCGCTCATCGTATTTGCTCTGGCCGCGTTCGCATGCGCGTTTGTCGCTCGCAGCGCCAACACCGTGCTCCTCGACGAAGTCGATTGGCTGCTCGTCGCCACATCGAAGGACATGGTCGTCTTCTTCGACAATCGGGGCGACCGGATCGTGCGGAACATGGCCGACGCCACGGTCTTCACCTTCCATGTCCTGCGCGAACCCCAGCAGGCAAAAGACGGGAAGGTGTCGTGGTTCATGCGGCGCACGAAGTACGACTGCATCAAGCCGCAAATGTCGCAACAGCTGATGATCGGCTTCAACGACGCCGGCGAGGGCGTGTTCACCGATGACAAGGAAAAGCCAATGGTCCCCTTCGGCCTAGGCACCGTCACCGACGACATCTCGATCATGGCCTGCAACGGCTTCTCGCCCAATGGCGAACTCAAGCGCTTCACGAGCCGCGCCGCGGCCATCGCTTACGCCAAACAGCAGATGTTGCAATGACGCGCAAACTGACGAGAGCAGGCGCCTCGGCCGCTGGCTTGTTTATCGCAAGCGCAAGCTGGGTCATTCCCGCGGGGGGGAACGACGCATGGCGATCTGAAGTCGTCGATACAGCGCTTCCACAGCTCACACAGACGCTGATCGGCACCTGGTTCGAGATTGACGCCCTCGGTAATCCGAAGAAGTCGCTCTTCACGCCTGGTATCAAGGCCTGCCCTTTGCCGCTTGATGGCGAGCGCGGCGGCGATCTTTCTTTTCGCCGAGAGGGACAGGGATTTCAGCTCGCAACGCTGGGGGCCGCCTTTCACGACGTCCGGATCGCGCCCGCTGTGGACGCCTCCGTCAAGGGCCTGCGAGTGGACGTGCTGACTGTCCACATGCTCATACCGGCGTCCGATGGTGCCCCTCGTATCCATGTCGACCATGGGCCAAAGAGTTTCGACAGTCGGCTGCAGAAGTGTCCGTAGGCAGAGCGTCGCTCGGCCAATACTTGAGGAAAGCACGAATGCGTTCGAAACATTCCGCGACCATTGCCATTGGAAAGATTGCGTTGTTCAGAGCAGTCCTGTTCGGATCACTCGCGGCGTCAATATCCGTCGCAGCCGCCGCCGAAAACCCGGAACCCGCGGCATGCGCTCGCGCTTACGCGATCGCGCATAGCTTCCGCGCGGAGGTGCGTGGGATCGAAGCCAAGCCCGAGGCGAACGGTTCGCACCGCCTCTTCGCCGGCTTGAGCGCATATATCGAGGGCTTCGCAGCGATGGATTTCGAGGCCCGCGCCGATGCCCTTGGCAAGAAGTTTCCCGACAAGTTCGACGCCACCACCGGCGTCTTCGGCGTCAAGCTCTCGGCCTTGGATGTCGCGCGAGAACTCTTGATGGAATCAAGCGCCGGAGCGCTGGCCGCATTGGTGTCGCCCGATAGAGTGTTTCCGGAGCAGCGCAAGATCTTTGCCCTCGCGCGCACCTGCGACCTCGCTTACGGCTTCGAGCCGGCCTTGGGCGAGGCCCCGGCGCCGGAGCGCGTCGTCGCTATGCTGCGCGCGAAAACGGAAAAGCAGGTCGAGGAGAAGAACAAGCGCCTCGCCGCGCTCGACGATACGGAGTGCGCGATCCGCTTCGCATTGGCCGGCAGCCTGTTTCCGCCGAACTCGCCGGACCAGCAGCAGATGGCACAGCGCCTCCAGCTCGCGGCCTCGAAAGCCATGACCGCGCAATCGGGCCTGACCGAAGAGCGCCTCACGACACTCCTTCAGCGCGGCATTCAGGAACGCGGCGCAAAGCTGAAGAGCGGCGGTTACAAGGCCGACGAACTCGTCGACGACGTAGCCGCCTGCGAAACGCGCCTCGGCGTGCCGAGTTCCGGATTCAAACTCAACGCTAGCTGACGCGGCGGCGCCGAGCGGCGCCTCGGCCTGCCGGATTCGGGTCTCAAAGCAAACGCCGGTTGATCGGGAGAGAGCCGCATCGTGCAAAAGTACTAAGGCAAGAGCCCCGGCTCGACGGGCACCACCGGCAAATCAATTGCCACCGCGTGCCGCGCGTAATATCCGCGGAGCAGCACGGCCACCACCGTCACCGCAGGGGCCGCGAGAAGGATCGGCACCGCCAACGAAACACCCGCCGACGCCAACAACGCGGCCATGATCGCTGCCGAAAAGCAACCGACGTCCCACCCGCCTTCGGACGCAATGTGAAAGCGCAACGGACAGGGCGAGGTCTTCGCCATGTTGTAGACGGGCGTCATCTGTGCCGGCGAGAGCAGACAAGCCACGAGCGCGCCCAAGGCATTCGCCGCCACCGCAAACTCCGGCCAATCCAAACTCGTCGCCCGCATGACGACGACGCCGACGGCGACCACCCAAGCGATCACCACAGCACGCTGACCACGCCCGGCATCGATCTGTCGGCCGAGCATCAAGCCCGCCCCGGCGCCCACCAGCGCCGCAAGCGCCATCGCGCCGCCATAGGCCGAATAACTCTCGCCCAGTGAGATGAACAGCGCGATTTGCCAGATCAAGTAATAGCAACCGGCAAACCACCCATCGAACAAGAACAGCGCGATACTCAACCGCGCCGAACGCATCACACCTTCGGCCGAAGGCTTAATCGCGATGTTCGGCGCCGCCAGCAACGGCAAAGCCGATGACGCTTGGATCAGCGCCACCATCGCAAACGCCGGTCGCGGCCCTAATATCTCAAGCGCAAACGCACCGAACAACGGCGCGACGATCCCGACGACCGCGGCCAGCGCCTCGCGCGCGCCGACCTGATGCCCACGATGCTCCGCATCGCCCAGCGACGAAAAATACGCGTGGTAACAAGTCCAATAGAAAACGTCGCCGAGCGACGACACGAAGACGAAGAGGAAAAGCGCCGGCCCAATACCGTCGACCTCCGCCAACACCAGATACTGCACGGCATGAACCGTGCTGCCGAAGATCAAGAGCGGCTTCAGCCCGAACCGCTTGCCCAGCGGCAACACAATCGGCCGCAGCACGAACCGCCCCGCGACGATGGCGGCCAGCGCCAATAAGGTCGCCGGCACCGACAACCCCATCTTGAGAAGAAACACGAGCAGAAAAATCCCGCCCGCCCCTTGGGCGAAGGCGTGAATGCCGTAATGCGCATTGATCCGATTGACGGTCGTATTGCCGAGAAAAGCCATGAGAAAGCCGCTTCAGAAAGGAGAGTATATGGACGCGCGAAGCCGGCTCGCACCCGCGAAGGGTCAGCCAGGCAATGCTGATCAATCAGCTAGCGTGTACGTCCTGCAGCGAACATGTACGTCGCTTCCTCGAAATACGGCCGCGACTATGCCCCCGAAACTGACGGCGAGGCAATGGCGGTAAAACCTCACCCGGCCAGATATTTCTTGATCGCGTCCGACATGCGCCACGCGGTCTTGTAGGTGACGGCCACCTGCCGCTGCACCTCACGCGCCGTCATCCGCTTATGCCCCGCGCAATAGAGAAACATCACATAGAACCAGTCCTGCAGCGGCGTCCGCGACCGCGCAAACGGCGTCCCTGCTTTCGGGTGAATATGATAGGCGCACCACTGGCACACATACGCCTGCTGCTGCCGAAGCCGATGAAACCGCCCCACTCGCCCGCAAGACGGACAAGCCCCCGGATTCCCGAACCGGATCTCCAGCAAATGATCGAGGCAGGAATCCTCGGTCGGAAACCGCTGCGCGAAGACGCGATAGAGAACGGTTTCGGGATCGGGCGTGGTCACGACACCTCCAAGGTGCGTCAGCCTTCGCCCAGCACCTCTTTCACCTTACTCGTCAGCTGCTTCAAGCTGAAGGGCTTCGGTAGGAAGTGGAAATCTTCGGGCTTGTCCGGCGAATTGCGGAACGCCTCTTCAGCGTAGCCTGAGATGAAGATCACGCGCAGTTCCGGCTTGATCTCGCGCACGGCCTTCAGCAGCGCGGGTCCTTCCATGCCCGGCATCACCACGTCCGAAATCAGAAGGTCGATCCCGCCGTCATGGTCGCGCACGATGTCGAGCGCCTCTTCGCCGCCCGACGCGTCCAGCACCTTGTAGCCGCGCATGGTCAGCGCACGCACCGCGAAGTCACGCACCGCGTCCTCGTCTTCGACGAGCAGGATCGTACCGACGCCGGTGAGATCGCGCGGCGTCTGCGCCTTCTCGACCTCAGCCGCCGTGGGCTGAACGACGGGCAGCGGCGTGTGACGCGGCAGATAGATGCGGAACACCGTCCCGCGCCCGACCTCGGACTCGGGGAAGATGTAACCGCCCGTCTGCTTCACGATGCCGTACACCGACGCGAGACCAAGGCCTGTGCCGTGGCCCTTTTCTTTCGTCGTGAAGAACGGTTCGAAAATCTTGGCGAGGTTTTCTTTCGGGATGCCGATGCCGGTATCCTCGACCTCGATCGTCACATAGTCGCCGGAGGGCATCAGCACCTGCCCGACCGATCGCGTTTCCTCGACGCTGACATTCGTGCTGCGGATCGTGAGCACGCCGCCGTGCGGCATGGCATCGCGCGCATTGATGACGAGGTTCATCAGCACATTGCCGATCTGCGTCGGATCCGCCATCACCGGCCACAAATCGCGCCCGTGCTCGACCTTCAGCTTCACCCGGTCGCCGATCAACCGCCGCAACGTCACCGACCAATCCGCGACGAGATCCGTCAGGCTCAATTCCTGCGGCTCAAGCGTCTGCTGACGCGAGAACGCCAGCAGCTGCCGCACCAACGACGCCGCGCGCAGGCCGGTGTTGCGGATGTCGTTCAAATCCGCAAACGACGGATCGCCCGGTTGATGCCGCTGCAACAGCAACTCGGCATACCCGTTGATCACGGTCAGAAGATTGTTGAAGTCATGCGCAACGCCGCCCGCGAGCTGGCCCACCGCCTGCATCTTCTGCGACTGCGCAAATTGCGTCTCAAGCGCCGTCTGCCCGGTCGTGTCGATCAGATAGACCGCATACGAAGCCCCGGTGATCTCCGCCGGATCAAAGCGGCTCGCGAAGAGTTGCGCCGTCCGCTCATTCCCCGCCTTGAACCGCACGTCGACCGGCGCACGCGAAACGTCGCCGACGCCCAGCGACGTCAACCGCGCCCGCGTCTCCTGCACCGCCTGATCACGCAAGAAGTCGTAGAGTACGCGCTCTTTCAGTTTCCGCGCATCGCTGCCTAAAACCGCCGCAAAGGCCGCGTTCACTTCGACCAAGACGCCGTCCGCATCAATGAGCGCAATGCCGAGCGGCGCATCCTGAATGAACCGCGGAATGCGCGCCTCGACGCCGCTGATCCCCGGCAGCATCGGTTGCTCCAGCGGACGCAACTGCACCACCACGGACTGACGCGCGGCATCGACGCTGTGCAGCACGGGCCTGCGCGGCGAGGAATCGACGATGCGCCAGACCGTATGCCCCTGCGGACTGACCGGCGCGACGGCGACGTGAACCCACTTGCCGGCCACGTTCTTGAGCTTCAGCTCTTCTTCACGCGCTTCCTTCAAACTCGCCGCGCGCACCAATTGATAAAGCCGCTGCGCCGTCTCAGGGTCCGCCGAAAATCCCGCGACCGGCAACACTTCGCCGCCCGACGCACTGCGCCCGAACAACTTGCGCCAAGCAGGGTTCGCGTAAGCGACCGACCCATCCGGCGACGTAATGGAACAAGCCCGATGATCCGTATCGAGCGCCGCGCCGAACAACCGCGCCGGCGCCTCCGGCGATACAAGCCGCCCGGCTGTGAACACGAACATCAGCGCAGCGCCGCACAGCGTGATCGCAATCAGAAACGCAAGCCCGCCAAGCCCCGCCGCATCCGGCCACACGATAACGCTCACGCCGCACAGGCACGCGATGCCGAACAGCGCGAGCGCCCACTGCCCCATGGAGAGCTTCAGACGGAACTGTCGGGTCGATTTCGCCGGGGAGACTTCGGTAGTGGCTTCGGCGGCGGACTCAATCGCAGGTTTCATTTACGACGCTCTGTACGCGCGGACGAGGCTTTCATCTTCAAGCGCATCACGAAGCCGATGACCTGGGCCACGGCGGTAAAGTGCTCGGCTTTGATGCTCTCATCCACGTCGACAGAGGCGTAAAGGGCTCGTGCAAGCGGCGGATTTTCTACGATGGGAATGTTGTGTTCTTTGCCGATTTCACGAATTTTCAACGCAATGTCGTCGACACCTTTGGCGACACAGATGGGAGCGCCCATCTTGCCTGATTCGTAGGCCAAGGCGACGGCATAGTGCGTCGGGTTGGTGATAATGACGGCGGCCTTGGGGACATTCGCCATCATACGCTTACGGGCGCGTTCTGAACGAATTTGTCTGATACGCGCCTTAACTGCCGGATCGCCCTCGCTTTGTTTGTGCTCGTCGCGCACTTCCTGACGTGTCATCCGAAGGCGACGCATGCGCTCAAAATACTGCCAACCGAAGTCGGCGAGCGCGATAACACCCAACACGGCAAGCGCCGCGATCAAGATCTGAACCGTCAGACTCTGCACGATCGGCAGAAGCCCCGCGATCGGCATGGTGATAAGGCCCAACAGCTGATCGCGCGCGGCCCAAACCGTCGCGCAGACCGCGACCGCGACCACGACCGTCTTCAGCAACCCCTTGACGAAATTCATGAGCGCAACGCGCCCAAATAGCTTGTCGAGCCCCTTGACCGGGCTCAGCCGCGAAAACTCCGGCTTCAGCTTCGTCCACGCGAACACGGGTTTGTGCTGAACGACATGCGCGCCCACGCCGACCACGAGCAATAGGCCCAACGGAACGGCAAGAATCCACAGCAGTTGATACCCGACGCCCTCCATCAACCCGCTCGTCGTCGCGCGATCGAGCGACAGCGTGTGAGGCTGCGACAGAAACCCCGTCATCATCTGGCGCAGACCGCTCGCCGTCGTTCCGGCCCACATGGCGATAAACCCGGTCGCGGCGGCGAGCACCAGCCACGCCGCGATGTCCGGCGACTGCGCAACGTCGCCCTTCTCTTCGGCCTCCTGCAGCCGCTTTTGGGTAGGTTGTTCGGTTTTCTGTGCGTCGTCTTTATCGTCGGACATCGCAGCGTTCGACCCTTAGTGGGGCACGAACAGCTGAGCTTGGGTTTGGAACGCTTCCAAGAACCAGAGCATCATTGTCGACAACGTAAGACCCAAGAGGACGAAGCCCGCCAAAATATTAAGCGGCATGGCAATGAAGAAAACCTGAAGCTGCGGCATCATCCGCGCGATGACGCCGGACGCCGCATAGATGATCAGGCCGAAAACGATAAACGGCGCCGACATTTGCAAGCCGGTCGTGAACAGGCCCGATACGGTCTGGATCGCGAGATTCATGAAGTCGGCCGGTGGCGGCAGCTTGCCCGGCGGAAACAGCGCGAACGAATGCTCGATACCCGCGATAAGCAGATGGTGCATGTCGGTGGCAAAGATCAGCGTCACCGCCAGCAGCGACAGAAACATGGAGACCAGCGCGCTCTGCGTGCCCTGATTGGCGTCAAAAGTCTGCGAAAACGCGAGACCCGTCTGCGTCGCAATCACGTTGCCCGCAACCTGCACCGCCGACATCATCATCCGTACGATGAGCCCGACGGCCAAACCGATGACGATCTCAGAAATCACGAGACCCGCCGTCTGGCCGATATTGCCGGCCGTCGCCGGATAGGCCGCGCCAACCCCCGGCGCCATCACGAGCGTGAGCGCGAGCGCGAGCGCAAGCCGGGCCCGCGGCGGAATCGTTGCTTCGCCAAGCGCCGGCAACACCATAACCATCGTCCCCACGCGCGAAAACACGAGCGTGAAGGTGGTGACGTCGGCCGGAAGAATATCAGCGAGCCCGCCGATCATGACGGTGCCTACTGCGCGATGATGCGCTGAACGATAGTGTCCATCAAACCGGACATGGACGCCGCCATAAACGGCAGCAGCAGAATGACCGACGCAAAAATAGCGAGGATTTTCGGAACGAAGACCAGCGTCGATTCTTGAATCTGCGTCAGCGCCTGCAAGATGCCGATCACCACGCCGACGATGAGTCCGATCACCATGACCGGCCCCGCCATCACGATCAGAACCCACGTCGCTTCGCGCGCCAGGTCCAAGGTTTCACCGCCGGTCATGAAATCAACTCCGTCGTAACGTTACTGAAAGCGCCAAGCACAAAAAAATCAGATCGGCATCCGCATGATGTCTTGATAGGCGGCGATCACGCGGTCGCGAATGGCGACGACAGTCTCGAGGGACATCTCGGCCGCGTTGACCGCGGTGACGACGTCGACGATGTCGCCTTTGCCCTTCATCAATTCGCCGGCTTTGGCTTCCGCCATCTTGCCGGTGCTCGACGCTTCGCCCAGCACGTTCGACAGCATGTCGCCGAACGACGCGCCCGGCGTGGCCACTGCCTCAGCGCCGCCCGCGCCGCCCATCTTGGCGGCTTGGGCATAGGCGTTGATCGCGGCGGGATTAATGACGGCTGCCATAGGTTAGGTCCTTACCGCTTCAGAAGGTCGACGGTGCGCGCCATCATGGTGCGCGTGTTGTCGATGATGCTCAGGTTCGCTTCATAGGCGCGCTGCGCCTCGCGCATGTCCATCATTTCGACCAGCGAATTGACGTTCGGCATCTTCACATAGCCGCGCTCGTCCGCCGCCGGATGGCCCGGCATGTACTGCTCGCGGAAGTCCGAGTTGTCCTTGACGATGCTCTTCACATGCACGGCGGAAACGCCGGTCACGCGATCGAGTTCGTTCTTGAACACCGGAAGCTGACGGCGATACGGATCTTCGCCCGGCCCCGACGCCGCCGAATTCGCGTTCGCCAAGTTCTCGGCGATCACCCGCATACGCTCGGACTGCGCACGCATGCCCGACGCCGCGATCAGCATAGATTTCATCGTATCCATGAATCGACCCTTCCTTTAACCGTGGCCGCCCAACGCGGAACGCCACATGGACATCATCTTTTTGTAGAGACCGGCCGCCTCTGCGTATTGCATCTGCGTGTCGGCCACCTTCATCGCCTGCTCTTCCAGAATGACGGAGTTGCCGTCGGGCGAAGATTGCGAGCCCGGTGCAGCCATCGTGCGAAATGCTCCGCCTGAGGATGAACCGCTCGACAGATGCCGTGCATTCGTCATCTGAATGTCGCCGCGCGTCGCCGCATTCAGCGCCGAACCGAAATCGATGCCCTTCAAATCCTGCGGCACAAAACCCGGCGTCGACGCGTTCGCGATGTTGCGCGCGAGAACGTCCTGGCGGTTGCCCAGCCAGCTCATCTTCTGCTGCATCAGGTTGAAGATCGGCAGATCTGCGAAGCTCATCTTGCGTCCGTCCTACGCGGGACCGATCCCGCACGTGTGGCAGAGGCAAGTTTTGCCGAGGACGCTTAAAAGCAGTTTAAGACCGGAGAAGATATTCGAACGATCTGACGAACCTGCTCAAGCATATCCGCCGCTCGTGCGTATTCTTCATCTTGCGCTAACCGGTATTCACCGAATGATAACCAGGAAAAATCTGCCGCGCGTTTAGTCGGACTTAAGGTTACGAACCCATTCTCCATCTCGAAATCACTATTCGCGAGATGCGGAAATGGACGACCCCACCCAATATCTTCGCTTCGTTGCAGCGCTGATATTTGTACTGGCACTGATCGGCGCCGCCGCTTACGCGCTGCGCGCTTTCGGCTTCATTCAACAAGGCGGCCGCCGCCAAAACGATCGCCGCCTCGGCATCGTCGAATCGATGCTGCTCGACGCCCGCCGCCGTCTCGTCATCGTACGCCGCGACAACAGAGAATATCTGCTCCTGCTCTCGCCCACCGGCGAAACGCTCGTCGACGCCAACATCGACGCCGTCAGCATTCCAGAGCCCCAGATGTCGGGCTCCAGCTTCGTGACGATCAAAACGGAAGCACGTCTGTGAGGTTCATTCCCGCCATTCTCGCCGCACTCTTCGCGCTCGTCCTTTCCGTCGAACCCGCCGCCGCACAGCAAGTGACGCTCGACCTCGGCCAAGGCGGCTCAGGCATGACCGAGCGCCTCATTCAACTCGTCGCGCTGATCACCGTCCTCAGCATCGCGCCGTCCGTCCTCATCATGGTGACGAGCTTCGTGCGCATCGTGGTGGTGCTCTCGCTGCTGCGCACCGCGATCGGCATCCAGCAAAGCCCGCCGAACAGCGTCATCATCTCGCTCGCCCTATTCCTGACCGCCTTCGTCATGGCCCCGACATTCGAGAAGGCCTACAACGAAGGCATCCAGCCGCTGATGGCCGAAAAGATCGAACCGGCCGAAGCCTTCACCAAAACCGCCGCCCCTGTCGCCGCCTTCATGTTGAAGCACGTGCGCGAAAGCGACCTCCAACTCTTCTTCAACCTCGCCAAACAAGCCCCGCCAGCAACCGCCGCCGAAACCCCACTGCGCATCCTGATCCCGGCCTTCCTAATCAGCGAACTCCGCCGCGCCTTCGAAATCGGCTTCCTCTTGTTCATCCCCTTCTTGATCATCGACCTCGTCGTCGCCTCACTCCTGATGGCCATGGGCATGATGATGCTGCCGCCAGTGACAATCTCACTGCCGTTCAAACTCATTTTCTTCGTCTTGGTGGACGGCTGGGCCCTCGTCGCCGGCAGCCTCGTCCAAAGCTACGGTGTCGGGTGAGTCTGGGAGCGCGGGCGTCCCGCCCGCACTTCCTTCCTAGACAGCAATCGCCAACGGCTTCGCGCCGACAACGCTCAGCGCCTCGGCACGCTCAACAACCAACCGCCGGACATGCTCCGCAATCCGCGCAGCACCGCGCGCGTCGACATTCATCCGCCCCGCCGCACCCATTGCACGCAGATGCGCAGGATCCTCAAGCAACTCGGCGACGACCTCGGCGATATCGCCTTCACTGACGCGCGACGCGACGCCCAGCGACACACCCATCCCCGCCCGCTCGAACGCCGACGCGGACTGCGCATGATCTTCGGTCAGGCACAAGTAAGCGGCTGGCACGCCAAGCGCAGCGAGCTCATAGGCCGTCACGCCAAAACTGATCAGCCCCAAATCCGCCTGGCTCATCAACCGCGGCAGATCGTTCGGACTGCGCACGATCGTGTAACGCGGCGCAATCTTCGCAATGTCGCTTTCCATGCGGGCATCAGCGCCCGGCCCAACAACAACGGTGACATCGAACGCCGGCTTCAGCGAAGCCAACGCCCGTACCGCAGTTCGCGTCAAACCTTGCGGATCAGACCCGCCCATCGAAACGACAATGCGCGGCTGCCCATCGCGACGCGTGAACGGCGGCATCGTATCGTGCCCAAGCACGACCCATTCCCAACCGACATAAGGCTCGGCCTCCGCGCCTTCCCAATTCAGCGCAAACACCTGCGGCACCGGCGGATAGAACGACGCATCGGCCGCGAGCCGTCGCGCGCTACCGTCATCGATCAAAGTGACGATCGTATCGGCGCCGCGAAGGCGCATCACCGACGTCGCCGACAAATCCGTCCGCACATCTAGAACCGTGGCCACCGGCTTATGTTCCGCAGCAAGCGCCAGCAGCCAGTCGACTTCCTTAGCACCGCTCGGCATCACATCGATGGCGAAACCGGCGGCCTGCACAGGCTCAATCGCCAGCGCGTCATCCTTCATCGCAAAGCGAACGCCGAACCCTTCGCGGTCGCGCAACGCCTTCGCGATGCTCAGACACCGCCGCACATGACCAAGCCCGATCGCGGCACTACCGTCGCAGCGCATCAGCACCGTGCCGCTCGAAGCCGTCGCCGCCTTCTGCTGAACATGCGCGTTGAGATCGAGCAAACTGGGCTCCCGATTGAGCAGCGCCACAAGATCGGTCAGCGTCGCCTCACCCGCCTGCGCGTGCAGACGGTCATAAATCGTCTCGATGAAGGTCACGTCGGCCGGCGTATCGACCGACAACCGCGCACCCTTGAAGCGCCACTTCGCCGGCATGTCGATCTGCGCAACCTTCACGAACTCCGGATGTATCTTGAAATAGGCGCTGACATGCTCGCGCGCGACCGGATCGTCGTGCGCCTTCACCACCAGCTTATCGAGCGCCCAGCGTGTCATCGGATCCGCGCCGTCATGGATCGCCGACACGCCCGGCTTCAACGTCACGAAATCGGCCTGCAGCCGCATCATCTCGCGAATGAGATAATCGATAAACCCCGCATCCACGAGCGGCGCATCCGCATTCACCCGCACGATGATGTCGGGATCGATCGTGTGCGACGCCAGCGCAAACCGCGCCAGCACATCGTCTTCCGGCCCGCGAACGACAACCGCACCTTGCGATTGCGCATAGTCGGCAAGCACGTCGTCCGCCGGATCGATCGTCGTCGCGACGCAAATCGTCTCGATCAACTCCGACTTCCGCAGGCGATGCAGGATGTGCCACAGCAGCGGCTGGCCGACGATCGGTTTCAGCACCTTGCCCGGCAAGCGAGTCGAACGCATACGTGCTTGCACGACGGCGGCAATGTGCGGCTTCTTCGGCATCTGTTACGCAGCCTCTGGGCGCCAAGTGCGCCGGATATGTTTGATCGGACGCATCCCGTCCGACGGATCGGCACGCCATTCGCGATCAGGCAATTCCGACGGCAGCGGTTCTTTGACGCCCGAACCGTCCGCACGCTCACCCGCGCGCACCATCGCGATCACCGGCGCCATCTCTTCCGGCAACCAGCAATGGCCGGCGGCGTACTCCGCCCCCGTCTTGTCGAGATCGAGATGAAACTCGACCATCGGCGCATTCCATTTGCAGACGGCGCGCAAAATCACGCCCGGTGACACCGTGTGATCCGACCAGCCGCAAGCAAACCCCGTAGCGTCGGAAATCGTCTTCAGCGCACCCAAGTTCGCCTCATCCGGCGGCGTCGGATACGCCGACACCGTGTGAAGCAGCGTCACGTCGCGCGCGCCATGCTTCCGCAACACATCGGCCGCATGCGTAATCTCAGGGATCGTCGCCATGCCGGTCGACAGGATCACAGGTTTCCCCGTCTCTGCACACGCCGCAAGCAACGCATCCCACATCAACTCATATGACGCGATCTTGTACGCATCGACATGCGGCCGAAGTTCCTCGACCGCCTTCAGATAGAACGGCGTACACATGAACTGCACACCCTGCGACCGGCAACGTTCCGCAATCGGCCCCAGAAACGAGACGGGAAGCTCCCATTCACGGCGTGCGCGATGCTTCGCGCTCTGCGCCAAAATCTCCGGCGCGAACATCTCGTCGATCTTGAACAGCTGGAACTTGACCGCCCCGCATCCGATCGCCGCCGCGCGATCGATGAACTCGAACGCGCGCGCGAGGTCGCGGTCGTGATTGCTCGAGACTTCGGCAATGAACAGACACGCCATCGGTCGCCCCAACAATCCGTAAACAGACGTTAACCAATTCTAAAGCCGCGACCGTTATCAAACTCATAACGCCGCCGAGGCACGAGGCCATCGAGTGACCGCCGCAACACACAAATCGAAGCCGATCGCCAATGACGGCGCACATCACGGCGTCGTCATCGTCGCGCGCAAACCCTGGGCGTAGACATGTCCAGCGAAACCACACCCTTCTTCGTCCTCTCCTCCGGCCGCTCGGGTACGGCAATGATGGAGCGCCTGTTCAGCTGCTTCCCGCAGGCCGAGATGCATCACGAATACATGGTGCATCACATCCAACCCGCGGCCGTGAAATACCACATGGGCCTCATCGGCCTCGGCGAAGCGATGCACACGCTGCGCGCCACCCATGCTGCGGCCATCCATTATTCCGAAGCCCTGTTGTGGGGCGACGCGTCGAACAAGCTGTCGTGGCTCATTCCCGCGCTCGATCTCATGTTCCCGAACGCACGGTTCATCCACCTGGTTCGCGACGGCCGCAAAGTCGCGAGTTCGTATTTCCACAAAATGGGCGCCGAGTGTTACGGCGATCAGTCGACCGCTGCGTTGCAGCGTTATTACGACGCCCGCGGCGAACTTCCCGCGCCGCCGCCGGAAAGGAAATATTGGTGGCCGCTGCCGCCGCGTGGTCACCAGCAGGAACTGGAATTCCTGACCTACAATCAGTTTCAGCGCATCGCCTTCCACTGGGCCGAGATCAATCGCACCATCATTCACGACCTCGACGTCATCCCGCAGGAACGCCGCCACACCTTGCGCCTCGAAGACCTGGTGGGCCGTGCCGACGCGCGTCAAGGATTGCTTAACTTCTTGGGGCTCCCGTGGGACGACCGCGTCGTCGGCCTGCTCAACCGTCCGCACAATGTGAGCCGCCCCGAAGATTATCCGCTGACCGCCGAGCAGAACGAGCAGTTCAAACTGATCGCCGGCGATGTGATGCAGACCTTCGGCTACGACCGCCGGCCCGAGTACCGCGTGGCGTATTAGGCGCATCGGCGCGAATAGCGCGCGCTCTAAACCCGAACTTAACCACGAGAGTCCGACGCTGGTCTCGGCTGCACTCGTACCCGCGGACCTTCCATGCCCTTTTCATGCGATCTTTGCGACAACACCGCGCTCGAGCAGGTGTACGCACCACAAAACTCCACCCGCCGCCTCACCGTTTGGCTCTGCTCGCACTGCGGTTTGCTGCAAAGTCTACCGCGCACCGATCGCGCGGAGCGCCGCCCGGCCACCGCTTCGGCCGGCGCCGACTGGGGCAACCTGCGCTACGGCAAAGGCTTCCGCGCCGAAGCCAACCTCGCAACACTCAGGCCCTTCTTGAATCGGCAACGGCCGCTGCGTGTCCTCGACATCGGCGCCAGTCGCGGTGCATTCGGTCTCGAATTCAAGGCCGCCTACCCGAAGGCCAGCATCTTCGGCATCGAGCCGGACGAACGCATCGTCGGCGCTTGGGCCGGTAAGATCGGATTCACCTGGCTGCACGCGCGCCTCGAAGATACGCGCCTCGAAAAGGAAGGCTTCGACGTCATCTACTCTTGCCACACGCTTGGACATCTGAAGAGCCCGCGCGAGGCCCTTCTGGCGCACCATGCGAACCTGGCGCCGAATGGTTATCTGATGCTCGAAGTGCCGAACACGGCGATCATCGGTTCGGACGACATTGTCGAAGAGTTCTTCATCGACAAGCACCTCTATCATTTCTCGCCCCGCTCGCTCGCGCGCCTGCTCACCGTCTGCGGCTTCCGCGCCGTGGCCATCGGCGATCCGCGCGACACGGTGAACATCACGGTCGTCGCTGTGAAGGCGGAAAGCGCGTCGGCGGCGTTATCCGCCGATCCGCGCGAAGTTGAAGCCGCCGCCGCATTGATCTCCGCCTATCACGCGCAGCGCCTGCAGAACCTGAACGCCCTCGTCCAGGTGGCAGCCATGATCGACGCCATGGCGCCGCGCAAGGTAGCGATCTGGGGCGCCGGACGCCTGCTCAACAGCCTGATCAACAACGGCGGCCTGCGCCCACAGGCGCTCGCGGCCGTCGTCGACAAGCATCGGATCCGCTACGCACAGGAAGCGCACGGCATCCGCCTGACCGCACCCGAAGACCTCGGCAACGTCAGACCCGACATCGTCGTCGTCATGTCGCGCAGCTTCGCCAACGAAATCCGCATCGAAGCGCAAGAACGCGCGCCGGGTTGCGAAGTCCTCGCCTACACCGACCTCCTCGCGCGCGCCAAAACGCAAATGGCGGCGTAACGGAACACAGATGAACGCGAACATCCAACTGTCCCACTTGAGCGCGAGCCTCGCGGCCCAATACGGCGACATCGAACGCCTGGCCACACACGCGCGCGAAATCCGCCGTCTGTCCGTCGCCGCGATTTATCACGCGACGTCGGGCCATCCCGGCGGCTCACTTTCCTGCGCCGACATCTTATCGGTGCTCTACGGCCAAGAACTTGGACTCGACGCATCGAGCGCCACATCGCCCGATCGCAACCGCTTCGTCCTATCGAAGGGCCACGCGGCCCCGGCACTCTACGCGACCTGGGCCTCGTTCGGTCTCATGAATCCGAAGACGGCACTGTCGCTCCGCAAACTCGGCAGCATCGCCCAAGGCCATCCGCACGTGTTGGACACGCCGCTCGCCGAAACCAGCACAGGCTCGCTCGGCCAAGGCTTCTCCACCGCCATCGGCATGGCGTTGGGTCTGCGCCATCAACGCAAAACCGCACGCGTCTACGCACTCCTCGGTGACGGTGAGATGCAAGAAGGCGAAGTCTGGGAAGGCGCGATGTGCGCCGCCCACCACCGCCTGTCAAACCTCTGCACCATCATCGACTATAACAAACTCCAATCCGACGACCGCAACGAGGCGATCATGGGCCTCGAACCCCTCGCGCAAAAATGGCGCGCCTTCGGCTGGCACACGCTCGAAATATTGGGCCACGAAATCCCGGCCATCACGGCAGCGTTCGACGAAGCCCGCGCCATCAACTGGCGCCCCACGGTCATCATCGCTCACACGATCAAAGGCCGCGGCGTTCCCTACATGGAAGATCAGCCGCTCTGGCACGGCAGCGTGAAACTCACGCGCGAGCAAACGGAAACGGCATTGCTATCGCTCGGCGCCTCCGCCATCGAAATGAAAGAGCTGCTCGATGTCCGCTAGCCCGCAACTCATCGGCTCCAGCGGCGATTCATTGCGCGAAGCCTTCGGCAAAGCGCTCAGCGCCTGCGCCAACGACTACCCGAACGTCGTCGTCCTCGACGCCGACATCGCCGGCGGCACCGGCGTGCACCACTTCCGCAAATCGCATCCCGACCGTTTCTTTCAATTCGGCATCGCCGAGCAGAACATGATGGCCGCCGCCGGCGGCATGGCGGCGACAGGCCTCATCCCCGTCGTCACCACCTTCGCCGTCTTCTGCCTGCGCGCCATTGAACAAGCGCGCCTCTCCATCGCCTACGCCAAGCGCAATGTGAAAATCGTGGCGAGCCACCCCGGCCTCGACGTCGGCCCCGACGGCGGCTCCGCACAAGCACTCGAAGATCTCGCAGCCTTCCGCGCCATCCCCGGCATGACCGTCATCTCGCCCGCCGACGCCGAAGAAATGGCGCAAGCCACGCGCGCAGTCCTCGACTTCGACGGCCCCGTCTACATGCGCACCGGCCGCAGCGGATCGAAGCGCCTCTTCGGCCCCGACCACAAATTCGAAATCGGCAAAGGCCAAGTCCTGCGCAACGGCCAAGACGTCACCCTCGTCGCCTGCGGCGTCGAAGTCGCCCGCGCCGTCGAAGCTGCCGAGCTGCTGGCGAAAGACGGCATCGCCGCCCGCGTCATCAACATGCCGACGATCAAACCGATCGACACCGCGCTGCTCGCGCTGGCGTCGAAAGAAACCGGCTGCATGGTCACGGCCGAAGACCACAACATCTACGGCGGCCTCGGCGGCGCCGTCGCCGAAGCACTCGCCCAGTCAACGCCATGCCCGATCGAATTCGTCGGCGTACGAGACGTCTTCGGCCAATCCGGCGAACCGGACGAACTCGCCGAACACTACAAACTCACCGCCCCCTACATCGCCGAAGCCGCCCGCCGCGCCATCGCACGCAAGGCCCGCTCATGAGCGCCCCGCTCGACGGCCGCACAGCTTTCGTCACCGGCGGCAGCCGCGGCATCGGCAAAGCCATCGTGCGCAAGCTGGCGAAAGCCGGCGCACGCGTCGCCTTCACCTACCGCGGCGAACGCGACCAAGCGTTGGCCTTGCAAAAGGAACTCGACAACACCGCCATCGCCCTGCAGATGGAAGTGACCGACCGCGCCTCCGTCGCGCACGCGATGGACGAAGCCGCAAAACGCTTCGGCGAATTTTCGATCCTGGTCAATAACGCCGGCATCAACAAACCGACCGATTTCGACCAAGTCACCGACGCCGACTGGGATCAAATCCTCGGCGTCAATCTCAAGGGCCCCTTCATCTGCAGCCAAGTCGCACTGCCCCATTTGAAAGCAGCGGGCGGCGGCTCCATCATCCACATCGGCTCTGTCAGCGGCCAATACGGCGGCCCACGCACAGCGCACTACGCGGCGTCGAAAGCCGGCCTCATCTCCCTTAGCCAAGTCATCGCCCGCTTCGGCGCGAAGTCGAACATCCGCTCCAACGTCGTCGCCGCCGGCCTCATCCAATCCGAAATGGCCGCAGCCGGCATGGCGTCACCCGCCGTCGCGAAGGCAGCCGAAACCATCGTCCTCGGCCGCCTCGGCACCTCAGACGAAGTCGCTGACGCCGTCGTCTATCTCGCGAGTCCGTCATCGAGCTACATCACCGCGCAGACGATCAACGTCAACGGCGGCTTGTACTTCTGATGAAGAAGAAAACCCTGCTCATCGTCTCCGGCGGCGTGCAGGCCACGCACGGGATCAAACGCGCGAAGGATTTCGGCTGCCACGTCGTAGTCAGCGACCTGAACCCGAACGCCCCCGGCTTCGACCTCGCCGACGACCGACTGATCGCCTCAACCTACGACCCCGCGCAGACGCTCGCGGCAGCACAGAACTATCACCGCACGGTCCGCCCGATCGATGGCGTCATCACCATCGGCTGCGACGCACCGCTGACCGTCGCGACGGTCGCCGAGCACTTGAAAATTCCAGGCATCCCGATCGAAGCCGCCGAACTCGCACAAGACAAGCTGGCCATGAAGCGCCGCTTCGCCGAAGCCGGCGTGCCGGTGCCATGGTTCGCCCCACTCGCCGACGCCGAACAACTCCACTCGATCATTAAACAGCGCGGCTACTGCCTCGTCGTCAAACCCGTCGACAGCCGCGGCAGCCGCGGCGTGCAGCGCCTGAAACCCGGCGCCGATCTCGAAGGCGTCTTCGACCGCGCCGCCGCGCAATCGCCGACACGCCGCGTCATGGTGGAAGAATATTTGGCCGGCGCACAAATCTCGACGGAATCGATCCTGATCGAAGGCGACGGCTTCACGCCGGGCTTCTCCGACCGCAACTACGAATACCTCGACCGCTACGCGCCGTACTTCATCGAAAACGGCGGCGACCTGCCCAGCCACCTCGACGAAAAAACCCAAGAAGCCGTCAAGCGCACCGCCGAAGCCGCAGGCCGCGCCCTCGGTATCAGCACCGGCAACATCAAAGGCGACCTCGTGGTCGTCGGCGGCAAGCCCTACGTCATCGAACTCGCCGCGCGCGCGTCGGGCGGATACTTCTGCACGCGCGAAATTCCGCTCAACACCGGCGTCGACTTCATCGGCGCGGTGATCAAAATCGCGCTCGGCGAACAGGTCGACGCCGCCGACCTGATGCCGAAACGCCTAACCCCCATCGTCCAACGCTACGCCTTCCCCGAACCCGGCCGCGTCACACGTATCACCGGCCTCGAAGAAGCACGCCGCACGCCCGGCATCGAAGAACTCATCGTCACCGTCGCCCCCGGGGACGAAATTCAACCGCCGACACACTCCGGCTGCACTGCGGCAATGGTGCTGGCCACCGGCAAAGACGTCGCCGCCGCACGCGCGAACGCAACCGCAGCACTCGCCGCGCTGAAAATCGAAACCGCACGCGCATGAGCAAGCTAAACGTCTTCGCGCTCTTCCACCTCAACATCGCCTTCTCGTCGATCGAGGAAGAACAGCGCCCCGAAGTCATCGCCCGCTGCTACTGGCCGCTCCTAAATCTCCCCGACGCCATCAACGCCCCCATCGCCATCGAAGCGACCGGCTACACGCTGGAAACCATCGCCGCGATCGATCCAAGATGGATCGGCGAACTGCGCCGCCAAATCGGCTTGGGCCGCATCGAATTCATCGGCTCAGGCTATGCGCAACTCATCGGCCCGCTCGTCCCCGCGCAGGTCAACGAAGCGAACCTGGCGATCGGCCACACCGTCTACGAAAGCCTTCTCGGCGTCCGCCCGACCATCGCCCTCGTCAACGAACAAGCCTACGGCGCAGGCCTCGTCCCGCTCTATCTCGCCGCCGGCTATCGCGCGATCCTGATGGATTGGGACAACGTCGCCGCGCACCATCCCGACTGGGACAGCGAAACGAAATTCCACCCGCAGCGCGCACGAGGACCCGACGGTTCGGAGATCGGCCTATTGTGGACGCACACGATGGCGTTCCAAAAACTGCAACGCCTCGCGCACGGCGACATCGAACAACGCGAATACCTGGCCTTCGTCGAAGTCCAACGCGGTCGCGACCCGCGCGTGCTGCCACTCTACAGCAACGACGCCGAAATCTTCGACTTCCGCCCCAAGCGCCTGCACACCGAAGAAGCGATCCGATCCGGCGAATGGCAAAGCATCGCCGAAGCCTGGTCCCGCCTCGCCCACTCCGCCCGTGCGCGCTTCATCAAACCGTCGGACGCACTCGCGCTCACCGACAACGCGGCCGCGAACCAGCTCCTCGACCTGCAGACCGCCGCCTATCCCGTGCCGGTGAAGAAGCAGAAAAAATACAACATCACCCGCTGGGCGGTCTCGGGCCGCGACGACCTCGCCGTCAACGCAAGCTGTCACCGTATCTTGCAGGGCCTCAACGACCGCAACGTCCAAGACCCCAACGCCTGGCGCGAACTCTGCTACCTCTGGTCCAGCGACTTCCGCACCCACATCACCCAAACCCGCTGGCTGCGCTACCGCGAACGCTTGAGCGCCGCCGAAGATGTCTTTGCCGTGCCGCAGCAGCCGCTCCCTGCTCCCTTGGGCGCGCCGGCCGGCCGCACCGAACACAAATGGCTCGAGATCGAAACCCCGTCCCTTTCAGCGGTCCTGAACCGCCGCCGCGGCCTCGCCATCCACGAAATCCGCGCCCGTGGCGACGGCCGCCCGGCCATGCTGGGCTCACTCCTTCACGGCTACTACGAAGACATCGACCTCCAATTCGATTGGTACAGCGGCAACTGCACCTTTGAAGCGCCCGGCGTACCGAAAACCACCGACCTCGATTGGGCAGCCCCCAACGTCTTCGGCGACGAGCAAACCGGCGACGCCATCGTCGAGGCCGAAATCGCAACGCCGCTTGGGCCCATCTTCAAACGCCTGCGCTTTGCCGCCCACACGCCGCGCGTGGACTTCGAGCTGGCGTTCGCATGGGCCGACTGGGGCCGCGGCTCGCTGCGTCTCGGAAATTTCCTGTTGAACCCAGCCGCCTTCGACCACGATCGCCTATCGTTCGCCACGCACAACGGCGGCCGCCGCGCCGAAACCTTCGCCCTTACCGACACGGTCGACCACGGCCGCCCCATCTCGTTCCTCGTCTCGGCTTCGACCGGCGTCGGCATGACCGAAGGCTGGATCGAAATCGGCGACGACAGCCGAGCCGTTCGCGTCGACGTCGACCGCACGACGGCCCAACTCGTCGGCATGGTCCATCACCAACGCACGCGCGAAGGCTTCTTCTGCCGCCTGGCGCTCTCCGCACTCGAACTCGACGAAACGCGCAAGCCCGATGCCGTGACAGGCCCGCGTTGCTTCCGCTACGGCCTGACGCTGCGCTAGCCGCGCGACCCGCGTTAACGTCTCGTTTCCACTATTTTCGGTCGCCCTTAACCAACAGGGCCTTACCTTTTCGCTGAAGTTCCTCCCGCGATCAGGTCCCCGATGTCCGCTGCCGGCCAACCCCACTACGCCACCGACGATGACGAAGCCCTTCCCGGCGCATACGGCCTGCATCAGCAGACCCGCGATTTCCTGCATCCGGCGATCGACCTGAACGACCGCACGGTGCTCGTCACCGGCGGCACCGGCTCATTCGGCAAGCACTTCGCGCGCACAGTGATCGAACGCTATAAGCCGAAGAAGCTCATCATCTTCTCGCGCGACGAGCTCAAGCAATACGAGATGGCGCAGGTCTTCCCGCAAGACCGCTTCCCCTTCATGCGCTACTTCATCGGCGACGTTCGCAACGTCGACCGCCT
The DNA here is from genome assembly GCA_034440355.1 of Alphaproteobacteria bacterium. Classification (GTDB taxonomy): domain Bacteria; phylum Pseudomonadota; class Alphaproteobacteria; order Micropepsales; family Micropepsaceae; genus SZUA-430. The sequence goes on from JAWXBY010000038.1 coordinate 111,885, forward strand.
TGAGATGGCGATGCGCGACGTCGACTACGTCATCCACGCGGCCGCGCTGAAGCAGGTGCCGATCGCCGAATACAATCCCTTCGAATGCATCGCGACCAACGTCATCGGCGCCGAGAACGTGGTGCAAGCCGCGATCCGCCGCAACGTCAAGCGCGTCATCGCCCTCTCGACCGACAAGGCCGCGAACCCGATCAACCTCTACGGCGCCTCCAAACTCTCTGCCGACAAGATCTTCGTCGCCGCCAACAACCTCTCCGGCGCCGACGGCTGCCGCTTCGGCGTCGTCCGTTACGGCAACGTCGTAGGCTCGCGCGGCAGCGTCATGCCGTTCTTTCAAAAGCTGATCGCCGAGAACGCCGACTCGTTGCCCATCACCGATCCGCGCATGACCCGCTTCTGGATCACGCTGACCCAAGGCGTGAACCTCGTCCTGTCGTCGATGGAACTGGTGCACGGCGGCGAAATCTTCGTGCCGAAAATCCCGTCGATGAGCACCGCCGATCTCGCGCGCTCGATGGCGCCGCAAATGCCGCACAAAGTCATCGGCATCCGTCCGGGCGAGAAACTGCATGAAATCATGATCTCCGCCGACGACGCACGCCAGACGCTGGAACTCATCGACCGCTACGTGATCCTGCCCAGCTACTTCGCCGGTCCCCGCAACGCCTACATCGAACGTGGCGCCAAACCCGTGCGCGAAGGCTTCGCTTACTCAAGCGACGCGAACCCGGAACGCCTCGACGCCCGCGTGCTGCAAAACATGTTGGCCGACGCTTTCGCATGAGCTTCCTGCCCTACGGCCGCCAAGTCATCGAAGATGACGACATCGCAGCCGTCGTGCAGGCCCTGCGCAGCGACTACCTAACCACCGGCCCGCGCGTCGCCGAATTCGAACAGGCGCTCGCGACCGCGACAAACGCCAAGCACGCGATCGCATGCTCCAACGGCACAGCCGCGCTCCATCTCGCGGCGCGCGCTCTCAATCTCGGACCCGGCACGACGACCATCGTCCCCGCCGTCACATTCTTAGCCACCGCGAACGCAATCCGCCTGAACGGCGGCGACGTCGTTTTCGCCGACGTCGACCCCGACACAGGCCTGATGCGCGCATCGGACCTCGAAGAAGCACTGTCGCGCTGCGAAACCGGCGCAAGCGCCGTCTTCAACGTCCACCTCGCCGGCCAATGCGGTGATGTCGTAGGCATCCACGCCCTCGCCCGCGATCACGGCATGCGCATCGTCGACGACGCCTGCCACGCCATCGGCACAAGTTACGGACGCGGCAACCGCATCGGCGACAACGCCTACGCAGATATGAGCTGCTTCTCGTTCCATCCGGTCAAGACGATCGCGCTGGGCGAAGGCGGCGCAATCACCACCAATGACAGCGCCCTCGCCGGCATCATCGCCCGCGACCGCACGCACGGCATGACGCGCGACCCGAACGACTTCGTCCAGAGTGCGGAAGCGTTAGACCCGCGCGACGAGGCAAATCCCTGGTACTACGAAATGGAAGCGCCGGGGCTGAACTACCGCATCCCCGACATTCTCTGCGCGCTGGGCACCAGTCAGCTGAAGAAGCTGGACCGCTTCGCCACGCGCCGGCGCG
>JAWXBY010000039.1:0-64602 GCA_034440355.1 Alphaproteobacteria bacterium
CAAGGTCGGCGAGGAAATCGAAATCATCGGCATCCGTCCGACGACCAAGACCGTCGTCACGGGCGTCGAAATGTTCCGCAAGCTGCTCGACTCGGGTGAAGCGGGCGACAACGTCGGTTGCCTCCTGCGCGGCATCGAGCGTGAAGGCGTTGAGCGTGGTCAGGTCCTGGCGAAGCCGGGTTCGGTGACACCGCACACGCACTTCACCGCCGAAGCCTACATCCTGACGAAGGAAGAGGGCGGCCGTCATACGCCGTTCTTCACCAACTACCGTCCGCAATTCTACTTCCGCACGACGGACGTGACGGGCGTGGTGAAGCTGCCGGAAGGCACCGAAATGGTGATGCCCGGCGACAACGTGTCGATGGAAGTTGAGCTGATCGTTCCGATCGCGATGGAAGAGAAGCTTCGCTTCGCCATCCGTGAGGGCGGTCGCACCGTCGGCGCCGGCGTCGTCGCCAAGATTGTAAAATAAACGAACTAGAAGATCCGAAGTCGGAAAGAAGAAACGGAACGGCACATGCAAAGCCAAAACATCCGCATCAGGCTCAAGGCCTACGATCACCGTGTGCTCGACGTGTCGACCAAGGAGATCGTTCAGACGGCCAAGCGTACCGGTGCGCGCGTGCGTGGACCGATCCCGCTTCCGAACCGGATTGAAAAGTTCACCGTGAACCGCTCGCCGCACGTCGACAAGAAAAGCCGTGAGCAGTTCGAGATCCGCACGCACAAGCGCTTGCTCGACATCATCGATCCCACGCCGCAAACGGTCGACGCTCTTATGAAGCTCGACCTCGCGGCCGGGGTCAGTGTCGAAATCAAGCTGCAGTAAGCGAAAAGAGAAGGTGGCGCTCGCCATGCGCACAGGGGTGATCACGCAGAAGCTCGGCATGACCCGTCTGTTCACAGACGACGGTCGGCACGTGCCTGTGACCGTGTTGAAGCTCGACGGCTGTCAGGTCGTGGCTCAACGCACGAAGGAAAAAGACGGCTACACCGCCGTTCAGCTGGGCTCCGGCCTGGCCAAGGTGAAGCGCGTGACGAAGGCCGAACGCGGCCACTTCGCGAAAGCTCAGGTTGAGCCGAAGCGCAAGGTGGCTGAGTTCCGCGTCTCGCCGGACAACATGGTCGACGTGGGCTCGTTCATCACGGCCGACCATTTCGTTCCGGGTCAGATCGTCGACGTCTCGGGCATCACGATCGGCAAAGGCTTTGCCGGTACGATGAAGCGCCACAACTACAGCGGCTTGGAAGCCTCGCACGGCGTCTCGATCTCTCACCGTTCGCCCGGTTCGACCGGCAACCGTCAGGATCCGGGCCGCACGTTCAAAGGCAAGAAGATGTCGGGCCACATGGGCCAGGTGCTGGTCACGACGCAAAACGTCGAGATCGCCAAGGTCGACGTGGAACGCGGTCTGATCATGATCAAGGGCGGCGTACCCGGCTCGAAGGGCAGCTGGGTCACGATCCGCGATGCCGTGAAGCGTCCGCTGCACAAAGATGCGCCGAAGCCTGCCGCGGTGAAGAAACCCGGCGCAGCGGCTCCCGCCGCTGAACAGCAATCGGCTTGAGGACCAAAACGATGAAACTCAAAGTCCTCACCCTCGATGCCGGCGCCGCTGGTGAAGTCACGCTCTCGGAAGACGTGTTCGGCATTACGCCGCGCGCGGACATTCTCGCGCGCGTGATTCAGTGGCAGGAAAATCGCCGCCACAAGGGCCAGCATCGCGTGCTGACGCGTCGCGAAATCGACCGCACGACGAAGAAGATTTATAAGCAAAAGGGCACGGGCCAAGCCCGTCACGGCGCGGCCGCAGTCGGCCAGTTCCGAGGCGGCGCCAAGGCGATGGGTCCGGTGCTTCGATCGCGCGAAACCGATCTCCCGAAAAAGGTTCGCGCACTCGGCCTCAAGATGGCTCTTTCTTCGAAACATCAAGACGGCGATCTCATCGTCCTCGACGGCGCCAAGAGCACCGAAGCAAAAACGAAACAAGTCGCCGCCTCGTTCGGCAAATTGGGCCTCACCTCCGCAGTTATCGTCGACGGCCCCGAATTCGATACCGGCTTTCAACGCGCCGCCCGCAACATCAAGCACATCGATCTTCTTCAGGTTCAGGGCATCAACGTCCTCGACGTTCTGCGCCGTAAGAAGCTCGTGCTGACGAAGGCCGCGCTGAGCGCCATCGAGGAGCGCTTCAAATGAGCAATACCAAACTCGCAGCTTACGCGGCGATCCTGTCGCCGGTGATCACCGAAAAGACGACGAAGCTCTCGGAACACAATCAGGTTGTCTTCCGCGTGCCGCACGAAGCGACGAAGCCGCAAATCAAAAAGGCGGTCGAGGAGCTCTTCAAGGTGAAGGTCAAAGGCGTGAACACGCTGGTGACCAAGGGTAAGAAAAAGATGTTCCGCGGTCGCAAGGGCGAACGCAGCGACGTCAAGAAAGCGGTCGTAACCTTGCACGAAGGTTCGACGATCGACGTGACGACGGGGCTCTAAGACGATGGCACTGAAAACTTTCCGTCCCACCACGCCTTCGACGCGCCAGTTGGTGCTGATCGACCGCAGCCACCTGCACAAGGGCCGGCCGGCGAAGCATTTGACTGAGCCGCAGAAGGAATACGGCGGGCGCAACAACACCGGTCGCATCACCACGCGCTGGCGGGGCGGTGGGCACAAAAAGCTCTACCGCGTCATCGACTTCAAGCGTCGCAAGTTCGACGTCGAAGGCACGATCGAACGTCTGGAATACGATCCCAACCGCTCGGCCTTCATCGCTCTGGTGAACTATCCGGACGGCGAACAGGTCTACATCCTCGCGCCGCAACGCATCGGCGTGGGCGACAAGGTGATCTCGAGTCCGAAGGCGGACGTGAAGCCCGGCAACGCCATGCCGCTCGCCGCAATGCCGGTCGGTACGATCGTCCATAACGTCGAGTTCAAGGCTGGCGCCGGCGGCAAGATCGCACGCTCGGCCGGCACGTATGTGCAGTTCGTCGGTCGCGACCAAGGCTACGGCATCCTCCGTCTGAACTCGGGCGAAACCCGCAAGGTTCGCTTGGAGTGCATGGCGACGGTCGGCGCGGTCTCGAACCCTGACCACATGAACGAAGTGATCGGCAAGGCCGGTCGCAACGTCTGGAAGGGCAAGCGTCCTTCGGTGCGCGGCACCGCGATGAACCCTATCGACCATCCGCACGGCGGCGGCGAAGGCCGCACCAAAGGCGGCCGTCACCCGGTCACGCCGTGGGGCAAGGGTACGAAGGGCAATCGGACGCGTTCGAACAAGCGCACCACCAAGCTGATCGTGACGAGCCGTCACAAGAAGAAGGTTTAAGACGCATGGCACGTTCAGTCTGGAAGGGACCGTTCGTCGACGGCTATCTGCTGAAAAAGGCGGAAGCCACGCAGAAGTCCGGCCGCCGCGAAGTGATCAAGATCTGGAGCCGTCGTTCCACGATCCTGCCGCAGTTCGTTGGCCTCACGTTCGGCGTCTACAACGGCCAGAAACACATCCCCGTCGTCGTGACCGAGGAAATGGTAGGGCACAAGTTCGGCGAGTTCTCGCCGACGCGCACTTTCCACGGCCACTCCGGCGACAAAAAAGTGAAAAGGGCGGGGGCTTAAATGGGTAAGCCTGAAAGAGAACGCAGCCTGGCCGACAACGAGGCGCAAGCCATCGGCCGCATGATCCGCACGTCTCAGTACAAACTGAACGTCGTGGCGGGGCTGATCCGTGGCAAGCGTGTGGATCAGGCTCTGGCCGATCTCACGTTCTCGAAGAAGCGCATCGCGATCGAAGTGCTCAAGGTTCTGAAGTCCGCGGTCGCCAACGCCGAGAACAACCACAACCTCGACGTCGACGACCTTATCGTCGCGCAGGCGTGGACCGGCAAAGACATGGTGCTGAAGCGCTTCCACGCCCGCGGTCGCGGTCGCGGCGCCAGCATCCTGAAGCCGTTCAGCGAACTGACGATCATCGTTCGCGAACAGGCCAAGGAAGAAAAGAAGGCGAAAGCCAAGGCCAAAGGCGGCAAGGGTAAACCTGCTGCGCGCAAGCCGGCAGCGGCGAAGAAGGAGGCCGCGTAATGGGTCAAAAGGTCAATCCGATCGGGCTTCGGCTCGGGATCAATCGCACGTGGGATTCGCGCTGGTATGCGGACCGTCACGAGTACAGCCAGCTCCTTCATGAGGACCTGAAGATCCGCGACTACCTGCTCGAGAAATTGAAGCAGGCCGGCGTCGCGCGCATCACGATCGAACGCCCGCACAAGAAGTGCCGCGTGACCATTCACTCGGCACGTCCGGGCGTGGTCATCGGCAAGAAGGGCGCCGACATCGAAAAGCTGAAGGCCGATCTCGGCAAGTATACGAAGAGCGAGATCCACCTGAACATCGTCGAAATCCGCAAACCGGAAGTCGACGCGCATCTGATCGCCGAAAGCATTGCCCAGCAGCTCGAACGCCGCGTCTCGTTCCGTCGCGCCATGAAGCGCGCGGTGCAATCGGCCCTGAAGCTCGGCGCACTCGGCATCCGCATCAACTGTGCGGGCCGTCTGGGCGGCGCGGAAATCGCGCGCGTGGAATGGTACCGCGAAGGCCGCGTGCCGCTTCACACGTTGCGCGCCGACATCGACTTCGGCGTCGCGACGGCGAAGACGGCATACGGCACCTGCGGCGTGAAGGTCTGGGTGTTCAAGGGCGAGATCCTCGAACACGATCCGGGCGCACAGGACAAGCGTATGGCCGAAGCCAACGAAGGCGGTGGCGGTGGTCAGAAACGCTCGCCAACCCCCGCGCCGGCGCCCTGAGAACTGGAATAACGAACCATGCTGCAACCAAAGCGCACAAAATTCCGCAAGCAGTTCAAGGGACGCATTCGCGGGAAAGCGACGTCGGCCAACACGCTTGACTACGGCGAGTACGGCCTGAAGGCGATGGAGCCCGACCGCATCACCGCGCGCCAGATCGAAGCGGCACGCCGCGCGATCACCCGCGCCATGAAGCGTCAGGGCCGCGTGTGGATCCGCCTCTTCCCCGACATTCCGGTGTCGAAGAAGCCGGCCGAAGTCCGCATGGGCGCCGGTAAGGGCGCGCCGGAATTCTGGGCCTGCCGCGTGAAGCCGGGCCGCGTGATGTTCGAAGTCGACGGCGTCAGCTCCGTGACAGCGAAAGAAGCGTTGGGCCTGGCGGCCGCGAAGCTGCCGATCAAGACGAAATTCGTGACCCGCTTGGGCCACGTCGAATAGGGCATTGAAAGATGAAGAGCGCCGCCGCCTCCGACCTCCGCGCCATGTCGCCGGACCAGCTGACCGATGAACTGGTCAAGCTGAAGAAGGAACAATTCAACCTGCGCTTCCAAAAGGCGACGGGTCAGCTTGAGAAGACTGCGCGCGTGCGTGTCGTGCGCCGCACGATCGCCAAGATCAACACTGTCCTGGGCGAGAAGACTCGCACCAAGGCGAAGGCATAGGGCGCGAGAGAGAACAAAATGCCGAAGAGAATTTTGCAGGGCGTCGTGGTCAGCGACAAAAACAAGCAGACGATCATCGTCGAAGTGGAACGCCGCTTCACGCATCCGCTGCTGGGCAAGACGGTGCGCCGTTCGAAGCGCTATCACGCCCACGACGCACAAGACCGCTTCAAATCCGGCGACACGGTTCGCATTCAAGAATGCCGGCCGATGTCGAAGTTGAAGCGCTGGGAAGTACTGTACGAAGCAGCCGCTTCGAAAGCTTGATGGAAACGAAGGCGCTACGCCCATGATTCAAAGTACGACAAACTTGGACGTTGCCGACAACTCGGGTGCGCGGCGCGTCATGTGCATTAAGGTCTTGGGCGGCGCTCAGCGCCGTTACGCGACCGTCGGCGACATCATCGTCGTGTCGATCAAGGAAGCGATCCCGCGCGGCAAGGTGAAGAAGGGCGACGTCATGAAGGCGGTCGTCGTTCGCACGGCCAAAGAAGTGCGCCGCGCCGATGGCAGCTGCATCCGCTTCGACCGCAATGCCGCCGTTCTGATCAACAACCAAGGCGAGCCCGTGGGCACGCGCATCTTCGGGCCGGTGACCCGTGAGCTTCGCGCGAAGAACCACATGAAGATCGTCTCGCTGGCGCCGGAGGTTCTGTAGTCCATGGCCGTCAAATTCAAAAAAGGCGACCGCGTGGTCGTCATCGCCGGCGAAGAGCGCAAGCGTAAAGGCGGCGCGGCCCGCACGGGTGAGATCCTCCGGGTCTATCCGGATGAGGAACGCGTGCTGGTGTCGGGCGTGAACATGGTCAAGCGCCACACGAAGCAAAGCCAGCGCAGCCAGGGCGGCATCATCTCGAAAGAGGCGCCGATCTCGGTTGCGAACATCGCGCACATCGACCCGAAGTCGGGTGGGCCGACGCGCATTGGATTCAAGACGTTGCAGGACGGCCGCAAAGTCCGCTTTGCGAAGAAGTCCGGGGAAGTGATCGATGTCTGACGATAAAAAAGACAAGGGCAAAAAGGGCAAGGCCGCGGCTCCCGCAGCCTCGGGTCCCAAGGGTCCGCCGCCGTCCAAGACCGAAGAAAAGCGCGCCGCGAAAAACGCGAAGGGCGGCAAGGGCGACGTCTCGACCGGTCCCGCGACCACGACGCAGAGCGAAGCTCAGCGGTCGAAGGGTATTGCGCTGAAGGAAGGCGAGAAATACGTCCCGCGCGCCAAGAAGCGCTACGACGACGTCATCCGCAAAGAGCTGGTCGAGAAGTTCGGCTACAAGAATCCGATGCAGGTGCCCAAGCTCGACAAGATCGTCATCAACATGGGCGTCGGCGAAACGACGGCCGACACGAAGAAGATTCAGTCCGCGGTGCGCGACCTCAGCCTGATCGCCGGTCAAAAGCCGATCATCACCAAGGCGCGCAAGGCGATCTCGAACTTCAAGGTTCGTGAGAACATGCCCTTGGGCGCGAAGGTCACGCTGCGCAAGGACCGCATGTACGACTTCATCGATCGCCTGGTCACGATCGCTCTGCCTCGCGTCCGCGACTTCCGCGGCGTGTCGCCGAAGAGCTTCGACGGCCGCGGCAACTACTCGATGGGCCTGAAAGAACACATCGTGTTCCCGGAAATCGATTACGACAAGATCGACACCGTCTGGGGCATGGACATCACGATTTGCACCACCGCGAACACGAACGAAGAAGCGCAAGCCCTGTTGGCGGCCTTCCAAGTTCCGTTTGTGAAGTGATGCGCGAATTTAGGACGTAAGGACAAATGGCGAAGAAAAGCTCGACCGAGAAGAACAAGCGTCGCGTTGGCTTGGTCAAACGCTATGCGAAAAAGCGCGTGGCGCTGAAGGAGCTGGCGAACAACATGGCGCTTCCTCCGGAAGACCGCTTTGCTGCGCGCTTGAAGCTCGCGGAACTGCCGCGCAATTCGTCGCCAACGCGTATTCGCAATCGTTGCGAACTGACGGGTCGTCCGCGCGGTAACTATCGCAAAGTGAAAATGTGCCGCATCAAGCTGCGCGAATTGGCCTCGTACGGGCTGATCCCCGGCATGGTCAAGTCGAGCTGGTAAGGGAGCAAAAACAATGTCGATCAACGATCCCTTAGGTGACATGCTGACTCGGATTCGCAACGCGCAGATGCGGGGCCAGTCCAAAGTCGCAACGCCGGCCTCCAGCCTGCGCAAGCGCGTCCTCGACGTGCTGGTGGGCGAGGGCTACATCCGCGGTTACGCCGAAGTCACGGTCGCGCAAGCGAAGCCGGAGTTCGAAATCGAACTCAAATATTTCGACGGAAAGCCCGTGATCAAAGAGATTCAACGCGTGTCCACGCCGGGCCGCCGCGTCTACTCGTCGATCAAAGAACTCAAGCCGGTGCGTAACGGCCTCGGCATTTCGATTTTGTCGACGCCCAAGGGCGTCATGTCGGACGCGCTTGCTCGTGAGCAAAACGTGGGCGGCGAAGTTCTGTGCCAAGTGTTCTAAGCCGGACAAACGGGCACAGCGAAGGATAAGAAACGATGTCGCGAATTGGTAAGCATCCGGTGGCACTGCCTCAAGGCGTGACCGCCACGGTCAAAGACCGCGAAGTGAAAGTGAAAGGCCCCAAGGGCGAACTTTCGCTGCGCGTGGTCGAAGGCATCGACGTGTCGGTCGACAAGACGGGCGTCGTGCTGAAGCCGGTCGAAACGACGGACAAGGCGCGCGCGCAGTGGGGCCTGCAGCGCACGCTCGTGAACAATCTGGTTCAGGGCGTGTCGAAGGGTTTCGCGCAGCAATTGGAAATCGCTGGCGTCGGCTTCCGCGCCGCGGTGCAGGGCAAGAACCTGCAGCTGCAGCTCGGTTACAGCCACGACGTGGTCTATCCGATCCCGCCAGGCATCGACATCAAGTGCGAAAAGCCGACGCTGATTTTGGTGTCCGGCATCGACAAGCAGAAGGTCGGCCAAGTTGCGGCTGAGATCCGTCAATTCCGCAAGCCGGAGCCCTACAAGGGCAAAGGCATCAAGTACGCGGAAGAGAAGGTCCGTCGCAAAGAAGGCAAGAAGAAGTAAGGGACAGCCATGGCACTTTCACGGGAAGATCTATTCGCGCGTCGCCAACGGCGCACCCGCATCAAACTGCGCAAGGTCTCCGGCCTGCGTCCGCGCCTGTCCGTGTTCCGCTCGTCGAAACACATCTACGCGCAGATCATCGACGACACGAAGGGCGTGACGGTGGCTTGCGCCTCGACGCTCGACGAAGAAGCGAAGAAGACGCTGACGAAGGGCAACGGCGCCGATACGGCTGCGGCCGCGATCGTCGGCAAGCTCGTCGCCGAACGCGCGAAGAAGGTCGGCATCAAGGATGTCGTCTTCGATCGCGGAGGTTACATCTACCACGGCCGAGTCAAAGCGCTCGGCGACGCTGCCCGCGAGGGCGGTCTGAACTTTTGAAGGAAGATTAGACAATGGTCGCGGAAGAAAGAGAACAACGTCGCAAGCGCGGTGGCGGCGACCGTGATCGCGGTGGCGATCGCGGCGGTGACCGTGACCGCGGCGAGTTGGTCGACAAGCTGGTCCACATCAACCGCGTCGCGAAGGTGGTGAAGGGCGGCAAGCGTTTCGGCTTTGCGGCTCTCGTCGTCGTCGGCGATCAGAAGGGCCGTGTCGGCTTCGGTCACGGCAAGGCGCGCGAAGTGCCGGAAGCCATCCGCAAGGCGACTGAGGCCGCAAAGAAATCGCTGATCCGCGTTCCGCTGCGCGAAGGCCGCACGCTGCACCATGACGTCACCGGCCATTGGGGCGCGGGCAAAGTGGTTCTGCGTCCGGCGCCGCAAGGTACGGGCATCATCGCCGGCGGTCCGCTCCGCGCCGTGTTCGACGCGCTCGGCGTCCACGACGTGGTCGCCAAGTCGGTCGGCACCTCGAACCCCTACAACATGGTCCGCGCGACCTTCGATGCTCTGAAGGCCGAATACAGCCCGAAGATGATCGCGAACAAGCGCGGCAAGTCGGTCGCCGACATTCTTGCGGCGCGCCGTCCCAACGCCGAAATCTCGGCCGAGTAACGCACATGACGATCCGCACCTCCGAAGGTCGCCCGAAGACGAAGACGATCACGATCCAACAGGTCGCCAGCCCCGCGCGCCGCGAAGAGGGTCAGCGTCAGACGTTGATCGGCCTCGGCCTCGACAAGATGAACCGCCGCAAGACGCTCGAGAACACCGACTCGATCTGGGGCGCGATCTGCAAAGTCCGCCACATGGTGCGCGTCGTCGACGACGCGAAACCCGCACGCAAAGCAGGCTAGTTATGAAACTCAACGAAATCCGCGACAACGAAGGCGCTCACAAGCGCTTCAAGCGCATCGGCCGCGGCTCGGGCTCCGGCAAGGGCAAGACGGCCGGCCGCGGCGTGAAGGGTCAAAAGGCCCGCACCGGCCACCACGGCATGTTCGGCTTTGAAGGCGGCCAGATGCCCCTTCACATGCGTATCCCCAAGCGCGGCTTTAACAACATCTTCGCGCGTAAATTCGCCATCGTGAACCTCGGCACGCTCCAGAAGGCCGTCGAAAGCGGCAAGCTGAAGGCGGGCGACACGGTCACGGCTGAGACGCTGGCGACACAGGGCATCGCCCGCAGCGCCAAGGACGGCATCCGCCTCCTTGGAAAAGGCGAGCTGAAGACCCAATTGAAACTCGAAGTCGCTCACGCCTCCGGCTCGGCGATCGAAGCGGTGAAAAAGGCGGGCGGCCACGTGAAGGTGCTGGGCGTGAAGGCCAAGCACGTCACGCGCAAGGATCGCGCCCCCGGCAAGCGCGCTCAGCGTCGCGTCGACTCCGCCAAGAAGCGGTCTGATCGCGCAGCGGCCGCCAATCAGGCGAAACAGGCATAGGGGCGGTTCGCCGGGCGGCCCTCAGCAGGCAGGGCAACAAGGGCCGCCGGGCAACCCAAGGAGTATCTTGAATGGCGTCAGCCGCCGAACAATTAGCCGCCAACGTCAATTGGTCGGCGTTCTCCAAAGCCGAAGAGCTGCAAAAGCGCATCTGGTTTACGCTAGGTGCGCTCGTTATTTATCGCCTCGGCACGTTCATCCCGCTCCCCGGCATCGACCCGGTGTCGCTCGCCCGCATCATGGAGCAGCAGACCCAGGGCCTGCTCGGCATGTTCAACATGCTCTCCGGCGGCGCGGTCGAACGCATGGCGATCTTCGCCCTCAACGTCATGCCCTACATCTCGGCGTCGATCATCCTGCAGGTGATGACGACCGTCAGCCCCACGCTTGAAAAGCTCAAGAAGGAAGGCGAGGCGGGCCGAAAGACCATCAACCAATACACGCGCTATCTGACCGTCGCTTTGGCCATCGTCCAGTCCTGGGCGATCGCGCGCGGTCTGGAATCGCAACCCGGCCTCGTCATCAACCCCGGCATCTTCTTCGAAGTCACCACCGTGGTCACACTCACGGGCGGCGTGATGTTCCTGATGTGGCTGGGTGAGCAGATCACCTCGCGCGGTATCGGCAACGGCGTCTCGCTGATCATCTTCGCGGGCATCGTGGCGAACCTTCTGCAAGGCTTCGTCGGCACGCTCGAAATGGCGCGCACCGGCTCGATCAGCTGGTTCTCGGCCATCGCGCTCTACGCGCTCGTCGTCGCGGTGATCACCTTCATCGTCTTTGTGGAGCGCGCGCAACGGCGCCTCTTGGTGCAATACCCTAAGCGACAAGTTGGCAACCGCATGTTCGGCGGCGACAGTTCGCATTTGCCGTTGAAGCTGAACACGTCGGGCGTCATCCCGCCGATCTTCGCCTCGTCGCTGCTGGTCCTGCCGATCACGGTCGCGCAGTTCAACGCCGCGAACACGCCCGAATGGCTGTCTGAGATCATTCTCCTCATTCAACACGGGCAGCCGCTTTACATGGCGCTCTACGGCTTCCTGATCGTCTTCTTCGCGTTCTTCTACACGGCGGTGGTTTTCAACCCGGCCGACACGGCGGACAACCTGAAGAAATACGGCGGCTTCATTCCGGGCATCCGCCCCGGCAAGAAGACGGCGGAGTACATCGACTATGTACTCACGCGCCTTACCGCGATCGGCGCCGCGTATCTGGTCATCGTCTGCTTGATCCCGGAATACATCCTCGCCCAGTACGGCGGTAACCTCCTGCTGCTGGGCGGCACGTCTTTCCTGATCATCGTGTCCGTGACCATGGACACCGTGGCTCAGGTTCACAGCCACCTGCTCGCGCACCAATACGAAGGCTTGATCAAGAAGTCGCGCTTCAAGGGTCCGGCCGGCCGATGATCGTTGTCCTTTTCGGTCCGCCGGCGGCTGGCAAAGGCACGCAGGCCAAGCGCATCCACGAGAAATATGGGATCGCCCATCTCTCGACGGGCGACATGCTGCGCGCCGCCATCGCCCAGGGGACCGAGATCGGCAAGAAGGCCAAGGCCATCATGGACAAGGGCCTCCTGGTTCCCGACGAGATCGTGGTTGGGATCATCGCTGAGCGTATCGTCGCACCCGACTGCGCCAAGGGCTTTGTCCTCGACGGTTTCCCCCGCACGGTGAACCAGGCCAAGGCCCTGGACGAGATGCTCAAGGGCAAGACCCTGGCCGTCGACCACGTGGTCGTCATGGAGGTCAACGAGGCCGAGCTCATCAAACGGGTCGAAAACCGGGCCGAGGAGGCCCGCCGCAAGGGCGAGCCCGTCCGCGCCGACGACGACCCGGAAACCTTCAAGAAGCGCCTGGCGGTCTACAAGGCCGAAACAGCCCCGATTCTCCCGTATTACGAGGCTCAGGGTAAAATTCGCCGGGTCGACGGCATGAAGTCCATCGACGAGGTGACCGCCCAAATTGACGCGGTCCTCGGCGGTGGAAAACAGGGGAAAAGTTGGCTGGGCAAATGGTTGACCGGCTAGAAAAACCGCCTATATTCCGCGCCTTCCGTATCAGTCGGGCGCGGACGCTACCTCCGGGGCACCGGGGCTGGCGTAATTCGTCATTGCACCCAGCGTTATCGCACAACGTGAACTGACAGGAATTCAGGAGAGATTTCGTGGCTCGCATCGCAGGCGTGAACATTCCGACCAACAAGCGCGTCCATATTTCGCTGCGCTACATCCATGGCATTGGCCCGGTCAATGCGGTGGAGATCTGCAAGAAGGTCGGCATCGCGGAGAACCGCCGCGTGAACCAGCTGTCGGACGCTGAAGTGATTCAGATCCGCGAAATCATCGACCGCGAGTTCGTCGTCGAAGGCGACCTTCGCCGCGAAGTCGCGATGAACATCAAGCGCCTCATGGACCTCGGTTGCTACCGCGGTCTGCGTCACCGCAAGGGCCTGCCGGTCCGCGGTCAGCGCACGCACACCAACGCGCGCACGCGCAAAGGCCCCGCGAAACCGATCGCCGGCAAGAAACAGGCGACGAAGTAATCAATTCGCCGGCCCGCCGGCACAAAGGACAAGAGCAGAAAAATGGTGACGGAAAAGAAAGCGCGCGTGCGCAAGAAAGAGCGCAAGAACATCACGTCGGGCGTCGCCCACGTGAACGTGACGTTCAACAACACGATGATCACGATCACCGACGCGCAGGGCAACACGATCGCCTGGTCGTCGTCGGGCACGATGGGCTTCAAGGGTTCGCGCAAGTCGACGCCCTATGCCGCCCAGGTCGCGGCCGAAGACGCCGGCAAGAAGGCGATGGAGCACGGTGTGCGCACGCTGGAAGTCGAAGTGATGGGTCCCGGTTCAGGCCGCGAAAGCGCGCTGCGTGCGCTGCAGGCCGCGGGCTTCACCGTCACCACGATCCGCGACGTGACGCCGATCCCGCACAACGGCTGCCGCCCTCCGAAGCGCCGCCGCGTCTAACGCATAAAGCATCCCCCCGATTTGCATTCGCCGAAGGAAGACCCCGTGATCGAGAAGAACTGGCAAGAACTGATTAAGCCGCAAAAGCTGCAAGTGGAACCCGGCGCCTCGGCCCGGACACAGGCAGTGGTCGTGGCCGAACCGTTGGAGCGCGGCTTCGGCTTGACGCTCGGCAACTCGCTGCGCCGCGTGCTTCTGTCGTCGCTTCAGGGTGCGGCCGTCACGTCGATTCAGATCGACGGCGTGCTGCATGAATTCTCGTCGATCCCCGGCGTCCGCGAGGACGTGACCGACATCGTGCTGAACATCAAACAACTCGCGCTCAAGCTTCACAGCGAAGGTCCGAAGCGTCTGGTGCTCAAGGCCGAAGGTCCGGGCGAAGTGAAGGCCAGCCAGATCACGGCCGTCTCCGACGTCGACATCCTCAATCCGGATCTCGTGATCTGTAACCTGGATCACGGCGCGCGCATCCGCATGGAGCTGACGATCAACTCCGGCAAAGGCTACGTCGCCGCCGAGCGCAATCGTCCCGAAGACGCGCCGATCGGCCTCATCCCGGTCGACGCGCTGTTCTCGCCGGTCCGCAAGGTCTCCTACCGCGTCGAGAACACGCGTGAAGGTCAGATCCTGGACTACGACAAGCTGACGCTCACGCTCGAAACCAACGGCGCCATCACGCCGGAGAACGCTGTCGCTTATGCGGCGCGAATTCTTCAGGACCAGCTCTCGATTTTCATCAACTTCGAAGAGCCGCGCTAGAAGAAGACCGAAGAGCAGAAGACGGATCTGCCGTTCAACCCGGCGCTCCTCAAGAAGGTCGACGAACTCGAACTCTCGGTGCGTTCGGCCAACTGCTTGAAGAACGACAACATCGTCTACATCGGCGATCTCATCCAGAAGACGGAAGCCGAAATGCTTCGCACGCCGAACTTCGGCCGCAAGTCGCTGAACGAGATCAAAGAAGTGCTGGCCTCGATGGGTCTCCACCTCGGCATGGAAGTGCCGGGCTGGCCGCCTGAAAACATCGAAGAACTGGCGCGCAAGTTTGAAGATCAATACTGAGCGCTTGATCGCGCCAGCACAGAATAGGGAACGACTGCCATGCGTCACGGTTCAGCGGGCCGCAAACTCAACCGCACCAGCAGCCACCGCAAGGCGCTGTTCGTCAATCTCGCCTCGGCGCTGATCAAGCACGAGCAGATCACCACGACGTTGCCCAAGGCGAAGGAACTTCGCCCGGTGGTCGAGCGTCTGATCACGCTGGGCAAGCGCGGCAAGACCGACCTGCACGCGCGTCGCCAGGCGCTCTCGCACCTGCGCAACGACAACGTGATGGTGCAGAAGCTGTTCGACGTGCTGGCCCCGCGCTACGCGACGCGCAAGGGCGGCTACACCCGCGTGCTGAAGGCGGGCTTCCGCCACGGCGACGCCGCCGACATGGCGGTGATCGAGTTCATCGACCGCGACGTGGAAGCCAAGGGCAAAGACTCCGGCCCCGTCCAGGCGACGCAAGAAGAAGCGAACGCTTAAATCAATCCGGCGAAAGCCAGAAAAAAGGGCGACCCGCGGGTCGCCCTTTTTTGTTTGCACCAGCGGAAAGACTACCGCCCTTTGAACTCGGCCTTGCGCTTCTGCAGGAACGCGCCGACACCTTCCGCGAAATCTTCCGCGCGCCCGGCATCCTTCTGCGCCTGACGCTCCGCGTCGAGCTGCTCTTCGTACGTGTTGTTGGGGCTATCCCAATAGAGCTTGCGGATCAGACCAAGCGCGACCGTCGGCCCCGCCGCCAATTCCTCCGCCAGCTTCATCGCTTCCGGCATCAACGACGCGTCGTCATAGACGCGGTTGATAAGACCCCACTCAAGCGCACGCTCGGCGCTCAACTTCTCGCCCATCAGCGACAACTCCTTCGCGCGCGCCAGACCGACAAGGCGCGGCAACAGCCACGTCGAGCCGCCGTCGGGCACAAGACCGATGCGCCGGAACGCCTGCAGGAAATACGCGGACTTCGAGGCCAAGATCATGTCGCCCATCATGGCGAAGCTCATGCCGACGCCGGCCGCCGCGCCGTTGACCGCGGTCACGAACGGCATCTTCAAATTCCGCAGCCGCCGCAGGAAGGGATGATAGGCCGTCTCCAGCGCCGCTCCCGCATCGCGCTCGCGCGCGCCGAAATCGTTCGAGCCCGCGCCGCCACCCAGATTGGCACCGGCGCAAAACCCGCGGCCCACGCCCGTCATGACAAGCGCCCGTAAGCCGGTCTCCGGCTTCTCGACATAGGCAAGCGCACCCATCAAGCCCTTGAGCATCTCCGGACTGACGGCGTTCATCACCTCAGGATGATTGAGCGTCAGCACCCCGACGCGGCCGTGCAGGTCGACTTTCACCCGTTCGAATTCCATGGAAAGCGTCTCCCTTATTTTCCTTTGAATTGTGCTTCGCGCTTGGTCAGGAAGGCGGTCACGCCCTCGCGAAAATCTTCGGTATCGCCCAGCGTCTGCTGCACGCGCCGCTCAAGCTCCAGCTGCTCGTCCAGCGTATTCAGCGCCGCCGCATCCAACACACGCTTGATCTCGCCGAACGCTTTCGTCGGCCCCTTGGCCAAACGCTGCGCCAGCGCGTACGCCTCATTCAACAACTGATCGTCGGCGACGGAAGCCCAAATGAGACCCCATTCGGCAGCCTTGTCGGCCGGCAGCCGATCGCCCAGCAACGCAAGCGCGCGCGACCGCGCGCGGCCCAACAGCTGCGGCAACAGCCACGTGCATCCCATGTCGGGGACGAGCCCCAACTTCGGTCCGAACACCTGGACGAAATAAGCCGACTTCGCTGCCAGCACGATATCGCCCGAAAGCGCCAGACCAACGCCGCCGCCCGCGGCCACGCCGTTCACGGCGACGATCACCGGTTTTGGAAACCCGGTCAGATCGCGCACGAGCGGGTTGTACCCGATCTCCATCGAATGCGAGATGCCTTCGCCGACAGACCGCTGCACGCCGTCCGCGAACCCCGCATTGGCGAGATCGGCGCCCGCGCAAAAGCCGCGCCCCGCACCGGTGACCACAAGCACCTTCACCGACGCATCCGGCGCAAGCGCTCTCAGCGCCGTGCGGACATCGTCGATCAAACCCTTGTTCAGACTATTCAGTGATTGCGGACGGTTGAGCGTCAGTGTCGCAACGCCGTCCTTCGTTTCGACGAGGATATTTTCGTAAGCCATGAGCGCAAACCCGAAGCAATTTCGCTTCAGGCCACCATAAGCTCACGCCAAGCGCAAGGCGAGCGGCGCTCGCCTAGTTGCTGGTCTTCATCTTAAGTTCCGTAGCGTTAAGCGCCGTCTCGGCTATCACGCGATTGCGGCCCGAACGTTTGGCGGCATAGAGGCACGCATCCGCGCGGCTCAACGTCTCCGCAATCGGCTCACCCACGACGTATTTCGCCACGCCGATCGACAGCGTGATCGAACCCAGCGTCTCGCCCGTCGACCGCTTAACAATCTTCTTCGACTCCACGGCCGCGCGAATGTGTTCGGCGACGGTCGTGGCGCTTTCCAGCGAGGTCTGCGGCAGCGCGACGACGAATTCCTCGCCGCCGTAACGCGCCGCCGTATCGCGCCCCTTGGTGTTTGACTTGAAGCACTGCGCCACCAGACGAAGCACTTGGTCGCCCGTCGCATGCCCCCACGTGTCGTTGAATTTCTTGAAGTGATCGACGTCGCCGATGAGCAAACAGAGCTGGTCATGCCCGTCGGCCGCGCCGCGCACGGCAAGCGTCATCCGCTCGTCGAAGCCGCGCCGGTTCAATAGGCCGGTCAGCGAGTCGACACGGCTCTCCTCGCGAATGCTCTCAAGCCGCTGGCGCAGAGATTTGATCTCGCTGCTCGACGTCTTGAGCTCGCTCTCAAGCACCTTGTGCTTGACCTCCATGGCGCGCGTCGCGGCGACGACGCCTTCGATGATGAGTTTGAACTGCGTCATGTCGCCGTGATGCAGTTGCTGCGTTGCGACGGTCAACGTCTTGCCGTAGGTCGCCGTATCCTGACCCGTACTCTCCAAAACGTGTGCGAACTTCTGCAACTCTTCCTGCAGTTTCGCGCCCATGTCGTCGACCGCGGTCGTCAAGTCGCCGCCGAAAAAGCGCATATGAAGGTCGCGCATGCGCGCTGCGTCGGTCGCATGTCCTTCCTGCACGGCGGTGTCCAACGCGTCGATCAGCTCTTGATTGAGACCGGACGCATAGTTGAACCAGAGCTCGTATTGCGGCGGCGTCGGCGGCGCTTTGTACTGGCGCATGAGCTCCACGGCGCGGTCGCTCAAGGCACGCGCGTGATCCGGCATTTCCCAATAATGCACCGCTTAAACTCCTCAGCACGCCGCACTCAAAGAACGCGAGAGCGGACCCCTATTCGCGTGGTCGTGCATGGTGTCATCGAGGGCCAAAAATTCGATTAAATTTCGCCCTTAGCGCGCATTCCTTCGAATACGGTAAACGGCCTATTCCCGCCCCCCGCAGATAGCCGACGGCACGCGTTAACGCGGAACCGCGGCAGTTGTGCAAAGTGCAGAAACGAGGAGCGCACGGGGCCCCTTGGCGACGCGTCGGCACTGGCATGAACGATCGATCCTAAGGACCGATGGGGCGTCCATCTGACCGACGCGACCGCCGTCAGACCGTCCGCCCAACGCCTTTTCAGGGATCTAGGATTTTCGTCTATAACGAGGCACCAAGACAACGACATAGATACGGAGAAAACGGCCATGAGCGTCGCGGATGCAAAGACGAAGTCGATGACGGCGCAAGAGATGAGCGCGCTATTGGATAAGCAGCGCGCGGCCTACCTGAAGGACGGCCCGCCGTCGGCCGAGGTCCGCATCGACCGCCTGGACCGCTGCATTGCGATCCTCGTCGACAACCAGGACGAAATCGCCGACGCGCTGAACCGCGACTTCGGCAGCCGCTCGCCCCAGATGAGCAAGTTCACCGACGTCTCCGGCTCCATCGGCCCGCTGAAGCACGCCAAGGACAACCTTCGCAAATGGATGCGTATGGAAAAGCGCAAGCCCACGCCCGCGATCCTGGGTTGGTTCGGCGCCAAGGCCGAAATCCACTATCAGCCGCTGGGCGTCGTCGGCGTCATCTCGCCCTGGAACTTCCCCGTCAACCTGACCTTCACTCCGCTCGCCGGGGTTCTCGCCGCGGGCAACCGCTGCATGATCAAGCCGTCGGAGTTCACGCCGGCGACATCCGACCTGATGGCGCGCATGTTCAAGAAGGCCTTCAACGAGGCCGAGATCGCGGTGTGCGTCGGCGGCGCCGATACGGGCGAAGCCTTCAGCCGTTTGGCCTTCGACCACCTGCTCTTCACCGGCGCCACATCGGTCGCGCGCCACGTGATGCGCGCGGCGGCGGAGAACCTGGTTCCCGTGACCCTCGAACTCGGCGGCAAGTCGCCGGTGATCATCGGCGAGAACGCCAACATCGAACTCAGCGCCACGCGCGTGATGACCGGCAAGACGCTGAACGCCGGCCAAATCTGCCTCGCCCCCGACTACGTCTTCGTGCCCGAGGGCAAGCGCGATGAATTCGTTAGCAAAGCAACCGCCGCCGTCACCCGCATGTACCCGACGCTGAAGGACAATCCCGACTACACATCGGTGATCAACCAGCGCCACTTCGACCGCCTGCGCGGTTACATCGACGAAGCCAAATCGAAAGGCGCCAAGGTCGTCGAGATCAATCCGGCGAAAGAGGACCTACGCCAGCAGCCGCATCACAAGATCGCGCCGACCCTGATCCTCGATCCCGGCGACGACATGAAGGTGATGCAGGACGAAATCTTCGGTCCGGTCTTGCCGGTCAAGACCTACAAGTCCGTCGACGAAGCGATCGCCTACGTGAACGCCCACGCGCGCCCGCTGGGCCTCTACTACTTCGGCGAAGAAGGCACGGAGAAGGAAAAGGTCCTGACGCACACGACGTCAGGCGGCGTCACCGTCAACGACACGATCATGCATGTGGCGATGGAAGATCTGCCGTTCGGCGGCGTCGGCCCGTCGGGGATGGGCGCCTATCACGGCATCGACGGCTTCCGCCAATTCAGCCACCGCAAGGCGATCTACCAACAGCCGACGTCGAACTTCGTCGAAAAACAACTCGCCAACATCCGCGCGCCCTACGGCGACGGACTCCAGAAGCAACTGGTGAGTTCGATAAAGCGCTAAGCGACTAGGGCGAACCGGCTAGACCGGTTCGCTTTCCTTCTTCCGCTTGATCAGGTGCAGGGGCACCGGCCGTAGCAAGAACGCCGGCAGGTGCGAAGCCGCGCCGTCGTCTTGTTCCGGCGCATCATTGCGGCGGTGACGTTGCTCGCCCTTCGGACGATCGCCGCGCTGATGACGATGCTCGTCCCGCTTTGCAGCGGGCCGTTCGCCCGCAGGCGCAGCCGCCCGCTCAGCACGCGGCTCTTGCGGCGGACGGGCAGGGCGGTCGCCTCGCGGCGCGTTGTCTCGGCGCGGCGGCCGCGGCTGATGATCCCGACGGGGCTGACGTTCTTGGCGCTGCTGCACAGGCGCAGCGACGGCCGGCTCAACCGTGGCGGCAGGCGGGGCATCTGGAATCTGAGACGCGTCGATCGGCGCCATCGGCGCAACTTGATCGTGATACGGCGCATCGCCGCGATGACGGCTGCGGTCGCGCTCGCGACCGCGTCCACCGCGGCGTCCGTCGCGACCACCGCGATCGCGCTCGCCGCGCGAACGCGTATCTGGCGTCACCTCGATGTCGGTCATCTCCTCGCGGAGAAGTTTGAAGCCCGTGAGCTTCTCGATCGCCGCCACGGCCTTAAAGTCCTGCGGCCCGGCGAGCATGAACGCATGCCCTTCACGCCCCGCACGACCCGTACGGCCGATGCGATGGATGTAGTCGTCGGCGTGGATCGGCACGTCGAAATTGAACACGTGACTGACCGCCGGAATGTCGAGCCCGCGCGCCGCAACGTCGCTCGCGCACAACAGCTGAATCGTGCCGCCGCGGAAGCTCTCAAGCGTCTTGGTGCGTACCGGCTGCGGCAGGTCGCCATGCAAAGCCGCGACCGAGAAGCCGTGCTTGGTCAGCGATTTGTAGACGATGTCGACGTCGGTCTTGCGATTGCAGAAGATGATGCCGTTGGTGATCGTCTCGCCGCGAATGATCCGGCGCAGGGCCTCGCGCTTCAACTTCGCGTCGTTCGCAGGCACGCCGATGATCTTTTGAACGATCGTCGTCGCCGCCGTCGCCGGCCGCGAAGCCTCGATCCGTTCGGGATTGCTCAGGAACTGATCGGCCAACCGCGTGATTTCCGGCGGCATGGTCGCCGAGAAGAATAGCGTCTGCCGCGTAAACGGCAGCAGCTTACAGATACGTTCGATGTCCGGAATGAACCCCATGTCCAGCATGCGGTCCGCTTCGTCGATGACCAGCGTCGTGACGCCCGTCAGCAGCAACTTGCCGCGCTCGAAGTGATCGAGCATGCGCCCCGGCGTCGCGATCAACACGTCGACGCCGCGCGTGATCTTCATGTCCTGCTCTTCGTATGACACGCCGCCGATGAGCAGCGCCATCGAGAGCTTGTGATACTTGCCGTACTTCTCGAAGCTCTCGGCGACTTGCGCCGCGAGCTCGCGCGTCGGCTCCAGGATCAGCGAGCGCGGCATGCGCGCCTTCGCGCGCCCCGCCGCGAGCTTTTGGATCATGGGCAGGGTGAACCCTGCCGTCTTCCCCGTGCCAGTTTGCGCGATCCCCATCACGTCGCGACCGGCCAGAACGACTGGGATCGCTTTCTCTTGGATGGGGGTAGGGGTCGTATAACCGGCCTCCGCGATAGCGCGGAGCAAATCGGCCGAAAGGCCGAGACTTTCAAACGACATCAGACTTCAATCAACTCCGGCGAGAGGGCTTTGTTTCCAAGGCCGGAACGCCTCTCTCGCGAGGACAAACCAACCGCATAACGGTCCGCTCCGCGCGACTCGCGCGCGATCAGCTATTGCGCCGCAACATAATGCACAGCGCCAGAATGTCAATGAAAGGTGACCCCACAGTCGGCCAAAGGCCGGGTAGCGTGAACAACAACAAAAAGGGGAATGAGATGCGCAACATTATTGTCGCAATTGTAGGGACAACGTTGGTTTCGACCGCCTTTGCTGACACCCCGGCCCCGCCGCCGGCTGCCACGCAACCGCCCCCGAACTTCGGCTGTCCCGCCCCTGAGTACCAGCAGTTCAAGTTCTGGATCGGCGAATGGGCCGTGACGCAAACCAAGAACGGCGCCCCAGCAGGCGACAGCAAGATCGAACTGCTCGACCAGGGCTGCGTCATCTTCGAGAACTGGGCAAGCAAGTCGGGCGGCTCGGGCCACTCTCTGAACGTCTACGACCAGGCCGACGGCAAGTGGCACCAAACTTGGATCGACGCGACGGGCGACCAGGTCCATTACATCGGCGCCTGGACGGGCGCGAAGATGGAATTCCGCGCCGACGACATCTCAACGCCTCAGAAGCAGCGGGCGATCATGACCATGACGTTCGAGCCTCGCCCCGACGGCACCATCCGCCAGTCCGGCACGCTCTCGACCGACGGCGGCAAGACCTTTGCCCCCTCCTTCGACCTGATCTACACGAAGAAAAAATAGCCGCCGCGACGGACCAGCCGCGCTCAGCCCGTTGAACCCTGAGCGCCGGTTGCGCCAAGCTCAAAAACATGACCCCGACCCTCCAAGGCATTGCGATCGCCTTCGTCATCCTGTCGGTGGTCTTCTTCGTCCTGCAGAAGATTTGGCCGTCGGTGAAGGGCCAAAAGACGTTGCGCCGAGGCTTCCTGACGGACGTCCTCTATTGGGGCTTCACGCCCCTGGTGACGCGCGTGATCACGCCGGTCGCCGTCGGCATCGCCCTAATCCCGATCGCAATCGCCAACGGCATCGAACTGAAGGACCTGAAGACGCTGGCGGAGGGCAGGGGCGAACTCGCCGCCCAACCGCTCTGGATGCAAGCGATCCAGATCTTCGTCATCGGCGATTTCATCGGCTACTGGCAACACCGCTGGTTCCACGGCGGTTGGCGCTGGAATTTCCACGCTATCCATCACTCGTCCGAAGAACTCGACTGGCTCTCCAGCGTCCGCCTCCATCCGGTCAACGACATCATCGCCCGCATCGTGCAAGCCGTCCCGATCGTGGCCATGGGCTACAACGTCGGCGCTGTCGCGCTCTTCACCGTCTTCACGACGATCTACGCCATCACGCTGCACGCGAACCTGAACTGGACCTACGGCCCGTTCCGCTATGTGATCGCAAGCCCCGCCTTCCACCGCTGGCACCACACCAGCGAAGCCGAAGGCCAAGACAAAAACTTCGCCGGCTTCTTCCCGATCTGGGATCTCATCTTCGGAACCTTCTACATGCCGAAGGGCCGTCAACCCGAAGAGTTCGGCACCGCAGACCCAGTGCCAAAAGGCATCATCGGCCAACTGATCTATCCATTCCGCCGCAGGCGCAGCGAAGTGTCGTAACCGCCAGCCCGCGATATCCAAAAGCAGCCACAATTCCCTGTGACGCTTCGCAAGCGCACGAACGGGACATGACTCATGTGGTGGAAACTGCTGATAGCGATCGCCGTCGACGGCTTCGACTTCACAATCGGCCGCTTCCTCTTCCCGTTCCCCTACGCTGGCGAACTGATCGGCACGACGGTCTCGGTCATCCTGTTCGGCTGGAAAGGCCTGTTCTATCTATTGGAAGCGATCGACCCCACCGAACAATTCGACGCCTTCGTCCCCACCTGCACCATCATCGCGCTCGCCGCCATGCGCGAAGAACGCGCCAAAGCGCGCGCCTGAGGCGCGGCTTGCGACACTGATGGCTCGGATGGCAGGCTGACGTCGGGTCACCTTGGCGAACCTGGCCGATGCTCATCAAACTTGCCGTATCCGGCTATCGATCGCTGCGCGACATCGTCCTGCCGCTCGACCGATTGAACCTGATCACGGGCGCCAACGGCGCCGGCAAGTCGAGCCTCTACAAAGCGATCGGCTTGCTTGCCGCTGCAGCCTTCAGCAAGAGGGCGCGAAGCGCTTCGTGCTCAAAAAGCAGCTGGGCGAAACCGTGATCGATGAGGCCGAATACGTGCGCTGGGAATGGCCGTCGCGCTAGCTAGGACGGCTTGCGCCACATCTTCTGCCAGCTGAGCTTCCGGCACTTTACGCAGCGGCGATAGTTGCGCGAATTCCCGACAGCCTTCCAGCGAATGCCGCCCGCATCCCACACCGACTGGTCGTGACCGCACGAGGTGCAGGTGAGCGTCCAGGCACGCGAGTCCGCTTCCGCCGACTTAGCCCACGCCGCCGGCATCCATGAGAGAATGAACTTCTGCAACCGGCTCACGCGCTTCGCCTCGCCGCCAACGCAGTTCGATAGTGATCCGCATCGCCGTCCGAGAAGCAGCAAAATACAATGCGCGAAGGCGTGTCATCCCCATCGGCATGCTCAAGCGCAGTGTCGACCGCGACGCCCGCCGCTCGGTTGATCGGGATGCCGTAAACACCGGTCCCCAAACTCGGAAACGCGATCGCCGCCGCGCCATGCTCAGCCGCCAGCGCCAGGCTTTTGCGATAGCAATTCGTCAGCAACCGCCAAACGTCCGCTTCCTTGTGCTGCGAGAACACTGGCGCCACCGTGTGAATGACATGCCGCGCCTTGAGCTTGAACCCCGGCGTGATCACCGCCACACCCGTCGGACAACGCCCGATCGCCATCATCGCGCGACCAAGCTCCGGGCCGGCAGCCTTGTTGATCGCGCCATCGACGCCGCCGCCGGGCATCAACCGGCTGTTCGCCGCGTTGACGATAGCATCGACGTCAAGCGTCGTGATATCCGCGCGCACAACGGAAAGACGTAAAGCATGATCGCTCATGGCGACACACATCCCACAGTGTCATGGTCCGCGAAGGCGGACCACCCACGCCTTGCGGCGGAGAAAGTCGTGGATGGTACGCCTTCGCGGACCATGACACCAAGAGAACGGAGGTTTAGACGTCGATGTCCTTCGCGAACTGCGCGTGTTCCTGGATGTATTGGAAGCGCAGCTCCGGCTTTTTGCCCATCAGCCGTTCGACGAGGTCTTCCGTCTCGACCTTGTCGTCGTCCGCGATCACGACCTTGAGCAGCGTCCGCATGCCCGGCTTCATCGTCGTCTCTTTCAGCTGCGACGGGTTCATTTCGCCCAGACCCTTGAAGCGGCTGATCTCGACCTTCGCGTTCGCCTTGAATTCCTTCTTGATGATCTCGTCGCGCTGAACCTCGTCGCGCGCATAAATCGTCTTGCTGCCGTGGGTCAGTTTGTAGAGCGGCGGCATCGCGAGATAAATCCGACCCTTCTCGATCGCCCCGCGCAGTTCGCGATAGAAGAACGTAACCAGCAGCGACGCGATATGCGCGCCGTCGACGTCCGCGTCAGTCATGATGATGATCTTGCCGTAGCGCAGATCTTCTTCGCGGAACTTATCGCCCGTGCCACACCCGATCGCTTGCATCAGGTCGGACAGTTCTTGGTTCTGCGCCAGCTTTCCGGCCGCCGCACTCGCGACGTTCAAAATTTTACCGCGCAACGGCAGCACCGCCTGCGTGTTACGATCACGCGCCTGCTTCGCCGACCCACCGGCCGAGTCGCCTTCGACGAGAAACAGTTCGGTGTCTTCCGGCGATCCCGACGAACAATCCGCCAGCTTGCCCGGCAGACGCAGCTTGCGCGTCGCGCTCTGCCGGCTGACTTCCTTCTCCTGCCGGCGGCGGATGCGGTCTTCCGCCTGCTCGATCGTAAAGGTGAGCAGCTTGTTCGCATCGTTCGGCGAGTCCGCCAGCCAATGGTCGAGGTGATCCTTGATCACCCCTTCGACCAGCCGCTGCGCCTCGGGGTTCGACAGCTTGTCCTTGGTCTGTCCCTGAAATTGCGGTTCGCGAATGAAGATCGACAGCATCGCCTGCGCCTGAGACATCACGTCTTCGGCAGTGATCTGCGGCGCCTTGCGATTGTTTGTTAGTTCGCCATACGCCCGCAGTGACTTCGCCAACGCCGACCGGAAGCCGTTATCGTGCGTCCCGCCCTGCGGCGTCGGGATCGTATTGCAGTACGAACTCATGAACGGATCGAGCGAGGGCGACCACGTCACGGCCCACTCAACGATCCCCTTGTCTTTGGAATCGACGCGCCCCGCGAACGGCCGCGGCGTCACAGTCGATGCCTTGCCTATCGTGCTTTCGAGATAATCCGACAGTCCGCCCGGAAAGTGCAGCGTGTCCTGCGCCGGCGTTGTATCGTTGCTATGGATCAGTTCCGGTGCGCACGACCAGCGAATCTCGACGCCGCGGAACAGATAGGCCTTTGACCGCGCAGCCCGATAAAGCCGCGACGGCTTGAAGTGCGCATCCGGCCCAAAAATCTTCACGTCCGGCTTGAACCGAATCGTCGTGCCACGTCGGTTATGGACCGAGCCCATATCTTTGAGCTTCGTCACTGGATTGCCGCGCTCATACCGCTGGGCCCAAAGATTGCGATCGCGCGCAACCTCGACCTCAAGCCACTCCGACAGCGCGTTCACAACCGACGAGCCGACGCCGTGCAAACCGCCGCTGGTCTCGTACGCGCCCTGCTGAAACTTGCCGCCCGAGTGCAGCGTCGTGAAGATGATCTCCAGCGCCGACTTCGGCTTGAACTTAGGATGCGGATCGACCGGAATGCCGCGACCGTTGTCGCGCACGGTCAAAATATCGTCGGCCTCAAGAACGATCTCGATCCAGTTCGCATGCCCGGCGACCGCTTCGTCCATCGCATTGTCGATGATCTCGGATGCCAGGTGGTGCAGCGCGCGTTCGTCGGTGCCGCCGATATACATACCCGGCCGCCGCCGGACGGGCTCAAGCCCCTCGAGAACCTCGATGTCCTTCGCGGAATAGCCGCGCGACGTAGCGTCGGCGCCTTCGCTGTCAAAGAGATCGGATTTGGCGGCAGG
This sequence comes from Alphaproteobacteria bacterium, assembly GCA_034440355.1. Taxonomy (GTDB): domain Bacteria; phylum Pseudomonadota; class Alphaproteobacteria; order Micropepsales; family Micropepsaceae; genus SZUA-430. The sequence goes on from JAWXBY010000039.1 coordinate 26,371, forward strand.
TTTGGCCATCGACACACTCGCTAACTGATAGGAATCGCGGGGGAATATAGCGGCTTCGCCCGGCGAACAAGGGCCAAGAAGCGCCGCATTCTAAGGCACGGACGCCCGGAATTCCGCGAAATCAGCGCCTATCCAGAGAAATCCGCATGCCCATTGCGCAGCAAACCCCCACCGCGCAACCTGCAACCGAACACGCTATTGCCATCGGAGTCGCAAATGCCCGGTCCTCTGTCCGAACCCCTGCGCCTGCCGTGCGGCCAGACGCTGCCGAATCGCCTCGTCAAAGCCGCCATGACGGAAGGCCTGGGCGACCCGCTCAACCGCGCCACCGACCGCCACGTGCGCCTCTACAAGCGCTGGGCGGACGCGGGCATGGGCCTCCTCATCAGCGGCAACGTGCAGATCGACCGCAAGCACCTCGAACGCGCGGGCAACGTCGTCATGGACGGCCCGCAATCGCCCGAACAACTCGCGGCGATAAAGGCGTGGACCACCGCCGCAAAATCGGGCGGCGCGCAGGTCTGGGCACAGATCGCACATTCGGGCCGCCAGACACCGAAAGCCGTGAACCCCAATCCGTCCGCACCGTCGGCCGTGAAACTCGCGCTGCCGGGCGGCCAATTCGGCGACCCGCGCGCCATGACCGCCGAAGAAGTGAAGGACACAATCAAACGCTTCGCTCATACCGCCGCGGTCGCGCGCGAGGGCGGTTTCACCGGCGTCCAGATCCACGCCGCGCACGGCTACCTGCTCTCCGAATTCTTGAGCCCTCGCGTGAACAAACGCACCGACGAGTGGGGCGGCTCACTCGAAAACCGCGCGCGCGTTCTCTTGGAGTCCGTCAAAGCGGTGCGCGCCAAAACCGGCCCGGACTTCGCCGTGTCGGTAAAACTCAACTCCGCCGACTTCCAGAAAGGCGGCTTTACCAGCGACGAGTGCTTGAAAGTCGTCGCCTGGCTGAACGACGCCGGCATTGACCTGCTCGAAATTTCCGGCGGCAGCTACGAGCAGCCGAAAATGGCAGGCGTCGCCGGCCTCGAGCCCGTCTTCGAAGAACGCGTCCGCGAAAGCACCCGCGCGCGCGAAGCCTACTTCATCGACTACGCCGCCGCCGTCGCCAAAGTCGCGCGCATGCCGTTGATGGTGACCGGCGGATTCCGCACCCGCGCCGGCATGGAAGAAGCGATCGCTGCCGGAGCCACGCACACCATCGGCATCGGCCGCCCCGTCTGCGGCGACCCGATGTCCGCCAAGCGCCTGCTCACCGGCGAAGCGCCGTCGTTGCCGGCGTACGAGAAAAAACTGCGCGTCGGACCCGGCTGGCTCGGCCCCAATTCCCCGATCACGCTGCTCAAGATGATCAACGGTTGGGGCGCGCAAGGCTGGTACTGCCTGCAGCTGCTGCGCATGGGTGACGGCTTGGAGCCCGACTTGCGCATGACCGTGCTTCAAGCGTTCCGAAAATATGCTGCAAACGAAACGGCAGCCGCGAAGGCGTTGAAGCGTTAAATAGTGGTGCTAGGATTGCTGTGTGACAGCCGTCGCAAACGCCCTGTCGATGGCGGCAGCAATATTCAAAACAAAACGTCGAATTGAAGGCACGTGCGTGAACGACTGTTCAGACGCAGATATAATTTTGTTGTTTGGAAAGGGAGCGTTGCGCCTCCCATTTCTCAAGATGCGCCGGCGTTCCTTCTACTAACGAAGGTTCGGCGCGTCGGAGCCGCGGTCTCTCCTCAAGGTCCTGCGGGCGGCTCCGAAAGCGGCTCCCACCCTCGCGTTAATTGAGGGTGGGACCGCCCTTTTCTCTACGTGCGCTCATCACATTTTTCACGCACAACGCGAAGCCGAATTCGGCTTGCCGTGTAACACGCGACTCAGGCACTCACCCGCGCATGCGGGGAATGAGATCGATCGTAATTGGAATGTTGTGCGCGCTCATCGGCGTTGCGGCAGCGCGCGCTGACGTCATCGAACATCTGCCGACGACCGACAAAGTCATCGCGCTCACCTTCGACGCTTGCGAGGCCGGTCAACCGGTGTCATTCGATCACGGCGTTCTTGACTACCTGCTCGAACGGAAAATCCCGTTCACCGTCTTCGCCACCGGCCGCTTCGTCGAAACGAACCGCGCCGACATCGAAGCGCTCTCGAAACTCGATTTCGTCGAAATCGAGAACCATTCGTGGAGCCACCCGAACACGATGAACCACTTCACGGCGGAAGCCGTGCTGAAGCAGGTGGAGCGCGCACAGGTCACCATCGCAGAGGTGACAGGCAGGCCGCCGCAGTTCTTCCGGTTTCCGGCCGGAAACTACAACCACGCAGGCCTCCAGGCGCTGGAAGACCGCGGTCTGAAGGTCATCCATTGGCGTTGGGCGACCGGTGACCCGGACCCGCGCGAGGGCGCCAACGCACTCTTCCACCGCGTGACGACGAAGGTGCAACCCGGCGACATCGTGATCTTCCACATCAACGGACGTGGCGTTCACACCGCCGAAGCATTGCCCCGCATCGTCGAGCAGCTGGAAGCCGGCGGCTACCGCTTCGTCCTCGTCTCCGACTACATCGGCACACCGAAGCCGCACGCGCCAGCGCCGGAGCCGCAAGCGACCGTCGTTTCGCTGCAGGACATGGTGGCCAAATGGGTAAGCCGCGCGCCGATGGCCGCGCTCACCAGCGGCGTCAACTAGCCAGCAACCGCTCCGCCGCCTGCTTGAGATCACGCACGTCGCGCCAGACGTAACCCAGCTCCGTCAACATCGTGCCCTCGAAATCGTGTTCCTGCCGCGCCGCAATCGAGCCGCCGAGGCTCTCATAGAACCAGCGCGCGCCGATGTTCCTTTCCAGCACCCACAGACCCGCGTCCGCAAACCCGTAGCCGGTCAACCCATCGGTCATTGCCAGCATCAACCGTGTCCCCAATCCCTTGCGCGTGGCCTGCATGACGAGGTTGATCGCGTAGACTTCGCCGCTCGTGGTCAACGCGGGATCGCGTGTCGCGCCGCCGCCCGCGAAGCCGACAATGGTGCCTGAATCGTCAACCGCGACCGAAAGAACCTGCCGCTTCTCGGACAAGCCTGCGATCGTCCCCGACCAACGCTCGGTGTTGCGTTCGACGGCCAGTTCGTCCAGCACCTTGTCGGGCATGACGCCGCGATAGGTCTCGCGCCAGGCGCGGACGTGGACCTCCGCGATAGCGTTGGCATCGCTCTGTACGGCAGGACGTAGGAACATGCGTGTGCCTTGCAGCCGCCTGCCGGCATTCTACATGATTGGCCAGAGGACATAAGGAGCAGGCAAAATGAGCGACGCGACACGCCGCGTGGTTAAAGTCACCCGGGGCATGCCCGCCGAAGACGGCGCCGGTGTGAAGCTGACGCGCCTCATCGGCACCCCGGAAATCCCGGACCTCGACCCGATCCTGATGCTCGACAACTTCGGCTCCGACGATCCGAAGGCCTACATCGCAGGCTTCCCGGCGCACCCGCATCGCGGCTTCGAAACCGTCTCCTACATGATCCAGGGCAGCCTGAAGCATAAGGACAACAAGGGCGGCGAAGGCATCATCACCGACGGCGGCGTGCAGTGGATGACGGCCGGCCGGGGCGTGGTGCACTCCGAGATGCCCGCCCAGACAAGCGGCATGATGTACGGCTTCCAACTCTGGCTGAACCTGCCGGCGAAGGAAAAGATGCGCACGCCTTGGTACGCCGACATCCCCGCGGCGGCGATCCCGAACGTCGCGGTGGGCGAGGGTGCAACGGCGAAACTCATCGCCGGCTCATGGAACGACAAGAAGGGCGCAGGTCCGGACCGTCCGACCGAACCATTCATCACCGACATCGACCTCAAGGCCGGCGCGACGACGGACATCCCGATCCCATCGGGCCACAACGCGTTCGCGTTTGTGTTTCAGGGCGCGGCAAAAGTCGGACCGCAGATGATGCCGCGCGAGCTGGTGAAAGGCGATCTCGCCGTGCTCACCGATCAAGGCAGTCTAACAGCGACGGCGACGAAGGATGCGCGCATCCTGATCGTCGCCGCCAAACCGTTGCGCGAGCCTATCGCAAAATACGGCCCCTTCGTCATGAACACGCAAGACGAACTTCGCCAAGCGTTCTCAGACTTCCAACAGGGCCGCTTCTAGCTGCCTTACTTCCCCATCGCCGGTGCAGGCACCACTTCGACGGGAAGCTTCAGCTGATCCAGCTGAGGCTTCACCACCGAAGCATCGCCGACGATGACGAACGTCAACTTCGACACGTCGATCTTCGCGCGACCGGCCGCATCGATCTCGGCCGTCGTCATCTTCGCGTACCGGTCCGGCAGACGCTCGAAGTAATCGTCCGGCCGGTTGAAGTTCGCGATGGTGATGACGCCGCCGAACACCGCGCCCGTGGTCTCGAAGCTGCCCGGCAGGCGGCGAACGTTGCCGTTGACGACGCGCGTCAACTCCTCGTCCGTCGTGCCCTTCGTCTTCAGATAGCCGGTCAGTTCGGAAATGATCTCCTTCACCGAGTCACCGGTGCGATCGGCCTGCACCGGCGCAGCGACGAAGAACGGCGCGCTCTCAAGATACTCGAGAACGCCGCTGCGCACGCCGTACGACCACCCCTTCGTCTCGCGCAAATTCATGTTGAGGCGCGAGAGGAAATTGCCGCCGAACACCTCGTTCGCCGCACGCAGCGTCACGAGATCGTCGCGCCCCTTCGCATCGATGATTTCACCGGCATAGATCACCGACTGCGGCGACTTCGGCCGGTCGACCAGAATGATGCGCGACTTCGCGGCCGGCACCTTCACGTCGAACGTCTTGGCCGGCAGCGCCGTCGCCGGCGCCTTCCAGCCGCCGAACGACTTCTCCAGCAACGGCGTCACCTCGGCCAGCGTCGTGTCGCCGACCACGATGATGCGCGCATTGTCGGGGCGCAGCCACTTCGCATGGAACGCCGCGAGATCGTCGCGCGACACCTTGCCGACCGCAACCGGATCGCCCAACCCGCTTGGCGGAATGCCATAGGGATGCGACGCCCCGAACAGCGTCGGCCACAAAGTGCGGCCGGCGATGGCGTTCGGATTGTTGAACTCGGCCGAGATCGCCGCCAATTGCTGACCGCGCAGACGCTCGACCTCCGACGGATCGAACTTCGGATTGCGAACGATGTCCGCCATCAGATCGAGCGACGGCGACAGATTGGGCGTCAGCCCCGACAGCGTGAACCCTGTACGATCGAGCGATGCCGCGCTCGTGATCACCGCGCCCAGGCGCTCGCGTTCTTCAGCGATCTGAATGCTGTTGCGCGACGTCGTGCCTTCATTCATCAGACTCAGCATCAACGACTGCGTGCCCAGTGCCGCCTTCGGATCGGCCGCATAGCCTACGTCAAAACTGACCGACACGTTCACGGTCGGCACGGCTGGACGCCGCGCAAAGAGCACCGGAATCCCGTTCGACAACTTACCGCGCTCGATCTGCGGGAAGTCGAGTGGCGCAAGCGACCCGACATCCGGCAACTTCGAACGGTCGATCGCAGACGTCAGCCCTGACGGCTCCTCGTTCGGATCGAGGTAGTGCGCCGGCTTCGACATCGACGTGGCCTTCCCGCCGTCAACCGCGCCGCCGCGTTCCGCACCGCTTTCCGTGCGCTCACCCGGCTCGACGGTCAGCGAATAGACCGGACGCGACAACCACTTCTTCGTGCTCGCCTTCACCGCGGCAGGCGTCACCGCGCCGAGATCGGCAAGCTTCTTTTTGTAGAACCCCGCGTCGTTCGAATAGAGTTCGCCCTCCGCCAGCGCCGTCGCCTTGCCGCTAAACCCACCGACCTGATCGAGACCGCGAAGGCGCCCAGAAATAGCGGTGACCTGCGCGCGGCTCACCTCGTCCGCCGTCGGCCCATCGCGCATGAAGTCGGCGATCACGGCGTCAAGCCGCGCCGCGACCTTCGCCGGATCGCCGCCCGGCTTCACGTCGGCCTGCACGGTGAACACGCTCGCGTGCTGAAACACCTCCGTGTACGCCGCGACGGCGACGGCTATCTTCTCGCTGCGCACCAACGCGTTGTCCAAGCGCGAACTCGACAATCCGCCCAGGATCGACGCCGCTACGTTGAGCGTCACTGACTCTTTGTCGTTCAGACCGGGAATGGTCCAGCTGCGATAAATGCGCGTCGTCGCGACGCGATCCTTCATCACCTCGGACTTCGCCGCCTTAAGAGTCGGCACCGGCGCATTGACGGCTTTCACCGCCGACCCGCGCTTGATGTCGCCGAAGTACTTCGTCACCAGCGTCTTCGCCGTGGCGGCGTCGACGTCGCCCGCCAACACCAGCACCGCGTTGTTCGGCCCGTAATTGTCGATGAACCATTGCTTCACGTCGGCGAGACTCGCCGCGTCGAGGTCCGCCATCGAGCCGATGGTCGAGTGGTGATACGGATGGCCCGTCGGAAACAAATTCTCGAACGTTGCGTAGTCGACAAGCCCATAGGGCTGATTGTCGCCTTGGCGCTTCTCGTTCTGTACGACGCCGCGCTGGTTATCGAGCTTCTCCTGCGTCACCGCGCCGAGAAGGAAACCCATGCGATCGCTCTCTAGAAACAGCGCCCGCTCCAACGCACCCGTCGGCACCGTCTGGAAATAATTCGTGCGGTCCAGCCAAGTCGTGCCGTTGAAGTCCGTCGCACCCACTTGCTGCAGTGGCTCGAAATAGTCGCCCGGTGAATTTTCCGACCCGTTGAACATCAGATGCTCGAAGAGATGCGCGAAGCCCGTCTTGCCCTTCGGCTCATGCTTCGAACCGACGCCGTACCAGATCGACACCGCCACGACCGGAGCCTTGCGGTCCGTATGCACGATCACGCGCAAACCGTTGTCGAGCGTGAACTGCTCATGCGGAATGTCGACCATCTTCGCCAATTGGGCGGCGGTCGCAGGCTTCGTCTCGGCGCCGGCGGCAGGCACGAGCAACAGGCCGGCCGTCACAGCGGCGCTGGCAAGAACAACTTTGAGCATGGAATCCCCGTTCAAAACTGGCGGGACCATAGCAAAGCGTTCCGACGGCTTCCCTCACAATTTGCTTATCAACCAAGCTCGCCTCTCAGGCGAATTCCTTCGCAAACTGTCGCGGTGGGCCAGGGGCCGCAGCCACGCTGCTGCCAAAGCTGGCCCGGGACTCGTGTTAGCGTCGCGCCATGCTGAACACACGATGCCTATCGGCACGTCACCAAGATATCGTCGCCCGGGCCGCTGCTGACCGCCGGCACATCGCGCCTCAAGTGGTATGACGTCGCGCGCAGCGACACGCCCGTGCCGCGAGAGGTCTCGCAGAGCGCCCGCCAATATCTGGCCGCCGAACTCAAATTCGACCGCGACATCGGCTTCGTCGTGCTGCACCGCTGCGGCGCCGGCAACGACTTCTACTTCCTCGCCGCATGCAGCTGGCGCAATTCGAACGAGCTATGGGAGTCGGTCTACTACCGCGGCAAAACGATGACCGCCTTCGCGCCGATGCCCCAACCGAATCCGCACAAGGGCACGTTCTGCGTCTGGGAACTCGGACCGGTGATCCACGAACAGAAGGAGTGGGTCCGCTTCCTCAAGTCGCCCCGCAGCCACCGCGACCTCGACGCCTACCTCGCGTCGACCTTCGAAGGCGACGTCGGCTAGTCCTGGGAGCGCCGGCTTCCAGCCGGCTCTTCTTCTCTCGCACCAAGAAAGTGCCGGCTAGAAGCCGGCGCTCTCAGAAAAAAAGGGCCGGGATCGCTCCCGGCCCTCGAACCAAAGTGGCGCTGACGCCTAGACCGAATAATACATCTGGAACTCGATCGGATGCGGCGTGTGCTCAAGCGCATACACGTCCTGCATCTTCAGTTCGATGTAGCTGTCGATGAAGTCGTCGCTGAAGACGTTGCCGCGCTTCAAGAACGCGCGGTTTTTGTCGAGGTTCTCAAGCGCCTCACGCAGCGAACCGCAAACCTGCGGCACGTCTTTCAGCTCCTCCGGCGGCAGCGAGTACAGATCCTTATCCATCGGCTGACCCGGATGAATCTTGTTCTGAATGCCGTCGAGACCGGCCATCAGCATCGCCGCATACGCCAGATACGGGTTTGCGCCCGGATCCGGGAAGCGAACTTCGATGCGCTTCGCCTTCGGACCAGCACCGAACGGAATGCGGACCGACGCCGAACGGTTGCGCGACGAATAAGCGAGCAACACCGGCGCTTCAAAGCCCGGGATCAACCGCTTGTAAGAATTCGTCAGCGGATTGGTCAGCGCGTTGATCGCCTTCGCATGCTTGATGATGCCGCCGATGTAGTAGAGGCACATCTCCGACAGATCGGCATAACCCGAGCCGGCGAACAACGGTTGGCCCGCCTTCCAGATCGACTGGTGGACGTGCATGCCCGAACCGTTGTCGCCCTTGATCGGCTTCGGCATGAACGTCGCCGTCTTGCCGTAGGCCGCGGCAACCTGGTGCACGACGTACTTATAGATCTGCATGCGGTCGCCGGTCTTCACCAGCGTCGAGTACTTGAAGCCGAGCTCATGCTGCGACGGCGCGACTTCGTGGTGATGCTTCTCGGGCTCGATGCCCATGTCGCCCATGATGGACAGCATCTCAGAGCGAATGTCTTGCGAGCTGTCGACCGGCGGCACGGGGAAGTACCCGCCCTTGATCGGCGGCCGGTGGCCGAGGTTGCCTTGCTCATACTCCGTGCCCGTGTTGTACGGACCTTCGCCGGAGTCGATCTCGTAGCCGACCTTGTTCATCGACACGCTGTGACGCACGTCGTCGAAGATGAAGAACTCGGCCTCCGGACCGAACATGGCCGTATCGCCGATGCCGGCCGAACGCATGTAGTTCTCGGCCGCCTTCGCGATCGAACGCGGGCACCGGCCATAGGGCTGATGCGTCGTCGGCTCAAGCACGTCGCAGAACAGGATCAATGTCTTCTGCGCAAAGAACGGATCGATCAGCGCGCTGTTCGGATCAGGCAGCAGCGTCATGTCGGATTCGTTGATGGCCTTCCAGCCCGCGATCGACGAACCGTCGAACATCGTGCCGGTCTCGAACATCTCTTTGTCGACGAGCGACAGATCGAACGTCACATGTTGCCATTTGCCGCGCGGATCGGTGAAGCGGAGGTCGACGAACTTGACCTCCTCGTCCTTGATCTTCTTCAGGACGGTGTCTGCATTAGCCATGTGTCTGTTCCTTGCCTTTCGTGAGCCCCACGCTCCCCGCGCGGGCTGTTAGAACCCAGAATTAAATCGCGTCCTGGCCGGTTTCGCCGGTGCGGATGCGGATCACTTCTTCAATCGTCGAGATAAAGATCTTGCCGTCGCCGATGCGTCCCGTGCGCGCCGCCTTTTGGATCGCATCGACCGCGCGCTCGACCTGATCGTCGGGCAGCACGATTTCGATCTTCACCTTGGGCAGAAAGTCGACGACGTATTCCGCGCCGCGATAGAGTTCGGTGTGACCCTTCTGCCGGCCGAAACCCTTGGCCTCGGTCACGGTGATGCCTTGCACGCCGACTTCCTGCAGCGCTTCCTTCACTTCATCCAGCTTGAACGGTTTGATGATGGCTTCGATTTTTTTCATTGCCGGCTCCGCCGATTGGGCCCGCTGCACGTGCGGTTACGCAGCTGCAGCATAGCCCATGCCCATCAGGTCATGCCCAAGGTTCAACAATGTTCCCCGGGGATTTGCGGGCGACCATAGCGCGGCGTATTTAGCCGGAACATCCATGAATCTGCCGACCTGGTAGGCAGCGCTGCACAATCTGTGGGCAACCGAACCGCGCCTTGCGACGCCGAAGTCGCTTTGCCAAGGTGCCGCCCCCGAACCGAAGGCCCGAAGATGAAGCCGCTGAACCCGACATTCGCAGGCACCGGAACCACGATCTTCTCGGTCATGTCCGCGCTCGCCAATCAACACGGCGCGGTCAATTTGGGGCAGGGCTTTCCCGACACCGACGGCCCGCGCGCGTTGCGCGAACGCGCCGCGCAAGCGCTGATTGAGGGCCCCAATCAGTATCCGCCGATGATGGGCGTAGAATCACTCCGCCAAGCACTCGGCCGGCACGCCGAGCGTTTCTACGACCTGAACTACGACTGGCGCAGTGAAATCGTGGTGACCTCAGGCGGGACGGAGGCATTGACCGCCTCCATCATGGGCCTTGTGAAACCCGGCGACGAAGTCGTCCTTATAGAGCCCGCCTACGACTCCTACCGCCCCATCGTCGAGTCGGTCGGCGGCATCGCCAAACCGATACGCCTGTCCGCGCCGGACTGGGCCCTAACCGAACAAGCGCTGGCCTCCGTCTTCTCCAACAAAACCAAGGCCATCATGCTCAACTCGCCGATGAACCCGGCGGGCAAGGTGTTCACCGAGGCCGAACTCGTCCTGGTCGCTAAATTCCTGATCAAGTTCGACGCGCTCGCCATCTGCGACGAAGTCTACGAGCACCTGACGTTCGACGGCCTAAAGCACAAACCGCTCGCCACATTCCCCGGCATGCGCGATCGCTGCGTCCGCGTCGGCTCAGCCGGCAAGATGTTTTCGCTGACGGGTTGGAAGGTCGGCTGGGTCGAAGGGCCCGCCACGCTCATCGGCGCGGTCGCAAAGGCCCACCAGTTCATCACCTTCACCACGCCCAACGCGTTGCAAATCGCCGTGGCCCACGGCATCGACACAGCCGAAGACTTCTTCCTAAACCTCGCGAAGGAACTGGAAGGCAACCGCAACTACCTCGCCCGCGAGCTAAAGGACATCGGCTTCAACCCGCTGCCCGCGCAAGGCACATACTTCCTGACCACCGACATCAGCGGACTGCGCTTCAACGGCAGCGACGTCGACTTCTGCAAACACATGACCGAACACGCCCGCGTCGCCGCCATCCCCCTCTCCGTCTTCTTCACCGGCGAAGCCCCCCAAACCCTCGTGCGCTTTGCCTTCTGCAAACAACGCAAGGTGCTGGAAGAAGCGGTGAAGCGCCTCAGAACGCATTTCACCAAATGAGCGCAACCCTAACTGCACCCCTCGCCCGCCTAGGCGGGAGAGGGGCCGGGGGTGAGGGTGGGACCCTCCGCAACCAAAACCAATTTCACGCAGCGCCGACCAATGCGCGCGACCCGCGATCACAGCACCAAGGACTGACATGACCGACGACAACACGCCGATATTGATCGGCTGCGGCCAGCTCACGCAGCGCACCGCGCAAACGAACAAATTCGAAGAGAGCCTCGACCCGCTTCAACTGCTGACCGAAGCAGCAACGCGCGCGCTCAACGACACCGGCGCTGCCGACAAACTCAAACCGCTGATCGACAACATCTCGGTCGTCCGCTTCACCGCAGACTCGTCCGAAGCCGGCCGCTTACCGATCGGCCAATACACCAACGCCCCACGCTCGCTCGGCAACCGCATCGGCGCGAAAGCAAAGCGCGAGTACTACACAGCCGCCGGTGGCAACACCCCGCAATACCTCGTCAACCGCACAGCCGAAGAAATCGCCAACGGTGAGACCACCGTCGCATTGCTCGCAGGCTCGGAAGATCTCGCGACGATGCTGGGCGCACTCAACAAAGGCATCAGCCTCGCCAACTGGGGCGACGATCCCGGCGGCGAGCCGATCCAAATCGGCGAGAACCGTCGCGGCGTGAACGACATCGAACGCGCGCACGCACTGTATTTCCCCGTCAACGCATATCCGCTTTTCGAAAACGGCATCCGCGGGCACAAGGGCCGCAGCGTGCGCGACCACCAACTCGCGCTCGGCAAACTGTTCGCACCGTTCTCGAAAGTCGCCGCTGCGAACCCGCACGCGTGGTTTCCGAAGGCTCGCTCACCCGAAGAAATTGCGACCCCGTCCGACAACAACCGCTACGTCGGATTCCCCTACACGAAGTACATGAACGCGATCATCCAGGTCGACATGGCCGCCGCCGTGGTGATGACCAACGTAAAGACCGCGCGCGAACTCGGCATTCCGGAATCGAAGTGGGTCTATCTCCACGGTTGCGCCGACGCGACGGATATTTGGCACGTCAGCGAGCGCGTGAATTACTATTCCTCGCCAGCGATTCGAACGATGGGGCAGAAGGCCTTCGCGATGGCCAGCAAAACCGTCGCCGACATGCAGTTCATCGACCTCTATTCCTGCTTCCCCTCGGCCGTCGAAATCGGCTGCGCGGAATTGGGCATCGCCGAAGATGATCCGCGCGGCCTGACGGTGACGGGCGGTCTGCCGTATTTCGGCGGGGCAGGGAACAACTACGTCATGCACTCGATCGTCACGATGATGGAAAAGGTCCGCGGCAAGCCCGGCTCGTTCGGCCTCGTCACTGCAAACGGTTGGTACGTGACCAAACACGCACTCGGCATCTACTCGACGACGCCGACGAAGGGCGCCTGGCACCGCGAAGACCCAAAGACGTACCAGAAAGACATCGACGCGATGGCGCATCCGGAAGTCGAAGCCAAACCGGAAGGCGAAGGCACCGTTGAAACCTACACGGTCATGCACGACCGCGGCGGCCCGAAGATGGGCATCATCATCGGCCGCCTCGGCAACGGCAAACGCTTCATCGCCCACACGCCGCACGACGCCGCAACGCTGAACGATTTGATGGAGCGCGAAACGCTCGGCCGCCGCGGCCGCGTGACGGCGGGCGAAAAGACCAACCTCTTCGTGCCGCAATAAGACGATGCCGCGCCTCTTTCTCATCCGACACGGCGAACCATCCGGCACCTGGGGCGACGGCGACGCCGACCCAGGCCTCACCGAACTCGGCCACAGCCAAGCACAACAGGCGGCGGATCGCCTGCGCCTGCTCACGCCGAAGCAAATCGTCTCAAGCCCGCTGCGCCGCGCGTACGAAACATCGCTGCCGCTTGCGCAGATGCTATCGCTCCAACCGATCGTCGCCGAAGCGGTCGGCGAAATCCCGACGCCGGGAAACGTCGACCTGGCACATCGCGGTGACTGGCTTCGCGGCGTGATGACGCGCAATTGGAGCAACGTCGACGCCAACCTCCGCCGCTGGCGCGACGGCGTGATCGATCATCTGACGCGGTTGCAGACTGACACAGCGGTCTACTCCCACTTCGTTGCCATCAACGTCGTGCTAGGCGCATCGATTGGCGACGACCGGGTGATTTGTTTCAAGCCCGCGCACGCCTCGATCACGATTGTCGAAACCAAAGGCCGCGTGATCTCGCTGCTGGAACTCGGACAAACGGCAGAGACCGCCGTCAGATAGGCAAACTGCATGACCGACCTGCATTGGATGACCGCAACGCAGCTGGTCTCGGCCTATCGCGACAAGGACCTCTCGCCCGTCGACGTAGCCGAATACCTACTCGGCCGCATCGACGCTCTCGACGCACAGATCAACGCTTTCTGCCTCGTCGATCCGGAAACGACGCTGTCGATGGCGCGAGCGTCCGAAGACCGCTGGATGTCCGGCGAACCACAGGGCGTGCTCGACGGCGTGCCGGTCGCGATCAAAGACCTGGTGGTGTCGAAAGGCTGGCCGACGCTGCGCGGCTCTAAAACCGTCGATCCGAAGCAACCGGCCGAACACGATGCGCCGTCTGTCGCGCGCCTGCGCGAAAACGGCGCCGTCTTCATCGGCAAAACGACGACCCCTGAATTTGGTTGGAAAGGCACGAACGACAGCCCGCTCACCGGCACCACCCGCAATCCGTGGAATCTATCGAAGACACCCGGCGGCTCCAGCGGCGGGGCAGGGGCCGCACTCGCCGCAGGCTATTGCCCGCTCGCGATCGGCACCGACGCCGGCGGCTCGATCCGCATCCCCGCAAGTTTCAGCGGCGTCTTCGGCCTAAAGCCCACCGCAGGCCGCGTCGCCATGTGGCCGGCAAGCCCATTCGGCACGCTCGCGCACTTAGGCCCAATGTCGCGCACCGTCGCCGACAGTGCACTCTTCCTCAACGTCATCAGCGAACCCGACGCGCGCGACTGGTTCCAGCAACCGTTCCCGCAAGTGGACTACACCTGGGACCTCGCCAAAGGCATCCGAGGCGCCAAGATCGCCTTCAGCCCGCGCCTCGGCTGGGTGAACCACGTCGACCCCGAAGTGGAAGCAACCGTCGCAGCAACGGTGAAGCGCTTCACCGAACTCGGCGCACACGTGATCGAAGCCGACCCGCCCGGCGGCGACCCCACCTCGTTCTTCATGACGCTCTATACAGCAGGCGCCGGCTTCCTCCTCGCCGACTACCCGGAAGAAAAACTAGCGCTCCTCGATCCCAATCTACGCGCCCTCGTCGAAGCCTCCCGCTCGATCACGCGCAAAGACTTCCAGCAAGCAACAGCAGACCGCGCCGCCTACGGCGCCGGCATGAAAGCCTTCATGGCGACCTACGATTTCTTGGTGACGCCATCGACGGCGGTCGCAGCGTTCGACACCCCACTTGTCACGCCCTTCGACCCGAACGGCAAACTCTGGACCGACTGGACCCCGTTCACCTATCCCTTCAACGCCACCACCCAACCCGCAGCCAGCATCCCCTGCGGCTTCACCAACGACGGCCTCCCCATCGGCATCCAAATCATCGGCCGCATGGGCGAAGACGCCCGCGTGCTGCAAGCCTCCCACGCGTTGGAGAGACTGCTCGGGCTCACGGAGCGCCATCCGCTAAATGTCTAGCGCGCCATTTGTGTTAATGCGGGGAACTCGTCGAATTTTCGCAAGCCGGGCAGGTATGATAGCCTTCGAGTCATGAGCAACCTGCTTGAACGCATCACATCTGAACCCGGAAAGCTCGGCGGCCGTCCGTGCATCCGCGGACTGCGCATTCGCGTCACCGACGTGCTCGATCTGTTGGCGGCGGGCCTATCGCACGCGCAGATCGTGGAAGAGCTCCCCGACCTCGAACTGGATGACATCAAGGCCGCGCTAGCCTTCGCATCGCAGCGCGTCGATCATCCGCTGATCGCAGCTGAGTGACGATCTGGTTGGACAATCATCTATCGCCGGCACTTGCGCGCTGGATCGGTGAGGAATTCGGCGAGCCCTGCATCCAGGTCCGAGACCTAGGTCTCGCCCGCGCATCCGACGCAGAGATATTTGCCGCTGCGAAGTCTTCGGCCCGCGGATTCGTGACAAAGGATAGGGACTTCGTGGAGTTGGTTGCGCGCCTCGGCCCGCCGCCCGGCATCATTCTTCTATCTCTCGGCAACACGAGCACCGCGCACGTCCGTGCCGCCCTTCGCGAACAGTTGGCTGAGGCGCTTCGTTTGATCGAGGGCGGCGAACAGCTCGTAGAGATCGGCGGCAGTTGAATGTGGACACCCGGCCCGGAGATTCTGACTGTCGCTGAAATGAGCGAGGTCGATCGGCTGACCGCGGCGTCGGGCGTGCCGACGATCGTGCTCATGGAGAATGCGGGGCGTCAGGTCGCGAACGAAATCGCAAAACGTTGGCCCGCCTGCAAGACGACGGTGCTTTGCGGCCCAGGCAACAACGGTGGTGACGGTTACGTCGTCGCGCGTCATCTGCAAGCGCGCGGCTACGACGTCGAAGTCGTCACGGTCGGCGACCACAAGGCGCTGAAACCGGACGCCGCACAAATGGCGCGCCTCTGGGACGGTCCCGTCCACGCGTTTGATCCGAAGCACGTTGTGAAGGGCGAACTCTTCGTCGACGCGATCTTCGGCGCAGGGCTCAGCCGCGGCCTGTCGCCCGAACTCAGCCAGTTGTTCGAAGACATCGCGCTCGCCGACATTCCGGTCGTCGCAGTGGACGTACCGAGCGGCGTCAGTGGCGACCGCGCGCGCTTCCTCGATGAAGGCCAGCCGTGGGATGCGGCCCTCACAATCACGTTCTTCCGCAAGAAGCCGGCACACGTTCTTCACCCGTCGCGCAAGTATTGCGGTGAGATCGGCTGCGTGGATATTGGCATCGCCGACGGCGTGTTGCTGGCGCTTGCGGAGTCGCAAGGCTTCGCGGGCCCGCGCCTGAACTGCACTGAAAACGTCGCACCGCCTTTGCCGCCGCCGCTCCAATCGGCGGCGCACAAGTATCGCCGTGGCCATTGCTTGGTCGTCAGCGGCCCCGCCAACGCCACCGGCGCGGCACGTCTCGCCGCGCGCGCTGCGCTGAGAGCCGGCGCAGGTCTCGTCACCGTCGCCGGCGATGCCGGTGCAGCGGCAACGCTGAGCGCGTCCCTCACCGCGATCATGGTCCGCCAAATCGACAATGCCGCCGCGCTGCAAACGCTGCTCCAGGACAAACGCCTCAATGCCGTTGTCGTCGGCCCCGGCAACGGTATCGACCCGGCAGCGCAAGAACGCGTCGCGGTCGCGCTCCGCTCCGGCGCCGCGGTCGTCGTCGATGCCGATGCGCTCACCGCGTTCCAAGGCGCGCCCGACAAGTTATTCGAACAACTCAGCGCACGCTGCGTGCTCACCCCGCACGAAGGCGAGTTCGATCGCTTGTTTCCGGGCCTACTCGCTGAATCAACCAACCGCATCGACGCCGCACGCACCGCCGCGCAGAAGGCGAAAGCGGTTGTCCTTCTCAAAGGCCCGGACACCGTCATCGCGAAACCGGACGGCGAAACGGTCGTGAACACCAACGCGCCGCCAGATCTCGCAACGGCGGGCTCGGGCGATGTCTTGGCCGGAATCATTGCAGGCCTTATGGCGCAGGGCATGGACGCGTTCGACGCGGCAAAAACCGGCGCTTACTTGCACGGCGTCTGCGGCAGAATCGCAGGCCCCGGACTGATTGCGGAAGACCTAGCCGATCTCCTGCCGCGAGCATTGATTTCGGCCCAAAACGAGCGCCTGGGGCGGGCTTTGCGTTTCTGAGGTCGCCTGTTATAGACACGGCCCTCATTTACCGACAGGAACACCGGCAGGAACACAGTGCCGGCTGTCTTTATTGGGTAGGCACGCCAGCGGTTAGGCGGGCGTGGCGGAACTGGTAGACGCACTGGATTTAGGTTCCAGCGGCGCAAGTCGTGGGGGTTCAAGTCCCTCCGCCCGCACCAACGCGCGCTTTCCCCTTAAAGGTCGAGTTCCGGCAACACGACGAACGAAGGCAGGACTCTGAAGGCCATGGAAATTACCGAAACCGTTCACGAACCGCTCCGCCGCGAATTCCGCATCACCGTCGGCGTGCGCGATCTGGACGACAAGCTGATGACGCGCCTGCAAGGAATGAAAGACCAGGTAAACCTCAAGGGTTTCCGCCCCGGCAAGGTCCCGGTCTCGCATCTGCGCAAGACCTTCGGCAAGTCCATGATGGGCGAAATCGTCCAAGAGGCCGTCGCCGAGACCAGCCAAAAGGCCGTCGAAGAGCGTTCGCTGCGCCCGGCGATGTCACCGCAAATTCAGATGGTCAGCCAGTTCGAGCAGGTCATCAACGGCGGTGAAGACCTGATCTTCACGATGGGCATCGACCTGATGCCCCGACTTCAAGCTCGCCGAGTTGTCGTCGATCTCGCTCACGCGGCCGACCGCGGACGTCAGTGATGAAAACGTCAATGACTCGTTGAAACGCTTGGCCGCTCAGCAACGCACCTTCGAACCCAAGGGCGACGACGCTGCGGCGCAAGACAGTGACCAGCTCGTGATCGACTTCATCGGCAAAATCGACGGCATCCCCTTCGAAGGCGGCACCGCCGAGAACGCGGAACTCGTCATCGGCTCGGGCTCGTTCATTCCGGGCTTTGAAGAGCAATTGAAGGGCGCGAAAGCAGGCGACGCGAAGACGATCTCGGTCACGTTCCCGGCCGATTATCCGTCGGCGAACCTGGCCGGCAAGTTCGCCGAGTTCGACGTGACGGTGAAAGAAGTTCGCCGCGGCATCGAAGCCGAAGTGGACGAAAGCCTCGCGACGAAGCTCGGCCTCGAGAGCCTCGACAAACTCCGCGACGCCGCCCAGGCGCAGCTCGCCGCCGAGTTCGGCCGCGCCAGCCGCGCTCACTTGAAGCGCGCGCTGCTCGACGCGCTCGACGTTGCCCACAGTTTCGAGCTTCCGCCGGGTATGGTGGACGCCGAGTTCAAGCAGATCTGGGCGCAGGTCGAGCAGGACATCAAATCCGGCAACATGGCCGAAGAAGACAAGTCGAAGTCGGAAGACGAACTGAAGGAAGAATTCCGCAAGATCGCCGAGCGCCGCGTGCGCTTGGGGCTGGTACTGTCGGAGTTCGGCCGCGTGAACAAAGTCGAAGTCACGCAGGACGAACTGAACCGCGCCGTCGTTGCCCAGGCCCGCCAATACCCCGGCCAAGAAAAGCGGATTTTCGAGATCTACCGCAACAATCCCGACGCGGTCGCTCAGCTTCGCGCACCGATCTTCGAAGACAAGGTCGTCGACTTTCTCACCGGGCAGGTCAAGATCGAGGACAAGCAGGTGAGTCGCGAGGATCTCTTCAAGGACCCTGACGACCTGGCCAAAATCCTGAAGGCGAACTAACTCATCGAACGCGGCACGAAAGCCGCCAGAGGCATTGTCATGACAGACCCGCGCGAGACCTACGCGAACTACTACATGCCGTACGTGGTGGAGCAGACATCGCGGGGCGAGCGCTCATACGATATCTATTCGCGCCTCCTGAAGGAACGGATCATCTTCGTTTCGGGACCGATCGACGACACGGTCGCGACCCTGGTTACCGCTCAGCTGCTGTTCCTTGAGGCCGAAAACCCCAAGAAAGAGATCTCGATGTACATCAACTCGCCGGGCGGGTTGGTGACGGCGGGCCTCGCCATTTACGATACGATGCAATACATCCGTCCCGCTTTGGCCACGCTTTGCATCGGTCAAGCGGCTTCGGCAGCCTCCCTCCTCCTTTGCTCTGGGGAAAAAGGGCAGCGCTTTGCCCTGCCGAATTCGCGAGTGATGCTCCATCAACCGTCGGGCGGCGCCCAAGGCCAAGCCACGGATATCGCGCGTCACGCTCAGGAAATCATCAAGCTTAAGCGTCGCTTGAACGAGATCTATTCGCGCCACACGGGCCAACCCGTAGAGGCAATTGAAAAGGCTTTGGACCGCGACTACTTCCTGACCGCCGAAGAGGCCAGAACCTTCGGCCTCATCGATCAGGTATTCACCAAGCGCCCGAGTGGCATGGACCCTGCCAAATCTGACTGATTCCCGGGCAGATTGCGCACCAACCAGGCCACACCCGCGATTAATGAATTCTTGATCCGTGGCCGTCTAGCATGCTCGAATTGCCCCGGGAGGCGGGCGCGTAGGGGATTCGGCACGCGTTTGGCTTAGAAGGGTGTACCCCGGGCTTTTGGCCGGAAACGGCACGGGTCTGGGTTTATGATTATTCGGTGCTGCTAGAGGGACGTACGAATGAGCAAGAGCGGCAGTGACTCCAAGAACACTCTGTACTGCTCGTTCTGCGGCAAGAGCCAGCACGAGGTCCGCAAACTTATCGCAGGCCCGACTGTCTTCATCTGCGATGAGTGCGTCGAACTCTGCATGGATATCATCCGTGAAGAGAACAAGACCTCGTTGGTCAAATCCCGCGACGGCGTTCCGACCCCATCAGACATCCGCAAGGTCCTCGACGACTACGTCATCGGGCAGGACCACGCGAAAAAGGTTCTCTCGGTCGCGGTGCACAATCACTACAAGCGCCTGAACCACCAGACCAAGAACGCCAACGACATCGAAATCGCGAAGTCGAACATCCTGCTGATCGGCCCGACCGGTTGCGGTAAGACGCTCCTGGCCCAGACGCTGGCGCGCATCCTGGACGTTCCCTTCACGATGGCCGACGCCACGACGCTGACCGAGGCCGGTTACGTCGGCGAAGACGTCGAGAACATTATCCTCAAGCTGCTTCAGTCCGCCGACTACAATGTGGAGCGGGCCCAGCGCGGCATCGTCTACATCGACGAAGTCGACAAGATCAGCCGCAAGTCCGACAACCCGTCGATCACGCGCGACGTGTCCGGCGAAGGCGTGCAGCAGGCCCTCCTGAAGATCATGGAGGGCACTGTGGCCAGCGTTCCGCCCCAAGGCGGTCGCAAGCATCCGCAGCAGGAATTCCTGCAGGTCGACACGACGAACATCCTCTTCATCTGCGGCGGCGCGTTCGCAGGCCTTGAGCGAATCATCGCCGCCCGCGGCAAGGGTTCGTCGATCGGCTTCGGCGCCAATGTTCAGTCCGCGGACGATCGCGGCACCGGAGCAATTTTGCGTGAGATCGAGCCGGAAGATCTTCTGAAGTTCGGCCTCATTCCTGAATTCGTCGGCCGTCTGCCCGTCTTGGCGACGCTCGAAGACCTCGACATCGATGCCTTGATGTCGATTCTGACCAAGCCGAAGAACGCTCTGGTCAAGCAG
The DNA here is from genome assembly GCA_034440355.1 of Alphaproteobacteria bacterium. Classification (GTDB taxonomy): domain Bacteria; phylum Pseudomonadota; class Alphaproteobacteria; order Micropepsales; family Micropepsaceae; genus SZUA-430. The sequence goes on from JAWXBY010000039.1 coordinate 46,717, forward strand.
TATCAGCGTCTGTTCGACATGGAAGGCATCTCGCTGTCCTTCTCGGACGACGCGCTGAAGACGATCTCGCGCAAGGCGATTTCGCGTAAGACCGGCGCTCGTGGGTTGCGCTCCATCATGGAAGGCATCCTGCTCGACACGATGTTCGATCTGCCCGGTATGCGCGGCGTGACCGAAGTCGTGATCAACGGCGAAGTAGCTGAAGGTCGTGCGCGTCCGCTGTTCATCTATGCGGACAAGCGCGGCGAAGCTACGTCGGCGGCGTCCTGAGCGGTTCCCGACGGCCGAAGCAGGCGCTTGTGACAGTTCCCTTGAAGGGAGGATGCATCGCCTCCACTTCTCACACTCGTTATTATTACGGCACCACGCCGGATTCGTAAGCCGTCGGCGCAACCAGCGCCCATGGTCCGCGATTTCGAGGTGAGCGCCGGACGCTACTATCGAAAGGCAGGTTGACTATGCAGACCCCCAACGACGACGGCGCCAAAACGCCGCTCGTGTTTCCCGTCTTGCCGCTGCGCGATATCGTCGTTTTCCCGCACAAGATCGTTCCCCTCTTCGTCGGCCGCGAAAAGTCCGTCCGCGCGCTCGAAGACGTGGGCCTCGAAGAAAAGCAAATTCTCCTCGTCACGCAGAAGAACCCAGCCCAGGACGAACCGGGCGAGGGCGACATCTACATGATCGGCACGCTGGCGTCGGTGGTGCAGCTGTTGAAGCTGCCCGACCAAACCGTGCGCGTCCTCGTCGAAGGCAAGCAGCGCGCGCGCATCAAGCGCTTTCTGCCGAACCAGAACTTCTTCCAGGTCGAAGCCGAATTGCTGCCGGATGAAGTGGGCGACGACAAGGAACTCGAAGCGCTGACGCGTTCGGTGTCGACGCAGTTCGAAAACTACCTGAAGCTCAACAAGAAGATCCCGCCGGAATCGCAAGCCGAAGTGCAGCAGATCGCCGATCCGTCGAAACTCGCGGACGTGATCGCCTCGCACATCACGGTCAAGATCGCCGACAAACAGGCTTTGCTTGAAACGACCGGCGTCGCCGAGCGTCTCGAGAAGGTCTTCGGTTTGATGGAAGGCGAAATGAGCGTCCTCCAGGTCGAGCGGAAGATTCGCACGCGCGTAAAACGCCAGATGGAGAAGACGCAGCGCGAGTACTACCTGAACGAACAGCTGAAGGCGATTCAGAAGGAGCTCGGCGAAGGCGAAGAACAGCGCGACGAACTGGGCGAACTCGAAGATCGCATCAAGAAGACGAAGCTGTCGAAGGAAGCCAACGACAAGGCGATGGCCGAGCTCAAGAAGCTGCGCCAGATGTCGCCGATGTCGGCGGAAGCGACCGTCGTGCGCAACTACCTCGACTGGATCCTCTCGCTCCCGTGGGGCAAGAAGACCCGCGTCAAGAAAGACATCGCCGAAGCCGAAAAGGTCCTCGACGAAGATCATTTCGGTCTCGAGAAGGTGAAGGAGCGCATCCTCGAATATCTCGCCGTGCAACAGCGCGCGGGCCGTCTGCGCGGCCCGATCCTGTGCCTCGTAGGTCCGCCGGGCGTCGGCAAAACCTCGCTCGGCAAGTCTGTGGCGCGCGCCACGGGTCGCGAGTTCGTGCGCATGTCCTTAGGCGGCGTGCGTGACGAAGCTGAGATCCGGGGACACCGCCGCACCTATATCGGCTCGATGCCCGGCAAGGTCATTCAGGGCATGAAGAAGGCGAAGTCCGCCAATCCGCTGTTCTTGCTCGACGAGATCGACAAGCTCGGCGCCGATTGGCGCGGCGACCCGTCGTCGGCCCTGCTCGAGGTCTTGGATCCCGAACAGAACGCGACGTTCCAGGACCACTATCTGGAAGTCGACTTCGACCTCTCCGATGTCATGTTCATCACGACGGCGAACAGCTTGCGCATGCCGCAGCCGTTGATGGACCGCATGGAGATCATCCGTATTCCGGGCTACACGGAGGATGAGAAGGTCGAAATCTCCAAGCGCCACTTGATCTCGAAACAGATTGAGGCGCACGCGTTGAAGGAAGGCGAATGGTCGATCACCGACGCCGGCCTGAAAGACCTGATCCGCCACTACACGCGTGAATCCGGCGTCCGCAATCTGGAACGCGAACTCGCGAACCTCGTCCGCAAGGCGGTGCGCGAGATCGTGTCGAAGAAGGCGAAGTCGGTTCAGGTCACGCCGAAGAACCTCGAGAAGTACGCGGGCATCCCCAAGTTCCGCTATGGCGTGATAGAGGGCGAAGACGCTGTCGGCGTCGTCACCGGTCTCGCCTGGACCGAAGTCGGCGGCGAAACGCTCACGATCGAAGCCGTCATGCTGCCGGGCAAGGGCCGCATGCAGACGACCGGCAAGCTCGGCGATGTGATGAAGGAGTCCATCGACGCGGCCCGGTCGTACGTTCGTTCGCGCTCGGCGTCGTTGGGCGTCACCCCGCCGACCTTCGACAAGCGCGACATCCACGTGCACGTGCCCGAGGGTGCGACTCCCAAGGACGGACCGTCCGCGGGCATCGCGATGACGACGGCGATCGTGTCGGTTCTGACCGGCATCCCGATCAAGCGTGACGTTGCGATGACGGGTGAGGTCACATTGCGTGGCCGCGTGCTTCCGATCGGCGGCCTCAAGGAAAAGCTGTTGGCGGCTCTACGCGCCGGCATCAAGACCGTGCTGATCCCTTCTGAGAACGAGAAGGATCTGGCCGACATTCCGGACAACGTTCGCAAGGCGCTGGAAATCATCCCCGTCTCGAATGTCGACGAAGTGCTGGCCAAGGCGCTGGTTCGTCCGCCCGTAGCGATCCATTGGGAAGAGCCGCCGGACGATCCCCGGCCGCGGGCCAAGGGTGAAGGCGAAGATCACGAGGGCGTGGTCGCCCACTAGGCACGCCTCAGAATTAAGCAACAAAAGGGCCCCCGGAAGAGATTTCGGGGGCTTAATTGCGTTATCCGACGCAATTTGTCGCAGAAAACCGCGAAAAACTGCGAAAAACCTTTGACAGCGCCGCACCACCGCTTACATTCCGGCCCCGAAATCAGGGCGAAACCGCCCATTTCTGCAGTTTCCACCGAACCCGCGAGGACCACCCCATGAACAAGAACGATTTGGTCGCGGCTGTCGCCGAAAAAACCGGCGTGCCGAAGGCCGAGGCCGAAAAGATCATCGACGCTACGCTCGACACAGTGACGGGCACGCTGAAGGGCGGCGACGAAGTGCGTCTCGTCGGCTTCGGCACGTTTGTCGTGACGACGCGCAAGGCCGGCACGGGCCGCAACCCGCGCACGGGCGAAGAAATCAAAATCCCGGCGTCCAAGCAGCCGAAGTTCCGCGCCGGCAAGCAACTCAAAGACGCCGTCAACGTCTAAGCAACGGCAGAATTCCAAAAGGCGCGGGCGAAAGTCCGCGCCTTTTTTTGATTCTGGGGGTGGCCCTCAGTCCGTCGTCGCCTTCGCTACGCTCCGCTCCGGCTATGCCGGACACGCTCCGCCCTAACGGACTTCGGTGGCTGCGCCACGCGAAGCCCGCAAGGGCGAAGCGTGGTGGGCGATGACGGGCTCGAACCGCCGACATCATCGGTGTAAACGATGCGCTCTACCAACTGAGCTAATCGCCCGGGGCCGCCGACATAGCAGACCCCGCCCACAAAGCGAAGCCACTGCACAACTTGACGTGGGCTCGCATTTCCGCCGAATTCAGCGGCAAGCGGATCCAAACCGCATCGGGGAGAGACACATGAAACACCTGACTGCCATCGCGCTCGCGGTATTCCTGGCAATTCCGTCAATCGCCGCCGCCAAGGTCGCCGCGCAAAGCGCAACGGGCTTCGTGGTTGAGCACAAGGTCGACGTGAAGGGCGACGCAAAGGCCGCCTACGACGCTTTCATCAAAGTCGGCTCGTGGTGGTCGAGTTCCCACTCGTTCTCCGGCGACGCAAAGAACTTGACGATCGAAACCAAGCCCGGCGGCTGCTGGTGTGAGGCGCTGCCCGACGGCGGCTTCGTCAAGCACATGGAGGTCATCCACGCCGCTCCCGGAAGCATGCTGGTCTTCTCCGGCGGCCTCGGCCCACTGCAGTTCATGGGCGTCGCTGGCTCCATGACAGTGAGTTTCAAGCCGGGCAAGGGCGTAACCACCGTCACGCTGCGCTACGACGTCGGCGGCCGCGACGACAAGAACTTCGAAGGCATCTCGAAAGGCGTCGACGGCGTCATCGCCGAACAATTCGCCCGCTACGCGAACTTTGCGAGCAACGGTAAGCCCTAGCGGAACTCATCCTCAAACCACGCGCGCAGCAACAACAGGCGCAGCTGCCACAAGCGAAGCGAGGGCAGGGGAAACGGATCCGGCAAGCCGCGAAGCGGCGCCGGCAACGCACCCGCGGTTCCCGCAATCCTCAGCGCAAGCTCGCGCCCAGCCCACGTCATGAACGCCACGCCGTTGCCGTGACAGCCGAACGCGAACGACACGCTCGGATCGTCGGGCAACTCGCCGACCGCGGGCGTGAGCCGCGTCGTCGCCGCAATGAACCCGCGCCATGAATGCGTAACCTCGACGCCGGCGAACGCGGGAAACATCTCCCCCATCCGTCGCGTCAGCAGCTTCTTCATCGCCGCCCCGCCGGCAGGCCGCCCCGACGTGTCGCCGCGCCCGCCAAACAACAACCGCCGGTCCGGCAGCATCCGCAAATAGGCGAGACGATTGCGCGTGTTCGAAGCCGGCGCTTGCGTCTTCCAAGCCTGCGCGCGCAGTTCGTCATCGCTCAACGGCCGCGTCGTGATGATGTTGGACAGCAGCGGCAGAACGCGCCCGACGAACGCCGGATGCAAATCCTCCGGCAACCACCCGTTCGCAGCAACCACGACACGCTTCGCCCGAACCGATCCGCCGGCGGTCACCAAACGATGAACGTCTCCTTCTTGCCGCCAGGCAGTAACCCGCGACCGTGCATGCAGTCGCGCCCCACGCGCGCGGGCCGCCCGCGCCAGACCAAGACAGTAAGCCAGGGGATTGAGCCCAAACCCGGTCGGCTCGAACTGCGCTCCGAACTGCTCGCTGCACGCAAACGCGGTAGCTTCGAACTCGCGCGCCGATAGCGTCCGCGCCGGTACCCCGAGCCGCGCCATCACAGCCACATGCGAGGCGAAATCCGAAAACCGTTTGGCCTTGTGCGCAAACGTCCAAATCCCGTCCCCTTGTCGGGCGATGTCGATCCGCTCCTCGGCCGCAAGAACGCCAACCAAACGAACCGCGTCGATCTGCGCCCGATAGAAAGCGAGCATCTCACTCTCGCCATACGCGTCGATGAGCTCTTCCGGCCCCAGCCAAGACGCGCCCGTGCAACAGAACCCGCCGTTGCGTCCGGACGCGCCCCAGCCGATATCGCCAGCCTCTAGAACGCACGCATCAATGCCGGCGCGCGCAAGGTGATAGGCGGCCGACAGCCCGCAATAACCGCCGCCAATGATCGCGACGTCCGCGGCTTCATCGCCGGAAAGGGCAGGGGCGTTGACCGGCGCCAGCGCGCGGCGCCCCGTCTCCCAAAAACTATCGACCGTCCGCGACCAATCGTACTGGCTGTCGTGGAACAACCGCGCGGCCACCTCAGCTCTCGGTCCAGGCGGCCTTGATCAAATCCTTCGCCTCGCCGTCGAACGCCTTCGCCGACGCGAGCAGCACGGCTTTCTTCGTCCGATCGCCGCCGCCGAGATTCGTAACGTCGACGAACTTCGAACTCTTCGGATATTTCTTCATCGCAAGCCCGACCAGCAGCCCGTCTTTGCTGGGCTTGATCGCGCCGAACTGCTTCAAACGATAGAGCGCCACATACCCTTTGCGCGGACTCAAGATCGCGCCGTTCAGCTTCTGCACGTATTTCTCGACCGCGTCGTAGATCGCTCGTTGCGGCGCAAATGTCTTGGACGAGAACAAATCTTTGACCAGCGTCTCCGGATCGTTGCGACCGAAGGCATCCTCCCCGAACGCCTTCCCGATCACGACCGCGGCGCGCGCCACGCTCAAGCCGTGCTCCTGCTTGAACCATCTCAGCCGCGGCATCGGCTTCTCTTCCGGGCAGGTCTTGGCGATCTTCACCCACTCGGCCAGCGTCCTGCCGGTCGCCTTCTCAAGATTGGCCTCAACCCCGGCCGACCATTTCTGGCCGCGCTCTGGTTCGCCATATTTTTTCGTCTTGCCCGCCATATGCCGTTCCCTTGAGCCAAAGCCGTTGAGTCGCAACCTATTAGCCGCGCCCGCAAAGCGACAAGCCACACCCGCCTTTCCTTGACACTTAAGCCCAGGCTGCCTTACACACCCCGCTCTTCGGGCCATTGAAGGCCCATGCCCCTTTGCGGGGGGCGTAGCTCAGTTGGTTAGAGCGCCGGCCTGTCACGCCGGAGGTCGCGGGTTCGAGCCCCGTCGCTCCCGCCATGTCTTTTCAAGACATGGCCGGACCCCGCAACCGCCGCGCTTCAAACAGCAGCCGCGCATAACCGATCTCAGCCACGTTCTTCATCAGTTCGCTATTCGCCCACGCAATCGCGATCCGCAATGGTCGCGGTTCGTTCCATGGATGCGCAAACGGCCGCTCTAGATCGCCGTCCTTGAGCTTCGCCAGCTCGGCGCTCCAATCCGTCGACAAAGCGCGAAGCCGTTGCACTGTCGTATCAACACTTCCTGGCCAAAAGACATCCTGGCGCACCACGCGCGCCTCATCGCGCACGGCGGCAATCAGCCCCGACCACCACCAGATCAAATGCCCACTCAGCCACCCGATCGTCGTCGTGGGCGGCGGATCAGGCTCGACATCCGACCAATCCGCACGCCACAGCCCGTCGGCGCCGCGCCGAACGGTCCAACACCCGGGCGCGCTCTCCCAAAGGCATGCCTCATCGCTGAGCGCGGGCAGGTGATATTCCGCCAGCCGCCACGTCAGATCGAACTGCCAGCGTAGGGTCTCGATTTCCATTGCCATACGGAATGCATCCTTACTTGCGAACCATTCGCAAATCGCGCATACACTGTCTCGAACGCCAGCACGCGGCGCACCAAATTTTTTCTCCGAAACTGTCGCACGCGCTCCACGCCAAAGCGCTTGCTTTGCGATGCACAATCTTTAGTTTCCGCCCGGAATTCGACTGATCTGCGTGGATTCGCGACGGGCGGGCGCTGCACCGAGTTGGGTGCGGAACACTTCGCGACCCACGCTTCAAAAAAGGGGCAGGGTTTGGCGCTTCCGGCACGCTTCGCCGGCGCCGGTTCTGCGGGCACCAATGACTGACCTCCTCGTCGAATACCTCCCGATCATCATCTTTCTGGGAATCTCAGGCGTTCTGGCGCTGGTGCTGATGGTCCTGCCCATGATCATCGCCCCCTCGAACCCCGATCCGGAGAAGACGTCGGCCTACGAATGCGGCTTCAACGCCTTCGACGATGCCCGCATGAAGTTCGACGTGCGCTTCTACCTGGTCGCCATCCTTTTCATCATCTTCGACCTTGAGGTGACGTTCCTGTTCCCCTGGGCGATCACGCTCGGCCAGATCGGCCTCTTCGGCTTCTGGTCGATGATCAGCTTCCTCGGCATCCTGACCGTCGGCTTCATCTACGAATGGAAGAAGGGGGCCCTCGAATGGGAGTAGGCCCCACATCGCCCGTCGCCCGTGCCGGCATCGAAGGCGTCGCGCGCAACGTCGACCCCGGCGATCCGTTCTTCCTGAAGGCCCGCGAGGAACTTGACGACAAGGGCTTCCTCGTCGCTCGCGCCGACGACCTCATCACCTGGGCCCGCACCGGCTCGCTCATGTGGATGACGTTCGGCCTGGCGTGCTGCGCCGTCGAGATGATGCAGGCCTCGATGCCGCGCTACGACCTCGAACGCTTCGGCTTTGCCCCACGTGCAAGCCCGCGCCAGTCCGACGTGATGATCGTCGCCGGCACGCTCACCAACAAAATGGCCCCCGCGCTCCGCAAGGTCTACGACCAGATGCCGGAGCCGCGCTACGTCATCTCGATGGGCTCCTGCGCCAACGGCGGCGGCTATTACCACTATTCCTACGCGGTGGTCCGCGGGTGCGACCGCGTCGTGCCGGTCGACATCTACATCCCCGGTTGCCCGCCGACGGCTGAGGCGCTGGTCTACGGCGTGATGCTGCTGCAGAAAAAAATCCGCCGCACCGGCAACATCATTCGTTGAGCGCGATGACCGACAATCTCACAGCCCTCAGCGAACACGTTCTCGAAAGGCGCAGCGGATTCGGCGTCACGTCGAAAATCGCCTACGACGAACTAACCTTAAGCGCGCCGGCCGACACGGTCATCGGCCTCTTGATGTTCCTGCGCGACGACGCGATGTGCCGCTTCACGCAACTCGTCGATATCTGCGGCGCCGACTATCCTGCCCGCGAGAAACGCTTCGACGTCGTCTATCACCTGCTCAGCCTGCACCGGAACCAACGCATCCGCGTGAAGATTCAGACGGACGAAAATACACCGGTGCCGTCCGCATGTCCCGTTTGGCCCGCCGCCAACTGGTTCGAACGCGAAGCCTTCGACATGTACGGCATCCAATTTTCCGATCATCCGGACCTGCGCCGCATCCTCACCGACTACGGCTTCTCCGGTTACCCGCTGCGCAAGGACTTCCCGCTCACCGGCTTCGTCGAAGTGCGATACGACGACGAACAGAAGAAGGTCGTCTACGAACCGGTGAAACTGATTCAAGACTTCCGCAAGTTCGACTTCATGTCGCCGTGGGAAGGCGCGAAATACATTCTGCCCGGTGACGAAAAGGCGACGAAGGCCGCGGACGAAAAGGCGGGCAAGCCATGACCGCGGTGACCGAGCCCAAAATCCGCAACATGAATCTGAACTTCGGGCCGCAGCATCCCGCGGCCCACGGTGTGTTGCGCCTCGTCCTCGAACTCGACGGCGAAATCGTCGAACGCGTCGATCCGCACATCGGCCTGCTTCACCGCGGCACCGAAAAACTGATCGAGAACAAAACCTATCTGCAGGCCGTGCCCTATTTCGATCGCCTCGACTACGTCGCGCCGATGAATCAGGAGCACGCCTTCGCGCTCGCCGTCGAAAAGCTCTGCGGCATCACGGTGCCGCCGCGCGCGCAATACATCCGCGTCATCTACAGCGAAATCGGCCGCATCCTCTCGCATCTGCTGAACACGACGACGCAGGCGCTCGACGTCGGCGCGCTCACACCGCCGCTCTGGGGCTTCGAAGAGCGCGAGAAGCTGATGGTCTTCTACGAGCGCGCCTCGGGCAGCCGCATGCACGCAGCCTACGTCCGTCCCGGCGGCGTCCATCAGGACTGCCCGCAAGCGCTGCTCGACGACATCTACAAATGGTGCGAGCAATTCCCCCGCGCCGTCGACGACATCGAAAGCCTGATCACCGAAAACCGCATCTTCAAGCAGCGCAACGTCGACATCGGCGTCGTCTCCGCCGCCGATGCGTTGGCGCTTGGCTTCTCCGGCGTCATGGTGCGCGGTTCAGGCATGGCGTGGGACCTGCGCCGTTCGCAGCCCTACGAATGCTACTCCGACCTCGACTTCAACATCCCCGTTGGCAAGAACGGCGACTGCTGGGACCGCTATTTGATCCGCATCGAAGAGATGCGCGAATCGACCAAGATCATGAAGCAGTGCCTGGAAAAGATGCCGAAGGGCCCGGTCCACGAAGGCTCGGGCAAAGTCATTCCGCCCAAGCGCGCCGACATGAAGCACTCAATGGAAGCGCTCATCCATCACTTCAAGCTCTACACCGAGGGCTATCATGTCCCCGAAGGCGAAGTGTACGCCTGCGTCGAAGCGCCGAAGGGCGAGTTCGGCGTCTACTTGGTGAGCGACGGCTCCAACAAACCCTATCGCTGCAAGATCCGCGCGCCGGGCTTCCCGCATCTGCAGGCGATGGACTTCCTCTGCAAGGGCCACATGATCGCCGACGTCTCCGCCATCCTAGGCTCCCTCGACATCGTCTTCGGGGAGATCGACCGTTGAGCCTCCGCCGCCTCGCTCCCGACCAGCCGAAGTCGTTCGCCTTTACGCCGGAAAACCAGGTGTGGGCGCAGAAGCAGATCAAGAAATATCCGGACGGCCGCCAAGCCTCCGCGATCGTGCCGATCCTCTGGCGCGCGCAGGAACAGAACGGCGGCCACGTCACCGAACCGATGATGCGGGTCATCGGTGAGATGCTGGGCCTGTCGCCCATCCGCGTGCTCGAGATCGCGACGTTCTACACGATGTTCAACTTGAAGCCGGTCGGTGAGCACCTGCTGCAAGTCTGCACGACGACGCCGTGCTGGCTGCGCGGCTCCGACGCGGTGGTCGCCGCCTGCAAGAAACACATCCACCCGCACGCCGAGACCGTCTCCGCCGACGGCAAGCTGTCGTGGATGGAAGTCGAATGCCTGGGCGCCTGCGTGAACGCACCCGTCGTCCAACTGCGCGACGACTTCTACGAGGACCTCGACGGCCCGCGCACGGAACAGCTGATCAACGATCTGCGCACCGGCCGCCCGACGAAGCCCGGCTCCGCCATCGGCCGCCAGACCTCGGCCCCCGACGGCGGACCGCTGACGCTGACCGATCCCTCGCTCTACACGAAGGGTGGCTGATGCTATCCGACCAAGACCGCATCTTCACGAACCTCTACGGCGTCCACGACTGGCGCCTCGCCGGCGCGCGCAAGCGCGGCAACTGGGACAACACGAAAGCGCTGATCGAAAAGGGCCGCGACTGGATCATCGACGAGATGAAAAAGTCCGGCCTGCGCGGTCGCGGCGGCGCAGGCTTCCCGACCGGCCTCAAGTGGTCGTTCATGCCGAAGCAGTCCGACGGCCGTCCGTCGTATCTCGTCGTCAACGCCGACGAGTCAGAACCCGGCACGTGCAAAGACCGCGACATCATGCGGCACGATCCGCACACGCTGCTCGAAGGCTGCCTGATCGCCAGCTTCGCGATGAACGCGCACGCTTGCTACATCTACGTGCGCGGCGAATTCCGCCACGAGTACAAGCGCCTCGATGCCGCGATTCAGGAATGCTACGACGCCGGCCTCTTCGGCAAGAACGCGGCAGGCTCGGGTTGGGACTTCGACTGCTACGTCCATCACGGCGCCGGCGCCTATATCTGCGGTGAAGAAACAGCGCTCCTCGAAAGCCTCGAAGGCAAGAAGGGCATGCCGCGCCTGAAGCCGCCGTTCCCCGCAAACGTCGGACTCTACGGTTGCCCAACGACGGTGAACAACGTCGAGTCGATCGCCGTCGCGCCGACGATCCTGCGCCGCGGCGCGGCATGGTTCTCCGCCCTCGGCCGCCCGAACAACACCGGCACAAAACTCTTCTGCATCTCCGGCCACGTGAACAAGCCCTGCAACGTCGAAGAAGAAATGGGCATCCCGCTGCGCGAGCTTCTCGAGAAGCACGCCGGCGGCGTGCGCGGCGGCTGGGACAATCTACTCGCCGTCATCCCCGGCGGCTCGTCCGTACCGCTGATGCCGAAGGCGACCTGCGACACGATCCTGATGGACTTCGACTCCTTACGCGACGTGAAGTCGGGCCTCGGCACCGCGGCCGTCATCGTCATGGACCGCTCGACCGACGTCGTGAAAGCGATCGCCCGCCTCGCGCGCTTCTACAAGCACGAATCCTGCGGCCAGTGTACGCCGTGTCGCGAAGGCACCGGCTGGATGTGGCGCGTGATGGAACGCCTCGTCACCGGCGATGCGGAGCCGAAGGAAATCGACCTCCTGCTCGAAGTCACCTACCAAGTCGAAGGCCACACGATCTGCGCACTGGGCGACGCCGCCGCGTGGCCGATCCAAGGCCTTATCCGCCACTTCCGCAGCGAAATCGAACGCCGCATCAACGCCAAACGCGCCGGGAAACCGGCGCCGATCGCGGCGGAGTAGACCGATGACCAAACTCATCGTCGACGGTAAAGAAGTCGATGTCCCGGCCGACTACACGCTGCTGCAAGCCTGCGAAGCCGCAGGCGCCGAGATCCCGCGCTTCTGCTATCACGAGCGTCTGTCGATTGCCGGCAATTGCCGCATGTGCCTGGTCGAACTGAAGGGCTCGCCGAAACCCGTCGCTTCGTGCGCGTGGGGCGTGCGCGACTGCCGCCCCGGCCCGAACGGCGAGCCGCCGGTCGTCAACACCAAGACGCCGATGGTGAAGAAGGCGCGCGAAGGCGTGATGGAATTCCTTCTCATCAATCACCCGCTCGACTGCCCGATCTGCGACCAAGGCGGCGAGTGCGACCTGCAGGACCAGGCGATGGCGTACGGCCACGCCAAGTTCAACCGCTTCGAAGAAAATAAGCGCGCCGTCACCGACAAGAATATGGGCCCGCTCGTCAACACGATCATGACGCGCTGCATCCATTGCACGCGCTGCATTCGCTTTGCGGCGGAAGTCGCCGGCGTCGACGACATCGGCGCGACCGGCCGCGGCGAAGACATGGAAATCACGACGTATCTCGAACACGCCGTGTCGTCGGAAATGTCGGGCAACGTCATCGACCTCTGCCCCGTCGGCGCACTGACGTCGAAGCCGTACAAGTTCAACGCCCGCCCGTGGGAGCTGACCAAAACCGAATCCGTCGACGTGATGGATGCAGTGGGCTCGGCGATCCGCGTCGACTCGCGTGGGTCCGAAGTGATGCGCTTCCTCCCGCGCGTGAACGAAGAGATCAACGAAGAATGGATCTCCGACAAAACGCGCTTCGTCTGGGACGGTCTGCGCCGCCAGCGCCTCGACACGCCCTACATCCGCAAGAACGGCAAACTCCAACCCGCCTCATGGGCTGAAGCCTTCGCCGCCATCGCCGACCGCGTGCGCGCGACGAAGCCCGAACGCATGGCCGCCATCGCCGGCGACCTCGTCGGCGTCGAACCGGTCAAGGCACTCAAAGATCTGATGATCGCGCTCGGCGCGGCCAGCATGGACTGCCGCCAAGACGGCGCGAAGATCGGCCACGGCTCGCGCCAAGGCTATCTCTTCAACACCACGATCGCGGGCATCGAACACGCCGACGCGCTGCTCCTCATCGGCACCAACCCGCGTTGGGAAGCACCGATTGTCAACGCGCGCATCCGCAAAACCTGGCTGCGCGGCGACCTGAAGATCATGCGCATCGGCGCGCGTGCCGACCTCACGTACCAAGTCCAAGACCTCGACAACAACCCGGCCGACCTCACCGACATGGCCGCCGGCAAGCACAGCGCCTTCGATGCGCTGAAGAACGCGAAGCACCCGATGCTGATCGTCGGACAAGGCGCGCTCGCGCGCGCCGACGGTGCGGCGATCCTGGCGGCCGCCGCACAGATCGCGCGCAACTCCGGCATGATCGGACCGGCCGGCGAGGGCGGCTGGAACGGCTTCAACGTCCTGCACACGGCGGCCGGCCGCGTCGGCGCACTCGACATCGGCTTCCTGCCGCAAAAAGGCGGACGCGACACGGTCGCGATCCTCGACGCCGCCACGCGCGGCGACATCGACTTCGTCTACCTGCTGGGCGCCGACGAACTCGACACCAAGAAACTCGGCAAGGCCTTCGTCGTCTACCAAGGCACCCACGGCGACGCCGGCGCACACCGCGCCGACGTGATCCTGCCCGGCGCCGCCTACACCGAACAGAACGCGACCTATGTGAACACCGAAGGCCGCGTCCAACAGGCCAAGCGCGCCACGTTCCCGCCCGGCGACGCCCGCGAAGACTGGACCATCCTGCGCGCACTCTCCGACGTGCTGGGCAAGCGCCTGCCATACGACGACATGGCGACGCTCCGCAAAGCGATGCTCGCCGACGCGCCGCATCTCGCGAACCTCGACACCGCACCGGCAAACCCCGGCGCCGACCCCGCCATCTGGACCAACATCGGCGCGAGCGGCACGATCGCGAAAACCGCGTTCGAACCCGCGATCAAAGACTTCTACCTGACGAACCCGATCGCCCGCGCCAGCCACGTCATGGCCGAGTGCAGCAGCCTGTTCGTCAAACCCCGCATCAGCCAGGCGGCGGAGTAGGGCAATGGACCTGACCGCAATGAACGAATGGCTGATGGACACCTACTGGGCGAACGCCTGGTGGCTCGACCCCGTCGGCATGATCGCGATGATGCTGCTCTTCATCGTGCTCCTGCTGGTGATGATCGCCTTCATCCTCCTCTTCGACCGCAAGGTCTGGGCGGCGGTGCAGCTCAGGCGCGGTCCCAACGTCGTGGGCCCCTACGGTCTGTTGCAATCCTTCGCCGACCTCTTCAAATTCGTCTTCAAGGAGGTCGTCATCCCGGCCGGCGCCAACAAAGGCGTCTTCCTCCTCGCGCCGCTCGTGACCACGACGCTGGCGCTCGGCGCTTGGGTCGTCGTGCCCGTCGCGGACCGCTGGGTCTTCTCCGACATCAACGTCGGTATCCTCTACATTTTCGCGATTTCCTCGCTCGGCGTGTACGGCATCATCATGGGCGGCTGGGCGTCGAACTCGAAGTATCCGTTCCTCGGAGCGTTGCGATCCGCAGCCCAGATGGTCTCCTACGAAGTCTCGATCGGCTTCGTCATCATCACGGTGCTTCTGACGGCGGGCTCGCTAAACCTCTCCGCCATCGTCAATGCCCAGGCCGGCGGTATCCATCACTGGTACCTGTTCAGCCCGCTGCTGCCGATGGCCGTCGTCTTCTTCATCTCGGCGCTGGCCGAAACGAACCGTCCGCCCTTCGACCTGCCCGAAGCCGAATCCGAACTCGTCGCCGGCTTCATGGTCGAATACTCGTCGACCCCGTACCTGCTCTTCATGCTGTCGGAGTACGTATCGATCGTCCTCATGTGCGCCATGATGACGATACTGTTCCTCGGCGGCTGGCACCCTCCACTGGACGTCATGCCCTTCACCTGGGTGCCCGGCATCCTGTGGTTCATCCTCAAGGTATGGATCATCTTCTTCCTCTTCGCGATGGTGAAGGCGATCGTCCCGCGCTACCGCTACGATCAGCTGATGCGCATCGGCTGGAAGTTCTTTCTGCCCATCTCGCTCTTCTGGGTGGTGTTCACCGCCGGCTATCTGCTCGCCTTCGACATGCTTCCGGGAGGCAAATAGATGCCCCAGTGGTTCCGCACCCTCTTCATGGTCGACTTCCTGTCCGGCTTCGTCCTGGGTATGCGCTACCTGTTCAAGCCGAAGACGACGCTGAACTACCCGTTCGAGAAGGGCCCGCTGTCCCCGCGCTTCCGCGGCGAACACGCGCTGCGCCGCTATGCGAACGGCGAGGAACGCTGCATCGCCTGCAAACTGTGCGAGGCGATCTGTCCCGCGCAGGCCATCACCATCGAGGCCGAACCGCGCGACGACGGTTCGCGCCGCACGACCCGCTACGACATCGACATGGTCAAGTGCATCTACTGCGGTTTCTGCCAAGAAGCCTGCCCGGTGGACGCCATCGTCGAAGGCCCGAATTTCGAGTTCGCCACCGAAACCCGTGAAGAGCTGCTCTACGACAAGGCAAAGCTGCTCGCCAACGGCGACCGTTGGGAACGCGAGATCGCCAAGAACCTGGAGTTGGATGCCCCCTATCGCTAAAAGGGGCCGCCTTTTTGAGTAACGTCCTTTGGCCGTCTGAGTCTGCCGGCCTTACCGCAGAAGTTTGAGGGATTTTGACCGTGCTGCTGGCGACGCTCGCCTTCTACCTGTTCTCGACCGTGCTCATCGTCGCGGCGCTGATGGTCGTGAGCGCGCGCAACCCCGTGCATTCGGTCCTGTTCCTGATCCTGGCCTTTTTCAACGCCGCCGCACTCTTCGTGCTGCTTGGCGCAGAATTCCTGGCGATGGTCCTCATCATCGTCTACGTCGGTGCCGTCGCGGTGTTGTTCTTGTTCGTCGTGATGATGCTCGACATCGACTTCGTCGAGCTGCGCCAAGGTTTCTTGAACTACGTGCCCTACGGCCTAGTCGTGGGCGGCGTCCTCCTCGCCGAACTCGCGATCGTGGGCTTCGGCTGGGTCATCTCGCCGGAAGCCGGCGCGGTCGCCGCCAACCCGATTTCATCCGACACGACGAACACCGAGGCGCTGGGCCTCGTGCTCTACACAAAATACGTCCACGTCTTCCAAGGCGCGGGCATGGTCCTTCTGGTCGCGATGATCGGCGCCATTGTCCTCACGCACCGCTACCGCGAAGGCGTGAAGCGCCAGAGCGCCCATCAACAAGTCGGCCGCCGCCGCGAAGACGCCGTCGAACTGCGCAAAGTCCGTCCGGGAGAGGGGCTCTAACCATGGCTGAGATCGGCTTGAGCCACTACCTGATCCTGGCTGCCGGCCTGTTCACAATCGGCATCTTCGGCATCTTCCTGAACCGCAAGAACGTCATCATCATCCTGATGTCGGTCGAACTCATCCTGCTCGCGGTCAACATCAACCTGGTCGCGTTCTCGTCCTTCCTGGGCGACCTGACGGGTCAGGTCTTTGCACTCCTCGTCCTCACCGTCGCGGCCGCGGAAGCCGCCATCGGCCTTGCCATCCTCGTCGTCTACTTCCGCAACCGCGGCTCGATCGCGGTCGAAGACGTCAACACGATGAGGGGCTGAGGCACCGTGATCTATCAGGCGATCCTCCTCCTCCCGCTCTTCGGCGCCATCCTGGCCGGAGCGTTCGGCAAGCGTCTCGGCGAACACCTCGCCGAGTACCTGTCGACCGGCCTCCTGTGCCTGACGGCGCTGCTGTCGCTCTGGGTCTTTTTCGTCGAACTGCCGCACCTGGAATCAGCGAAGATCATCCCGCTCTTCCAGTTCATCGACTCCGGCACGCTCCAGGTCGACTGGTCGATCCGCGTCGACACGCTGACGGCGGTGATGCTGGTCGTGGTGACGGGCGTCTCTTCGCTCGTGCACGTCTATTCCATCGGCTACATGCACGACGACCCGCAGAGGCCGCGCTTCTTCGCCTACCTCTCGCTCTTCACCTTCGCGATGCTCGCGCTGGTGACGTCCGACAGCTTCGTGCAGCTCTTCTTCGGCTGGGAAGGCGTGGGCCTCGCGTCCTACCTGCTGATCGGCTTCTGGTACAAAAAGCCGTCCGCCAACGCCGCCGCCATCAAAGCCTTCGTCGTCAACCGCGTCGGCGACTTCGGCTTTGCCCTCGGCATCATGGCCGTCTTCTTCGTCTTCGGTTCGCTCGACTTCTCGACGGTGTTCGAGGCCGCAAAGGGCCAAGTCGGCAAGACCTTCGAATTCGCCGGCATGAACCTCGACGTCATGACCACGATCTGCCTGCTGCTCTTCATGGGCGCGATGGGCAAGTCGGCGCAGTTCCTGCTCCACACCTGGCTGCCGGACGCTATGGAAGGCCCGACCCCTGTCTCGGCGCTCATCCACGCCGCCACCATGGTGACCGCCGGCGTCTTCCTCGTCTGCCGCTGCTCGCCGCTCTTTGAACTCTCGCCGGTCGCCCTCCAGGTCGTAACCATCGTCGGCGCGACGACGGCCTTCTTCGCCGCGACCGTCGGCCTCTTCCAAAACGACATCAAGCGCGTGGTCGCGTACTCGACCTGCTCGCAGCTCGGCTACATGTTCTTCGCCGCCGGCGTCGGCGCTTACCAGGCGGCGATGTTCCATCTCTTCACCCACGCCTTCTTCAAGGCGCTGCTGTTCCTAGGCTCGGGCTCCGTCATCCACGCCCTCCAGGGCGAGCAAGACATGCGCAAGATGGGTGGGATCTACAAAATGATCCCCTACACCTACCTGCTCATGGTCGTCGGCACGCTGGCGCTGACCGGCTTCCCATTCCTGGCCGGCTTCTGGTCCAAGGACGCGATCATCGAAAGCGCCTTCGCCGCGCACACCGGCGTCGGCAACTACGCCTTCACCATGGGCATCCTCGCCGCCGCGA
>JAWXBY010000040.1:0-21935 GCA_034440355.1 Alphaproteobacteria bacterium
ACGCCGCGCGCGGCGTCTGCGCTCGCGTTGAAGAGGAGTGTTCCTTCCTGTTATCATTCAAGTTGATTTGGACAGGAGTTGATCATGCTGGCACGATTTGCATTGGCGCTCTCTGGAACACTTCTCGGCGCGGCGAGCGCTTTCGCCGCAAACCCGACAGGCGCTGAGTGGAGCATCGACTACAGCTCCATCCGCGTCCTTCGCCTCAACCCGATGGTCATTGGCGGCGGCATGTCCGGCGACCGGGTCATGATCGACATTCACCGCGAAAGCGACAACGTGAAGGGCACATTGTCGATCAGCTGCGTCAGCGATGAGTATTCGCTATGGACAGCGGAAAGCCTGTTGCTGGCATCCACTAGGCCTCTATCGGATTGGCCGCTCGCAGCGCAGTTGGCCGCAAACTACTGCGTGCAGGTGGATCACTTGCCCGAAGCCGGCAACCTGATGCTGCTCGACATCAAATCCGATTAGCGCTCAATCCATAAGCTTCTGGGTCAGATAAATGTAGTGCCGCGCCCAGCGGTCGGCGTTCATCGCCGGATCGGCGTCGTTCGAGTGACCGCCGAACGTGTTCTCGTAATAGATGTACGGCGCGCCGACCTCCGAGAGCTTCGCCGAGAACTTACGCGCGTGACCGGGGTGAACGCGGTCGTCCTCCGTGTTCGTGGTGATGTAGGGCTCCGGATACTTCACCCCCGGCTTCACCTTCTGGTACGCGGAATATTCCGCGATGAACGCGCGGTCGCCTGGCACATCGGGATTGCCGTACTCGCCCGTCCACGACGCGCCCGCCGACAGCTTGTGATAGCGCAGCATATCCACCAGCGGGCTTTCGACGATGACGGCGTTGAACAACTCCGGACGCTGCGTCATCAGCACCGTCGTCAACACGCCGCCGTTCGAACGTCCGTAGATGCCAAGCCGTCGCGGCGTCGTCACCTTGCGCGCAATCAAATCCTCGCCCACCGCAGCGAAGTCGTCGAACGCGCGCTGACGATGCTCGCGCAAGGCCGATTGATGCCATGCCGGCCCGAACTCGCCGCCGCCACGGATATTCGCCGTCACGAACGCGCCACCGCGTTCCAGCCACAGCTTGCCCATCTCCGGCAGATACGCGGGCGGCTTCGACAACTGAAACCCGCCATAGCCGAAAAGCAGCGTCGGCGTTGACCCGTCGCTCTTCATCTTCTTCGGCCGTACGAGGAAGTAGGGGATCTTCGTCCCGTCCTTCGATGTCGCCCAATGCTGCTCGACGACATGCGTCGAGCCTCTGAACTTCGCCGGCAACGCCTTCACGAGCGCATCACGCGTGCTCGCCGCATCGGCCCACCACAATTTGGTCGGTTCCAGGAAACTTTCCGACGTGATGAAGAGAAGCGACCCAGACTTCTGCGCCGCCCGCACGACAAGCTGCGAGTCCGTCGGCAGGCTCAGGCGCTTGCCCGTCCAATCATCGCCACGACGCGAATAGACCTCGACTGCACCTTTGACGTTGTCGAGCAACTGCACGACCACATGATCGCGCGTCGTCTCGACCCCGTCGATCGTCTGGCTCGCCTTCGGCTGCATGATGAGTGCAAGCTTGAACATGTCGTTCTGCATATCGCCGGCCGGCGATCCGCCGGTCGAACCGATCAGATGCAGAGCAACCAACGCCCCCTGCTCGAACGCCCGGAAATCTTCCTGCAGCGAAAACACCAACTGCCCGTCGACATAGCCGCGCAACGACGACTTCAACGGCACCGGCAACTTCACCGGCGCCGCGTCACCCAGCAGATAGTACTCAGCCTCAAAAAACCCGACGCGCCGTTCCGCGATCGTCGCACGCAGCACGCCGTCCGCATCGCGCATCACACGCGGCGTGACCATGACGTCTTTGCGTTCGCCGCGGAACGCTTCCTTCGCGTCGGCCCAAGCCGCCCCGCGCTTCAACAGCTTCAGTGTGAACGGATAACCTGACTCCGTCGTATCGGTGTCCGATGTCGGGCGCGACACCAAGATCGTGTCGCGATCGATCCACTCGACGTTCTGCTTCGCACGATCCAGCTTGAACCCGCTGTCGACAAAACTCTTCGTTTGCGCGTCGAACTCGCGGATCTCGACCGCATCGCCGCCGCCGTCCGACAAGCTCAAGAGGCACAGCCGATCATCCGGCGCCAAACAATCGGCGCCCTTCCAAAACCAATTCTTGCCCTCAGCCTTCGACAACGCATCGAGATCCAACACTGTCGACCATTTCGGACGTCCCGCGCGATAGGACGCCAACGACGACGCCCGCCACAGCCCATGCGGATGCGCATCGTCCTGCCAAACACTGTCGACGCCGTCGGCCCGGAACTGCGGCAGCGGCAACCGATCCTTCGCCGTCAAAATCGCAAGCGCCTCGCGCCGATACGTCGCAAACCGTTTGTCACCGTCGAACCGCGCCGTCGCCTTCGCGTTCTCGTCCCTCACCCACGACAGCGCCTTCGCGCCGTGCACGTCTTCGAGCCAGATGTAGGGATCGTCGTCGTTGCGCGTTGTCACCGAAGCACAGGCCGTCAGAAGCAGCGCCAGCGCGCCGGGAATAAGAATCGTCCGCATGCCATCTCGCTCATTGGTCCAAGTTGCCGCCGCCCCAACAGGGGTGGAAACGTCCGCCCGATACGACTTGCATAGCTGTATCGCTGGTCACAGTGCCAACCCTGTCCGCACCGCCAGGGCCTAAAGGCGCATCCCAAGGGCTTGGCGTCATTCACGGATTCGCGAGCGCCCGAATTTTGTGCAGCGCATCAACCCCTTAGTGGAGGATGTCGGGACCGGGCCAGTGTGATTAGCGTACCATTGACGAGATGGGCAGGTCGGTACCACCTACCGCCAATTCCGAAGATCAAGGGGACTGAAAATGCAGGAACTGCTCAAGAACAGGAAGTATCTGATGGCGGGTGCCGCCGTCATCGTCGTCGCGGCTGGTGCGTTGTACGTGACGGGCGTCTATCCGCCGGCGTCTGAGCAGACTGCAGGCACGATCGTTCCCGCCGAACGCTACCGTTCCGCGCAGGTCCAAGACGCCGACGTCACGCTCGGCGACCAAGGCGTCGCGCAATTGATGCAGACCGACGCGTTCGAACTGATGGTGAAAGACCCGTCGTTCCGCGCGCTGGTCACCGACCCGGCCTTCGCGGCACTCGCTGCGTATCCGAAAGCGCTCGAGGCAATCTCACAAAACGCCGAAGCCTTCGCCGCGTTTGCCAAACATCCGAAGGCGCTCGAAGCACTGGCCAACAACGCCGACGCGCTCGACGCCATACGCACCAAGGCCCTCGACGCGGACTCGGTTTCGGGTCTCGCCAAAGCGACCGACGCCGCCGAACTCCAAGCACTCGCCGCGATGAAGAAGCACAACGCGCTCTTCTCCGCGCTGGCCGCTCACCCGAGAGCTCTCGAACTCATCGCGCGCAACGCCAAGGCCTTCGAAGCCTACGCCAGAAGTTCGAAGCAGTTCGCAGCCGACGCGGCGAACGCGAAGAACGTCGCGCACATGTCGGCCGAAGCGGCAGCGTTCCAATCGCTCGCTGCCGACAAGAACGCGCTCGCCGCGCTTGACGCGGATGCGGCCGCCTTCTCGGCAATGGCCGACAACGCCGAGGCCTTCGCCGCGCTGGCGAAGAACAACAAAGCGCTTGAAGGCATGGCGAAGAACGCCGCGAGCTTTGACTCAGCCGGCATTGGACGCAACTCGTGGCGCGGGGGCGCTGCCGACACGGCGTCGGCTTTTGCGGCGTTCGCCAACAACGCCTCGGCCTTCACAGCTCTCGCGAAGCAGCCGAAAGCGTTGGAAGCCATGGCGAAGAACGCCTCGGCATTCGCCGCTTACGCCAAGAACGCGAAACAGTTCGCCGCCGACGCCAAGAACGCGAAGAACGTCGCGCACATGTCGGCTGAGGCCGCCGCCTTCCAATCGCTGGCCGCGGACTCGGCCGCAATGGCAGCGCTTGAAGCCGACTCGGTCGCATTCTCGGCAATGGCCGACAACGCGTCCGCTTTCGCGGCCTTCGCAAAACAGCCTAGGGCACTCGAAGGCCTGGCCTCCAACGCGCTCGCCTTCCAAAGCCTGGCGCGTGACAGCAAGGCGCTGGAAGCCATCGGCAACGCCAAGGCGCTCGACGCCATGTCGAAGAACGCCAGCGCGTTCGCCTCGCTCGCCGCGAACCAAAAGGCGCTCGACGCGATCGGCCGCCACTCGCAAGCCCTCTCGGCCCTGGCCAACAGCTCGGCCTTCGCCGACGTCGTCTCCAACCCGTCCTTCGCGGCGGCCTTGAACGACAGCGCCTTCGCCGAAGCGATGTCGCGCAAGTAACACCGGCTCTTAACCGCCACACGAAAGCCGCCTGCTCCAAGCAGGCGGCTTTTGTTTTGCACCCGCAGCACGCAGGATTCCCGGTGAAGTGATTCGGGGGAATCTATGCGCGCGGCCGTGCTGTGCCTTCTGCTCTGCGCGCTCGCCGGCTCCGCCATAGCCGACGAAATCGAGATGGACCGTCTTGAAACGGAAGATCTCGACCTCCTCTATTTCGACCCGCCGCAGACCTACCTCACGCCCTATGCCGCGCGCGCCTTCCTGAACTCGATCGAATTCCAAAAGCGCATCTTCGAGTGGAAGCCGTGGGAGAAGACGACGCTTCTCCTGAAGGACTTCACCGATAGCGGCAACGCCGCCGCGCGTTCTTCACCAAACAACGCCCTCCTCATCGACGTCGCGCCGTTGAACCAAGCGTTCGAAACCCTGACCGCCGGCGAGCGTGTCTACACACTCATGAACCACGAACTCGTCCACGTCGCGACGATGGACGTGTGGAACGACGACGACGCCTTCTGGCGCAATGTCTTCATGGGCAAACCGATGCCCGTCGAAGAACATCCGGAATCCATTCTCTACAACTACCTCGCCACCCCGCGCGTAAACTCGCCGCGCTGGTTCCTCGAAGGCTCGGCCGTCTTCATGGACACGTGGATGGCCGGCGGCATCGGCCGCGCGCAAGGCGCGTATGACGAGATGGTCTTCCGCGCCATGGTCCGCGACGACGCGCACTTCTATTCGGCGCTCGGCCTGGAATCCGAAGGCTCCTCCGTCGACTTCCAAGTCGGCGTGAACGCCTATCTCTACGGCACGCGCTTCATCAGCTACATGGCGCTCACCCGCTCACCCGAACAAGTCGTCGAGTGGCTGAAGCGTGGCCCCGAGAGCGACGGCTACTACTCGAACCAATTCGAACGCGTCTTCGGCAAACCGCTCGTCGATGTCTGGGACGAGTGGATCAAGTGGGAACACGATTTTCAGAAAGCGAACTTGGCCTCGGTCAACAAGCACCCGATCACGCCGGTCA
The DNA here is from genome assembly GCA_034440355.1 of Alphaproteobacteria bacterium. Taxonomy (GTDB): domain Bacteria; phylum Pseudomonadota; class Alphaproteobacteria; order Micropepsales; family Micropepsaceae; genus SZUA-430. Next base: position 5,370 of record JAWXBY010000040.1, read on the forward strand.
AGCGCCTAACCCCGCGCGCGCTCGGCTCCGTCTCGCGCATCTACTACGACGAGAACCGCAACAGCATCGTCGGTGCCTTCCGCTACCCGGGCGTCATCGCCCACATCGGCGAACTGTCGCTGCAGGACGGCAGCGTCCGCCGCCTCAAAGACGTGAAGGGCCCGATGCATTACCGCGTCGCCTCCTTCACCTACGATCCGAAAGCCGGCAAGGCCTGGTACACGACCGACAACTACGCCTTCCGCGATCTGATGGAGATCGACATCGCGACCGGCGACACAAGGATGCTGCAGAAGGACGCCCGCATCGGCGACCTCGCGCTCAACGCCGCCGACAACACAATGTGGGGCCTGCGCCATCTGAACGGCTTCGTCACGCTCGTGCGCATGGACCCGCCCTACGCCAGCTGGACCCAGATCCACACCTGGCCCTACGGCGAAGTGCCCTACGACATCGACATCTCGCCCGACGGCCAGTTGATCTCGATGTCGATCGGCCGCGTCAACGGCGACCAGAACCTGAAGGTCTATCGCCTCGCCGACATGAAGGCCGACAAACCGGCGGAGGTCGCGACCTTCAACTTCGGCAGCGCCGTCCCCGAAGGCTTCGTCTTCACCCCCGACAGCCGCTACCTCTACGGCAGCTCGTATTACACCGGCGTCTCAAACATCTACCGCTTCGAAGTCGCGAACGGCAAAATCGAGGCGGTGACAAACGCCGAGACCGGCCTCTTCCGTCCCATCCCCCGCGAAGACGGCAAGCTCATCGCCCTCGAATACACCGGCCAAGGCTTCACGCCGGTCGAACTCGACCCGAAACCGCTGGAAGATCTAAGCGCCGTCAAATTCCTCGGCAACGAAGTCGTGACCAAACATCCGGTCGTGAAATCATGGGCCGTCGGCTCGCCGTCCAAAATCCCGCTGGACAGCATGATCACCAACCGCGGCAAGTACATCCCGTCGCAAGAAATGAAGATCGGCGCCGCCTACCCGGTTGTGCAAGGCTATAAAGGCTACGGCTCCTTCGGCTGGCATCTCATGCTGGAAGACAGCATGCAGTTCGCCAAGCTCTACGCCACTGCATCTTACTCGACGACGGAGTCTTTGAGAGAAGCCGAACGCTTCCACTTCAACATCGAATACCGCACGGTCAACAGCCACATCCGCTATTGGCACAACGACGCCGACTTCTACGATCTCTTCGGCCCGACGGAACGCAGCCGCAAAGGCGACGCCATCCTTGCCGGCTACAAGTGGCCGCTGATCTACGATCCGCCGATCCAGATGAACCTCGCGGCCGACCTCGCGTTCCACACCGGCCTCGACACATTGCCCGGCAACCAGAACGTCCCGGCCAGCGCCGACACCATCTACTCGGCCGACTTCAAGCTCGACTACACCGACACCGACAAATCCCTCGGCGCCGTCGATCACGAGAAAGGCTACCGCTGGGAAATCGCCTGGGGCAGCGACTTCGCCGACAGCGAATTCTTCCCCAAGGCCCGCGCCGGTTTCGACTTCGGCTTCCCGATCGGTTGGGAGCATTCCTCGCTCTGGTTCTATTCCTCGGCGGGCCTAAGCGGCGGCGACGCCGTGAACCCTTTGACCCCGTTCTATTTCGGCGGCTTCAAGAATAACTACCTCGACGACAAAGAGACGAAGCGCTACCGCGAGTACCACACCATGCCGGGCTTCGAGATCGACGAAATCGCCGCGCGCAGCTTCGCGAAGTCCGTCGCCGAATGGAACCTGCCCCCCATCCGCTTCGAAGAGTTCGGCACGCCCAGCCTCTATCTCGGCTCCATCCGCTCCGCCCTCTTCGCCGGCATCCTCCACGCCGACCCCGGCCTCGACACGGAACGAACGCTGGGCAATGCGGGCGTCCAGCTCGACTTTAACTTTACCCTCGCCCACCGTCTGCCGATGACGTTCTCGGTCGGTTACGCTGCCGGTATAGAAGACTGGACCAAGCAAGACGAAGAGTGGTTGATCTCGCTGAAGATCATGTAGCGCCCGCCGCCCGATGCCAGTCGCGTTCCTCCTCGAAGCCCCGATCGCGCTCGCGCCCGCGCTCGCCTTCCTGTTCGTGCTCGATCAGCTCGACAGCTTCCGCCTCGTCAGCCTGCGCGCGGCGGTCGGCACGCTGATCGCAGGTGGCCTCCTCGCCGTCGCCAGCTACTTCGTCAACGCGTTGGCGATGGATATTACCGGCGCGAACATCCAAAACTACGCCCGCTACGGCGCACCGATCATCGAAGAACTGCTGAAGGCGGCGGTGATCATTTATTTCTTCGCCCGCGCGCGCATCGGCTTCCTCATCGACGCAGCCATCATGGGCTTCGCGGTCGGCACGGGCTTCGCCTTCGTCGAAAATCTCTACTACCTCTACACATTCCCGGAAGCGAACATCGGCGTCTGGATCGTGCGCGGCTTCGGCACTGCGATGATGCACGGCGGCGCAACGGCCATCTTCGCCGTGCTCGCCCAAACCTGGACCGAGCGTCACACGAAATTCCAGCCGGCGCTCTACATCCCGGGCCTCGCCGCCGCAATCGTCATCCATTCATTATTCAACCACATCCTGTCGAACCCGCTGCTCGCGACCGGCGCCGTGCTTGTCCTCATTCCGGCGATCCTCCTCGTCACCTTCGCGAAAAGCGAACACAAGATCCACGACTGGCTAATCCACGACTACGAGTCTCACGAACACCTGCTCGCCACGATGGACATCGAATTCGCGCACAGCGAAGCCGGGCGTTTCGTGTCGGAGGTCGCAGACAAATTTACGGGAACCGACGCCGCCGACATCTTCGCCTACATGCGCCTGCACGCGGAACTCGTGCTGCGCGCGGAGAAGGTTCTGCTCGGTCGCGAAGCGGGAACCGTCGAACGCATCACCGGCGACGACACGCACGCTTTCCGCCGCCTGCACGAACTCGAACGCAAGATCGGACGCACGGCCATGATGGCGCTCTGGCCGCACCTTCACTACAGCCGGCAAGAACTTGCGGAACTCTACGAACTCGAGAGCCGCGCGCGGAACCGCCGCCGCCAGAAGAATTAGAACGCACAGCACCGGAACAATCGCGCCGTCGAAACGTTAGCCTAGGCAGCTGTGGGTAGACGTGTCCCACAGCGTTTGTCGACAGGAGCGTATTGAGGTCATGCAAGCATCGACGCTTGAGCAGGACTTGGTGGCGCTTGAGCGCCAATTTTGGACCGGCGACACGAACTTCTACCGCCAGCATCTCGACGAAAAATGTCTGACGGTGTTCCAGGAACAGGCCGGCGTCTTCTCGAGGGAAGATGTGGCGCAGCAGGCCAGCAATCCCAAACGCTGGCGGGTCCAACAGATCCAGCCGAAGGGGTTCCTTCAGCCCACGGACGATACCGCCATCGTGACCTGCGAGGTCTACGCCAAGCGCGAAACCGGCGAGGCGCATCACACGCTGACCTCCAGCGGTTACATTCGCCGTCACGGCGAGTGGAAGATGACGTTCCACCAACAAACGCCGCTTGAATCGGCGAACCACGTGAAGCTGGAAAAGTCGGTCCCCGATCAAAACGCGGCCGGGGACCGGCCGACGAAAGCATCCAGGACGCGGGCTTCGTCAGACTTAATGCAGCGACCGCAAGGCAGCAGTCGGGCCTCAAAACGCACGTACCGTGCAAACCGCTCCACGTACGTCTGTGGATTGCGGTCGCCGAATTACGGCCCAGCTTTCGCGGTCGAGCTTCGTCCATGACGGCTAAGTCCACCGCGCTGGTCGTCGTCGCGCTCGCCGCAGCCACGGCGGCATGCGCGACGACCGACCGGAGCGGCGCACGTCGCACGGCATCGGTACCGCCGCAAACCACGCCCTCCGCGATGGAACCGGTGATGACGCAGACGCGCCCCGTCGAAGGCGGGGCGCCAACGGTGGTCGATCCCTCGACGCTCGCGCCGACGACGACGGGCGCGAACACCATCATCGCCGCCCCAGCGCCTCAGACGGCGCCGAACGTCTCGGTGAGCGTCCCTGTCGCCGAGGTCCGCAATCCTCAGTCTTTGAAGGGTGCCGAAGTCAAAGACCGCGCCGGCCAGTCGATCGGCGAAGTCCAAGCCGTTCGCCTGACCGCCGGCGGCAAGATCGCCGCCGTCACGGTCGACACCGGCACGCGGACCGTGGCGCTGCAACCGGCGCGTCTCAAATACGTGCAGGCCGAAAACACCGTGGTCAGCGATCAGTCCAAGGCGGAAATCCAACGCCAGCGTTAGGACGGGCGCGTGACGGCCGTCACTGTACCACGGGTGCAGTTGCGCCCCCGGTTCCCGTGCGCGTACAACCCGCGCAAACAAGGGACCCACCCGATGCGCTCGCTGACCCGATTCACATCCACGCTGTTGCTCACCTCGTGCCTGACGCTGCCGCTTCTCGGCTGCGCGGACGACATTGCGGTGGCCGAAGGCGAAACCGCCACGACCGCCGCCGCCGTGTGCCGCGGCGGCGCAACGACGATGCCGCTGTTCAAAGACCTCGGCACGCACGAACACAAGATCACGACGACGTCGCCGCAAGCGCAGGCCTATTTCAATCAAGGCTACCGCCTGCTGTTCAACTTCAATCACGCCGGCGCCATCGCCTCGTTTCAGGAAGCGCTGAAGCGCGATCCGAAATGCGCCATGTGCTGGTGGGGCATCGCCTTCGCGCACGGCCCCAACATCAACATGCCAATGATGCCCGACGCGATGCTGCCCGCATGGCAAGCGCTGCAGATGGCGCAAAGCCTGAAAGCGAACGCGAGCCCCGCCGAACGCGACTACATCGACGCGCTCGCCAAGCGCTACGCTGAAAAGCCGCCGGAAGATCGCAGCCCGCTCGATAGAGCTTTCGCCGGCGCCATGCGCGACATCGCCAAGAAGTATCCGAACGATATGGACGCGCAGACGCTGTACGCCGAATCGTTGATGGACACGTCCCCGTGGAATTACTGGCAGACGGATAGGAAGACGCCGAACGCGGGCCTCGAAGATTTGGCCCCGACGCTCGAAGCCGTGCTGGCCAAGGCGCCCGATCATCCCGGCGCGATCCATCTCTACATCCACGCCGTCGAAGTGCCGTTTCCGAAGAAGGCCGAGAAGGCGGCGGATCGCCTGACGACCATGCTGCCGGGCGCGGGCCACCTCGTTCACATGCCCTCGCACATCTATAACCGCATCGGCCGCTACGACGACTCGGTCGAGTGGAACAAGAAGGCGGCGAAGGCGGACGAAGCCTACTTCGCGGCGACTGGCGATCGCGGCATGTACGCCGCGATGTACTACGTCCACAATCTGCACTTCGTCTGGACGGCCGCGATGACGGAGGGCCGCTCCGCCACCGCGTTCGAATTCGGCAAGGCTGTCGTCGATCGCGCCGATCCGCAAACGGCGCGCGCGATTCCGGGCATCGAAGTCTTCGTGCCGACGCTCACCTACGCCCACCTTCGCTTCGGCAAGTGGGATGACATCCTTGCAGCCAAGGCGCCCGATCCCGAACTGCACCTCGCGACCGCGATGCATCACTACGCCCGCGCCCGCGCCTTCGCGGCGAAAGGCAACGTGAAGCAGGCGAAGGCCGAGCAAGCGCAGATCGTGAAATCGTTCAACGCCGAAGACGACACACGCTTCTCGAACTTCGGCGTCCCCGGCCGCCAGATGGTCACCATCGCCAACTACGTCGCCGAAGCCGACATCGCTCTCGCGCAGCGTGAACTTAAGGTCGCCATCGCCAAGCTACAAAGCGCGGTCAAGGCCCAAGATCAGCTGCCCTACATGGAGCCGCCGTATTGGGATTTCCCGACACGTCAGTACCTGGGCGCGGCATTGCTGCAGGCGAACCAGGCGAAGCAGGCCGAGAAGGTCTATCGCGCAGATCTGAACGAATGGACGCGCAACGGCTGGTCGCTCTTCGGCCTGTCGGAGTCGCTCAAGCGCCAGGGCAAGAATCGCGAAGCAAGCGAGGCCAAGCAAGCCTTCCTCGAAGCGTGGAGCCGCGCCGACGTCGATCTGAAAGAAAGCCGCTTCTAACAAGCTTGGCACACGACAAAACGCCGCCGGTGGGAACCGGCGGCGTTCGCATTTGTGGTGAACCGGAAAAGCCTTGCTCGCGTTCTGTCTCCGATTCCGTCGCTCCCCGCGACCTTTGAGGAGAAAGAGCATGAAGATCCTGCTCACCGTCGCCGCTCTGGCGTTCACCGGCATCGCCGGCGTTGCCTTCGCCCAGACCGTCGATCCGTACACCCCGCCGCCCAACGAAAACTACGAGCCCGGCCCCGTCTACGTTGCGCAAGGCGCCTACGTCGGCGAACCGCAATACATGGACGAAGACGAACTGCGCATCTTGAAGAACGAGGCGCGCCGCGCCTGCGGCGACAAACCGGACACGCAGCTCGACCTCACCGCGTGGAAGCTCTACCGCCGGTGCGTCTTCGTCGAGATGGGCGGCGACCCTGCGTACGCGCCGTATTATCCGCACCGGCCCGATCCCTACGATGATGAATGACGCCTGAAGGCGATCAATTCTGTGTCCGCCGCCACCAAGCGCCGGACACGCTCTGGCGAGCGCCCCGCGCCTCCTCTAACCTCCGCCCTTGGGCGACGAGAAGGCCCGGGGCTGCGCGCCATGCAGGAAGATGCACTTCCGCAAAGACTGGCGACCATCATGTCGATCGACGTGGCGGGCTACTCCGAACTGACTGAAGCCGACCAGGTTCACACGGCGATCGAAATCGCAGCCCTCCGCCGCAAGATCGAAGCACTCGCGTTCAAAGAACACGGCCGCGTGTTCAACACCGCCGGCGACGGCTTCATGCTGGAATTCCCCACAGCCACCGACGCGTTGGCGCTCGCCGGCGAACTCTGCACCCACGAGAAGCTGCCGCTGCGCATCGGCATCCATGTCGACAACGTCTTCGTCACCGCGAACGGCGACTTGCTCGGCCACGGCGTCAACATCGCCGCCCGCCTGCAGCAGCGCGCTGATCCGCGCAGCGCGCTCATCTCGATCGACGTACGCCGGACGCTGCACGGCCCGGTCGCTCAGCAGCTGAAACCAAAAGGCCTCCTCAAGCTCGACAAGATGGCCGAGACCATCGAAGCCTTCGCGTTCATGACGGCCGGCAGCACCGACGTCGCCAAAACGAAAGAGCCGCTTCTCGCCGTCTTGCCATTCGACAACGACGACCCCGAAACGCTGTATTTCTCCGACGGCGTCTCGGACGAAATCCTGGAAGCGGTCTCACGTGTACCGGGCCTGAGAGTCATCGGCCGAAATTCATCGTTCCACTTCCGGGGCGAGCGCAAATCTGAAGCAGCGCTCGCGCTCCACGCCACGCACATCCTCGACGGCAGCGTCCGCCGTGCCGGCACCCGCATGCGCGTGCGCGCACAACTGACAGAGACCGACAGCGGCACGCTCTTGTGGAGCGACAAATACGAGGGCGAAGTATCGGACGCCTTCAACGTCCAAGACACGATCGCAGCGCAAGTCGCCGGCGCGCTGCAACAAGCCCTGCCCCGCCCCAAACGTGCCAAGGCCAAGATCGATCACGTCGCCTACGACCTTTATTTGCGCGCTCGCCCCTTGGTGAAAGAGCTCGCCGAAGACGACGCCCGCCGTGCCGAGCCGATGCTGCAACAAGCGATCGCCCGCGCGCCCGACTTCGCACAAGCCTGGGCCGCGCTCGCCATGACGCGCTCGATCATGCTCCCGCGCAACAGCGACGCCATCGGCGACCCCGCCCACGACGCGGCACAAGCAGCCGCCAATCGTGCGCTCGCGCTCGACCCGGATTGCGCCGACGCGCTCGTCGCGCTCGCCGTACTAAAGCCCGCCTTCGCCGAACACGGCGACAAGCTTGTGCTCTGCGAGCGCGCCGTCGAACTCGCGCCCAACGATCCGCTGATCGCCGCCGCGTGCGACGGCGCGCTGATCTCCGTCGGCCGCGTGCGCGACGCGATGCAGCATCTGGAATCCGCCGCCCGCCTCGACCCGCTGGGCCCAATGTTCGTGAGTTCGCTCGCCTACCACGTCTGCACGGTCGGCCGCCGGGACGAAGCAGCGTCGATGATCGACAACTGCTTCCGCCAATTCCCGGACTCGCCGTGGGTCTGGATCCGCCGCTGGACGATCTTCTTCCTCTCAGGCCGCCGCGACGAAGCCGCCGCCATGTGCGCGGAAGGCGCACCGCTGCCGCCCGGCATGACGGAGAAAGACACGCTGCTCCTGCGCTTCGCCCACATGGTCTTCGCCATGCCGAAGCCCCAGCGCGAACAGGCCCTGCGCGCCCTCCTGGCGCGCGACGAAGAACTCCCGCTCCAAGTCTGCGCTTTCGCCGCCGAGGCCGACTGCGCCGACGTTGCTTACGAGGCCATCTTCAAAGCCCTCGACACCGGCCGTCCGCTGGCCGGGACGGCCTACGGCGGCCGCGGCATGAGCCGCGCGTTCCGCCTCTCGACCCTGTTCAGCTTCGTCGGCGCCGCGCTAAGACGCGACCCGCGCTTCGCCATCTTCTGCGCCCGCGTCGGCCTAGCCGATTATTGGTGCGAGTCCCAGAACTGGCCCGACTGTGTTGACGAGGTGAAAGGCATCTACGACTTCCGCGCCGCCTGCGAAACCGCAACGCCGCACCCGATAGCTTAGAAGGCCCGATGCCCTAGAAAGAAGCCTCAAGCCGCCTTGGTCATCTCGCGCTTGTAAGCCGGCCCCGCCAGGAAGAAGTGGTAGCCCGCCCACACGTTGATCAGCGACGTCACCATCAGTGCATAGCGCAACGACTCGCTCCCGTACGTCGCCTTCAACGCGTCGCTCAATATCCCGACGAAGAGCGGCCCAAGCCCAAGTGCGATAAAGTTCAAGATGAACAGCGTAATCGCCGCCGCCGTCGCCCGCATCGCGACCGGCGCCACGCTTTGCACAATGGCGAAACTTGGCCCCAGGTAAAACGCCCCCAGCACGGCAGCCGGCAGATAGAACAAGATCGCCAGCGTGAAGTTGTCGAGAGCGTAAAAGCCCAGCACCATCGGCGCCGCGCCGAACTTGCCGACAGCGATGATCCACGAGGTCCACTGCAAATCCCGCCGCGACAAGCGGTCCGCCAGATACCCGCCCAGCACCGTGCCGAAACCGCCGGCGATCCCCGCAATCGGTCCCAGGACCAACCCGATCTGATCGCGCGGTATGTGATGCGTCCGCTCCAAGAACGACGCGCCCCAAACCGTCACGCCATAACCGACGAACGACGTCAGCGTCAGCCCGATGACAACGTGACGCGCCGCCTTCGACTGCCAGATAAAGACGAACGCCTGGCCAAGCCCCGTCATCGCCTCGCCGAAAGTTTGCGGCTTGCGTGCACCGGGTGCCAAACCGTCGGCGAGCCCGCGCTGCGGCTCGCGCACCGTCAGCCACACGATCACGCCCAAGATCAGACCAGGCGCACCGGCCACGAAGAACGCCGTCCGCCAACCCCAATGCGTGCTGACATACCCGCCGACCATGAAGCCCAGCATCACGCCCAGCGTCACCCCCAGCGTGTAGACGGACATCGCGCGCGACCGCTCATGGGGGGCGTACATGTCGGCTATCATCGAATGCGACTGCGGCGACGATCCCGCCTCGCCCACGCCGACGCCGATGCGCGCCAGCACAAGTTGCAGGTAGTTCCCGGCGAACCCGCAGGCGACCGTCATCACGCTCCAAACCGTGACGGCGAAGGCGATGATGTTGCGCCGGTTCGTCCGGTCGGCCAGCAGCGCCAGCGGAATGCCCAGCGTCGCGTAGAACACGGCGAACGCGAACCCGCCCAGGAACCCGACCTGCGTATCGCTGAGCCCCAACTCGTCTTTGATAGGCTGCGCCAAGATCCCGACAATACTGCGGTCGAGATGGCTCGACATGTAGATCAAGGTCAGGATGATCAGCGCATAAGTGCGATGCCGCTTGACGTCGTCGGGAATCGTAACGTTGCCTGCCGGCGCGTTCGCGGCATCCGCCATAAGCCCTCCCGGTATCGTTCTATTCCTTGTTGCGGTCCACGATAGCGGCAATCCGCGCCCGCGCAACTCCTCTTGCAGCGCCCACGCACGCTCCTGCTAGTATCGGCCCCAAGGAGATATTGAGATGAAAGACTTCGCAGGAAAAACCGCCGTCATCACCGGCGGCGGTACGGGCATGGGCCGCGAACTGGCCAAACAACTCGTCGCCGAAGGCTGCAACGTCGCCATGTGCGACGTGTCGGCCGAGAACATGGCCGAGACCAAGCGCCTCTGCCAAACCGCCGCCCCGCAGGGCACGAAGGTGATGACGTTCGTGGCCGACGTCTCGGACGAGGCCCAGATCCTGAAATTCAGGGACGCCGTGGCGCGCGAGTTCGACACCGACCACATCCACCTGCTTTTCAACAACGCCGGCATCGGCGGCGGCCCCAGCTTCGTCACAACGCCGCGCGACGAATGGGAAAAGACCTTCAACGTCTGTTGGTACGGGGTGTATTACTGCACCCGCGCCTTCTTCGACATGATCCTAAAGGCGCGCGAAGCGCACATCGTCAACACGTCCAGCGTCAACGGCTTCTGGGCCTCCCTCGGGCCCACGCGCGCACACACCGCCTACCCCGCCGCAAAGTTCGCGGTGAAAGGCTTCACCGAAGGCCTGATCAACGACCTGCGCCTCAACGCCCCGCACGTAAAATGCTCGGTCGTCATGCCCGGCCACATCGGCACCTCGATCTTCGAGAACACGCGCAAAGTCCTCACCGGTCACGGCTTCGCCGACATGACGGCAACCGAACTCGCCGACGCCCGCCGCTCGATGAAGTCGATGGGCTTGCCCACCGACGCGATGACCGACGAACAGATTCAGCAGATGATGCGAGAGATGGCGCGCCAGTTCGAAGAGAACGCGCCCACCAGCGCCGCGCAAGCCGCAACGATCATCCTGAACGGCGTGCGCGAAGAGAAGTGGCGCATCCTCATCGGCAAAGACGCCGAAACAATGGACCAACTCGTCCGCGAAGCCCCCGAACAAGCCTACGAACAACTCTTCATCGACCGCCTGCGCGAAGCCGGCCACTGGCGCGCGTTCTAGTACAAAAACCGTCATGGCCGGGCGTGACCCTCGTCACTTGGCGATCGCTCACCGCACATGCTCACCTCCGCGCATGACACAGCACCTCTCCCGCCGCACGCTCATCGCCGCCGCAACGGCGGCCGTGACCATCCTCCCCGCCGCCGCGCGCACAAAGATCGATCTCGACCAGCGCGCGCTCACGGACCTCGAACGCAAATCTGGCGGCAGGCTCGGCGTCTGCATCCTCGACACCGCGACCGGCCGCCGCCTGGGCCACCGCATGGACGAACGCTTCGCCATGTGTTCGACGTTCAAGCTCCCGCTCGCCGCCGCCATCATGCGCGAAGCGGACCGAGGCAAACTGAGCCTCGACACCGTCGTGCCCATCACCAAGGCCGACCTCGTGCCGTACGCACCCGTCGTCGAAGCAAATTTGACCAAGGGCGGCATGACCATCCGCGCGCTCGCGGAAGGCGCGCAAAAGCAAAGCGACAACGCCGCCGCGAATCTGCTTCTGAAACAAATCGGCGGCCCCGCAGGCTTCACGCAGTTCTTCCGCGACCTCGGCGATCAAGTCACACGCGCCGACAGGTTCGAACCCGAAATGAACCGCTGGAAACCCGGCGACGACCGCGACACCACGACACCCGCCGCCAAGGCCGCAACCGTCGCGAAATTTCTGACCGGCGACATCCTTGCGCCCGCTTCGCGCGATCTCCTCATCCAATGGATGATCGACACCAAGACGGGCGCGAAACGCATCCGCGCAGGTCTGCCGAAAGACTGGCGCGCTGGCGATAAGACCGGCACCGGCTACGACGATGTCTGCGGCAAGGTCAACGACGTCGCCATCGCCTGGCCGCCCGGCAAGGCGCCGATCATCGTGACCGCCTACTTCAACACCGTGGGCCCCGCCGACGACGTCAGCGACGAAGAACAAGCCGTCCTCGCCGAGGTCGGCCGTATCGCTGCAGCGTGGGTCCGCGCCTAAACCGGTGGAACCGATCGAATCTCGTGCCGCCAATTCCCTTGGCACACGGGCGACGCGGGACTAGCCTTCCTGCAAAGGCCGCTCGATAAGGCCCTGGAGGACACTCATGTCGGCCGCACCACAGGGACACGCAACCAACGCGTGGACGATCCCGCTTTCGCAAATCGACCCCAGCCAAGCGGAACGCTTCGAGCGGAACGAACACCACGAGATCTTCGCGCGCCTGCGCCGCGACGACCCGGTTCACTACTGCGCCGACAGCCCCTTCGGTCCCTATTGGTCGATCACCCGCTTCAAAGACATCGTCCAAGTCGAAACCAGCCACACGATCTTCTCGTCCTTCCCCGAGATCGTCATCGGCGACGGTCCGGAGGATTTCCGCCCGCCGATGTTCATCGCCATGGACCCGCCCGCGCACGGCGAACAGCGCAAGATCGTCAACCCCGCCGTCGGCCCGCAGCGCCTGATGGAACTTGAACCCATCATCCGCGAACGCGCGGGCAAAATCCTGGACGACCTGCCGCGCGGCGAGACCTTCAACTGGGTCGATCGCGTCTCGGTCGAACTCACGACGCAGATGCTGGCGATCCTCTTCGACTTCCCGTTCGAAGACCGCCACCTGCTGCCCTATTGGTCCGACGCCGCAACGACGGCTGAGACCATCGGCAACGACTCCCTCCCCATGGCCAAGCGCCAAGAGATCCTGATGGAATGCCTCGCCTACTTCACGCGCCTCTGGAACAGCCGCGTGAACAGCGACAACCCGCAATTCGATTTCATCTCCCTGCTCGCGCGCAGCCCGTCGACGCGCGACATGCACAAAGACCCGATGCACTTCTTAGGGACATTGATGCTGCTCATCGTCGGCGGCAACGACACCACGCGCAATTCGATCTCCGGCGGCATCGTCGCCTTGAACGAATTCCCGGCCGAGTACGACAAGATCCGCGCCAACCCCTCGCTCGTCCCGTCGATGGTCTCCGAAATCATCCGCTACCAGACGCCGGTCTCGCACATGCGCCGCAACGCGGCGGCCGACGGCATCGTCGCCGGCAAGACGATCAAAAAGGGCGACAAGGTCGTCCTCTGGTACGCCTCCGGCAACCGCGACGAGACCGAGATCGACCGCCCGGCGGAGTTCATCATCGACCGCCCGAACCCGCGCCACCATCTGTCGTTCGGCTTCGGCGTCCACCGCTGCATGGGCAACCGCGCCGCCGAAATGCAGCTCAAGATCGTCTGGGAAGAGGTCCTGAAGCGCTTCAAGCGCGTCGAACTCGTGGGCGAACCCGTCCGCCTCAAGTCGAACTTCATCAACGGCTTCATCGACTTGCCGGTCCGCGTCGTCGTCTGACCCCTTGGCACACTCCCGCGCGAGGACTAGCCTCCGGATATAGGGCTATTTCATAAAGCCGCCGGAGAAATATCGATGTCAGCCGCACCGCAGAAGCGCGCGAACGACGCGTGGACGATCCCCTTATCGCAAATCGACGTCGCCAAGGCCGACCGCTTTGAGGACGACACCCACTGGGACTACTTCGCCAGGCTGCGCCGCGACGACCCCGTCCACTACTGCGCCGCGAGCGAGTTCGGCCCCTATTGGTCGGTGACCAAGTTCAACGACATCGTCCAAGTCGAAACCAACCACGCGGTCTTCTCCTCGAACCGCGACATCGTCATCGGCGATCAGGCCGGCTTCGCCCCGCCGATGTTCATCGCCATGGACCCGCCGGTGCACGACGACCATCGCAAGACAGTGACCCCGGCGGTCAACCCGGCCCGTCTCGCCGAACTCGAGCCCATCATCCGCGAACGCGCCGGCAAAATCCTGGACGGCCTACCGCGCAACGAAACCTTCAACTGGGTCGACAAGGTCTCGATCGAACTGACGACGCAGATGCTCGCCATCCTCTTCGACTTCCCGTTCGAGGATCGCCACCTTCTGCCGTACTGGTCCGACATCACCACCTCGACAGAAACCGTGGGCGTGACCACACTGCCGCCCGAGAAGCGCCAGGAAATCCTCGGCGAATGCCTCGCCTACTTCACGCGCCTGTGGAACGAGCGCGTTAACACCGACAAGCCCGGCTTCGACTTCATCTCGCTCCTCGCGCGCGGCCCCTCGACGAAGGATATGTACAAAGATCCGATGACGTATCTGGGCACGCTGATGCTCCTGATCGTCGGCGGCAACGATACGACGCGCAACTCGATCTCCGGCGGCGTGGTCGCGCTCAACAAATTCCCGGCCGAATACGACAAGCTGCGCGCGAACCCGTCGCTCATCCCCTCGATGGTGTCGGAAATCATCCGCTACCAGACACCGCTTTCCCACATGCGCCGCACCGCGACCCAAGACGCCATCCTCGGCGGCAAGTCGATCAAAAAGGGTGACAAGGTCATCATGTGGTACATCTCCGGCAACCGCGACGAGACCGCGATCGACAAGCCGGACGAATTCATCATCGACCGCGCCAACCCGCGCCATCACCTCTCGTTCGGCTTCGGCATCCACCGCTGCATGGGCAACCGCGTGGCCGAGATGCAGCTGAAGATCGTCTGGGAAGAAATCCTCAAACGCTTCCCCCGCATCGACCTGGTCGACGAACCCGTGCGCGTAAAATCCAACTTCGTCCACGGCTTCACCGACGTCATGGTGCGAATCCCCGGGTAACGGCAAAGCGCACCGGATGATCATCGCCGCCCTCCTCACCGTGAACGCGATCGTCACGGCGCTCTGCTTCGTCGCACTCTGGCTCATCTCGATGCGCCTGAAAGACGTCAGCTTCATCGACGCCTGGTGGGCGCTCGGCCTCGTCGTCATCGCAGGCGTCAGCTTCATGAATGCGAAGCCGGGCGCGCCGCACGCGATGCTGCTCGCCACACTCTGCGCCATCTGGGGCCTACGCCTCGGTGGTTATCTCCTCTGGCGCTGGCGCCAACACGGCGCCGACCGCCGCTACGTCAAAATCCTCGCACGGTCGCAAGCCCAAGGCTGGAGCTTCGCGGCAGCCTCGTTCCTCTTCGTCTTCGCCCTGCAAGCCCCGCTGCAATTCATCGTCAGCCTCCCCGTCCAACTCGGCCAACTGTCCCCGCATCTCGAACTTGGCGCACTCGCGTGGGCTGGCGCGGCCCTCGCCGCAACCGGCATCATCTTCGAATCGATCGGCGACTGGCAGCTCACAGCCTTCCGCGCCAACCCGGCGAACAACGGCAAAGTCCTCGACACCGGCCTCTGGCGCTACACCCGCCACCCGAACTATTTCGGCGATGCGTGCGTCTGGTGGGGCCTCTGGCTGATCGCCGCCGACGCCGGCTTCGGCGCCTGGACCCTCCCCGGCCCCGTCCTCATCACCTACCTGCTGACCAGCCTCAGCGGCGTACCGACCGTCGAGAACCACCTCAAACGCAGCCGCCCCGACTACGAAGCCTACGTCGCCCGAACCTCCGGCTTCATCCCGCTGCCGCCCAAGCGTGCTTGAGCCGCCGATCGAATAACGGGGACACCACTCAAAGCTTCCCATTCGTGGGCGTTTCGGCTTGAGAGGCAGCTTCGCCGCCTTCTCCCGAACCGCACGGTCCGATCAAATCGCGGACGATCTCATTGTGCGAACTCTCACCCTCACAGACTTGCGCGGCCTCGCGCGGCGGCGCGGTGAACGTCGCCGGAAACGCGGCCTCCAACCCGATAACCACGACATAGACGAGCCAATAAGCCGCAATCACAAATCCGGCAACGGCGGTGCTCGCGGAATGAATGGTCGGAAGGGGCATGTGCTTATCTCCTCTGAACGATCAATCGTGTGTGAGCGATGTCAATCTCGGCGGAGAAAGAGATACGCGCCTTCGCACATGCGGTGTAATGAACAGACCTGAAATCACCTGAAACGATCTGCAAGTGTGCGGAGTGAACTGCCGATGGGAAACCGTGTGTCGACGATCGAACTGCGCGTGACGCAGCGTCAACTGCTCGTCGACGGCGTCCTCGTGACGCTCGGCGCCCGCGCGTTCGACGTCTTGTTGGCGCTCGCGAATCGCCGAGGCAGCATCGTCACCAAAGCCGAATTATTCGCCGCCGCTTGGGCCGGCATCGTCGTCGACGATAACAATCTGCAAGCCCAGGTCAGCGCGCTCCGCAAGGCCCTCGGCTCCGACGCGATCGCGACCGTTCCCCAGCGCGGCTATCAACTCGTGATCCCGCCGAATGTGCGCCTAATCGTACAAACTGCCGACGCGCTGGCGCCGCAGGTGACACACACCGAACCGCTGCTCGCCGTCCTGCCGTTCGACAACCTCTCGAACGACGCCGAGATGCAGTTCTTCAGCGAGGGCGTCAGCGACGAACTCCTGCAGCGCCTGAGCCGCGGCGCCAATCTAAGAGTCATCGGCCGCACATCAAGTTTCCAATTCCGCGGTGAGCGCAAAAGCGAGGCAGCCAACGCCTTGAAATGCACTCACGTCCTCGACGGCTCGATCCGCCGCGCGGCGG
>JAWXBY010000041.1:0-86764 GCA_034440355.1 Alphaproteobacteria bacterium
ATTCCAGCTCCGACAGCCGGTAAGCCGGATTGATATTGACCAGAATAAGCCCAGCCTTCGCCGTCGCGAACTGCGTGAGCAACCACTCCGCGCAGTTCGGCGACCAAATCCCGATCCGGTCCCCCGGCTGCAACCCCGACCCGATCAACCCCGCCGCAAACTCATCCGCGCGCGCCTTCAGCTCCGCATAGGTCCAGCGAATATTCTGGTGACACGATACAAGCGCCTCATTCCCGCCCCACCGCGCCGCCGCCTCGTCCAGCGCATCGCCGATCGTCTGATAAAGCAGCGGCACATCGCTCGCGCCGTGAACGTAAGAAGTCGCTTGGTGAGTCATCGATCATCCGCCGCAGTTCGAAACGACATTAGCCTCATCGCGCGCAATGCCGAAATCACAGCGCGGCAACAAACAGGCGAACGAATGTGCGTTCCACACGCGGGCTCTTTCTTTCGACGGGCGAGCGTTAACACATGCGGTCAATCGAGCCGGGCGCGAAGCGCAAAGTTTCTGCAACTCACGGTATCGAATCGCGCCGGGTCCAGTGGAAATTTCAAATTAAGACATCGCCGTAAGCCCAATCTGACGTATACAGATTCGACATGAAGCGACTTGATTCGGCCATACAGAAGTTCACCGCCGCGCTTGAGCGGCTCGAGGCTGCGGCGCGCCGCGGCAACGGTCACGCGCTCTCGCCGTTCGACGATGCCATCTCCGGCGAACTGAACGCGCTGAAGGAAGATCGCGCCAAGCTTGCCGACGAACTCACCCGCCTCAATGTCGAGAAGGTGGCGCTCGAAGGCTTCACCGAAGAAGTGGCGGGCCGCCTCGAAGGCGCGATCCGCGAAATCCGCGCAGTGCTCGCGCACTAGAAGGCGAACCCCATGGCGCACGTCACGGTCACGATCAACGCAAAGACCTACAATCTCGCCTGCGACGACGGCGAGGAGGAGCACCTGACGAAGCTCGCGCGCGAAATCGACCGCCGCGTGGCCAAGCTGAAATCCGACCTGGGGCAGGGCGACGAAACGCGCTTGATGTTGATGGCGGGCCTCACCGTCGCCGACGACCTGGTGCTGTCGAACGAGCGCATCCAGGAACTCGAAGAAGAACTCGCCGGCCTTAAGAATGAATTTTTGGGCCCCGAATCGAAGAACGCGACCATCCGCGCCAACGCTTTCGACGAAGATAAGTTCGCGACGCTGCTCGAATCCGCCGCCCGCCGCATGGAAGACATTGCCGGACGCCTGAGTTGAGCCTACCTTAGGCGTCGGACGGGTACTGCCTCGTACGTTAGAAACCGGATGCCCAGGGGCCGTAATCATACCTCATAGGGTGCTGTCCCTGGCCAGGACCGTGGTCTTGGCCAAATGGTGCCCACCTGCGAAAGCAGGCCACTGAGGATCCAACTTCGACGGCGTTCGCGGTCCCGTCCACCTTTCACCGCGCCGGGCAAGCATGACTGAGCCGACCAAAAAAGCCCTGCGCGAAACAGCCCTCGCCGCCCGCACAAGAGCCGCCGAAACAGCCGGCCCCAAAGCCGCCCTCCTCATCGCCCGCCGTCTGCTCGGCGACTTCGTCTTCATGAAAGGCGCCGTCGTCGCCGGCTACGCCGCCGTTCGCGGCGAAGTCGATCCGTTCCCGCTGATGGCCGCCCTCCAAGCCCAAGGCCACGCGCTCTGCCTGCCGCAGACGCAAGAGAACGGTCTCGTCTTCCGCGCCTGGAAACCCGGCGACCCGCTCGTCGTCGGCCGCTTCGCCATCCCGGAACCGGATGCAAAGGCAAAGGAACGCCGCCCCGATCTCATCCTCGTACCGCTGCTCGCCTTCGACCGCGATGGTTACCGCTTGGGCTACGGCGGCGGCTTCTACGATCGCTACTTGAGCGAACACCGCGCAAAGCGCACCATCCGGGCCATCGGCATCGCCTACGCGGGACAGCAGTTGGATCAAATCCCGCGCGAGCCGACCGACGAACGCCTGGACGCGGTCGTCACCGAAGAACGCGTGATCCGATTCGAAAGGGACTGAAGCTTGCGGTTGTTATTCCTAGGCGACATCGTCGGCCGCTCGGGCCGCGTGGGCGTCGTCGAAGCGGTCCCGAACTTGCGCAGAACGCTCGCGCTCGACTTCGTCATCGTCAACGGTGAGAACGCGGCCGGCGGCTTCGGCATCAACGAAGAAATCAGCCACGCGCTCTTCAACGCCGGCGTCGACTGCATCACGACCGGCAACCACGCCTTCGACCAGCGCGACAAGATCGACATCTACGACAGCGAACGCCGCCTCCTGCGTCCCGTGAACTACCCCAAAGGCGCACCCGGCAAAGGCGTCGGCCTCTACGAAACGAAAACCGGCAAGCGCGTGCTCGTCATCAACGCCATGGGCCGCACCTTCATGGACGCGCTCGACGATCCCTTCGCCGCCGTCGATCGCGAACTCGAAGACTGCCGCTTAGGCATGGGCTGCGACGCCGCCATCGTCGACATGCACGCCGAAGCCACGTCGGAAAAAATGGCGATGGCCCACTACTGCGACGGCCGCGCCAGCTTCGTCGTCGGCACGCACAGCCACGTACCGACAGCCGACGCGCAAGTGCTGCCCGGCGGCACAGCGTATCAAACGGACGCCGGCGCCTGCGCCGACTACGACAGCGTCATCGGTATGGAAAAGACCGAGCCGATCACCCGCTTCGTCCGCAAAATCTCCAGCGGCCGCTTCAACCCCGCCCAGGGCCCGGCGACAGTCTGCGGCGTCTTCGTCGAAACCGACGACCACACCGGCCTCGCCAAACGCATCGACCCCGTACGCATCGGCGGTCGCCTCAAACCGGCCATGCCGGAATAACGTCATGAGTGCGAGCGAACACAACGCCGTACCAGCGCACCGATTGCTGCCGTCGCTCGCTTTGGCAGCCATCGCCGGGATGTTGTTCGTGCGAGCCTTGTTTCAGCCCTTCTTCGCCGGATGCACTCTCGACCGGAGCGCGGCGGCCATAGGAGCAGCCGCGGCGGAGTTCGCCCTAAGTCCGGCCGCGTTGGTCGTACTGCCGCTGGTGCTGCTGCCGATCGCTCTGCTCGCTGCGCTGTCAGCGATCGCCTTCAGGTGGAGGCTGCTGCACCTTTGGGCGGCCTTTACCGCATCGGCGGCCGCGATCGCGGCATCGCTTTTCGCGATGTCGCTATTTGACCCGGCCATCGTCGGCGGCGAGCCACGCCAGCATCGCTGCTATCTGACCTGAGCGTGCCGGCTCTTGCCTCGCCCCTTGAGTTTAAGCTTTATCACCGCCCCAAGTCAGAACATCCGTCAGAGAAACGAAGTATGGCCGGCCATAGTCAGTTCAAGAACATCATGTTCCGCAAGGGCGCGCAGGACGCGAAGCGCTCAAAGCTGTTCTCGAAACTCGGGCGCGAAATCACCGTCGCCGCCAAGGCAGGTCTGCCCGACCCGGAGCACAACGCCAAACTCCGCGCCGCCCTGATCGCCGCCCGCAAAGTCAGCATGCCGAAAGACTCGATCGACCGCGCGATCAAAAAGGCCCAAGGCGCCGACGCCACCAACTACGAAGAAGTCCGCTACGAAGGCCGCGGCCCGGGCGGCGTCGCGATGATCGTCGAAGCCCTGACCGACAACCGCAACCGCACCGCCAGCGACGTCCGCTCGCTGTTCTCGAAATACGGCGGCCAAATGGGCGAAACCGTCGCCTACATGTTCGACCGCCTGGGCCAAATCCAATACCCGCTCACGGCGGGCAGCGCCGAACAAATGCTCGACGCCGCCATCGAAGCCGGCGCCGACGACTGTCAAACCACGGACCAAACTCACGACCTCTATTGCGCCCCCGACGACCTCAACGAAGTCTCGCGCGCCCTCGAAAAGAAATTCGGCCCCGCCGCCAGCGCCAAATTCATCTGGCGCCCCCAAACCAGCGTGCCGGTGGAAGGCGACACCGCCGAAACCCTGATCAAACTCCTGGACGCCCTCGACGACCACGACGACGTCCAAACCGTCACCGCCAACTTCGAAATGTCCGAAGCCACCATGGCGAAGCTGACCGCCTGAACGCACAAAAGGCACGACGCGTCTCCGCATCGTGCCTTCTGCGATATTCCAACGACGGCGGCTATGGGGAGAGAGTCTGTCGCGCCACCGTTGGGGTTCGGCCTTTAGTAGCGCACCGGCGCACGGCGCCAGAGCTGCTCGGCCGTAAGGCCCGTGCGCAGCGGTTCACCGCCGCGCGTGAAGGTCAGCGACGAGACCAGCACCGACACCAGCTTGGTGCTCGGCCCCTTGACCGACAGGATCGCGTACCGCGCTTCGCCGACCGGCGAGAGCAGGATGTCGTGAACCGAAGCGACCTCTTGCCCATTCGGCCCGACGACGCGCGACGACAGCAGGCGCGACACGGTCTTCACCGCCGGGTTCTTAAAGCTTTCGTTCATCGCTTCGATGCGCGAGACGAAGGCGGCGTCGGCGGCGTTGTCGATTTGGCCTTCGGTGACGTTGGTGCGCGCGCGCAAGCTGCCGTCCGGCGCCCGCGACACGGTGATCAGGCGCGGCTTCACCGCCACCTTGTCGCCGCCGATGCCCAGGAATCCGCCGTCTTCGACGACGAACGCGTCCAGATAGTTGTCTTTGCCGACCACGACGTCGCTGATGCGGCCGACGCGTTCCTTCTGCTGCACGTTCTCGACGGGCGTGCCGATCAACTGCTTGCCCGAAAGCGAACCGGGCAGGGCCGCAGGCAGCACAATCTCCTTCGTGCCTTCCATCAAGGAGTCGAATGCCTTGACCGTGGCGTTCCAAGCGTCGCGCGCGCCTTTCTTCAACGCATTCCAGGCGTCGCTTGCCGCGTCGGCGATCTGTTCGCCGGTCGTTTTATCGTTGTCCGCCGCATACGCCGGCGCAGGAATCGTGAACAGCAGGCAAAGCGCCGCGAATGCGGCCAGCAAGATTCTCATCGTCATCTCCTGCAAAACCCCTCACGTGAACCGCAAGGGCGCGAGGCATGAACGCGGAAAGCTCCCACTGGTTCCTAAAGGGATCGCCCTCGCCGTTTACTTCACGCAGCGCGCGAACCCGCCGCGGCGCAGCGCAACGAACGTGAGCTGCCGCCGCCGCCGTTGCGAATGAGCAACGACTCGCAGTCGTCGATTGCGCCGTACACGGAACTTCAACCCAAATCGTGTGTTGTCTTTCGCATGACTGGGAGACGTATCATGCCGAAATCGATCTTGACCGCCGCCGCCGTGATCGCCGCAACCGTGTTGTTCGGCTATCTGGGCGCCGCGATGTTAGAAGCCGACGCAGGTCGCAAAATTCTCGCCGCCGTCGCGGCGACGATTGCGCTGACCCTGCTAGCCGAAACGGCACACATCGTGGTCAGCCGCGTCCGCGGTCGCACGAGCTAACGCAGCGGAAGGCCAGGCCGGCCGCTATTTTCCGGCGGTACGGAACCTTATGCACCGCAAACGGGTTGTTACGTCAGAGGGAAACAATCATCATGTCGAAATCCATCGTCGTCACGCTCGCCGTCGTCGCAACCACCATCCTCTTCGGCTACGCGGGTGCCGCCTTGCTGGCGTCCGACGAGGGCCGCGCCGCTCTCGGTGCCATCGCCGCATTGCTGATGGTGGCCACAGTCGCCGCCAGTGCGCGCGCGGTCTTGATCCGCTTCGACCATCGCACCGCGTACTAGGCGCTACTCGGCGCTGACCGTGCCGCGATCAAGATTGATCCGCACGCGCGCGACGCCGTTCCTCGACGACAACCCGTCCACATAAAGCTGATACGGAAACGTAATCAGCAGCCCGCGGCCCGCATCGTAACGAGTCGTCAACCGGGCGAAGTCGATCCCGGCGAATCCCATCGCATCGTGATCGCCGACGATCTTGCAGAACCGCCCGCCCATCTCGTCGTTCTTGTCCGGCGCCAAAATCAAGAGATGCACGCTGCAACACACCGGCTCACCCCCGGTGTCCAGCAGCGCCACGCGCACATTCCCGTCGTAGAACGCCCGCGTGTTCTTCTCCCACGGCTCGGCGATGGAACGAACATCGGCGGCATAGTCGCAGTCGCGCACTTGAACCGCGTGCGCGGGCAGGGCGGCGAGAAGGAACGCGGCGGCGGCAACGGCAAGGCGCATGGGATCTCTCCGGTGAAGTCGGCGCATTTTCCGCTCGGCGATGCAGGACAGCCAGCGTCCGCCGTCACCGAATCACGCTATGGATGGTCGAACCGGAACATTCAGAGTACAAGATTCGAATGCCACCCCGTCCCGCGACTCGAATCTTAGGTCTAGACCCGGGCCTGCGCCGCACCGGCTGGGGCCTCGTCGTCATCAATGGCGGGAAACTCAGTTTCGAGGGCTGCGGCGTCGTGACGTCCGACGCCGAGCGCTCGCTCGCCGAACGCCTGGTCGAACTCTACGACGGCATCGCCAAAATCATCGAAGCCATGCGCCCTGACGTCGCCGCCGTGGAGCAAACCTTCGTCAACAAGGACCCCGTCGCGACGTTGAAGTTGGGCCAAGCCCGTGCCATTGCGCTCTTGGTGCCGGCGCGCGCTGGGCTCGAAGTCGCCGAATATGCACCGAACCAGGTCAAGAAGTCCGTGGTCGGCGTCGGCCACGCCGAGAAGGGTCAAGTGCACGCCATGGTCAAAATCCTCCTCCCCCATTCGGACGCCAAGACGCCGGACGCCGCCGACGCCCTGGCGATCGCCATCACCCACGCCCACTTCGCGGAATCGAACGGCCGCATGCAGGCTTTGATGGCGAGGGCGCGATGATCGGTAAACTCACCGGCCTGATCGACGAGATCGGCACCGACTTCGCCGTCATCGATGTCGGCGGCGTGGGCTACGTCGTCCATTGCGCGGCGCGCGTGCTGTCGGCGCTGCCGCAGCCCGGCCAACGCGCCTCTCTCTTCGTCGAAACGCAAATGCGCGAAGACGCGATCAGGCTCTTCGGCTTCACGACGAGTGAAGAGCGCGAATGGTTCCGCCTGCTGCAAACCGTGCAAGGCGTCGGCGCCAAAGTCGCCCTCTCGATCCTCAGCACGCAAACGATCCCGGACCTCGCGCGCGCGGTGGCTTTCGAAGACAAAGCCCAAGTCGGCCGCGCCCAAGGCGTCGGCCCCAAACTCGCCGCCCGCATCGTCGCCGAACTGAAAGACAAGGCGGCCAGCATCACGGCCCCGCTCCACGTCGCGCAAGGCGCCGTGGTCAACCTCACGCGCCCCGCAGGCGCGGCAGCCGAAGCAGTCTCCGCCCTCGTCAACCTCGGCTACGCCCAAGCCCAAGCCAGCCAAGCCATCGCCACCGTCGTCGCCCGCGAAGGCAAAGACCTGCCGCTGCAAGCGCTGATCCGCGAAGGCCTGCGCGCACTGTCGAGCGCGGCGTGAGCGCCGCACCCACATTAAAGATCATCATGGCCGGGCTTGACCCAGCCACCCAGTTCGCGCACGGCAGTGCGCGAGAGAGACCTTGGTGTAACTTCGTGCTCTTGGTGTCTTCGTGGTGAAGCTGACTCTCTATCGCGCTGTCGCGCGAAAACTGGGTGGCCGGGTCAAGCCCGGCCATGACGAACTGAGTTTGCGCCCGGCATCGTGGGGACACGGCGAATGACCAAACCCAACCGGCTCATCACGCCCGAAACGCGCGACGACGACGCGGGTGAAGCCTCGCTCCGCCCGCTCACCCTCGCCGAATTCATCGGCCAAGATCAGGCGCGTTCGAATCTAAAGGTCTTCATCGACGCCGCACGCGGCCGCAACGAGGCGCTCGACCACGTCTTGCTCGCCGGGCCCCCGGGCCTAGGCAAGACGACCATGGCCCAGATTGTCGCCCGCGAACTCGGCGTGAACTTCCGCTCGACCTCCGGCCCCGTGATCGCCCGCGCCGGCGACCTCGCTGCCATCCTCACCAACCTGCAGCCGCGCGACGTCCTCTTCATCGACGAGATCCACCGCCTGAATCCCGCGGTCGAAGAAATCCTCTACCCCGCGATGGAGGACTTCCAACTCGACCTCATCATCGGCGAAGGCCCGGCTGCCCGCACGGTGAAAATCGACCTCGCCCCATTCACACTCGTCGGCGCCACGACCCGTTCGGGCATGATCACCAAACCGCTGCGCGACCGCTTCGGCATCCCGCTGCGCCTGGAGTTCTACAAAGTCGAAGACCTGATCCAGATCGTGAGCCGCGGCGCACGCATCCTGCAACTCGCGCTCACCCCCGAGGCGTCGCGCGAAATCGCAGCACGATCGCGCGGCACACCCCGCATCGCCGGAAGATTGCTCCGCCGCATCCGCGACTTCGCCGCTGTGGCGAAGATGGACAAGGTCGACGCCAAGGCCGCCGACGAAGCGCTCACGCGTTTGGAGGTCGACAAGAAGGGTCTCGACAATTTCGACCGCCGCTATCTGAAAATCATCATCGACAACTACAACGGCGGCCCCGTCGGCGTGGAGACACTCTCGGCAGCGCTCGGCGAACCACGCGACGCACTGGAAGAAATCATCGAACCCTTCCTGCTCCAGGAAGGCTTCGTTCAACGCACGCCGCGCGGCCGCATGGCGGCAGGCATGGCCTACACGCATCTAGGCCTGACCGCGCCAAAGCAAATCGCGCAACAGACCCTCTTCGACACCGCGCGCGACGAGGACGCCGATGTCTGAGCGCGCCAGCATGGGCCGCTTCGACGGCAAGACCCACATCCTGCCCGTGCGCGTGTACTACGAAGACACCGACGTCTCAGGCATCGTCTATCACGCCAATTATCTGCGCTTCCTCGAACGCGGCCGCAGCGAGGCGCTCCGCCTCGCCGGCATCCACCACATGGTGATGCTGGCAAACGAAGAGCCGATTGCCTGGACCATCCGCCGCATCGAACTCGACTACGCCAAGGCCGCCCGCCTCGACGACGACCTCGAGATCCACACACGCTACCGCACGATGACGGGCGCGCGCCTCGCCGGCGAACAATGGGTGAAGCGCGCGGGCGTCGATCTGGTGATGGCCAAAATCGAAGCCGCCATCATCACCATGACCGGCAAACCCCGCCGCATCCCCGAGGACGTCCGCCTCAAGCTCGCGCCTTATCTGGATTAGTCTGGGAGCGCGGGGCGTCCCGCCCGCTCTTCCAACATTTCCGCGCGTGCAGGTGTGTCAATTCAGCAAGGGCGGGCGGGACCGCCCGCGCTCCCAGACTCACCACCGGTAAGCCACACCCACCCCGACGATCAGCGGGTTGATGTCGACGTCCGCGTCAACCGGCCCCAGCGTTGTGTCGAGGCGCACGTCGGTGTTGATCCAGACTTTCTTCACGTCGACGTTGATCGACCAGTGCTCGTCGATCGGGATGTCGAACCCGGCCTGCAACGCAAACCCGACGCTGGAATCGAAGTCGGCGTCCAAGATCGCGGGATCGGCGTCGTCGTGCCCGAAGAACATCGTATAGTTCACGCCCGCGCCGATATACGGACGGAAGTCCGGATCGTCAGGCTGAAAGTGGTACTGCACGGTCAGCGTCGGCGGCAGCAGCCACACCTCGCCGATATCCAGCCCTGTGGGCTTATGCGTGATCTCGTGCGGTGTGACCGCCAAAATGAGCTCGGCCGCCCAGTGCTTGTCGAAGAAATAGGTGATGTCGAGTTCGGGAACGAACTGATCCTCGATCTCCAAATCGCCGCCCAGCACCGTCACCGAGGCACCTTCGTCCGGCAACACGGCGAGCAAACGCCCGCGCACAAGCCACGGCCCTTGTTCCGCATGCGCGGCTTGCGGCACCGCGATCGCGGCGACGGACGCCGTCAACGCGCCGGCCAAAGTCGCCGCCGCCAACAGTCGATTTGTCATGAAACGAAACTCCACCCGAGGGACATCAATCAGCCGGACCCAGGGCGAGTGCTACGCAACGCGAGCGGTCACCTCGTTGACACAGGTCAAACGCACGCTTGTTCTCGGTGCGACGTGTTGTCGGCTCCCTCGCGCAAGTGGAATTCCCATGCGCGGCGGCCCCGATTTGCCCGGTCCGCTGTTCCTGTCTAGACTTTATCGGCAAGTCTTTGGGGGAGAGATGGTGGGCAGAGTCTTGTTCGTTCTCTTGCTGGCGACTGTCGGCACGTCCCGCGCGCAGGTGCCGCCCGATTTGACGCCGGTCAAATGCGCCTGGGCCTCGTTCACGCCTCAGCAGCAGGAACGCCTGCGCAATGCCTTCGTGGTCGACAACAAAACGAACCAGTACCGCCACAACCGCGCGTCGGACCGAGAAACGGCGGCCGCGGCGCAAGCCTGCAAACTCACCTATGGCCCAGCGCAACTCGGTGAACTGGCCGGCGCACTCGGCTACAAAGCGAGGGAAGAGGTCAGCCGCATGGGCATTAGCGCGCGTGGTCTCGTGAAGGCCCAGCTCATTGATCGCGCCGTCGAAAACCTGAGGGACGAACGCCGCGCCGAAATCGGTGACCGTCTCGCCTGCCCGGGCGGGTACACGATGGAGTCTGAGTGGGACCGCTCGGTGATCATGGCTATCCGGCGCACCGGCACGAAGACCATGGATGGCGTGTCCGTTTCGCTCATCGGCCTTGGCGTCTACGCCATCGTCGCGCAAGAGGGCCACATGCGCCGCATCCTCGGCACCAATCCGCCATGCCCGCCGCCCGAACAATGAAACGTTGGTAATCTCTTGCGCGATGCATGTGCGTGAACGTCGCGCCACGTGCAAGTTTTCCGTGCAGCCGCCCTGCGAGAAAGCACAGGAGAATCAATCCGAAACGCGATGAAGCTTCGGTCATTTAGGCTTGGCGCCTCTGGCCTTGGGCCACCGTTCGGGTTAGGGAAGTCGCAAGGGTTTGGGCACAAGTGCGGCGGCGCGCCACGTGGCGACGCGCTTTGCGCCCAAATTTCGACACGTTGAACCGTTCAAGTCGCGCGAAATTCCTGAAGGACCTCAAGGTCTTGCAGGCAGGTGCCGGGCGCGGACCGTACGAGGGGAATTCGTTGATGGAAGTATTTGCGCTCGCGCTGGTTCACGACGCGATAGCGATGGCAAAGCCGCTGCTCGCGCTTGCCGATCATCTGACACACTTCGCCGACAGCGTTCAGGGCCCCTCGGCCGCCCCCGTCGACCCGTCACCCGAAGCGATCCCGCTCGCCGATCCATCAGGCGCGCCGAGCAGGGGCGGGGACGCGGACGGCGTCGTCATCGACATGTCGCCCTGGTCGCTCTTCATGAAGGCCGACATCGTCGTGAAGGCGGTGATGGGCATCCTCCTCGTCTGCTCGTTCTGGTCATGGGCGATCATCCTCGGCAAGTGGACGCGCCTGGGCAGCGTGCGCAGCGCCGCCGACAAATTCGAAACCATGTTCTGGTCCGGCCGCTCGCTCGACGACGTCTATGCGCAGCTTCAGGCCCGCAACGACCACCATCCGATGGCCCACGTCTTCGTCGCCGGCATGCGCGAGTGGAAACGTTCGTTCGAGGCGGGCCACGTCTCCGCCGGCATCTTGCCCGGCGTGAAGGACCGCATCACCCGCGTCATGAACGTCGCCATCAACCGCGAGATCACGCGCCTGGAGTCGTCGCTGGGCTTCCTCGCGACCGTCGGCGTCAACGCTACCTTCATCGGCCTCTTCGGCACGGTGTGGGGCATCATGAACTCCTTCCGCCAGATCGCGGCCAGCCACGACACCTCGCTTGCCGTCGTCGCGCCGGGCATCGCGGAAGCCTTATTCGCGACGGCGATGGGCCTCGTCGCCGCCATCCCGGCCTCTGTCGCCTACAATCACCTGTCTTCCGCGGTCGGCCGCATGGCCACGCGCCTCGACAGCTTCTCCGACGAATTCGGCGCGATCCTCTCGCGCCAGCTCGACGAAAAGGCGCGCTGATATGGCGGGCGTCATGAACGGCAACGGCGGAGGCAGGCGCGGCGCACGCGCCCGCATGCGCCCCAACTCCGACATCAACATCACGCCCATGGTCGACGTGATGTTGGTCCTGCTCATCATCTTCATGGTCACCGCGCCGCTGCTCACGGCCGGCGTCGCCATTGATCTGCCGAAGACGCGTGCGAAGATTCTATCGCAGGACAAAGAGCCGCTGACGATCTCGATCGAAAAGGACGGCAAGATTTTCCTGCAGCAAACGGAAGTCGCCGCCGCCGAATTAGTGCCGCGCCTGACCGCCATCGCCGAGAACGGCTACGACCAGCGCATCTTCGTGCGCGGCGACAAGGCGCTCGACTACGGTACAGTGATGCAAGTGATGGGCGAGTTGAATGCGGCGGGTTTCCGCCGCATCGGCCTCGTGACAGAGCCCCCGCGTGGCGCAAGCAAGAAGAGCAAATAACCATCGACCACCCGATCGGGACTCGCTCTTCGGTGCGGGCATCCTGTCGGCGGTGCTGCACGCGGCCGCGCTCGTAGCGACCGTAGTCGTATGGCCGTTCGTTGCTCCGCCGGTCGAGTTGCCCTCCGACATCGTGCCCGTCGATGCGCTGACGGTTGCCGAGTACACCGACATCATGGCGCAGCAGGAATCGAAAGAGCCGCCGCCGCCCGATCCGCAACCCGTGACGATGCCGCCGATCGAAACCACGCCGCCGGTATTCGAAGAACCACCGCCGCCCGAACCGGAAGCTGAAGCGGCGCTTGAACCGGAAGAAAAACCGCCGGAGCCGGAACCGCCCAAGCCGCCGCAACCGCCGCAGCCGCGCTTCGCGATGGCGCAACCGCGCGCGAAGCCCAAGCCGGAACCCAAGAAGCAGGAGTTCGATCTCTCGCAGATCGACAAAGCGATCGAACGCGCCGAGAAGCAGAAGCCCCAGGACAACGCGCCTGCGCCGCAAGCTTCAAAGCAGACGCTGAAGGGCGCCGGCGCGCAATCCGCAATGACGATGAGCGAGATCGACGCACTCCGCTCGCAAATGTCGAAGTGCTGGAACGTACCCGTCGGCGCGCCGGATCCGGCCGCACTCGTCCTGCGCGTGCGGGTTTTCTTCAACGAGGACGGAACCGTCGCATCAGCGCCACAATTGGTTGATCAAGGTCGCCTGGGCGATCCCTACTTCCGTGCAGCTGCGGATGCTGCTATTCGCGCAGTCCACATGTGCGGTCCCTACAATCTGCCGCCCGAGAAATACGCCAACTGGAATGAGATCGTGATCACCTTCGATCCGCGCGAGATGGCGGGATACTGAAGGCGTCGCGGAATAATCTGATGAGGATGATGATGAAGAGATCGAACGTTCTTGCACGCTCTATCTTCGGTGTTCTGTTTGCGCTGGGCGGCATCTTCGCCCCCGCATACGCGGCGCTCGAGATCGATTTGACCAAGGGCGTCGTTCAGCCCATCCCGATCGCGATCTCCGACTTCTTGGGTGCGAACCCGCGCGACCAGCAGACGGCGGCAGACGTCGCCGGCGTCGTGCGCGGCGACCTCGAACGCTCGGGCCTCTTCGCGCCGATCGATCCGCGCTCGCATATCGAAAAGATCACGAACTTCACCGCCTTCCCGCGCTTCGGCGACTGGCGCGTCATCAAGGCGCAAGGCCTCGTCACCGGTCAGGCGACGCGCCTGTCGGACGGTCAGCTGCAAGTCGACTTCCGCCTCTGGGACATCTTCGCCGAACAGCAGATGATCGGCATGAGCTTCAAGACGACGCCGGAAAACTGGCGCCGCCTGGGCCACCTCGTCGCCGACGCAATCTATGAGCGTCTGACGGGCGAGAAGGGCTACTTCGACACCCGGGTCGTCTTCATCTCCGAATCCGGCCCGCGGACCAAGCGCCGCTATCGCCTGTCGATCATGGACCAGGACGGCGCCAACCCGTCCTTCCTGACGGGCGGCGATTACATCGTACTCTCGCCGCGCTTCTCGCCGACGACGCAGGCCATCACGTACATGTCGTACGAGCGCCAAATCCCGTCGGTCTTCGTCTTCGACCTGCAGACGGGCCAGCGCGAAGTCATCGGCCAATACGCCGGCATGACGTTTGCGCCGCGCTTCACGCCCGACGGCAACCGCGTGGTCTTCAGCTATTCGCGCGACAACAATGTCGACGTCTACGTCGCAGACTTGCGCTCGCGCCGGCCGACGCGTCTGACGTCCGACCCGGGCATCGACACGTCGCCGTCATTTGCGCCGGACGGCACCCGTATCGTCTTCAACTCCGACCGCGGCGGCTCACCGCAACTCTACGTCATGAACGCCGACGGCTCGGGCCAGCAGCGCATCTCCTTCGGCCAAGGCCGTTACACGACGCCCGTCTGGAGCCCGCGCGGCGACCTCATCGCCTTCACGCGCCAATCGGGTCAGTCGTTCTCGATCGGCGTGATGAGCCCCGACGGACAGCGCGAACGCATCCTGACGACGAGCTTCTCGGATGAAGGCCCAACGTGGTCGCCCAACGGCCGCGTGATTCTTTTCACGCGCACAACTGCAGGTCGCGGTGGCGCGGGTGGCGGCTCATCGATCTGGTCCGTGGACCTGACGGGACAAAATGTCCGCAAGGTCCTCACGCCGGGCGAGGCGTCGGATCCGGCATGGTCCCCGCTTAATCGTTGAGCTTTTGCGACAAGTTTGACGTATGTGACGAGCGCATTAACACGGATTTAGACATAAATTCCGGACCTGTGCTTGACGGTGCTCTTGCGCACCGATAACGCAAGAGAGCAAAGTCGTAATGAGTGGCCTCTAAATTGGGGTTCGCGTCACGTGGTGAGGGAGTAGCGGGATGATTCGCGTCTCAACGACGATCAAGTTTGGAACAGTACTGCTTGCGGCGGCGTTGCTCGCGGCATGTTCATCGACGAAGGAAGAAGCGCCGACCGTGTCGGCGCCGGTCGCCTCGTCAAGCATCTCGCCGGGTTCCGCGGAAGACTTCCGCGTCAACGTCGGCGACACGGTGTTCTTCGAAACGGACCAGCATTCGATCCGCGCCGACGCACAATCCGTGCTGCAAAAGCAGGCTGCGTGGTTGAAGCAATATCCGCAGACGAAGTTGCTGGTCGAAGGCCACGCCGACGAACGCGGTACGCGTGAGTACAACCTCGCGCTCGGCGACCGCCGCGCCTACGCGGTGAAAGAGTTCCTGGTCTCGCTCGGCGTCGACGCCGCGCGCCTTCAGACCAAGAGCTACGGCAAAGAACGCCCGACCTGCACGGAATCCGATGACAGCTGCTGGCAGCAAAACCGCCGCGGCTATTCGGTCCTCGCCGGCGGCCCGGGCTCGTAACAAATAAGTCGTCATGGCCGGGCTTGACCCGGCCACCCAGCGCGCGCACGTCTGTGCGCGCTGGAAACGCTTACGGCGCGGGTTTCCTGCGCCGTTTTTCGTTCGAGGGTTGAGTCCTCAAGGCGCCGCGCAGCCGCGGCGGCTGGGTGGCCGGGTCAAGCCCGGCCATGACGGGCCGATTTTGAACAGAGCACAGACGCATCGCCCCTTTCAATTTCGCGCGCACTGCCTCAATTTCGTCACCCGGCCGGGCGATCACGGGGCAGTTTGTCGCCAAGGCTGAGTAGTGCGAGCGGAGTTCAACGCATCATGACGCAATCGTCCTCGAAACAGCTGTGGCGCGCCGCGGGTCTTGCAACCGTTTTGGCGCTCTGCCTGGTGCCCTCTGCGTCGCAAGCGCAAGACGTCGACGAACTCGCTGACAAGCTCGATCGCGTCGAACGCGATCTGCGCGACCTGCAATACGAAGTGCACAAGGGCAACCCGCCGCCCGAATCAGGCGGCCTCGCCGGTGGCCCGCCGGGCGGTGTCGGTGGCGGCGGCGCGCGCCTCAACGACGTCGAAAGTTCGCTACGCGATCTGCGCGGCCAAGTAGAAACCCTGTCCTTCCAGGTGCGCCAACTCACCGAACAACTCGACCTCGCGCGCAAGGAATCGAACTACCGCCTCGGCGCACTCGAGGGCGGCGCCCCTGCCGGCGCCTTCGCGACGCCCGGCACCACCGCACCCGCAATGACCCAGCCGGCAGCGCCGCGTCCAGCCCCGGCGGTCGGCGGCCCAGCCGTATCGCCTCAGCCCAAGCCACCCGCGGCGGGCTCCTACGGCGCCCCCATCAGACTCACCCCCGGCACCGGCAGCGACGCCCAGGGCCGCCCGGCCGGCAATCTGGGGTCGGTCCCCGCCGACGCACTACCCGAAGGTGCCACCGGCGGCGCCTCGCCGCGTCAGCAATACGACGCCGCGATGGAACTGCTCAGCCGCGCCCAATATGCCGAGGCGCAAAGCGCTTTCCGCGGCTTCGTCGCCGCCAACCCGGCCGACGAATTGGCCGGCCCCGCGCAGTACTGGATCGGCGATATATCGTTCACGCAAAAGGACTACGGCGGCGCGGCCAAGTCCTTTGCAGATCTGCTGAAGCGGTATTCGAAGACCCCGCGCGCCCCGGACGCTATGCTCAAACTCGGCCTCTCGCTGATGGAGCTTGGGCAGAAGAAGGAAGGCTGCACCACGCTTGGCGCGATCAAAAGCAAATACCCGAACGCCAACAAAGCGGTCCTCGATCGCGCGGCCAAGCGCGCGACCGAAGCCCAGTGCAAGTAACGCCGGCCTAAAACCCGTCACAGCCGAAGAATTCGACACGGAGATCGACAAGCTCGATCTCCGTTCGCCGTTTGCGCTCGCCGTCTCCGGCGGCGCCGACTCGCTCGCGCTCATGTTTCTTGCCGCCGATTGGGCAAAGCGCCATCGCGCACCCGCGCCGCTCGCCATCACCGTCGACCACGGCCTGCGCGAGGGGGCGGCGAAAGAAGCGTCGACCGTCGCGTCATGGGCGCGCGCCGCGAAGGTGCCGCACACGATCCTGACGTGGGACGGCAAGAAGCCAGCACAGAATATCCAAGCCGCGGCGCGCGAAGCCCGCTATCGTTTGATCGGCGATCACATGCGCGCCAAAGGCGTGAACATTCTGCTCACAGGTCACACCGAAGACGACCAAGCTGAAACGTTTCTGCTGCGCGTCGCCCGCGGTAGCGGCCTCGACGGCCTAAGCGGCATGGCGCCCCTCGCGCCGTTCCCCCTCACCGAACACGCCGATCTGAAACTCGCGCGCCCTTTGCTCGCCTTCGCGCACGATCGTCTCATCGCGACGCTCACCGCGCGCGGCCAAGAGTGGATCACCGACCCCTCGAACGAGAACGATCGCTTCGCCCGCGTACAAATGCGCAACCTGATGCCGGCGCTCAACGACGCCGGCGTCACGCGCGCACGCATTGCTGCAGCCGCCGCGCATCTGCGTCGCGCGCGTGAAGCGATCGACACGGCAGTCGCCACGCTGATCGCCGCCGCCGTCGAGCTTTCGCCCTGCGGCTATGCGCTGGTCTCGACGTGGCGCTTCAAGGAAGCGCCCAGCGAGATCGCGCTGCGGGCTCTCTCACGCCTCGTCGAAGCACTGGGCGGCGGAGAGTATCCACCGCGCTTCGAGCAAACCGAAGCGGCCCTCCACTGGGCGACCCAACACACGGCCGCGCCGCGTGGCCGAACCTTTGGCGGCTGTCGCCTCGAACGCCGTGCCGACGACCGGATTCTGATCGCGCGCGAAGAAGCCGCCCTCGACCGCGAGGCGGAACCGCTGGTGCTCAAGCCTGGCCAAACGGTCCTGTGGGACCGCCGCTATCTCATCACCCTGGCGCAGACGCCCGGTGCAGCGGCGCTTCAACTGCGTCATTTGGGGACAGCAGGGGTCAAAGCCGCAGGCAAGTCGGCCGCTCTTCCGCCGGTCGAACCGCATTTGATCGCGGCCACGACCCCGGGTCTCTGGCGCGCCGGCCGGCTGCTTGCCGCGCCGTTGCTCGGTTTTCATGCGGGCGAGGCGGCGGTTTCTGCCAGATTTGTTGGGCTGTCGCGGGTGTGACGGGTTAAGCGAAGGTTGCGGCAAACACCTGTACACCAAAGGCTGTTATGTTTTGCGCTGGCGAAAGGCCATCGCGGCCCCTATCTGAAGACATCGACTGCGCAACGTTTGCGCCCCCTTCGAAACGGCGGAACTGGGTAAGAACACGGTATGAACGGCAATCCGAACAATCTGCGTAACATCGTCGTGTGGATCATCATCGGCCTTTTGATCTTGGCCATGATCAATCTCATGTCGCCGGCGAGCCAGACCGCCTCGAACCCGGACGAAATCACCTACACCCAGCTCGAAGAGCAGGCGAAGGATGGCAAGATCGGCAAGGTCGTCTTCCAAGGCCCGAAGATCACCGGCGAGTACCGTGATAACAGCAAGACGTTCACCTCCAAGGGCCCGACGGATAATTCGGCGCTGGCGGAATCGTTGCGCGCCAAGGGCGTCGACGTGAAGTTCGACTCCGAAGGCGACTCGCCGACCTTGTTCGCCGTGCTCGTGAACTGGTTCCCGATGCTGCTCCTCGTCGGCGTCTGGATTTTCTTCATGCGCCAGATGCAGTCGGGCGGCGGCCGCGCTATGGGCTTCGGCAAAAGCCGCGCGAAGCTTCTGACCGAACGCCACGGCCGCGTCACGTTCGAAGACGTCGCCGGCATCGACGAAGCGAAGGAAGACCTGCAGGAGATCGTCGAATTCCTGCGCGACCCGCAAAAGTTTCAACGCCTCGGCGGCAAGATTCCGAAGGGCGCGTTGCTCATCGGTCCGCCCGGCACCGGTAAGACGTTGCTCGCCCGCGCCATCGCCGGCGAAGCCAACGTGCCGTTCTTCACGATCTCGGGCTCCGACTTCGTCGAAATGTTCGTGGGCGTCGGCGCCAGCCGCGTGCGCGACATGTTCGAACAGGCGAAGAAGAACGCGCCCTGCATCATCTTCATCGACGAAATCGACGCCGTCGGCCGGCATCGTGGCGCAGGCCTCGGCGGCGGCAACGACGAGCGCGAACAAACGCTCAACCAGTTGCTCGTCGAAATGGACGGTTTCGAAACCAACGAAGGCGTGATCCTGATCGCCGCGACCAACCGTCCCGACGTTCTGGACCCGGCGCTGCTGCGCCCCGGCCGCTTCGACCGTCAGATCGTCGTACCCAATCCCGACATCACGGGCCGCGAGAAGATTCTCAAGGTCCACATGAAGAAGATCCCGATCGCGCCCGACGTGAACGCGAATGTCGTCGCGCGCGGTACGCCCGGCTTCTCCGGCGCCGACTTGGCGAACCTCGTCAACGAGGCGGCGTTGCTCGCCGCGCGCCGCAACAAGCGCATGGTCACCATGCGCGAGTTCGAAGAGGCGAAGGACAAGGTCATGATGGGCGCGGAACGCCGCTCGATGGTCATGTCCGAGGACGAGAAGAAACTCACCGCCTATCACGAAGGCGGCCATGCCTTGGTCGCACTCAACGTGCCGGCCGCCGATCCCGTGCATAAGGCGACGATCATCCCGCGCGGCCGTGCCCTCGGCATGGTCATGCAGCTGCCCGAGTCCGACAAGTTGTCGTTCTCGCGTGAGCAGATGGTCTCGCGCATGGCGATCATGATGGGCGGCCGCGTCGCCGAAGAACTCATCTTCGGCCACGACAAGGTCACGTCCGGCGCATCGTCGGATATCGAGCAAGCCACGCGCCTCTCGCGCGCCATGGTCACGCGCTGGGGCATGAGCGAAAAGCTCGGTACCGTCGCGTACTCGGCCGATCAGGAAGAGGTGTTCCTCGGCCACTCCGTCTCGCGCACGCAGAACATCTCGGGCGCGACGGCGAAGATCATCGACGAGGAAATTCGCCGCTTCGTCGAAGAGGGCTACAACAAAGCGCGTCAGATCCTGACCGACAAGCTGGACGATCTGCACATCATCGGCCGCGCGCTGCTCGAATACGAAACCTTGAGCGGCGACGAGATCAAAGCGCTGTTGCGTGGCGAAAAGATCGTGCGCGAAACGCCGGAAGACACGCAGACCCCGTCGAACCCGGCCTCGTCGGTGCCGACGGCCGGCCGCCCGCGCGGTGGCGGCTTCAACCCGGAGCCGCAGCCCAGCACCCGCGACAAGCTCTAGAAAATCCAAAGCCCCCGCCCTAAAGCGGGGGTTTTGCTTTTAGCCCCGCCATCGTCCATTTATGACCTGGGGCTTGCGAAGGAGAACATATGCGCTTGATCATCACGCTTGCAGCCGCTGCCGCTGCGCTCTTGTCCGCGGGAACAGCGCAAGCCGCGTCGTTCACATGCCCCGCCACGCTCGACTCCGACGCGACGTCGGGCGGTCAGCCGCAAACGTTCAAGTTCAGATACGTGTCGTTCTTCGACGGCGACCCCGAAGAACTCGCCGACCTCGCGCCCGAAGAACTCCCGAACGCCGACAAGCTCGCGCAGCGTTGGGAATTCGTGCGCACGAAGGGTAGACCCATCGTGATGATCTGTCGCTATCACGGCACGCAGCAAACGGTGCGCAAGGAAGTCCCGGCGAACATCAAAGAATGCCGCCTCGAAGGCACGATCGACGCCAAGGGCGAAATCCAAGGCTCCCCGACGCTGACGTGCAAGTAACAACAACGTCCGTCATGACCGGCATCTTCGCCATCCTGAACGCGACGGAGGATTCGTTTTCCGACGGCGGCAAGTACCTGACGCCGGATGCGGCCATATGGCGTGCGCATCAATTGCTCAACGACGGCGCTGATGTCATCGACCTCGGCGCTGCCGCATCGAATCCCGACGCGATCCACGTGCCGCCGAAAGAAGAGATCGCGCGCCTCGCGCCCATCGTCGCTGCGGTCGGCCCCGGACAAATCTCCATCGACAGCTTCGCACCCGAAACGCAAGCCTGGGCGCTCACGCAAAACGTCGCCTGGCTGAACGACATCCAAGGCTTCCCCGAACCCGCGCTCTACAAAGACATCGCGCGCTCCCACGTGCGCCTCGTCGTCATGCACAACGTCGCCCCGCGCGGTCAGGCGCAACGCATCGACACCGACCCGGCGACGATCTTCGACCGCCTCTTCGCGTTCTTCGATGATCGCCTCGCCGCGCTCGAACGCGCCGGCATCGCGCGCACGCGCATCGTCATCGACCCCGGCATGGGCTTCTTCTTAGGGACAGACCCCGAAGTCTCTCTCACCGTGCTGCGCCGCCTCGACGAACTGAAAGAACGCTACGGCCTGCCGCTCCTGGTGTCGGTCAGCCGCAAATCGTTCATCCGCAAGCTCGCCAACGTGGGCGTCGCTGAGGCCGGCCCCGCCACCCTGGCCGCCGAGCTCTACGCCGCGGCCAAGGGCGCCGACTGGCTTCGTACGCACGATGTAGCGGCCCTCAAACGCGCGTTGGCCGTGTGGTCTGCGCTAAACGCGGCCCGCAAAGCTTAACGTTTTGTTGCAGGGCCGAAACATGGCCCGAACCCTTCTCGTATCTTCAGATTTTCGTGGTATTGAGCCACCTTCAGACGATCGGGTGGGGCAGGCATGAGCCGCAAATATTTCGGAACCGACGGCATTCGCGGCAAGGCGAACACCAAGCCGATGACCGCCGAGACGGCATTGCGCGTCGGCATGGCCGCGGGCCGCTACTTCACGCGCGGGGACCATCGCCATCGCGTGGTGATCGGCAAAGACACGCGCCTCTCCGGCTACATGATCGAAACCGCGCTCGTTGCGGGCTTCACGTCGGTCGGCATGGACGTGCTCCAATTCGGCCCGCTGCCGACGCCCGCCGTCGCCATGCTGACGCGCTCGCTGCGCGCCGACCTCGGCGTGATGATCTCGGCCTCGCATAACGCCTATCAGGACAACGGCATCAAACTCTTCGGTCCCGACGGCTACAAACTGTCCGACGCCGTCGAAGCCGGCATCGAAAACCTAATGGACAACGGCCTCGAAGATCATTTGGCCGATGCGTCGAAACTGGGCCGCGCCAAACGCATCGAAGACGCCCAAGCCCGCTACATCGAATTCGCCAAGCGCACCTTCCCGCAACATCTGCGCCTCGACGGCCTGCGCATCGTGCTGGATTGCGCGAACGGCGCCGCCTACCGCGTCGCGCCGGAAGTGTTGTGGGAACTCGGCGCCGAGGTCATCAAGATCGGCGTCGATCCGGACGGCTTCAACATCAACCGCGAATGCGGCTCTACGTCGACGGACGCGATGTGCAACAAGGTCAAAGAGAGCAGGGCCGATCTCGGCATCGCTCTCGATGGCGACGCCGACCGCGTCATGCTCGCCGACGAACGCGGCCAAATCATCGACGGCGACCAAGTCCTCGCCCTCATCGCCCGCTCATGGTCCAAGGCGGGCACGCTGAAGGGCAAGGGCGTGGTCGCGACGGTGATGTCGAACCTCAGCCTCGAACGCTATCTGAACGCGATGGGCTTGCAGCTAGCACGCACGGCGGTCGGCGACCGCTACGTCGTCGAACACATGCGTCAGCACGGCTTCAACGTCGGCGGCGAACAGTCCGGCCATTTGGTGCTCAGCGACTTCTCGACCACCGGCGACGGCCTCATCGCCGCGCTGCAGGTCTTGGCGGTCATCGCCGAGTCGAAGCAGAAGGCCAGCGAAGCAACGCATCTTTTCGAACCGCTGCCGCAAATTCTGAAGAACGTGCGCTTCCGCGCCGGCGCCAAGCCGCTGGAATCGCAAGAGGTCGCAACCGCCATTCAAGACGGCGAAGCCCGCTTGGCGAACAAGGGCCGGCTCCTGATCCGCAAATCAGGCACCGAACCCTTGATCCGTGTGATGGCCGAAGGCGATGACGAAAAACTCGTCACCACCGTCGTCGGCGATATTGTCAAAGTGCTTGAGAAAACCTGCGCTGCTTAAGGCGCGAAGGTTGCCCGGCACTCGTCCCAGTTCGCCGTCACCTCGGCGCGCGGTTCTTCATAAAGCGCCGCCTGTGTCGTTTCGTTGATCGTCGCCCTCATCTCGGAAGCCGTCAGGAGGCCTCGATCGAGCGCGTCCTGCACGGTTTCGTCGATGGCGTCCTTAGCCGCCAGACTGTCCAAATCGCCCGGCGCGAAGCCGCCGTAGACGGAACACACGACCGCCCGCTCAATCGTATCGCTGGGCAGATCCACAGCCCACGCGGGCGTCGCAGCAAGGGCAAGCAAGCCAAGTCCTGTCACAAGTCTAAACATGACACTCTCTCCAAAAGAGTAAAACGGCCCAGCCTCGAATGCTCCAAACGACTGAGCGTTGGCTTCGTTCCGGTTCCTCGCTTCACGTGCGCCGGCGCGCTATGTATGTCGCATGACGGAACCGACCCGCATGCATGGCCGCGTTTTAATCATCGCCGGATCCGACTCGGGCGGCGGTGCCGGCATTCAAGCAGACATCAAGACCGTGACCGCGCTCGGTGCCTTCGCGGCGACGGCGATCACCGCCGTGACCGTGCAGAACACGTTGGGCGTGACCGGCATTCATCCTGTCCCCGTCGCGACAGTCACAGCGCAGATCAGGGCGGTGCTGAGCGACATCGGCGCCGACGCGATCAAGACCGGCATGCTGGCCTCCGGTGAACTGATCGACACCGTGTTCTCGCTCTTGAAGCGTGAAGCGCCGAACGTCCCGTTGATCGTCGATCCCGTGATGGTCGCCAAAGGCGGCGCATCGCTGATCGACAAGGATTCGATCCACGCGATGAAGGCGCGCCTTCTCACGCGCGCAACGCTCATCACGCCGAACTTGCCCGAAGCCGAGGCGCTCACCGGCCGCAAGATCGCAACCGTCGAGGCAATGCGCGCGGCGATGAAGGCACTGTTGGAGCTCGGCGCAAAA
Organism: Alphaproteobacteria bacterium; assembly: GCA_034440355.1. Taxonomy (GTDB): domain Bacteria; phylum Pseudomonadota; class Alphaproteobacteria; order Micropepsales; family Micropepsaceae; genus SZUA-430. The sequence goes on from JAWXBY010000041.1 coordinate 23,667, forward strand.
TCGGCGCTGCTCAAGGGCGGCCACCTGCCGGGCGACGCCGTCGTCGACATCTACGCCGGTCCCGACGGCACGCAGGAGTGGAGCGATACACGTATCGATACGCGGCACACGCACGGCACCGGGTGTACGCTTGCGTCGGCCATCGCAACAGGATTCGCTCAAGGCCTAAACGCCGTCGATTCGATTGCCCGCGCCCGCGCCTATGTCCGCCGGGCAATGGAGACCGCGCCGGGCCTCGGCGCCGGTCACGGGCCTTTGAATCACGCTCACACGGTTCGTCCGTTTACGGAGGAATGATCATGGAATTGAAACTCTGGCAGGTTGACGCCTTCGCCGACAAACCCTTCGAAGGCAATCCCGCCGCCGTCGTGCCCCTCGCCGATTGGCTGAGCGATGAGGTGATGCAGGCGATCGCCGCCGAAAACAACCTCTCCGAAACCGCCTTCTTCGTCGCCGACAAGACCAAAGGTGCCGGCCACTACGCGCTGCGCTGGTTCACCCCGACGGTCGAAGTCCCGCTCTGCGGCCACGCCACATTGGCCAGCGCCCACGTCGTCCTCACCCACCTCGCCCCGCAACTCTCACGCGTCGAATTCTCGACCCAAAGCGGCACGTTGACGGTCGAGCGCGCCAACGACGGCTATCTGTCGATGGCGCTGCCCGCCTACGCGGCGACACCGCATCCCGACGGCGACGCTTTCCTGGAGGCGCTGGAAGAAGCCCTCTCGATCGAACCGCTGGAAGTCTTCAAAGCGAACTACGCGCTCGCAGTCTTCGGCTCGGCCGACGAAATCATGGAAGCCGAATCCGACGGCCTGGTCGCCGACGTGCTGGAAGAGTTCGACGAAGAAGGCGTCATCATCACCGCACCGGGCGGCGACACGGGCTTCGACTTCGTCTCCCGCTTCTTCGTCCCCGGCAAAGGCATCGCCGAAGACCCGGTCACAGGCGCCGCCCACGCAGCCCTGGTCCCCTTCTGGGCCAAACGCCTCGGCAAAGCCAAGATGACCGCCCGCCAAATGAGCACCCGCGGCGGTACGCTGATCTGCGAGGAACAAGGCGAACGCGTGCTGCTCAAAGGCAAAGTCGCGCCCTACCTCGAAGGTGTGATCCGTATCTAGAGATAGCTGACGGCGACGAAGCCGCTGATGATGATCACGATCGCTGCCGTCGTGACCAGCGTCAGATGCTTCTCGATGAAGTCGCGGATCGGCTCGCCGAAGAAGTAGAGCAGCGTCGCGACCAGATAGAACCGCGCGCCGCGCGTCACGATCGACGCCAAACCGAACACCAGCAAGTCGAAATGCGCGGCGCCGGCCGCGATCGTGACCAGCTTGTAGGGGATCGGCGTCATCCCTTTGATCAAGATGATCCAAAGGCCCCATTTGTTGAACTGCTGCTGAAACTCGGCGAAGGCGCCGGGGGCGTAAAATTCCAACACCGGTTGTCCGATCGTCTCGAACAGGAAATACCCGATCGCATAGCCGAAGAACCCGCCCGCGACCGAAGCGACCGTGCACACGCCCGCGATCAGCCACGCCTTCGCGCGCCGCGCCAAGATCATGGGGATCAGCATCACGTCGGGCGGGATCGGAAAGAACGAACTCTCCGCGAACGACACGCCGGCCAGCACCCACAGGGACTTTGGGTGCTCCGCCATGCGGATGACCCAGTCGTAGAGCCGGCGAAGCATCAAACCCCCAACAGCGCAAAACGCGAGAAACGGCCGCGATGGTTAGCCCAACCCCGCCCGCGCGGCAATCAGCGAATGCGCTGGCGTGACGTCCGCCACGCCGTTAAGCGTCCGCCGTAATCGGCAGGGCAGGCGCATCCGCCGCTGCAACCGCCTCGCCGCAGACAAGCCCACGCAGCGCATTGCCGAACCACACGGTCCCGCGCGCCAAATCCGCGGGATACAAAACGCGCTCGACGACACGCTGCGGCCCAATCTCGATCAATTCCCGCCGCAGACAACCGTTGAGCAAGCCGCTCGACAACGGCGGCGTCAGCCAAACCCCGTCGCGCTCGACGAAGATATTCGTGCGGCTGCCCTCAGTCACCTCGCCGCGCTCATTCACGAACACGACCTCGTCGCATCCTGTCGCCGCACTCAAAGCATGATCGTAGAAGTCGCGGGCGGTCGTCTTGTGATGCACGCGCCAATCGCCGCTGTCGACGGCAGCCGCCGCGACCGCATACCGCCATACCGCGCCAGGCGGCGTGGCCACAAACGGTGCGGTCGTGACCTCGACATCCCCGCGCTCGCCAAGCGTCAACCGCACGCGCAGCGCCTCGCCCTGCGCAGCGACCGCAGCGTGCAGCGCCCGCCGCACCCGCATCTCATCGCACACAAACCCGAAATACCGGCTCGACCCAGAAAGCCGCGCCAGATGCCGCTGCAGCAAATGAAATCCGCCGTCCGGCGTCCACCGCAGGGTTTCGATCAGGCGCACGGCTTCCTGTGTCTCGGTGAAGAACCGCGCCTTGAGCAGCGCCTCGTCGTATTCCGCCGCCGCGTTCGAGTCCCAGACAATACCGCCGCCGACGCCCATCTCGGCCGCGCCGTCACGCAGCACCAGCGTTCGGATCGCGACGTTGAACGCCATCGTCCCGCGCGCGATATAACCCACGGCCCCGCAATAGACGCCGCGCGGCTCATCCTCGATCTCGCGAATAACCTCCATCGCGCGAATCTTCGGCGCGCCGGTGATCGAACCGCACGGAAAGAGGGCAGGCAACAGGCGCGACAAAGACGGCTCGCCATCGACCTTCGCCTCGATCCCGGACGTCAGCGTGTGAAAGCGCGGATACGTCTCGACGGTGAAGAGATCGGTGACCTTCACGCTGCCCGCCGCCGCGACGCGCGACAGGTCGTTGCGCAGCAAGTCGACGATCATGAGGTTCTCAGCCCGCTGCTTCTCGTCGGCAACCAGCTCGCGCCGCCGCGCCTCGTCTTCGGCGATGCCGCCGGCGCGCGCCACGGTGCCCTTCATCGGCCGCGCCGCGATACGGCCGTCTTTCACGCGAAAGAACATCTCCGGCGAAAACGACAACACGTCTTCATCGTCGAAGCGGATAAACGAACAAGCCCCGGCGCGCGCCTTGGTCCGCAGCGCCAGATAGGTCGCGAACGGATCGCCCGCCTCACCCTTCAGCTTGAACGTCAAATTCACCTGATAGACGTCGCCGTCGCCGATCAACTGATGCACGCGGTCAAGCTTCGCCCGGTGCGCGGCAGCGCTGAGCGACGCCACCACATCGCCCGACATCGCCGGTCCACGTGCACGTTCGCTTAACCACCGAAAGCGCGCACCGGGCGAAAGACGCCGCGCCGCACCGAACAAATGAAACCTTAGTAACGGCCCACGCGTTTCAGGAAGTAAAGGCAGCAGCCTTCGCTCGAACACATAGCCAAGCTCATACGCAAAATATCCGGCCGCGGTGAGACCACGTGCAACGCCTGCATCGATCTCCTCCAACGCGCGACGCACGTCGTCCGCAGTCCAAGCTTCAACCAAGCCTTGCGCGTCCGACAACAGCAACGCGGGCCGGTCCGGCCACGTCGCATCGTCGAACAAGGCGAAAGGTCTGTTTTCCGGAATGACCATGCTGCGGAAAGGGTGGTTGAGCTTGACGGGACATCGCCGTCCGCCCACATGCTGAAGGAGATGCAGGGACGCGAACGGCGGCGAACCCTGTCTATAGCGCGGGGAAACGCCAATGTCGCGACCAGGACCATTCGGCAATCCGCACTGTCTAGGCTTCGACGATGTCGAGCGGATCCTGGAGCGCCTAGCGAAAACGACACCCGAATCCTACCCGCCCATCAACATCGAAGAGCCCGCCGAAGGTCAGCTGCGCGTCACGCTCGCCGTCGCTGGCTTTGCGCCGGAGCATCTGACGGCGACGCTGGCCGACCGCCAGTTGATGATCAAAGGTGATGGTCCCCCGGCAGGAGAATCCCGCATCTACCTTCACAAGGGCATCGCGGCCCGCGGCTTTCAGCGAACGTTCATCTTGGCCGATGGCTGGGAGGTTGAAAGCGCACGGTTAAGCAACGGACTGCTCAGGATCGACATAAGAAAACTTCGCCCAACCTCTCAGATTCGACAGATTTCCATCACTTCAGAGTGAGATAGGATACCTATCGAAAACTGGATGCCGAGTGCCCACATATTGCCATGGAGGGTCGCTACATCGGTTGCCGGAAGACGGGGCTGAAGCGACAGCTTTAAGGAGTAACCTGTCATGAGAAACGACTACGGCGGTCAGCCGCACGAATTAAGCCAGGAAGAAGTCTCGCGCATCATCGGGCCGAACACGGTCTATGTGCGTGAGGTGGACGCCGAGGAATTGAAGGGTCTGGGCGTCATTCCGATCGATGCGCCGATCCCCAAGAAGCAGAAATTCTTCGCGCTTCACGCGGCCGACGGTCGCCGCGTCGCCGTCCTCGACAATCGCGACATGGCCTTCTCGGCCGCCCGCGAACACGAGCTTGAGCCCGTCAGCGTACACTAACGAAAGCGTCGCAGGCCCTTAAGCGGCCTGCACGCCCGCCGTGGGCTCGGTGAGCAGCGCGTAAAGCTCGGCCCGATCATTGGCAGCCCGCAACTTCTCGCAAAAATTGGCATTGCGCATCAAACGCGAAACGCGCGCCAGCGCCTTCAAGTGATCGGCGCCTGCGTCGACGGGCGTCAGCAGCGTAAACACCAGATCGACCGGCGCTTCGTCGATGGATTCGAAATCGACCGCGCCATCGAGATGCGCGAACACGCCGACGATGCGTTCAAGCTTGCTCAGCCGCGCGTGCGGAATGGCGATGCCGTGCCCGACGCCTGTGCTGGAAAGCTTCTCGCGCTCCCACAGCGTCTCGAACACCGTGTTTACGTTGAGGTTCGCGACCTGCGCCGCGTGCATCGCGATCTCGGTGATCAGCTTCTTCTTGTTGGTCGCTTTAAGCCCTTCGAACACGGCTTGCGGCGCCAGGATTTCCGCGATGTCCATGCTCAGTTCTTCGCCGCGACGGCGTGGGTTTCGATCCAGCCGATATTGCCGTCCGCGCGGCGGTAAACGACGTTGACCTCGCCATGCGCGCGATTGCGGAACACAAGCGCCGGCGCTTCGCCGAGGTCGAGCTGCATCACCGCTTCCCCGACGGTCAGCATGCGCAGCTGTGTTGTGTTTTCCGAGACGACGACCGGGTTCAACGTTGCGGGTTCGGGCGCACCGTCGTCGGACGCGATGATCGTTTCGCGCGCCGGACTGACGTCGCCCACATTGCGCGGCGAGCCATTGTGATGATCGCGAATGCGGCTCTTGTAGCGGCTGAGCCGTTTCTCCATGCGGTCGACGGCTTGGTCGCAGCTCGCATAGATATCCGTCGAACGCCCCTGCGCTTGCAGATAAAGGCCCGACGAAAGATGCAGCGTGCAGTCCGCGCGATACTCATGACCGTCGCGCGAAAAGGTGACGGAGCCGTCGACGGGACGATCGAAATACTTGCCGACCGATTGCTTCAGCCGCGTCTCAACATGCGTGCGCAAGGCGCTGCCGATGTCGATCTGTTTGCCGGTGATGGTGAGTTGCATGGCTCTTCGCGTCCTTCGGAAGTGACTGCCTTGGCCCGCGCAGGCCAATAGGATAACGCGCGAATCCCGGCGCGGTCCCGCGAAAGGCGGCGGACGTGTAGACCGCGTTCCGGACCCCTGTCAACGCATTGACTTAAGGGGCGGAAACGCCGTCCGGAAAGGCCATGTTTTGCTTCAGACGCCGCCGTTCGACGGAAGAAGGAATGCGCATAGCTTCGCGGTATTTCGCAACCGTACGCCGTGCAATGTCGATCCCGGTGCCGCGCAGGAGTTCCACAATTCTGTCATCTGACAGAACGTTCGCCGGAACCTCTCTGTCGATCAGCTCGCGGATGTGGTGGCGCACGGCCTCCGCCGAATGCGCTTCGCCGCCTTCGGCGGACGAGGCGATCGACGAGGTGAAGAAGTACTTGAGTTCGAACGTGCCGCGTGGCGTGGCGAGATACTTGTTCGCCGTCACGCGGCTGACGGTGGATTCGTGCATGCCGATCGCTTCCGCGATGGCGCGCAAATTCAAAGGCCGCAGATGCGTCACGCCGCTGACGAAGAAGCCGTCCTGCTGACGCACGATTTCGGTTGAGACTTTCAAGATCGTGCGCGCACGCTGATCGAGGCTGCGCACGAGCCAGTTCGCATTGTTGAGGCAATCGGTCAGATAGGCCTTCGCCTCTTTGCCCTTCGCCGTCGTCGCGTAATAGCGCGTGTTGATCAAAACGCGGGGCAGGGTGTCGTTGTTCAGTTCGACGGTATAGCCGCCGTGCGGATTCTCTTTGACATAGATGTCCGGCACGACGGGCTGGATCGTCTCGGTCCCGAACTTCAAACCCGGTTTCGGATTGAGCTGCTTGATCTCATCGATCATGTCGCTCAAATCTTCCGACGAGACTTGCGTGAGGCGCAGCAGCGATTGCACGTCGCGTTTGGCAAGCAGCTGTAAATTGTCGAGCAGCGCCTGCATCGCCGGATCAAGCCGGTTGCGCTCTTTGAGCTGCAGCGCCAGACACTCGGCCAGCGACCGCGCACCGACGCCTGTCGGATCGAATTTCTGGATGCTCTTCAGAACGTTCTCAAGCACCGGCACCGGCACCGCCAGGTGCTGCGCCGCCGTCACGACGTCGACGGTCAGATACCCGCACTCGTCGATCGCATCGATCAGATAGGCGCCGATCAACCGGTCGCGCGCATCCGTGCAAGCGACCTGAAGCTGCTCCGCCAAATGCTCATGCAGATTGGGCGCCCGCGCCAACGTCGCCTCAAGCGACATGGCGTCATCGCCGTCCTGCCGTCCGCCGCCGCGCACTTCGGACCAATTCGACGGCCCGCTGTCGCCCGCCGGAACGTCGGCGCGATCGGAAGCGGAATCTTCGCCGTAAACGTTGTCGTAGCTGGTATCGAGGTCCGACGACGCATCAGCCGGCGGCGCATCTTCCCGCAAGGTGAGGCTCGTGTCGGCGACGGCCGCAACAGGCGGCTCAACCGGCGCGTCGTCGCGCGTCGCGGGTGGCCCGCTCTCGTCGCGTTCCAAAAGGGGGTTGCGCTCCAGCTCCTGCTCGACGAACGCCTGCACTTCGATATTCGACATCTGCAGCAGCTTGATGGCCTGCTGCAACTGCGGGGTCATAACCAGGGACTGGCCCTGGCGCATCTCAAGTCTTTGGGTGAGAGCCATGACCGCCGCGCGCCTTTACAGCGAGAACTTCTCGCCGAGATACACGCGCCGAACATCCATGTTCGACACGATCTCGCGCGGGGTGCCTTCGGTCATCACTTCGCCGTCGTGAATGATGTAGGCGCGGTCGATGATCTCAAGCGTTTCGCGGACGTTATGGTCGGTGATCAGAACGCCGATGCCGCGCTCTTTGAGGTGATGCACCAATTTACGGATTTCGCCGATGGCAATCGGATCGATGCCCGCGAACGGCTCGTCCAGCAGCATGAACGACGGCTGCGTCGCCAGCGCGCGCGCGATTTCAACGCGGCGCCGCTCACCGCCCGAAAGGGCGAGCGCAGGCGCGCGGCGCAAATGCTCGATCGCAAACTCGGCCAGAAGATCGTCGACCAATTGCCGGCGCTTCTGCGCGTCGCGCTCGACCAGTTCGGCGACCGACATGATGTTCTGCTCGACCGTCAGCCCACGGAAGATCGACGCTTCCTGCGGCAAGTACCCGATGCCAAGCCGCGCACGGCGGTACATGGGCAGCGAGGTGATGTCGTGACCATCCAGGAAGATCGAACCCGTATCCGCAGGGATCAGGCCCGTGATCATATAGAAGCAGGTCGTCTTACCCGCGCCGTTCGGCCCGAGAAGTCCCACGGCCTCGCCGCGGCGCAGCTGCAGCGACACGCTGCGTACGACCGGGCGGCGGCGAAAGCTCTTGCCGATCTGCACGACGACCAAGCCGGTTTGTTCGGCCACCAAACGGGGCCGTCCATACTGCGAGTCTTGGCCGGAATGGATCTGCATAGGAGGCTGGTCGCCCTGATATCCGTTACTCATTGAAGTGGCTCATAAAATCCCACTTGGCCTTAAAGTTGCGTGAAGCGATTACGGGGACGGTTTGGTTTCTGCAGGTTTTTCTGGCGCAGGCGTCAGCGGCCCGATTGCGGGCAGCTTGGGATTCTTCGAAGGCACGAACACGCCTTCGACCCGTCCCGTCGCCCCGCCAGCGCCGGTCAGCGCCGCGCGCCCCGTCGCCAGGTTAATGACCAATGAAGTCCCGCGCAGAATGTTCTGCCCTTGCGCAAGAACGACTTTGCCGCCCATCGTCACTTGGCGCTGCGAGATGTCGTAGACGGCAGTCGATCCCGTCGCGTGACCTTGCGGCGAGGCCAGAACGACGTTGCCCTTCGCTTCGATGCGCGAGATCGTGCCCTTCGCGGCGCGGATCGAAAGCGTATCCGAGCGCAGCTTCAAATCGCCCTGCGCAACGCGCACGTTGCCGGCATAGGTCGCCGTCTCGCTGCGCAGATCGGCGGTCGTGGTGTCGGCCGCGATCGAGATGGGCTTGTCGCTGTCGCGTCCCATACCGGAAAACGGATTCGGCACGCCTTGCGCATAGGCGGCGGTCGAAAGAAGTGCGAGCGCGAACGCCGCGAAAGAGGCGGTTCTGATCATGGCGGTGCCGGTTTGGCTTTGGGTTGAGCGGGGGCAGGCGAGGGTTGTCCGGGAACGGTGGCGGTAGCCGGCGCATCCGGCGAAGGCGCAGCGCCTTCGTCGGGCAGGGCTTCGGCGATGCCTTCGGGATTGGTCTCGGCCGCGTCGCGCGCCGTGCCTTCGCGCGTCGCCGGGAAATAGGTCGTCGTGACGCCGCCGGTGAAGCGCATGATGCCGGGCTCGCGCAGACCTTCGAACTTCTTCGCGTTGATCAGACCAAGCGGTCCCTGACAGCTGATCGGCTGCTCGCCCTTCAGCAGCCCCAGGCCGAAATCATAACGCGCCGACGCCGTGTGGCACTCATAGCCCTTGTCGGAGAAGATGTTGATCGTATCCGTCAGGTCCAGCGTCTTCGCTTCGACGTCCAGCTGCCCAACCTTCGCATCGACCTGAACCCAGCTCTTGTCCTGCATGGTCACGTCGGCCACGACATTGTCGAACACCATGCGCCGCGCCTTGCCCGGCATCTGCGTCGCGCCCTTGGCGGTGACGGTGAAGGGTTGGCCACGTCCGTCGGTGCCCGTCAGCTTCGGCGCCACGAGCTGACGGTCCTTATCGACTTCGCCCACGGTTTCGAAGGTCACCGGCACGCTGTTACGCTCGCCGCCGGTCGCCGAATAAATCACCACCAGCACGATCAGCGAAAACGCGATCAAGGGCAGCATCACCTTCATGATGCGCACAAACCGGCTATAGCCCAGTGTCCCGTCGGCCCGGGGCCGCGATCGTCGCTCCCACCCGTCGAGCGGACGGCGCTCGGCGCCGATCGGCACGCCGGCATGCTGCGCCGCCGGAACAAGCCGGCCTGTGCGAGGATCTTGGATGAATTGCGCCATGGGGTGTTTCGCTACGCCACACCGGCGCGCAGGCAATCGTGCACGTGCACGATGCCGACGGGCTTGGGCGTCGCCGCTCCAACGGCATCGTCTTCGATAACGAACAGGCACGTCACCGGCACCGCGTGCTGGTTCATCAACCGCAGAGCCTCGCCGCCCAGCGCGCCCGAGCGCACAAGCCGCGGCTTGCCCGTCATCACCTCATGCGCACGCCGCTTCAACAGATCGCTCTGCATATGCCGCCGCAAGTCGCCGTCCGTAATGACGCCAAGCAACCCGCCGGCTTCATTGGTGACGCCGACGCAGCCGAACCGCTTCGACGTCATCTCGAGCAGCACATCGCTCATCACCGCATCGCGCGCGACCAGCGGCAACTCCGTGCCCGTATGCATAATATCGGCCACGCGCACGAGCCGCCGCCCCAGCGACCCGCCCGGGTGCAGCACGCGATAATCGTCCGCCGTAAACCCGCGCCGCTTCATCACCGCAACGGCCAGCGCATCGCCAAGCGCCAGCTGCATCGTCGTCGATGTCGTCGGCGCCAACCCCATCGGACACGCTTCGGGCGCGGCCGGCAGAATCAACGCCACGTCCGAATGCTGCGCCAACGCAGACTCCGCACCGCCCGTAATCGCGATCAGCGGGATACCGGCGCGCCGCGTGAACTCGATGATGTCGGTCAGTTCCGACGTCTTGCCGGAATTCGAAATCAGCAGCGCCGCGTCTTTGCGCGTGATGAACCCAAGATCGCCGTGGCTTGCCTCACCCGGATGAACGAACTGCGCCGGCGTACCGGTCGACGCCAGCGTCGCCGCCACCTTGTTCGCGATGTGCCCGCTCTTGCCCATGCCGGACACGATCACGCGCCCCTCGGCGTGCAGGATCAAATCGACCGCGCGCGAAAATCGTTGATCGAGCGAACGCGCCAATGCGCCAAGCGCGTCGCCTTCGACCGCGAGCACACGCCGCGCGGCTTCGAGGTCTGAACCGGCGGTGGAATTAGAATCGGGAATCGCTGTCATCTCGGGGAAACACTCGCACACCGGGCACGAACTTGAGCCGTTTCCGTCATCATGGTGCAGCGCAACAAATCGCGCTACGCGAAATTCATGCCAACGAGCCCCAGTATGTTCCCTCACCACGTGTGAATCAAGGCGATCGGCCCACTTGGGGTTAACCCGATCTGGGGAAGAAATGGCTCAAATCAATGGGCGAAGATGTCTTCCGTTGGCCATCCGGCCAGGTCCAGGCTCGCCCGAGTGCCGAGGAAGCCAAAGCACTTGAGGGCCAGGGCCTGCCGCCCCTCCCGCACCAGCATCCCGTCGAGCACGGTCTTCAGCTTGTGAAGGTGCAGAACATCCGACGCCGCATAGGCCAACTGCGCATCCGAAAGCTTCGCCGCACCCCAGTCCGAACTCTGCTGCTGCTTCGACAAATCGACGTCGAGCAACTCCTTCACCAAATCTTTGAGCCCATGCTTGTCCGTGTACGTCCGAACAAGCTTGGACGCGATCTTCGTGCACCAAATCGGCGTCGTCTCGGTCTTCAGATGCTTCTGAAACACCGCCACGTCGAACCGCGCATAATGAAAGATCTTCGTGACCTCAGGATCCGTCAGCAGCCGCACCAAATTCGGCGCCGCATAGGTCTTCCGGTCGAAGCGCACGATATGGCAATGCCCGTCGCCGCCAGACAGCTGCGCCAAACACAAAGCATCGCGATGCGGATTAAGGCCCAGCGTCTCGGTGTCGATCGCGACGCTCTTGCCGAAGTCGACCCCGGCCGGCAGATCGCCTTCGTGGAAATGAATTTTCATCGACTGCCGGAACCTCGTTCAGCCGTTGGCCGTCGCTCGCCAACTTGGGGTGGCCGTGCCACCCGAAGCTCGCAGAGCGAAGGGTGGTGCCCAGAAGAGGACTCGAACCTCCACACCTTGCGGTACTAGTACCTGAAACTAGCGCGTCTACCAATTCCGCCATCTGGGCAGGCCGAAGAGGGGCGAGTGGTATGCGAACGCGCCCCGGCCTGTCAACGAGCAGGCGCTATTCGCCGCTTCAAGCGGGGACAGGATTTCGCTATCAACGCGTCAAATCAGTCGACGGACGAGGACGCGGGATGAGCCGGGACACGGAAAACAAGCTGGTAACGGTCATCGGTGGCTCGGGCTTCTTAGGGCACCAGATCGTCCGCCGCCTGGCGCGCGACGGCTACCGTATTCGCGTCACGACCCGCAAACCCTCGCACGCCCTGTCGCTTCAGCCTCTCGGCAATGTGGGTCAAATCGCCATCATCAAGGCCGACATCCGCAACGAGGCCGCGATCGCCAGGGCCGTGGAAGGCGCGTCGATCGTGATCAATCTCGTTGGCATTTTGAAGCCCTCGGGCGGGCGCACGTTCGACGCGATCCACAACGAAGGGGCAGCGACCGTCGCGCGCCTTGCGGCGAAAGCCGGCGGCCGCCTGATCCACATCTCCGCCATCGGCGCCGATCCGGAAGCAAGGTCGTCCTACGCCTCGTCGAAGGGCGAGGGCGAAGTCGCCGTGCGCCAAGCCTTCCCGCGCGCCACGATCTTGCGTCCGTCCGTCGTGTTCGGCCAAGGCGACGGCTTCTTCAACCGCTTCGCCGCCCTGATCCGCATGAGCCGCGTCGCTTTCCCGCTCTTCGGCGGCGGCACCACGAAATTCCAACCGGTGTTCGTCGGCGACGTCGCCGATGCCGTGGCGAACGCCGCAGCCGACGCGCGCACGCAAGGCCGCACCTACGAACTCGGCGGTCCCGGCGTCTACACACTGAAGGAAATTCTTGAGTTGGTCGCCAAAACGACTGAGCGCAAACGCATGTGGGTGCCGATCCCCTTCTTCCTGCTCGACCTCGGCGCAGCGCTCACAGGCTGGTTGCCCTACGCCCCCGTGACGCTCGATCAGGCGCGCTTGCTTCGCAAGGACAACGTCGTGAAAGCAGGCGCCGACGCGGCAAGCGTAGGCACGCTCGCCGATCTCGGCGTGCAACCGACGGCCGTCGAAGCGGTGCTTGAGACCTATCTCTATCCCTATCGCCCGACCGGCCAATACGCAGAGCCGCGCGGCGCTTAAGCGGCCGCTTGGGCGAACGTCTTTAGCGTGAAATAGCCGAGCATGAACGAGCCGAGGATGATGCGGTACCACGCGAACACGCCGAAGCCGTGGTTCGACACGAACGCGACGAAACGCTTGGCGACGTAATACGCACAGCCGAAAGCGACGATGAAGCCGAGGGCCAGCACGAACGCGTGCTCAAGGTGCAGCAACGACCAGGACTTATAGAGCGAATAGACCGACGCGCCGAGCATCGTCGGGATCGCGAGGAAGAATGAAAATTCCGCCGCGGCGCTGCGCTCGACCTTCATCATGAGCGAGCCCATGATCGTGGCACCGGAACGCGACACGCCCGGCACAAGCGCCAAACACTGAAAAAGCCCGATCTTCAGATAGAGCAGAAGCGGAAAGTCCTCGACCGCGTAGTACTGCGGGATCTTGACCATGCGCTCGATGAAGATGATCGCGACGCCGCCGACCACCAACATCAGCGCCACGACCCAATGATTGAAGAGATACTCTTTGATCACGTCGCCGAACAGAACGCCCAGCGCAGCAGCCGGCAGGAACGCGACGAACAGGCCGATGAAAAACCGGCGTGCATTCTCGTTGTGCGGCACCGCTTTGGTCACGGTCCACAGCTGCTGAAAATAGATGACGCAAATGGCCAGGATCGCGCCGAACTGGATGAAAATCTCAAACGTCCGTTCCGGCACGCCGGTGTCGAGGCCCAGCAGTTCCTTCACCAGGATCATGTGCCCGGTCGACGAAACCGGAAGAAATTCCGTAAGCCCTTCAACCACCGCCAGAATTAGAGCGGAAACAATGTTCCAAAGCAGATCCATGGGACTCCGGAGGGGCAGATGGGGGCTGGGAAAAGGCGCAAACGAAGCCGGGGACCGTAACCTGCCGCGAAATTCGGCACAAACCGAAGAATTAGTACCGTGTAGGTATTAATTACGCTACCGGAGCGTGCAAACTGTAAGCTAGCGGGAGGTTTGCAGCAAAAATAGGTCAATATAACTGTCACAACGGGAAGTTCTGGCCTTTTTTCAGCAACTTCTGAACCGTATAAGGCCTGGCTCAGACCTTTTCTTACGAGAGCCGCCATGGCCGACAACAAGCTCCTGCGTTTCGTGACCGTCGCCCGGCAAATGCCGGAAAAGCGGCCCGCAGACGCACGCGCGCACGATTTCGGCGAGATCTACGCGGAATACGTGTCCAAGAAGGCCGAGGAACAGGCCGGCCGTTGCTCGCAATGCGGCGTGCCCTTCTGCCAGGTCCACTGCCCGCTGCAGAACAACATCCCCGACTGGCTCAAGATGACCGCCGAGGGCCGCCTGGAAGAAGCCTACGAGCTGTCTCAGGCGACGAACAACATGCCCGAAGTCTGCGGCCGCATCTGCCCGCAAGACCGCCTGTGCGAGGGCAACTGCGTCATCGAACAATCGGGCCACGGCACGGTCACCATCGGCGCCGTCGAGAAATTCATCACCGATACCGCGTGGGAGAAGGGTTGGGTCAAACCAATCGCACCCAAGCGCGACCTCGGCCGCTCCATCGGCATCGTCGGCGCCGGCCCCGCAGGTCTCGCCGCCGCTGAACAGCTGCGCGTCAAAGGCTACCGCGTCGGCATTTACGACCGCTACGACCGCGCCGGCGGCCTGCTCGTCTACGGCATCCCGAACTTCAAACTCGAGAAAGAGATCGTCGAACGCCGCACGCAACGCCTGATCGACGGCGGCATCGAAATCCACCAGAACGTCGAGGTCGGCAAGACCGTGACGCTCGCGAAACTTCGCACGCAACACGACGCGATCTTGATCGCGACCGGCGTCTACAAAACGCGCGACATGCAGGCGCCGGGCGTCGGCCTTACCGGCATCGTGCAAGCGATGCGCTACCTCACCGCCTCGAACCGCGTCTGCCTGGGCGACAAGGTCAAGGAATTCGACAACGGAACGCTGAACGCAAAAGGCCGCAACGTCGTCGTCATCGGCGGCGGCGACACCGCGATGGATTGCGTGCGCACGGCAGTCCGCCAAGGCGCAAAGTCGGTGACGTGCCTCTACCGCCGCGACCGCGAAAACATGCCCGGCTCGTTGCGCGAAGTCAGCCATGCCGAAGAAGAAGGTGTAGTCTTTGCTTGGCTCGGCGTGCCGAAAGCCTTCCTCGGCGACAAACGCGTCACCGCCGTGCGCGCCGCGCGCATGCGCTTAGGACCTGCCGACGTCACCGGCCGCCAAGTGCCAGAAGAAATCCCAGGCAGCGACACGACGCTCCCCGCCGATCTCGTGATCATGGCGCTGGGCTTCGATCCGGAAGACCTGCCCGTCGCGTTCGGCGAACGCGGCCTCACCGTCACGAAGTGGGGCACCATCAAAATCGACCACAAGACAATGATGACCTCGCTTGCAGGCGTCTTCGCAGCCGGCGACATCGTGCGCGGCGCATCGCTCGTCGTCTGGGCCATCCGCGACGGCCGCGACGCCGCCGATGCCATCCATCGCCACCTCGAAAACAAAACCGCGCAGGCCCTGCGCACAGCGGCGGAGTGAGACCGATGACCGATCAACCCCGCTTCGACACTGTCGAACAAGAACTCGCGCGCTACGCCGCCAACGCCAGACATCTCGAAGAGGCACACGCCTACTCGCCCGATCAGGAGCACGACGCGTGCGGCGTGGGCCTCGTCGCCGCCATCGACGGCAAACCGCGCCGCGAGATCGTGCTGCACGCGATCGCCGCGCTGAAATGCGTGTGGCACCGTGGCGCGGTTGACGCTGACGGCAAAACCGGCGACGGCGCAGGCCTCCACATCCAAGTGCCGCAAGATTTCTTCGCCGACGAAGTGCGCGCCACCGGCCACGACCTGGAAGGCGGCCGCATCGGCATCGGCATGATCTTCCTGCCGCGCACCGATTACGCCGCACAGGAAACCTGCCGCACGATCGTCGAGGCCGAGATCCTGCGCTTCGGCTATTACATCTACGGCTGGCGCCAAGTGCCCATCGACATCTCCGTCATCGGCGAAAAGGCCAACGCGACGCGACCCGAGATCGAGCAGATCATGTTCGACACCGGCACCGAGAAAGACGTCGAGGCGATCGAGCGCGACCTCTTCATCATCCGCCGCCGCATCGAGATCGAAGTGCGCAAGGCGTCGATCGCAAACTTCTACGTCTGCTCGCTCTCGACGCGCTCGCTGATCTACAAAGGCATGTTCCTCGCCGAACAGCTATCGACGTTCTATCCTGACCTGAACGACGACCGATTCATCTCGCCGATGGCGATCTTCCATCAGCGCTATTCGACGAACACCTTCCCGACCTGGTACCTCGCGCATCCCTTCCGCATGCTCGCCCACAACGGCGAGATCAACACGCTGAAGGGCAACGTGAACTGGATGAAGAGCCACGAAATCCGCATGGCTTCCGAAGCCTTCGGCGAACACCAAGACGACATCAAACCGATCATCCAACCCGGCTCTTCCGACTCCGCCGCGTTAGACGCGGTCTTCGAAGTCCTCTGTCGCGCCGGTCGCTCCGCCCCGATGGCGAAGACGCTACTCGTGCCCGAAGCCTGGTCGAAGAAGGGCAGTAGCGCGATGCCCGACGCGCACCGCGCCATGTACCAGTATTCGAACTCGGTGATGGAGCCGTGGGACGGACCGGCCGCACTCGCCGCCACCGACGGCCGCTGGGTGATCGCCGGCCTCGACCGCAACGGCTTGAGACCCCTCCGCTACACGCTGACTGACGACGGCTTGCTCTTCGTGGGCTCAGAGACCGGCATGGTCGTCCTCCCCGAGCAAAAGATCACGCACAAAGGCCGCGTAGGCCCGGGCCAAATGATCGGCGTCGATCTCCAACGCGGCAAATTCTTCGACGACCGCGCGATCAAGGACGAACTCGCGCACGAACATCCGTACGAGGAATGGACGAACAACATCGTCGACTTGGAGCCCATCATCGGCCCCGGCCCCGAGCCGCGCATGTTCGAAGACAAAAGCGAACTTCGTCGCCGCCAACTCGCCGCCGCCATCTCGATGGAAGACCTTGAGATGGTCCTCCACCCGATGGTCGAAGACGGCAAAGAACCTGTGGGCTCGATGGGCGACGACACGCCGCTCGCCGTCCTCTCGCACACCTATCGCCCGCTCTCGCACTACTTCCGTCAAAACTTCAGCCAGGTCACGAACCCGCCGATCGACTCCTTGCGCGAAGACCGCGTGATGAGCCTGCGCACGCGCTTCCGCAATCTCGGCAACGTGCTGGCGCAAGACAAAACGCAGGTCGAAGTCTTCACGCTGGAAAGCCCCGTCATCTCGACCGGCATGTACATCCGCATGAAGGACCATCTGATCGGCCGCTTCTTCGAGATCGACTGCGTCTTCGCCGTCGGTCAGGAAGGCCCAAGCGGTAGCGCCGTCAAAGAAGCGCTCGACCGTATCTGCAAGCAAGCGGAAGAGGCCGTCGCGTCCGGCTACTCGCACCTCATCCTGACCGACGAACGCATCGGCGAAGGCGTCTCCGCCATCCCGATGATTCTGGCGACAGGCGCGGTGCATTCGCACCTGGTGAAGACGCGCATGCGCACCTTCACCTCGCTCAACGTCCGTTCGGCCGAGTGCATGGACACGCACTACTTCGCCGTGTTGATCGGCGTCGGCGCCACGACGGTGAACGCCTACCTCGCGCAGGAATGCATCGCCGACCGCCACGCACGCGGGCTCTTCGGCAAGCGCAGCTTGGGCGAATGCGTGAAGCGTTACTTGGATTCCGTGAGCGCCGGCCTGCTCAAGATCATCTCCAAGATGGGCATCTCGGTCATTTCGTCCTACCGCGGGGGCTACAATTTCGAAGCCGTCGGCCTCTCGCGCTCGATGGTCGCCGAATACTTCCCCGGCATGCCCTCACGCATCTCCGGCATCGGCCTCGGCGGCATCCAAAAGCGCGCGACCAAGCAGCACGCGCGCGCCTTCACCGAAGACGTCGCCGCACTACCCATCGGCGGCCTCTACCGCTATCGCAACGGCGGCGAGACGCACGCGCACTCCGCAGCATCGATCCACCTCCTGCAAAGCGCGGTGGAACAAGACAGCTACCAACTCTTCCGCAAATACGCCGAAGCCATCCGCGGCGCGCCGCCGACCAGCCTGCGCCACCTGATGGACTTCCGCCCGCGTCCCGCGGCCGCCATTCCGATGGAAGAGGTGGAGTCGATCACCGAAATCCGCAAACGGTTTGTCACGCCGGGCATGTCGCTCGGCGCGCTTTCGCCCGAAGCGCACGGCACGCTCAACGTCGCCATGAACCGCATCGGCGCGAAGTCGGACTCCGGCGAAGGCGGCGAAGACCCCGCGCGCTTCAAGCCGCGGCCCAACGGCGACAACGCCAACTCCGCGATCAAACAAATCGCCTCAGGCCGCTTCGGCGTCACCGCCGAATACCTGAACCAATGCCGCGAGATCGAAATCAAAGTCGCTCAAGGCGCCAAGCCCGGCGAAGGCGGTCAGCTGCCCGGTTTCAAAGTGACGGAGATGATCGCGAAATTCCGGCACGCGACGCCGGGCGTGATGCTGATCTCCCCACCGCCGCATCACGACATCTACTCGATCGAAGACCTCGCGCAGCTGATCTACGACCTGAAGCAGATCAACCCGCACGCGCGCGTCTGCGTAAAACTCGTGGCCTCGTCAGGCATCGGCACCATCGCCGCCGGCGTCGCGAAAGCG
Source organism: Alphaproteobacteria bacterium (assembly GCA_034440355.1). Lineage (GTDB taxonomy): Bacteria > Pseudomonadota > Alphaproteobacteria > Micropepsales > Micropepsaceae > SZUA-430. The sequence continues at coordinate 42,057 of JAWXBY010000041.1, forward strand.
AAAGCCGACATCATCCTGATCTCAGGCCACGTCGGCGGCACAGGCGCATCGCCGCTCACCTCGATCAAATACGCGGGCGTGCCGTGGGAGATGGGCCTCACAGAAGCGAACCAGCTTCTGACGCTCAACAACCTGCGCCACCGCATCGTGCTCCGCACCGACGGCGGCCTGCGCACGGGTCGCGACATCGTCATGGCCGCAATGATGGGCGCGGAAGAATACGGCATCGGCACAGCGGCGCTGGTGGCCATGGGCTGCATCATGGTCCGTCAGTGCCATTCGAACACATGCCCCGTCGGCGTCTGCACGCAGAACGAAGAGCTGCGCAAGAAGTTCACCGGCACGGCCGAGAAGGTCGTGAACCTGATGAGCTTCCTCGCCGAAGAGGTGCGCGAGATCCTGGCCTCGATGGGCTTCCGCTCGCTGAAAGAAGTCATCGGCCGCACCGATCTGCTCGCGCAAGTGAACCGCGGCGCGCACGACCTCGACGACCTCGACCTGAACCCGCTGCTCGCGCAAGCCGATCCCGGCCCCAACCCGCGCTACTGCACGATCCAGGGACGCAATGAAGTCCCTGACACGCTGGACGCCGAGGTCGTGCGCGACGCCGCGCGCCTCCTCGAAGACGGCCAGAAGATGCAGCTGACCTACACCGTGCGCAACACGATGCGCGCTATCGGCACGCGCACCTCGCATCACATCGTCAAGAAATATGGCATGAAGGGTTTGAACCCCGGCCAACTCGTCCTCGAACTGCGCGGCTCGGCCGGTCAGTCACTGGGCGCCTTCGCGGTGCAGGGCCTGAAGCTCAAAGTCTTCGGCGACGCCAACGACTACGTCGGCAAAGGTCTCTCCGGCGCAACGATCGTCGTGCGGCCCATGGTGTCGAGCCCGCTCGAAAGCCAGGACAACGCCATCATCGGCAACACGGTCCTGTACGGCGCAACGGCGGGCAAACTCTTCGCGGCAGGGCAGGCGGGCGAACGCTTCGCCGTGCGCAACTCTGGCGCCCACACGGTGGTCGAAGGCTGCGGCTCGAACGGCATCGAATACATGACCGGAGGCGTCGCGGTGATCTTAGGCGAGATCGGCGAGAACTTCGCCGCCGGCATGACCGGCGGCATGGCCTTCGTCCTCGATCACGCCAACGACCTCCCCATGAAGGTCAACCCCGACAGCGTGGTCTGGCAACGCTTGGCCAGCGCCTATTGGGAAGAAGTTCTCGTTACCCTCATCGAAGAACACGTCGCCGAAACGGGCTCCCGCCACGCCAAGCGCATCCTCCAGCAATGGGACGTCGAGCGCACCCACGTCTGGCAGGTCTGCCCGAAGGAAATGCTCGCCCGCCTCAAACACCCGCTCAGCGACGAACCGGCGGCAGTCAGGGCCTAAGGCGAATAATCGGCCAATTTCTAGGGCGGCGCGGAACCGTCCTTGCACCGTGTCGCGCGCGCCTCGTATTTAGCAGGCCATGGGGGAATCACCCGTCATCACCCGGCGCTTCCGCGTCGCGGGAATGAACAGCGAGGTCTGCGCCGCGCGCGTCGAACACGCGCTGATGGCGCTGCCCGGCGTCGAGGAAGCCGTCGTCGACCTCGACCGCTCGCAGGTCGTGGTGTGGAGCGACGGCACCATCCCCGACGTCACGCTCGCCGACGCCGTCGAACGCGTCGGCTACACGCTCATCCTGGCTGCCGACGACGAACCAGAGCCCGAACCGCCCGCGCCGGAGCCAGAACCCGAGCCAGAGCCCGAACCCGAGCCAGAGCCCGAACCCGAGCCAGAGCCCGAACCGGCGCCCCCATCGCCATCGCGTCCCGCTCCGACGCCGCAGATCGACCGCGACGAGATCATCGTCGAACGCGAACCGGAGCGCCGTTCGTGGGTGCCCTCCTTCGGCGATGTTTGGTACGTCGCAACACGCACCATCGTCTTCGCCCTCGTCGCCTCGATCCTGTGGGTCGCCGCGTACAGCTTCCTGCCCGCGCCCTTCACCCTCGTCATGGTCAGCGAGTCGCTGTTCGAAGGTCGCAACATCCGCCACCAGTGGGTGCCGCTCGAACGCATCTCGCCGCACCTGATCCGCGCCGTTATCGCCGCCGAAGACAACGAGTTCTGTCACCACTGGGGATTCGATTTCAACGAACTCGAGAAGGCCTGGGACCGATCGCAGCGCAACGGTGGCCGCCTCCGCGGCGCGTCCACGATCACCCAGCAGACAGCGAAGAACGCGTTCCTCTGGGGCGGCCGGTCGTATGTGCGCAAAGGCTTCGAGGCCTACTTCACCGTCCTCATCGAAGGCCTCTGGTCCAAGCGCCGCACGATGGAGGTCTATCTCAACATCATCGAGTGGGGCCCCGGCGTCTTCGGCGCAGAGGCCGCCGCGCGGCACTGGTTCCGCAAACCGGCCTCGCGCCTGACGCAGATGGAAGCCGCCCGCCTGGCCGCCATCCTGCCGAACCCGGCCCGCTATCGCGCCAACCCGCCGGGCCCGTACGTGAGCAACCGCGGCTACACCATCGCCGCCCGCGCCAACAGTGTCGACTTGAACGGCGACGACCGCTGCGCAAAGCCTTAGGTTAAAGCACTCGCCGCCGAATCAACTCGCCCTCGGGGAGGTTTTCGATGCGCCGCCTTCACAACTTCCAGCTCTCGCCCTTCTGCCGCAAAGTGCGTCTCGTGCTCGGCGAAAAGAAGCTGGGCTTCGAGAGCATCGACGAACGCCCCTGGCAGCCGCGCGCCGATCTGCTGCCGCTCGACCCGTCGGGCCAGTTGCCGGTGCTCATCGAAGACGGCGGCTTCGCCGTCTCCGACAGCCAAGCGATCGTCGAGTATCTCGAAGAGGTCCATCCCGAACCCGCACTGATGCCCAAGCGTCCGGCTGAGCGCGCAGAGGTCCGCCGTCTGGCCGCCTGGTTCGACCGCTTCTTCTTCGCCGAAGTCTCCTCCGTCGTCGTGCGCGAGAAGCTGCTGAAACGCTATCGCACAGGCGTCGGCACGCAGGAGCCGAACGCGCAAGCTCTGCGCGCAAGCCTGGAAGCCTTGCGCGGCCACCTCGACTTCGTAACCAAGCTGTCCGAACAACGCGACTTCCTCGCGGGCCCCATGAGCCTCGCCGACTTCACCGCCGCCGCACACCTCTCCTGCATCGACTATTTCGGCGACGTGCCGTGGGACGACTACCCGCGCGCCCGCGAATGGTACGCGCGTCTGAAGTCCAGACCCTGCTTCCGCCCGCTCCTCGCCGATCAGCTGCCCGGTTTCGCGCCCGCGCCCGAATATGCCAACCTGGATTTCTAGGGGCACAATGAAGGCTTTCGATCTATGCCGTCCGCGCGCGACGCGATCCGCGACCTGGCGCTCGCCCAAGGTTTCGACGCCGTGGGCTTTGCCCCCGCGAGCGCCGGCGCGCGCGCAGGCGAGGGGCTAAAGGCTTTCCTCGCCGCGGGCCATCACGGCGACATGGGCTGGCTCGAAACGCGCGCCGACGAACGCGCCGACCCGCAAACCCTGTGGCCTGAAGCGAAAAGTGCCGTCGTCCTCGGTCTGTCTTACGCCCCCGCTGACGATCCGCTCGCAGCTCTCGAACGCCGCGACCGCGGCACGATTTCCGTCTACGCGCAAAACAACGACTACCACGACGTCATCAAGAAGCGCCTGAAAGCGATCGGCCGCGAGGTCGTGAAGACCTTCGGCGGCGACATCAAAGTCTTCGTCGACACAGCCCCGGTGATGGAAAAACCGCTCGCACAAAGCGCCGGCCTCGGTTGGCAAGGCAAGCACACGAACCTGGTCAGCCGCGAACACGGCTCATGGCTCTTCCTCGGCGTGATCCTGACGACGCTCGATCTCGAAGCGGCCACACAACAAGAAGACCTTTGCGGCACCTGCAGCCGTTGCCTAGACATCTGCCCGACGAAGGCCTTCCCCGCACCCTACAAACTCGACGCGCGCCGCTGCATCTCCTACCTCACGATCGAACACAAAGGCCCGATCCCGCGCGAGTTGCGCGCTCTCATGGGCAACCGCATCTACGGCTGCGACGATTGCCTGGCCGTCTGCCCGTGGAACAAATTCGCCGCCAGCGCACGCGAAGCCGCCTTCTTCCCCCGCGTCGAACTCAAAGCACCGTTGCTCGCCCATTTGGCCGCGCTCGACGACAAGGCCTTTCGCGAAGTCTTTAAAGCCTCCCCCGTCAAACGCATCGGCCGCGACCGCTTCGTCCGCAACGTCCTCATCGCCATCGGCAATTCCGGTGACACAGCGCTTGGCGCCACCGCGCAAGCGCGCCTCGCCGATCCATCGCCTTTGGTCCGCGGCGCCGCGATCTGGGCGCTTTCGCGCTTGCTCGTGAAGGATCAATGGGAAACGCTGCGCACCGCGCACGCGCCATCGGAGAAGGACACAACTGTGATCGACGAATGGCGTGCGGCTTAAGGCTGCGACTTCGTCTTGGGCTTGGCCGTGCCGCCCGCCTTCACTTCCAGTTTTTCGATTTCCATGCGCGCACTCGCAGCCGCTTCGCTGTGCGGCTGCTTGTCGAGCACGGCCATGAAGTCCTGCCGCGCCCCGGCTTTGTCGCCTTGCGCCGCGCGTAGCAACCCGCGCTCCACCAGCGCTTCGACGTTTTTGTCGTCCAGCAGCAACGCCTGTGTCACGTCGCCCATCGCGCCTTTGATGTTCTTCTGCGCCCGCCGCGCGCTGGCGCGCAGCACAAGCGCCTGAACGTTGCCGGGCTCGGCGGCCAGTGCCGACGTCAAATCCGATTCCGCCGCCGCCCACTTCTTCAACAGCGCAGACGCGCGCGCGCGATCGATGAGATACTCCGCCTCGCCAGGCATCAACGACAGCGCCGCGGTCAGCGACGCCGTCGCCAGCTCAGGCTGGCCCGCCAGCAACCACGCATTGCCCGCCTGACCCAAGATCTGCGCCCGCGTTTCCGTGTCGCCCGCCGAAGGTTTGCGCGCCAGCACATCCAAACGCCGCGCTGCCTCGCCGTATTGTTTCAGCGTCACAAGCGCGACCGCCGCACAATGCTCCGCACCCGGATCGCCGCCGGCTTTCAGCGCCTCCGTCGCCATCTCCAACGCTTCTTCCGGCTTGCGATCGGCCTTCTTCAAGCAGAGGTCGTATTGGAAATCGATGGCCGGCACGTCGGTGCTGGGCACCGCATCGGCGGCAATCAACGCGAGAGCGAAAAAGGCGAGCTTGACCATCCGCGACACTTCGCAGACTTTCCGCCAAATTCAAGTTTAAACCGTGTAAGTGGCGAGGCAGAACCCATGAACCGGCTGTTTTGCTTTGGCTTTGGTTACAGCGCCACCGTCCTCGCCCACCGGCTGAAAGCCCAAGGCTGGCGCATCGCCGGCACCGCCCGCACGCGCGAGAAGGTCAAGGAACTAACCGCCCAGGGCATCGAAGCCTACCAATTCGACGCACCACTTTCGCACGCCGCCGCCGCGCTCGCCGGCACGACACACATCTTGGTCAGCACGCCGCCGAACGTCGGCGGCGATCCGGCCCTCACCCATCACGTCCACGATCTCTCGGCGCTCACGCCGCGCCCGCAATGGGTAGGCTACCTCTCGACGACCGGCGTCTACGGCGATCACCAAGGCGGCTGGGTCGACGAAGCAACGCCGGTGACGCCGTCAAACGAACGCGCCAAACGCCGCATAGCCGCCGAACACGCGTGGGCAGCGTGGGGCGCGGCGGTCAACGTGCCCGTCCACATCTTCCGCCTCGCTGGCATCTACGGCCCCGGCCAAAACCAACTCGTCTCACTGCGCGAAGGCAAAGCCCGCCGCATCATCAAACCCGGCCAAGTCTTCTCGCGCATCCACGTCGAAGACATCGCGACGGTGCTGGAAGCCTCGATCGCGAAGCCGAACGCCGGCGCCATCTACAACGTCTGCGACGACGAACCTGCGCCGCCGGATGAAGTCGTGGCGTACGCGGCAAAGCTCCTCAACATCGACCCGCCGCCCAGTGAGCCGTTCGAAGAAGCCGCACGCACGCTCTCCGACATGGCGTTGAGCTTCTATCTCGACTCAAAACGCGTGAAGAACGACCGCATCAAACAAGACCTCGGCGTCACGCTGCGCTACCCGACCTATCGCGAAGGCTTAACCGCGTTGTTGGCCGAAGACGGCAGATGAATCGTCGCCCATTGCATTCCCGCTCAACATGTCGGATTTGAAGCCGGAATGCCGACGCTCAAACCCGTGACACTCACAGTGCTGCAAGTCATCCCGGCCCTCGACGCCGGCGGTGCGGAGCGTACCGCCGTCGACGTCGCGCGCGCCGTGGTGAAGGCCGGCGGCAAGGCGTGGATCGCGACCAAGGGCGGCCGCCTCGCTGCGGAGGCCGAGAAGGGCGGCGCCAAGATCGTCACCGGCGACTTCGACACCAAGCATCCGATGGCGATCCTGCGCAACGCCGAAACGCTGGCCGATCTGATCCGCACGGAGCGCATCGCGATCATCCACGCCCGCTCGCGCGCGCCCGCATGGAGCGCCTACTTCGCCGCCCAGCGCACCGGTGCGAAATACGTCGCCACCTATCACGGCATCTACAACGCGAAGAACCCGATCAAGCGTTGGTACAATTCGATTATGGCGAAAGGCGATGCCGTCATCGCCAATTCGCAGTTCACCGCCGATCACGTCGTCGCTCAGCACAAAGTCGACGCGAAGAAACTGCACGTCATCCCGCGCGGCATCGACGTGAAGGGCTTTACACCCGCGAACGTCACGCAAGATCGCATCGACGCCATTCGTAAACAGTGGAATCTGACACCGGGCAAACCGGTGATCGTCATGCCCGGCCGCCTCACGCGCTGGAAAGGCCAACTCGTCTTCATCGAAGCGTTGGCACGCTTGCCCGACCGCACGTTCGAAGCCGTGATGGTCGGCGACGCACAAGAACGCGACGCTTACGTCGATGAACTCCACGCCAGCCTAAAGCGCCTGAACCTAACGGACGCCGTGCGCATCCCCGGCCATTGCAGCGACATGCCGGCGGCCCTCATGGCGGCCGACGTGATCGTCGCGCCGTCGATCGAACCGGAGGCCTTCGGCCGCGTCGCTGTCGAAGCCCAGGCCATGGGCCGCCCCATCGTCGCCTCACGCCTCGGCGCGCAAACCGAAACCGTCGCCGACGGTATCACCGGATTCCTGTTCCCACCGGGCGATGCCGAAGCGTTGGCGCAAGGCATCACGCGCGCGCTCGCACTCTCGCCGGATCAACGCAAAGCCATGGCCAAAAAAGCGAGAGACCGCGTGCTCGCATCCTATTCGGTTCAGGCAATGTGCGAAGCGACGCTCAAGGTCTATCGCGACATACTCAAAGCGCCGCGAGAAAATCCCTGACCGCATTCGTCCACTGCGCTGGCCCCTTCGCGCGCGCCGATGCGCCGGCGCTCAGCTTCTTCTTCAACGCAGCGTCGTCGAGCAAACGCAAAATCTGCCGCCGCACATCCGCAAGATCGTCGCCGTTGCACAGCAAGCCGGTCTCGCCGTCGCGCACCGCATCGACCGCGCCGCCCTCACGACCGGCAAGCGAAGGCACGCCATACCAAGCGGCCTCGAGATAAACGATCCCGAACCCTTCGACCGAATTGCCCTCGCGCCGGGCCGGCATGAGAAACACGTCGGCGACCGAGAACAGAGCCGCCTTCGCCGGCCCATCGACCGCGCCCGCGAAGTGCACGTGCCGTCCAACGCCGCTGTCGACCACAAGCTTCTCAAGCCGCGGCCGATCCTCGCCGCCGCCCGCCACGATATAAACCGCATTCGGATGCGTTTTCAAAATGTCGGGCAGCGCACGGATGACCATGTCGATCCCCTTGCGCGGCTCAAGCCGCGCCAGCGTCAACAGCACCGGCGACCGCCCCGCGATCACAGCGCGCAGATCGCCAAGCTCGCCCGCCGTAGGCTCGTCTTGCGGCCCGATCGGCGGATTGATCACACGCAGCCGCGTCTCACTGTTGGCGACATAGGGCTTCGCCTGCGACGCGGTATAGGCGGAGTTGGCGACGACGCGCGTAGCCTTCGCCAGCGCACGCACGATCCGGCCTTGCTTGCCGCTGGTCGGGTTCGGCGGAAACTCCATCCCATGCGCCAGCACGACGATCGCCACGTTGAGTTTCGGCAGACGCTCGATGCTCTTCCACGAATCCGCAAAGATCGCCTCGACGCCGCCGCGCTTCACAGCTTTAGCAATCGCCCAAGCCTTGCGCCGCCGCCGCAACGGCTTGAACCCGCCGAAGCGATGAATCGGGTAGGGCGCTTTAATTTCAGGTCCGGTCTCATGCGCATCGTCGGCAAACACGGCAACGTCTTTCCCGCTCGCCGCCAACGCGTCGGCAAGCCCGCCCATCAGTATCTCGATGCCGCCGCGATCGGGCGGAAAGCACTGGGTCGAAATCAGAATCATTTTTGCCGTTGATTCAACGCTTCCGCGGGCCGTTCCTGCGGCCGCTCTGCAGCCTCAAGCATGCGCGAAATGCGAACGAAACGCGAGATAGCGCCGATCATCGCCGACTGAAACCCTTGCAGTCCACCCGTGAAATGCCGTCGCAAAATATAATACCGAAGAAACGCCGCGGGAAATTCGAACACAAGCCGGAACCTGAGAACGCCCGGCGACTTGCGCTTGGCATGGTCGGCAAAATACCGCCCGCGCTCCACGGCCTTCGCCAACTGGTCGTCGAACGAGCGGGCGGAGAAGTGATGTACATCACCCTTCAACGCCCCGACCTTCATCCCTGTAATGTCCAGCGAGTCGTGAATCGGCGAATCCTTGAACCGCACCCGCCGCCGGTCATAGAGCCGCGGCTGTACATAATCGTTCGCCCACAGGCGAGGCTTGGTCTGCCCGGGATAAACGTCGTTGATGGGCAGCGCATAGACCGCAAGCGTCGGTTCACCGCCCGTAAACAGTGCCTGAATCTCGGTTGCAAGACCCGGGGACACAACTTCATCCGCGTCGATGTTCAACAGCCACTCGTTCCGGCATTGCGTCTCGCCGAACCGCTTCTGCTGCCCGAACCCCGGCCACTCGTGAAAGACGACGCGCGCGCCTTCCGCTTCGGCCAGCGCCTGCGTCCCGTCGGTGCTGCCCGAATCGATGACGACGACCTCATCGACGAAGCCTTTCACCGCCCGGATCGTGCGTTGGATGCGATCCGCCTCATTCTTGGCGATGATGAAGCACGATAGCGGCAGCGCCACGGCCGAAAAGTCCCTCGAAACCCAGGGTCCGGCAGTGACATAAGGCCCGCGATGCCGCAAGGGCGCTGCCTTGACTTGGGGTGTCCCCCTCACCAATCTCCCGGCCTTTCGCGCCACCCGGCGCTTAACCTTGAGACGAAGGAGACGTGCCGTGTCGGCTGCACCCGCGAACGAAATCCGCATCACCTTGCCAGATGGCTCGGTGCGGACGACGACCCGCGGCAGCACCGGCGCGGATCTGGCGGCATCGATCGGTCCGGGACTCGCGAAAGCGGCGCTCGCGGTCAAGATCGACGGCGAGCTGAAAGATCTCGACCTGCCGATCCAAAAGGACGCGAAGGTCGAAATCGTCACCCGCAAGAGCGAAGAGGCGCTCGACCTCATCCGCCACGACACCGCGCACTTGCTCGCGCAGGCCGTGCAGGCGCTCTATCCCGGCACCCAGGTCACGATCGGCCCGAACATCGAGGACGGCTTCTTCTACGACTTCGCCCGCAATGAACCCTTCACGCCGGAAGATCTGCCCAAGATCGAAGCGAAGATGAAGGAGCTGGTGAAGGCCGACTTGCCGACCAAGCGCACGGTGTGGAAACGCGACGACGCGGTGAAGCACTTCTTGCAGCTCGGCGAAACCTACAAGGCCGAGATCATCCGCGATCTGCCGGCGGACGAAGAAGTGCGCGTCTACTATCACGGCGACTGGCACGACCTCTGCCGCGGCCCGCATTTGATGTCGACCGGCAAGATCGGAACCGCGTTCAAGCTGACGAAGATCTCCGGCGCTTATTGGCGCGGCGATGCAAAGAACGCGCAGCTGCAGCGCATCTACGGCACCGCCTGGCGCGACGAGAAGGAACTCGCGGAGTACATCAACCGTCAGGAAGAAGCGGAAAAGCGCGACCATCGCAAGATCGGCAAGGAGATGCAGCTCTTCCACATTCAGGAAGAAGCCGTCGGCCAAGTCTTCTGGCATCCGAAGGGCTATACGCTCTTCCGCACGCTCGAAAGCTATATCCGCCGCAAGATCCAACGCGCCGACTACGTCGAGGTGAAGACCCCGCTGCTGCTCGATCGTCAGCTGTGGGAACGCTCGGGCCATTGGGCGAAGTATCGCGAGAACATGTTCGTCGCCGAAGTCGAGAACGAAAAGAAGACGCTCGCCGTCAAGCCCATGAACTGCCCCGGCCACGTGCAGATCTTCAACCAGGGTCTGAAATCTTATCGCGACCTGCCGATCCGCATGGCCGAGTTCGGCGCATGCCATCGCTATGAACCGTCTGGCGCCTTGCACGGCATCATGCGCGTGCGCGGTTTCACCATGGACGACGCGCACATCTTCATGCGCCCCGACCAGATGATTGACGAGGCGATCAGCGCCAGCCGCCTGATCTTCGAGACCTACAAAGAGCTCGGCTTCGACAACGTTCAGGTCAAGCTTGCGACGCGTCCGGAAAGCCGCATCGGCTCGGATGAAGTCTGGGATCAGTCCGAAGCGACGCTCGCCGAAGCCTGCCGTCTCATGGATTGCCCGTACACGCTGAACCCGGGTGAGGGCGCGTTCTACGGCCCGAAGCTCGAGTTCACGCTGTTCGACGCTATCGGCCGCGGCTGGCAATGCGGCACCGTGCAGATCGACTTCAATCTGCCCGAACGGTTCGACGCCGAGTACGTGGCCGAAGACGGCACGCGCCAGCGCCCGGCGATGCTTCACCGCGCCGTCTTGGGCTCGATGGAACGTTTCGTCGGGGTTTTGATCGAACACTACGCCGGCAAATTCCCGCTCTGGCTTGCCCCGACGCAGGCGGTGGTTGCCACCATCGTCAACGACGCGGATGGCTACGCGAAGAAGGCGGCGGCCGCGCTCAAGCTCGCGGGTATCCGGACCGAAACGGATCTGCGCAACGAAAAGATCAACTACAAGGTCCGCGAGCACTCGCTGGCCAAGGTCCCGTATCTGTTGGTGGCCGGCCGCAAAGAGGCGGAGGAGGGCACGCTCTCCGTCCGGCGCCTGGGGTCGGAGCGGCAGGAGACGATCGCCCTCGACGCCCTCATCAAACAGCTTCTGGCTGAGGCGACGCCCCCCGACCTGGTCTAAAACGCGAACCGTGGCGGGCGAAAACGCTCGCCACGCTCAAGAACCCTTGCCATCATCGCGGGGAGTCCTATGCTTGTGCCGTGGCGGCGTGCCGGGTTATCCGGCGCGCCGTTCACGCAAAGACCCGCCGCTTGTCGCTAAGCGCCATCGGGTCCGAACCCGCCGATCATAGGGTGACCGCCAAGGGACAATGCGAAGGTGAAAACCGTTGCACGATGACCGGGGCGCAGGCACCGGTCGGACGGCGACGGAACACCTGACGCATCGCGTACCGGCGGGCTAACCCGATGGAGACAGCCAATCGTTAGACGTCCCTACCAAGCAGCCATGCCGGCCTCTAAGGACGGCCCGCGCATCAACGAATTCATCAACGCGCACGAATTGTTGGTGATCGACGACGACGGCGGCAAGCGCGGCGTGATGAGCAAGTTCGACGCTCTCAAGCTCGCACAGTCCGAAGGCCTCGATCTCGTCGAAGTCGCGCCGATGGCAAAGCCGCCGGTCGCTAAGATCATGGACTTCGGCAAGTTCAAATATCAGGAACAGAAGAAAGCAGCCGAAGCGCGCAAGCATCAGAAGATCATCGAAATCAAGGAGATCAAACTCCGTCCGATGATCGACGATCACGACTACGACGTGAAAATGCGCTCGATCAAACGCTTCTTCGAAGAAGGCGATAAGGTGAAGGTGACCTTGCGCTTCCGCGGTCGCGAAATGGCGCACATGGATATCGGGATGGAGCTGCTTCAAAAGGTGAAGCGCGACATCGACGCAATCGGCAAGGTCGAGCAGGAACCAAAGCTCGAAGGCCGTCAGATGGTCATGGTGATGGCGCCGAAATAACGGCGCCTCCCTCATTCTCATCGATTTCGACGTGAGACGCATCGCGTTCGCTGGCCACCAGCGAGCGCGATGACCCGCGCGCGGCAAGCCACCCCGTATACCCGACCAGCCGCCCGATATAGGGCAGCTCGATCGTCACGTCGAAACGATACCGCCCTTCGCGATCGATATCCGCCGACGCGCTGGTGTTCGGCGTCAGAAAGCGGGGCAGGGTCAGCCCACCGATCCGCGCCTGCTCGATCATCAAAGAGAAGCCGCGCTTATCCGCGCGCGCATCAAGGTCGAACGTAATCGCCCCGAAGCGTTCCGTGAGCATTCCGTTGGCGGCATTCAGGTAACTGCGAAATTCGCGACCGCCGAAGCGCCGGATCCAAACCTCGCCGTCGCCGTCGCGCTCGATCGTCACTTCGGCCGACAAATCCTCGCCGGGCCGTGGAAAGCTGAACACGCGCGCCACGAGCCGGCCGATCCAGTTCGCCGCGCCTTCGACATCGACCTCGCCAACGAGATCGGCTGCCGGATCGATCATATGCGCGTCGCGCACCACGGCCGGCATGTTGTCGAACCCCTTCAGCGCACGCTGAAACAGCGAACGACGCTCAAGCACACGCGATTCGCGCTCGGTGCGAATGTCGAAGCGCTGGAACTCCGCCTCAAGCGCCGCGAGGTCTAGCACGCCCACGCACGGCATCGCCCCACGCTGTGCCAACTTCCCCTGAAGCAACTGCCGCACGATGATGAGCGCGGGCAGCGTCGGAATCTTCGGCCCATCGCCGGACTCCGCAATCAACGTCCATGTCACCGCCAACCGCGTGCCGTCGGCATAGATGCCGTCGACGTCGACCGTCATCCCGCCGCAATCGCTGCCGAGCCCGCGAAAGAGCGTCGCTGCATCGCGCAACGGCTCGGCCAGCGGAACCAGGCTCTTCATCAACCCGGCGCGTACAAGCGCGCCGAGAATCATCAAGCCTGAATGCAAAACCGAAAGCTCAAGCCCCGCGCGAAAAATCGCGGTACGCACCGAAGGAAACCGCTGCGGCACGAGATCGAGATCCGGCGTCTCGGCCAGCGACAACATCCGCTTGCCGAGATCGGCCATCCGCCGCCGCACGGTCAGGCCCCAACCCGGCGCCGTCGTCCACCGCCCGAAGCGCCACACGCGCACCGGCCGCCCGACGTAGCTCAAGATCGACTGAAACACTGCAAGTCCGCGCGGCGTCGACTGATTGCCCGGCGAAATCCCAATCTGAATGTCGTCGATCCGCGTCCACCCGCGCGTCAAATCGTCGATGACCGCATGCGACAGCGCCGGCGTCGAACTCGCGCCCGTGAGGGCCAGAACGCCGTGCGCCTTCGCCAACTCGTCCAGTGCGCCGAATCCCGCAACAAAATCGCGCGCATCGGCGAGGTCGACATAATGCGCACCCGCCTCGATCACCGCGCGGGCGAAGGTAGGCCGCTGCGCTTGAAACGGTCCGGCCGCATCGACAACGCAGAACGCGCCCAACGCCGTGACATCTGATGTTGTCGCCTTCGAACGATCGATAACGCTGGCAGACAGCCGCTCGGCGTAATTCGGAAACGCCGCAACGACTTCGTCGGCATGCGCGGCCGAGCGTCCGCACACGACGACATGGCAGTCGGTCGTCGCGAGCAAACCTTCGACGAGAATGCGTCCGAAAGAACCGGCGCCGCCAATGACGGCGACGCGCTGGGCGAGTGTCAGGGCTTAATCGCCCCCGAAACCGCAGCAGCCGCGGGACCGGAGAGATCCTGCAACGGGCCGAGCGGCTTCTTCTCCGTCTTCACTTCATGAATGGTCGGCGTTCCCGACCAAAGCTTGTAGACGACGACCCCATCCTGAACGAGCAGCAGCATCGAAGCCTTCCACCCCGTGGACGTCGTCTCGCGCTCGAAGCCGAGGACGTCGAGCGTCACGTCGCCCGTGCGATCCTTCGACGAAATCGAAGGCTCCGCGAGCCAGCCCGAGCACCTGTCGCGCGCGGTCAAGCAGCCCTGCACAGCCGGATCCAGATCTTCCATCTTCATCGACTGCTGGGGCAGAAACCGCGGCACCATGTCGAGATAGTTCAAGACCTTGATGTTCGGCGTCGTGTATGGATCGAACCCCCGCACCTTCAGCTCGCGCGCCGTCGTCACGAAGGGCTTCACCTGCCCATACGCGTCTTCGGCGCTCTTGTAGGTCTGGAACGGCGATTCCGTCTTCTCGACGGTCGACGGCAACACACCCCAGCTCTGACAAGCCGACAGTGGCGCGACGATCAGGGCAATCCAACTGAAACGCAAAGCGTCGACGCAACGCATCGATGAAACTCTCAAAGGTAAGAAGGGGCTCTCACACCATTCTGGCGGCAAACCGCCGCGAACGCAATTTCGCCGATCTCGCGGGGACGTATACCCGTCACATTCCCTTCAATATGCGCGCAAGGCGGTCGGGGTAATCCGTACACAACCCGTCGACGCCGAGATCCGCGAGCCGCTCGAGGTCTGCCGGTTCGTTCACCGTCCAAGCGGCGACCTTCAGCCCCAGATCGCGCGCCTCGGTCAGCGTCGCCCGATTGATGTCAGGGAAATAGGGGAACCAGCCGTCGGCCCCGGCGGCCTTCGCCGCCTTGATGACGGAGCCGTATTTGGACCTGTCGAATCCGCCCGCCCAAGGCGCGCTCGAACGTTCCTGTGCGCGCAACCCCTCAAGCTCGGCCTTCGGTGGGGGCCCATGCTCAGCCGGCGGCGGCGCGTCGCCGAACCAACTCTGCGGCAACGTCGTGAACCAGCATTCGATCTTGGGCGCGACCTTCTTCGCAGCGATCAGCGCCGGCCAGTCGAAGCCGACCAGCACCGAGCGATCCAAAAACTTCTCGCGCTTCAAAACGCGGATCACCGCTTCCGCCATGACGTCCGGCTCGACTGTTCGCGAACGGTCGGCGAAGTTGCTCTTCAGCTCGATCCAAAGCCGCTCGTTCCCGCCCGATCGCTTCATTAGCCAGATCACATCGGCCAGGCGCGGAATGCGCTCGCCGTCGGCCGGCGTCTGCTGCGGATAACGCGCGCCGTATTTCGACTGCGCCTTCAGTCGGCCGATATCGTAGGTCTGCAATTGCGGATAGGACAAATCTTTGATCAACGGCACCGGCGCTTCAAGCCAGTGTCCGTCGGCGTCGCGCACGATATCGCTTTTCAGCGTGTCGTCATGAAACACGACGACCGTGCCGTCCTTCGCGACGTGCACGTCCAGTTCAAATCCGTCGACCCCAAGGTCGAGCGCATTGGCGAAGGCGGCGAGGGTGTTCTCGGGTCTAAGACCCGCGCCCCCGCGGTGAGCGATGTTGAACGGTTTGGTCACGGCGGTGTGGACGGGACTTTAGCACCCCCACGCCAAAAGTTGAGTGGAGGAGATATGACAGTTTTGCGCCGTTCGCGCGCGAACGAATCCGGCACGACCGGCGCAAATCGCGACTAAGGCCGTCAGCCCGGCCCGCACCATCCATCGGCGTCGCAAGTCACTTTGAATCCCGTGCACGCGTTCAGCGTCGCAACAGGGGCACAGGAATCCATCGTGCAGCAATGGAACGACGCAGCACCCCGGCGCAGCCCGATGGTCGCGATGCGCCGGCCGTCATAAAAGACTTTGATGCGCTTCGTCGCGCCCCGATCGGCGTTGCGGATTTCATACTTGCCCGCGATGACGGGCGACGTCGGCGTCGCGACGGGCGAAGCGCCTGATGCACTCGCCGACAGCACCGCGGCGAGAACGGACGCGGCTGAGATACCGGACAATATCTTGAGCATGGGACACCTCTCCCGTGTGAACGCTCTTAAAGCCCTCAGTGGCGCGTTAATTTTGCCTCAATTTGACTCCTCCGTCACGGGGGGGGCGTTAGGCGGCCGTTAGGTGACGCGCAGTCATACTGACGCCTCACTCTCCGCGCCCACGAAACACCGGCCCCAATGACCACGATCCTGCTCGTCCACGGTTCCTGCCACGGCGCTTGGTGCTGGGAGAAAATCATCCCGCGCTTGGCCGCCGAAGGGCACAAGGCGATCGCGATCGACTTGCCGTCGCACGGCGCCGACGATACGCCGTGGTGGCGCGTGACGTTGGGCGCTTACACGCGCGCCGTTTGCGACGCCGCGCGCGAACACGGCCCCGTCGTCGCGGTAGGCCACTCGATGGGCGGCGGCATCATCACCCAAGCCGCGAACGAAGAACCGGATTTGTTCGCCGGCCTCATCTATCTCTCGGGCTTCATCCCGAAATCCGGCGAGACGATTTTGGGCCTCGCGCGCCGCGATGCATTGTGGCGCGGCTTCAGCGTGCCGCGCTATCACCTCGGCACCATTACCGTGTGGCCGGAACGCATGGTCGATACGTTGTACAACACCTCCGATCCGCGCGACGCCGAACGCGCCATCGCGCGGCTGACACCGCAGCCAATGTTCCCGCTGGTGCAAGCGATCGCCAAACCGCGCGATCCGTTTCCGCCGAAAGCGTTCATCGAGTGCTTGCAGGATCACACGATCTCGATCGAGCTTCAGCGCTATATGCACGCGCGCTTTCCGATGACGGGAGTCGCCACGCTCGACACAGACCATTCGCCCTTCTATTCGGCGCCGGCTGACCTTACGAAGGAAATCGTGCGGTTCACGCAGGAGTTTGCCGGCGCAGCATCGACTGGCGAAAACGCTCCGAAAGTCGCCGCGCGCGCATAGCCGCAGGCGGAACCAAAACCTCGCGCAATCGCTAAGCGGAACCCTGGAACGCGGGGCAACGACGCACGTTCTCAACTTGTGCGGCCCGTGGAAGGGCCGGCCAAACAAGCGCATTGCCACCGGCAATGCGCGAGAACGAGAGGACTTTGCGATGCGAAGCTATTCTGTCCCCACACTCGCGGCGATGGCGGTCGGCTTATGCCTCGTGAGTGGTGCTGCGTTCGCGCAGCATCGCGACCGGGACGACGACCGTGACCGCGGCAACGTCACGCGACAAGACGACGATAACGATCGCGGCGACAGACGCCGCAGCCGTCGCCCCGATCAGCAACAACAACAACAGACCCCTCAACCGCGCCAAATCCAGGAGCAACGGCGCGGCTGGGACGGCGACCGCAATAGCGGCCGCCGGGGCAACTGGAACAACGATCGTCGCGATCGCGACGCGCGCGACAACCGCTTCGACAATCGCCGCTTTGGTGATCGCGACCGCGATCGCCGCTTCGACAACCGTGACCGCCGTCGCGGCGACTGGGCTCAGTTCCGCCGCTCCTACGACGCACCTCGTCGTTTCCGCGTCGGCGTGTATCACGCCCCGCGCGGCTACAGCTACCGCCGCTGGCACCACGGCGACCGTCTGCCGCGCGCGTATTTCGCCCGCAACTATTGGCTGACGAACTTCGTGATTTATGGCCTGTTCGCGCCACCGCCGGGACTGATGTGGGTGCGCTACGGACCCGACGCGTTGCTCATCGACACCTACACGGGTGAAATCGTGCAGGTCCGCTACAACGTCTTCTACTACTGAGGTTAAGCGGCATCCGCGAAAAACGGGCCTCGGCGCAAGCCGGGGCCCGTTTGCGCTGCAATTGGTTCAATTCACGCGCGCCAAATCCCCTTGCCATCTGAGGCCCGATTGCGTCTCCTGGCGTCCAGGGAGACGGGTATGCGTGCAGTCCTGGCATTGCTTCTTCTGGTTCTCGCCGCGCAAGCCGCGCAAGCGACCGATGTCGCGCCGCGCCAAGCCTGGAAGATCACCAAGGATCATTGGACCGCGGACGACGAGCGTCGCTTCGGCGAATTCGTCGTCGGCTTCGGTGAGCACGATTGCAAAGATCCTGCAGCCTGCTTCAAGAGTACCGCCAATCCCTACCGCGACACCGACCCGCCCGGCATGCGCATGGACGGCGACTGCGCCGATTTCATCTATCAGCTGCGCGCCTATTTCGCGTGGAAGAACGGTTTGCCGTTTTCGTATCCGCTCTACGTCGCCTCACGCTCAGGTCCGACGGAAGACTTCCGCTTCTCCGACGCCGGCAACATGGTCGTCGCGCGCCTGCAGCTGGAATGGCAACCAGAAGCAGATCCGGCCAAACTGCTGCTCGATCTGCGCGGCACGGTCTCGACCGCGATGTTCCGCATCGAGCACACCTACGATAGCGGCTTCAACGCCAGCGACTTCTACTCGCCCAAGATCAGCCGTGAAGCCATCCGCGCCGGCACGATCATCTACGATCCGTGGGGCCACGTGGTCTACGTTTACAAGGTCGATCCCGACGGCACGATCCGCTACGTCGACTCGAACCCCGACCGCGAAGTCACGCGCGGCACCTACGGCGCACAGTTTCCGCGCACCGCCCCCGCACTCGGCGCAGGCTTCTGGAATTTCCGCCCGATTAAACTCGTCGATTACCAGACGGCGCCCGATGGTGCGCTGATCAACGGCCGCTTCGTTCTCGCGACCAACGCCGAAATCGCCGACTACTCGCCGGAGCAATACTACGGCACCGAACCGAACGCCGCGAAGGACTGGCAAGGCGCCAAGTTCAATCTCGCCGGCAAATCGCTCGGCTATTATGAGTACGTCAAAGCGCGCCTCGCCAAATAACGACGGCGGCCGGGCAGAGCCAGGCCGCCGCGCGTCAGCCTGCGCTACGCTTAGTGATCGTGCCGATCATGCCGTCCGTCGCGATCGCGATCACGGCCGCGACGTCCGCGGTCGTTGTCGCGATGACGGCGGTCGCCGTCGTTCCAACGCCGGTCGTTGCGGTCGTAGCGATGGCCGCGATGCCGGTCGCCGTCGCGCCGGCCCCAACCGCGGTTGTCCGCATGACGGCGGTGGCCGCGGTTGCTGTAGTGGCTGCGATCGTTGCAGTCGTTGTCGCGGTGGCCATAGCTGCCGTGACGGTCAGAACGGTCGCCGTGGCGTCCGTCCGCCATCGCCGGTGTGCTGAGGAGAGCAAACCCCATCACTGCCGCGCCGATCGCAGCGATCAATCGAAGTCTCATGCTGGTGAGCCTTTCCAAGGAAGTCCCGGTTGTTTTGCTTCAAACCGGCGAACGACCCGCGTCGGGAACAAGCCGCGGGCGCACGCCGCGCAAAACGCCGGCTCCCCGCAGCGTCGCACGCACGTGCCATATCGGGCCTCACGCGGTGAACCGCAGATGAAGCGCTCAGTTACCTTTGTCGCAAATTATGTCGGCAGGCCCGGAAGGCATCGTCCGCGACAACGCCTTATCGCGGACGCGGGGCCTTCGGCGGCGGCACGGGGACCGGATACATCGACGACACCTGACCGCCGATCTTCACGCGCTTCAGATCGCGCTCCTTCGCGCGAACGCGCACGCACTTGCCCATGAAGTTGCGGTGTTCGCACAACACCCAATCGCGCGAACCTTTGATCTGCACGCTGGCGGGACGATCGTTGAACTCCAGCGCGGCAAGGCTCGGCACCGAACGATCGAACGTCATCGACTGGCCTTTGAAATTCGGCTTGTCGAAGACGATGATTGTTGTCGGCGGCACGGAGGGGGCGCCCTGACCCGGCGCAGCCGCGAGGGCCGAGAACGCGCCGGTGGCGATTCCGGCTGTGAGAACCGCGGCGCCTGCAAGAGCTGCGAACTTCGAGATCGTCATTGCTTCTTCATCTCCGTCTGCGAACAGCCCCAACCCCCTGGGCGGGCTGACTTAGTGGCCGCGCGTGACCAATGCAACCCCGGAAAAACGCGCGGATTGCCGCGCGGGTTCCTGGGCTTCGGCCAAGGCGTCGCAAATCCTAGAGAATCCGGCCTGAACGCAGGCCGATCTGCCGCTTCATCCGAGGTTCATCGGGCGGCGCGCAAAACAGCGTCAGCGCGGGTCAAACGGTGCGGGTTAAACGGTGTCGACCGGCGCTTCGATGTCGAAGGGTTGAAGAACGTCGCTTTCCGCGCAGCTCTGTTCTTCTTCAAACGGCATGAGGTCTTCCTCGTCGGCGGAGATCATCAGCACCGGCGGTGCTTCAAGCTCCGCGCAAAACGAGGGGACTGGCAGAGACGGCCCCCGTTCGACCCCGTCGCGCGACGCAGACGTCGACGTCACAAAGGCCGCAAGCAACAGCGTCACGACAGACAGCATTCGCGTCTCCTCTCGCGGGACAACGCCGCGCAAAAAAGAACCAAGCGCTCAGACGGAGCTGCGGCCCGTCGCGAACGCCGTAATCACACGTCCAAGTGCATCGAAGTCGAAGGGCTTCGACAGCGTCAAGCTGCCAACGAAGCGGGACGGCAGTGTGCTGTCCGAATATCCGGTCGCGAACGCGAAAGGCACACCGATCGTCGTTAACCTATCGGCAATCGCAAACGACGTTTCCCGCCCGAGCGATACATCCAGAATCACGCCGTCCGGCGGCGCTTGATCGATCAGCGCCATCGCTGATGCTACCGTCGCAGCAGGCCCGACGCTGATGCAGCCGAGTTCGCCCAGCCACTCCTCGATCATGGAGGCAATCAACGCCTCGTCCTCCACCACCAAGATGCGCGACATTCCCCTGTCCCTGTGCCACTCTTGATGACACTAGCGGCGGCCAAGCTTGTGCGCCAGCCGTTAGCCGGTTGCATTTTCGGAACCACGAGGGCCATGCCGCTATCTGACTTCGCCGCCAAGACCGCATCCAACGGCGGCGTTTTTAGAGAGAGATTGCTGATCCTTCTGGTCTCCATCATGGCGGTGCTCTTCATCGCCGGCGGCCTCGCATTCGTTTCGCTTCTGCGTTTGCAGAGTTACGCTGAGCAGGTGACCAAGACGCTCGACCTGCGCGACGCTGCGACGACGCTCCTCGATAATGCTCAAGACGCCGAAACCAGCCAGCGCGGCTTTCTCATTACGCAAAACGAGGTGTACCTCGCGCCGTTCGAAAGCGCGGAAGCAGGCATCCAGGCGAACCTCAAGAAGCTGGTCGACCGCACCGCCGGCAATAGCGAACAGCAAGCGCGCGTCGCCGTCGTCGTAGCCGACCTCACGGCGAAACTCGCCGAACTGCAAAGAACAGTCGCCCTCGCGAAAGAAAAGCGCATCGACGAGGCGCTGGCTGTCGTCAAGACGGACAAGGGCCGTCGTTCGATGGACGCAATCCGGGCGTCCCTGGCGGCGATCACCCAGGTGGAAGTCGACGCTCTGGCGAACCAACGCGACATCGCGCAGCGTGAGCGCATCTTCCTGGGCGTGCTGATCATCGTCATGGTCCTCGCGACGTTCGGAGCGGCCGTCACCATCTGGATGACAACGCGATCGTTCGTCACCGGCCTTGCTACGGAAACGAAGACGCGCCAGGAAGCCGAAGCGACCCTGCGTCAGGCGCAAAAGATCGAGGCGGTGGGCCAACTCTCCGGTGGCATTGCGCACGACTTCAACAATCTGCTCACCATCATCATCGGCAACATCGACACGCTGAAGCGCCGCATCGCCAACGCGACGAAGGATCAGGACGCGGCGCACCTGGCGGCCACACTGGCCAAACCCATCGATATGGCGATGCAAGGCGCACGCAGCGCCGCGCAACTGACGCAGCGCCTGTTGGCATTCTCGCGCCAGCAGCCTCTCAACCCCTCGCGCATCGACGCCAATCACCTGGTCGCCGGCGTCTCCGAACTGCTGCGCCGTACGGTCGGCGAAGCCGTCGCCGTCGAAACCGTCCTGGCCGGCGGCCTATGGCCGGCCTTCGTCGACCCGCATCAGCTCGAAAGCGCGCTCGTCAACCTCGTTATCAACGCGCGCGACGCGATGCCCGACGGCGGACGTATTACCATCGAAACGGCGAACGCTTACTTGGACGACGCCTACGCCGCGCGCTTCGGCGACATCGCTGCCGGCCAATACGTCATGCTGTCGGTCAGCGACACGGGCCACGGCATGCCGCGCGAAGTCCTGGACCGTGCCTTCGAACCGTTCTTCACGACGAAAGACACTGGCAAAGGCACCGGCCTCGGCCTTGCGATGGTGCACGGCTTCGTCAAACAGTCGGGCGGCCACGTGCGCATCTACAGCGAACCCGGCGTCGGCACGACCGTGAAGCTCTATCTGCGCCGCTTGACGCAGGCTGACGGCGCGGCGGCCGCGCCGGCCGAACGCGCGCCGGAAATGACCGACGGCATTCGCGCGAAGGCGGATGAAACGATCCTCTTCGTCGAGGACAACACCGCGGTGCGCGAATACGGCGTCGCCGCGCTCGAGGATCTGGGTTTCCGCATCATCGAAGCAGGCGACGCCGAAGCCGCCCTCAAAGCCTTCGAGGAAGCCGAGCGCATCGACTTGCTCTTCACCGACGTCGTGCTGCCCGGCGGCGTGAACGGCCGCAAGTTGGCCGAACAGATTCTCGAAAGGCGTCCCGGCCTGCCGGTGCTCTACACCACCGGCTACACGCGCAACGCCATCGTTCACAACGGCCAACTCGACGCCGACGTCTTCCTGCTCAACAAGCCCTACACCCAGCAGGAACTCACCCGCAAAATCCGGGAGCTACTTGACAGCAAAGGTCACTAAACCAAGAGGTTGAAAATTATCCGCGACGGTGATAATTAAACCGAATGGTATTAGATCAATCGCAGGCCGGCGCCCGCCTCGACGCCGTCTTCCACGCGCTCGCTCACCCTGCGCGGCGCGCCATGCTCAAGCGCCTGTCGGCCGCGCCGCAAAACATCGGCGAACTGGCATCGCCCTTCGCCATGACCTTTGCCGGCGCCTCGAAACACGTGCGCGTCCTCGAACGCGCCGGTCTCGTTAAACGCAAGGTGGAGGGCAGGGAACACGTCTGCGCCATCGCACCGGCGCCGCTGAAAACGGCAACAGACTATCTCAATCGTTACGAACGCCTATGGGCCGCAAGCCTCGACGCGCTCGACGCCATGCTGAAGGAAGAAGACGCCGCCGCGCGCAAACGGAAAAGGAAATCGAAATGACCGGCGGCCCGATCCACATCCGCGTCTCGCGCCGCTTCACCGCCTCGGCGGAACGCGTCTTCGACGCCTGGCTCGACGAAACCACGGCGGGCCGCTGGTGGTTCGCGACCCCCGCGGGCAAAATGCAAAGCGTCAAGATCGACGGCCGCGTCGGCGGCAAATTCCACATCGTCGAACGCCGCGGCGACGACGACGCCGAACATTTCGGCACCTTCATCGAACTCGACCGTCCCCGCCGCATCGTCCTCGACTTCGCCACTGACGCTCATCACCCGCCGACGCGCGTCACGATCGAGATCGCGGCGCTAAGAGAAGGCGGCTGCGAACTAACCCTCAGCCACGACATCGCGCCGGAATGGGCGGAATACAAGGACCGCACCAACCAGGGCTGGACGATGATTCTGGAAAGCTTGGCCAAGACGCTCGGCGGCTAACCCTCGAGCGCCACGACGCTCAGCACCACGTTGAACGTCGAGTTTGTAGACGTCCCGCCGTTGATGTGTGCGATGGACGCGCTCACGCGTCCCCCGCCGTCGAGATAGGGCGCGATCGTGTCGGCGTCGGCGCGTGACAGCCGCCCGATCTCGCCCAGCCGGGACACGACGCGCACGGCGTTCGGCTCCGACGCATCGACCCGCTCGCGCACCAGATCGACATCTTCGCCCGGACGAAGCTCCAAGATGATGTCCTGCCGCGCCTTGCCGTCGGCATTGGTTTCCGTCTCACCGACCACCGCCATCTCGGCCTGCGAGCGTTCGCCCTCGCGGCGCCCGCGCTTGCCCATGATCTGCGGCGCCATCGTGCGCGCGACCTCGTCGATCGCCCGCATGCGCCCGCGCTCGCGCCCCAGCAGATACGCGCCGACCAGCGCCGCACCCAGTGCAATACCGATGAAAATGAAAACAAGCGCCGACATGGGCCTCCAACGCAGGTAGCGGCCGGACGATACGACGATTCCAGCCCCAGTCGAAACCGGCCGGAAAACGCTCTATGGAAGGGCCATTGCCACAATGGATCGATCGAATGCCCGCGAAAGCCTACGACCTGCACGGCCACCGCGTCCTGGAATACGCTGACGGCGACAAATTCCACACCGACCGCGACGCGAACACCGTCATCGGCGATGCCCTCGGCGAACAGGCCGACACCGTCGTGATCCCCGTCGCCTGCCTCAGCGACGACTTCTTCGTCCTGCGCACCCGCCTCGCGGGCGAGATCATCCAGAAATTCATCAACTACCGCCTGCGCCTGGTCATCCTCGGCGACATCACCAAACACGTCGAGGCCAGCACCGCCCTCCGCGACTTCGTCCACGAAGCAAACCTTCGCACCCAGCTTTGGTTCGTGCCCGATCGCACGGCGTTCGAAGAGCGCCTCGCCAAAGAGAGGCGCTAAAACGAAACGAGCCGCGCTCTCGATCGAAAGCGCGGCTCGCGAAACTGGTGCTGTTGGTGGGAATTGAACCCACGACCTACGCCTTACCAAGGCGTTGCGCTACCACTACGCTACAACAGCTAAGGGCCGCCCCTATAACGCAGCCCGGGCGGGGAGGGAAGGGGCGACGCCGCCGCGCGCCGCGGCCCCATGAAAAAGGGCCCGGCGGAATGCCGAGCCCCCTCTGATTCAAAGCCCTATCGGAGCGCTTACGCCGCCGAAACGCCCGTGCCGATCGGACACGTCACGCCCATGCCGCTGAGCCCGCAATACCCGTCCGGATTCTTGGCCAGATACTGCTGGTGATAGACCTCGGCGTAATAGAATTCCGGCGCGTCGAGAATCTCGGTCGTGATCTTACCGTGCCCAGCCTTCGACAGCGCCGCCTGGAACGCATCGCGCGAAGCTTCGGCGGCCTTCTTCTGTGCCGGCGTGGTCGCATAGATGCCGGAGCGGTACTGCGTCCCGATATCGCCGCCCTGACGCATGCCCTGCGTCGAATCGTGGTTCTCCCAGAACACTTTCAGCAGCTGCTCATAGGAAATTTTCTTCGGATCGAACACGACGCGCACGACCTCGTTGTGCCCCGTCAAACCCGAGCAGACCTCTTCGTAGGTCGGGTTCGGCGTCAAACCGGCGGCGTAACCAACCGATGTCGAATAAACGCCCTCCTGCTGCCAGAACTTGCGTTCCGCGCCCCAGAAACAACCGAGCCCAAACATCGCCACCTCAAGCCCGGCCGGGAACGGCGGCTTCAGCGGGGTGTCGAGGATATGGTGCTTCGCCGGCACGATCATCGGGGTCGAGCGGCCCGGCAAGGCCTCATCGGTGGCGGGAATTTCGAGCTTCTTTTTCTTCAGGCTGAAGAGAGCCATGACGGTGCTCCTTGTCGCTTTGTGCGGGTGAGGCCACGATATAGGCTGAAATGCCGCCAGGCCAACCATCCTGACGCCATGGTGATCGATGAGTGAAGACAAGCGCGCCCCCGTGCCCGCCTCAGCCGGCGACCAAGCCAAGGCCGAACGCCTGGCCGCTGCTCTGCGCGCCAACCTAAAGCGCCGCAAGGCCCAGGCGCGCGCCAAAGACGAAGAGCCGTCTCTGTCCGACCCCTCAACCGAAACCGACGCGACCGATATAAAGAAACCATAAAAGCTGGAACGCCGCGCGAACAGCGCCTAACGGCCGCCCCAATCTCCTCCTATATGCCCGCCCGTCGAGCATCGCAGTTGGCGGCAAAAAGGGGCATCGCCATGACGAATGATGCAGTCGAACTTCCGATCATGCATTGGATCTGGCTTACGGCGCTTTCGGGCATCATCAGCAACATCGGCTGGGAGCTATTCAACTATTTCGGCCACGCGACCATCCATAGTTTGGCGTCCGCTTGGCACGAGTTCAAGAAACTGCCGTCACACATTTTCTCGCTGCACGCGCCGTTTCGGGTCGCGGGCGTCGTGCTGGCGGCGCTGGCCGTCATCAGTCTGGCCCAATCGACCGGCGATTTTGCTTTCGCCGCCGTCCTGATGCAGCTGATCGAGGTCTACCGCGGCTTCGCGCACGCCGTCGGCGACGTGGTCTTCGCGACGATCATCAACCCGGACACCCGCCACATCGCCTACGACCTCCTCGTCATCGCGCTGATCTTCATCTTCATCATCTGGCGCACGGCGTCGGGCTGGCGCAACTACAGCGAATTCCAGGACTCTCACGGCGGACGTGAGGGCGGCCTTTCCCTGGGCACCTATTTCGGCCTGCATCTATTGGGCGGCATCGGCGCCATCGCCGTCGCCCTCGCGATTCTCAACCGTTTGATCTGAAGGATCCTGTTCGTGCGGCCGCCGCCCCTGCGGACAGAAATCCGCAGGAAACTCGGCAAAATGACGCCGGTTCGCCGCGCCCGCGCCATTGTTCCGCCCCCTTCCCTGGGGTAGAACCACCCCGCACGGTCTGCCCGCTAAAGGGCGCGCGAACGCCCCGGTTAGCGTATCTTTCGCGCCAGTGTGATTTGCGGGCGGCAACGAGGGTTTCTGCGTGGACAGAATACAAATTCGCGGGGGGCGCCGTCTGAACGGCGAAGTCCGCATTTCCGGCGCCAAGAACGCGGCGCTGCCTCTGATGGTCGCAAGCCTGCTCACGGACGAACCGTTGACGCTGGCCTCCGTGCCCCATCTGACCGACATCTCGCAGCTCGCCGAAATCCTCGCCGGCCTCGGCGTCGAAATCACGATGAGCGGCAACGGCCAGGCCGGCAGCGAAGTCGGCCGCGTGCTGAAACTTCACGCGAAGAAAATCGCCTCCACCGAAGCGCCGTACGATCTCGTACGCAAAATGCGCGCGAGCTTCCTTGTCATCGGCCCGCTCCTTGCGCGTTGCCATCAGGCGAAAGTCTCGCTGCCCGGCGGCTGCGCCATCGGCACACGCCCCGTCGACCTGCACCTCAAAGGCCTTGAGGCGATGGGCGCGGAGATCGAGCTGCAAGACGGCTACGTCATCGCCCGCGCGCCCGGCGGTCTGCACGGCGCGCACATCCAGTTTCCGTTCGTCTCCGTCGGCGCCACCGAAAACCTGATGATGGCGGCCGCGATCGCCAAGGGCACGACCGTTATCGAAAACGCGGCGAGCGAACCCGAAGTCACCGACCTCGGCCACTGCCTCCAGGCGATGGGTGCAAAGATCGACGGCCTCGAAACGCGCACGCTGAAGATCGAGGGCGTCGACCGCCTGAAGGGCGCGAACCACACCGTGCTGCCCGACCGCATCGAAACCGGCACCTACGCGATGGCGGTGGCGGCGACGGGCGGGGAGGTCGAACTCCTCGGCACGCGCGGCGATCTCATCGCCTCCGTCATCCCGCTCCTCGAAAGCGCCGGCGTCCACATCCAATCGACCAACCGCGGCATCAAGGTCGCCCGCAACGGCGCACACTTCACCGGCGTTGACGTCACGACCGAACCCTATCCCGGTTTCCCGACCGATCTTCAGGCGCAGCTGATGGCGCTGATGGTGACGGCGAACGGCGTCTCGCACATCTCCGAGACGATCTTCGAAAACCGCTTCATGCACGTGCCGGAACTGCTGCGTATGGGCGCCGACATCACGATCGACCATCAGATGGCGACCGTGCGCGGCGTGGAGAAGTTACGCGGCGCGCCCGTCATGGCGACGGACTTGCGCGCTTCGGTGAGCCTCATCATCGCGGGCCTCGTCGCCGAAGGCGAAACCGTAGTCAACCGCGTCTATCATTTGGACCGCGGGTTTGAGCGCATCGAAGAAAAACTCTCGGCCCTCGGCGCCGACATCAAGCGCGTGAAGGGCTGACCGACGGCATGACGGCACTCAGGCTCCGCGCAATCGACGCCATGGACTTGAGCGTCATCGCCGCGCATTTGCAGGACGCGATCGCGCAAGTCGGCGACATGGCCTATCAGCCGCAAAAGCGCCGCTTCGCCATGATGCTGAACCGCTTCATGTGGGAAGACGTCGAAGACGACAAACGCGAAGGCCCCAAGGCCGACGACGGCTACCGCCGCGTCCGCTCCGCGCTGCACTTCGACGGCGTCCAGCGCGTGCAAACGCAGGGCCTCAAACTCGGCGCCAAGGAAGCCGTCGCCGAACTCCTGACGCTCGCCTTCGAAGCCCAAAGCGAACCGGCAGGCACCATCAAGATGACCTTCGCCGGCGGCGGCGCCATCAAGCTCGACGTCGAATGCCTCGACGCCTGGCTCACCGACGTCAGCGCCCCCTGGCCCACCCCCCACCGCCCCGGCCACGGAGTCGAAGCGGACGAGCCGTTGGGCTAATGAGTAGGGGCCATGCCCGTCCGCCTCGATAACACGCACCCCGGTTTCGCCGGCCGCTTCGCGCAATTGCTGGCGCAGAAGCGCGAAACCGCGGCCGACGTCGGCTCGGCGGTCGCGACGATCATCGCCGACGTGATCGCACGCGGCGACGAAGCCCTCTACGAGACGACCAAACGCTTCGACCGCTTCGACCTCAACGCGCAAAACCTGCGTGTGGGCCCCGCTGAAGTCGCCGCCGCCAAAGCCGCCGTCCCGAAGGCAACGCTCGACGCGCTGAAACTTGCCGCCGCACGCATCGAGTCGTTCCACAAGCGCCACAAACCGCAAGACGATCTGTACACGGACGACACCGGCGTCACGCTCGGCGCACGCTGGACGTCGGTGGACGCGGCCGGCCTCTACATCCCCGGCGGTCTTGCCGCCTATCCGTCCAGCGTCATCATGAACGCGATCCCGGCCAAGCTCGCAGGCGTGAAACGCCTCGTTGCAGCAACCCCGGCGCCGGACGGCAAACTGAACCCGCTCGTCCTTGCCGCTTGCGACCTCGCAGGCGTCACCGAAATCTACCGCATCGGCGGCGCGCAAGCCGTCGCCGCGCTCGCCTACGGCACGAAGACCATCGCCCCCGTCGACAAAATCGTCGGCCCGGGTAACGCCTACGTCGCAGCGGCGAAGCGCCAGGTCTTCGGCCAAGTCGGCATCGACTCCATCGCGGGTCCGTCGGAAGTCCTGATCATCGCCGACAAAGCGAATGACCCGGCGTGGATCGCAGCAGACCTCCTCGCGCAAGCCGAACACGACGAAGCGGCGCAAAGCATCCTCATCACCGACGACGCCCCCTTCGCCGATGCCGTCGCAAAAGAGGTCGACCGCCAACTCGCCGTCCTCCCGCGCACCAAAATCGCAAGCGCGAGTTGGCAATCCCACGGCGCGATCATCCTGGTGAAAAGCCTCGCCGACACGCCGGCACTCGCCGACCGCATCGCCGCCGAACATCTGCAGCTCTGCGTCGCCGCTCCGAAACCGATCATGGACCGCGTCCGCCACGCCGGTGCGATCTTCCTAGGCGCGCATACACCGGAAGCAATCGGCGACTACATCGGCGGCCCAAACCACGTTCTACCCACCGCACGCTCCGCACGGTTCTCATCCGGCCTCTCGGTCCTCGACTTCATGAAGCGCACGACCATCGTCGGCTGCACACGAGAAGCGCTGAGCACGCTCGGCGAATCTGCCGCCACGCTCGCCGACGCCGAGGGCCTCGACGCCCACGCCCGCTCCATCCGCATCAGGCTGAACAAATGAGCGGCGACGACAAACCGGCTGCGCGCCTCATCGATGTCGAGCTCGACCAAGCGTCGATCGCGCCGCGCGGTCCCGATGTCGAACACGAACGCCGCATCGCGATCTTCGACCTGCTCGAGCAAAACAAATTCGAACCCGCCGGCGGCACCGGCGGCCCCTACCGCTTGAAACTCGCGATCCAAGAAAACCGCCTCGTCTTCGACATCAAGCTGGAAGACGGCGCCGCGCACGCGATGCACGTCCTCTCGCTGACCCCTTTAAAACGCGTGATCCGCGACTATTTCGTCGTCTGCGAAACCTACTACCAGGCCATCCGCGCCGCCTCGCCCTCGCAGATCGAAGCGATCGACATGGGCCGCCGCGGCCTGCACGACGAAGGTTCGCAACTTCTGGCCGAACGCCTCACCGGAAAGATCGACGTCGATCACGACACTGCACGCCGCCTCTTCACGCTCATCTGCGCGCTGCACATCAAGGTCTGACGCGATGGCGGTGCATGGTCCCAACGGAGAAGAACTGCCGGACGCGATCTTGTTTTCGTGTTCGATGAACGCAATCCGCTCGCCGATGGCGGCCGCACTGATGAAGCATCTCTTCGGCACGCACATTTATGTGGAGTCCTGCGGCGTTAAGGCCGGCGTCCTCGATCCCCTCGCCGTCGAGGTCATGGATGAAATCGGCATCGATCTCGCCCACCTCCACCCAAAGTCGTTCGAGACGCTGGCCGACACGTCCTTCGACCTCATCATCACGCTTAGTCCACAGGCGCGTCACAAGGCCCTGGAACTCACGCGCACCATGGCGGTCGAGGTGGAATACTGGAAAGTCCCCGATCCCAGCGCCTATGACGGCTCGCGCGAGCAGCGTTTGGCTGCCTATCGTGAAGCCCGCGACACAATTCTGCGCTTTATTAAAGAGCGGTTTGCCGCACGCCCAGCGCCCGAACCGTAAAAAACCTTGCTTTTGGGCCGGTGCCTCACCATCCTCCCCCGCGAATTTGCAGGGCAGGGCGACGGCCACGTCTATCGCTCTTTCAGCCCCAAAAAGGAATCGAATGGCAAAAGAAGAACTGCTCAGTTTCGAAGGCACCGTGGCGGAGCTCCTGCCCAACGCGACGTTCCGAGTGAAGCTCGACAACGATCACATTGTGATCGCGCACACCGCCGGCAAAATGCGCAAGAACCGCATCCGCGTTCTCGCGGGCGACAAGGTCACCGTCGAAATGACGCCGTACGACCTCTCGAAGGGCCGCATCGTCTACCGCAGCAAGTAAGAGCAGGGTGAGCACGCCTCTCATCCTGGCGAGCGCCAGCCCGCGCCGCCTCGCGCTGCTCGACCAAGTCGGCATCAAGCCCGCGCGCGTCGTCCCCGCTGACATCGACGAAAGCGTCCGCAAGAACGAACTGCCGCGTCCGCACGCCCTGCGCATCGCGACGGAAAAGGCGAATGTCGTCCACGCCCGCCTGAAGAATGAGCAAGCGGTCGTTCTTGCGGCAGATACGGTCGTCGCCTTAGGCAGGCGCATCCTGCCGAAGGCAGAAGATGACGCCACCGTCACCAAGTGCCTCACGCTTCTATCGGGCCGCCGCCACACAGTGATCACGGCGATTGCGCTGATTGACGCGCGCGGAAAACTCCGGACCCGGACGATCGAAACGAAAGTTGCGTTCCGCCGCCTCGAAGCGGAAGAAATCGCCGCCTACGCGAAAAACGGCGAGGGCCGCGGCAAGGCTGGCGGTTACGCCATCCAAGGACATGCCGCGATCTTTGTGCGGTTTATCTCAGGCTCCTACACGAATGTTGTCGGACTGCCTCTCACGGAAACCTTTCAATTGTTAAGGTCGTGCGGCGCGGCCTGAACCTGCTAAGCTGCACAGAATTGCAACTTGCATATTGGTTAGGCCTGAATGTCGTCCGAAGTACTGATCAACGTCGCGCCCGCAGAGACGCGCGTCGCGATCGTCGAACAAGCGCGTTTGAGCGAAATCTTCATCGAACGAACGATGCAGCCGAGCGAGAACGCGCGCGCCGGCCGCAGCGGTCATCGCCTGCTGGGCAACATCATGCTCGGTCGCGTGCAACGTGTGCTGCCCGGCATGCAAGCCGCGTTCGTCGATCTCGGTTTGGAGAAAGCAGGCTTCCTCGCCGCACGCGAAGCGCGGTGCCTCTCCGATCTGCCCAGCTTCATGGATCAACCCTGCATCTCGAAATGCGTGCGCGAAGGCGAAGCCATCGTCGTGCAGGTCATCAAAGACCCGATCAGCGACAAGGGCGCACGCCTCTCCGCGAACGTCACGATCCCGGGCCGCCTCGTCGTGCTGGTGCCCAACCAATCCGGCGTCGCGCTCTCGCGCCGCATCGAAGACGAAGCCGAACGCAAACGCCTCACCGACATCGTCACCGACATCACGGAAACGGATCGCCGCGCCGCCGCCGGCGCAGGTTACATCGTGCGCACAGCCGCACTCTCCGCCTCGCGTGACGACATCGCCTCCGACATCGCGCGCCTCGGCGACGAATGGCGCACGATCCAAGCCAAGCGCAACATGGCGAAGATCCCGGCGACCATCTACGCCGACCTCGATCCCGTAGAACGGACCATGCGCGACGGCGTCGACGACGACACGACGCGCATCCTGATCGACGACCCCGAGGCGGTCGCGCAAGCCCGCGCCTACGCCACCCGCACGATGCCCAGCGCCATCGACAAGATCCAACTCTTCAACGGCCCGGGCGAACTCTTCGATCAATACAACATCGAAGCCGAAATCGAGGCACTGCTGGGCCCCCGCGTGCGTCTACCCTCCGGCGGCTGGATCACCTTCGAGACAACCGAAGCGCTGACCTCCGTCGACGTAAACTCCGGCAGCTACACCGAAGCGACCGGCCTCGAACAAACCTCGTTGAAAACAAATCTCGAAGCCGCCGCCGAAATCGGACGCCAGCTGCGCATGCGCGGCATCGGCGGCCTCATCGTCATCGACTTCATCCACCTGAACGAACCCGAAAACATCGGGCAAGTGCTGACGGTGCTAACCGAAAGCGTCGCCAAGGATCGCACGCCGACGCAAATTCTGCCGATGTCCGAGTTCGGCCTCGTCGAGATGACGCGCAAACGCGTGCGCGAGCCTTTGTCGAAACTCCTCTCCGAACGCTGCGACCCGTGCCACGGCCACGGCCGCATCAGAACCGTGGCGACCGTCGCCGCCGAAGTCCTGCGCCGCGTCGTCCGCGAAGCGAAAGCCCGCCCGGGCGCGAAACTCGTCGCCTACGCCGCACCCGAAGTCACCCGCTGGATCGAAGGGCAAGGCGACGACATGGCTGCTGCCCTGCGCAGTCGGGTGCCCGCCGGCCTGCGCTTGGAAGCAAGGCCCAGTTTCGCGCGCGCGCAATTCGATGTAGGCGTCGACCAATGACGAACGCCACCCGCCACTGCCCCATGTGCAAGAAGAAGCCGGCGGAAGATCGCTTCCGTCCGTTCTGCTCCAAACACTGCGCCGACCTTGACCTCGGCCGCTGGCTGAACGGCGCCTACGCGATCCCCGCCGAAGAAAACGTCCCCGACGTCACGAAGGACGACGAGTGACGCCAGGTGCAAAACTGAAGGCGCGCCTCGCGAAAGGTCCGCTTGTCGCTCCGGGCGCCTACGACGCGCTGACCGCGCGCATCGCCGCGCAAGCCGGTGCAGAGGCCGTCTACATGACGGGCTTCGGCGTCGCCGGTTCCTACCTCGGCGTCCCCGACATCGGCATCGTTAGCGCCACGGAAATGATCGACCGCGTGCGCGCGCTCGCCGCCGCCGCATCGCCCGTGCCGCTGATCGCCGACGGCGATAACGGCCACGGCGGTACGGCCAACGTCGAACGCCTGGTGCGCTCGTACGAACAAGCCGGCGCCGCCTGCATCCAACTCGAAGACCAGGTCCTGCCCAAACGCTGCGGCCACATGGAAGGCAAAGAGGTCGTGACGCTGGAGGAAGGCGCGATGAAAATCCGCGCCGCCGCCGCCGCACGCGCGACAGCCGATTTCCAAATCATCGCCCGCACGGACGCGCGCAGCAATTCGGGGCTGGACGAAGCTCTCCGCCGCGCCGATGCGTACCTGAACGCCGGCGCCGACATCCTCTTCGTCGAAGCCCCGCAAAGCGAAACCGAACTGCGCACCATCGCCGACCGCTTTAAAGGCGTACCCCTCGTCGCCAACATGGTCGAAGATGGCAAGACGCCGATGCTCAGCGTCACCGACCTGGGCGCGCTCGGCTTCCGTATCGTCCTGTTTCCGATTTCAAGCCTGCTCGCCGCCGCGCGCACGGCGCAGCGCGTCTACGCTGGCATCCTGCGCACCGGCGCAATCGACCCCGCCGTAGAGCGCGTCACATTCTCGGCCTACAACGACATCGTGGGTCTAAGCGGCTATCTGAAGCCGCCATAAAAAAGGCCGGCTGCGAAAGCCGGCCCTCCTTCGTCTGCGCGATCACGGTTAGTGACGGCCGCGATGTCCACGACGTCCGCGATCGCCGTCGTGTCCGCGACGACCGCCGCCGCGCCAACCGTCGTGACGTCCGCCGCGACCGCCGCGCCATCCGTCGTGACGCCCGCGGTGACCATACCAGTGCGGGCGATGATGCCGGTGGCCCCAACGAGGTCCGCCGTAGTAGTAGCTGTCATAATATCCGGGAAACCCGCCGCGATAGTGGCGGCACGGTACATAGCGGCCGTAATACCGATCCCAGCAACGCCGGTGACCATAATACCGGCGGTCATAGTCGTTGACCTGGATGCCGAAGCCGCCATTGCCAACATACACACCAAAGCTATCGGCTTTAGCCGGTGCCGCCGACGCAAAGTTGGCGGCGAGCAAGACCAGAGCGCCGAAAGCAATCGTACCCAGTGCTTTCATAAAAGCCTCCTCGCAAAATTCCCCCAAGGTCCCACGCAACTTTGGAAATAGTGAGGTGAACCGCGAATGAACAGGCTCTTCAGGTGCGACGGTTCTCTAGGCGGAACGTCCGCGCGCTTCGATCGGCCAGATGTCGACGACTGTATCGCCATCGACAACATGATACGCGTCGTGAAGATTGACCGTTGGATCGCAATGCGGTGCGGTGCACAAGATCGCAACCCCCGGTTCCACACGCGCAGAACCGACCATCACGCCGCCTTGCTCATCGCCGAAGAAAAAATACTGAGCACCCTCGGGCGCCCCGGCATGAATGACAGGAGCGCCAGCGTCTGTTGCAAACGCTTTGAACCCCGCGTCCGTCGTCGCCAGCCCCGGCATATTCGCACTGATCACCGTGGTCTGGACGAACAGCGATGTTTCGAACGGCAACGGCGCAGCGTTCGCGATCCGCACTTCACCATACTGCTTATCCATAAAGACATAGGACCCGGCCTGCAGCTCGGTGAACACGCGCGCCTCGCCGTCGATGTTGAACGTGCCGGTCCCACCGCCCGAAACGATGGGGCAGGGGATGCCGTTCCTCACGATCAAATCGCGCGTCTCGCCGAGAATCTTCAACGCCGCGAGCGACTGCGTCCGCCGCTCCTCAAATTCCGCGATGTGCTGCAACTGCCCCGCGTAAGCCTGCAGCCCAACGAACTGCAGGTGAGGTGACGCCGCAATCCGCTGCGCCAGGCCCAACGCAGGCTCTCCCGGCAAAATGCCTGTGCGATGCAGTCCGACGTCGACGTCGACCACGACCTTCAACCGCTTGCCGCTCGCGGCGCCGGCCTGCGCATAGCCGTCCACACACACCGCGCTATCGGCAACGATCATGAAGTCGAGCAATTGCTCGTTCAACCGCGCGACGCGCTCAAACGCCCGCGCCGTCACGACAGGCGACGTCACCAGTATCCCGTCGATCCCGCCCTCAGTCAGCGCCTCCGCCTCACCCAACTTTGCACAGCACACGCCGATCGCGCCCGCCTCGATCTGCGCCCGCGCAATCGAAACGCTCTTGTGCGTCTTCGCATGCGGCCGAAGCTTCAGCCCAACCCGCGCGCAATGCGCCTGCATCGCCGCGACGTTGCGCGCAAACGCCGCCCGGTCGAGCACCAACGCCGGCGTCGCCAGCTCCAACCGCCCGCCCGCTTTGCCGATCAATCTGGAATTCAAGAACTCGCGCGCCATGCCGCCTCACACGTTTCCGCGTCAGAGAACAGGATGTCCGCGAAACCCGCAACCCTCACATACCCGATGCGCTGATAGATCCTGTTGGTCAGCGGATTCGCAGCGTCCGCAAACAAGCAGCAGAACTGCCCGCGATCGAGCACCATTTGCGACAACGCCGCTGTCAGCGCCGCAGCATATCCGTGTCCGCGCTCAGGAGGCGGCGTATAGACCCCCGACACACGCGCCCCGAAATGCGCGATCCGCCGCAACCGCGCTGTCGCACGCGGGCGCCCGTCGACCTCCCACAAATAGAACCCGCCGTCGGCAAGCCCCACATCGACAAGCTGTGCGACAAACGCCGGATCGCTTTCGAGCGGCGGCAGGCTCGCATCGGTCGCGAATCCTTGCTCCCACTGAACAAGCAGATCGCGCTCGCCCGCACTCGCTGGACGCATATGGCCCGCGACACCCAGCGGCGGCGCCACACGCGTGACTTGATAAAGATTCTGCCGCCGTCCATGCGCGCCGGGGTCATTGAAGCGCAGGCCCGTCCGCGCGCACCAATCGCCAACGAAACTGTCCACCAACCGTTCATCGCCCATCACGCCGGATAGACCGACCCCGCGCGCGGCAAGGTGCTCAGCCAACACCAGCGTCGCCTGTGCGTCCGCGCCGTCATCGGCCAAGCTAAGCCGGAACGGCGGTGTCTGCAGTGCGCCCACGACAACGCGGGCGCCGTCGAACACGCCCAGGCGCATGATTGCGGGCGGTGTCTCCGCGCGGGTGGCGTAGGCATAGCCGACAAAGGCGTTCGTCGGCACGCCGCGCGAACTCAACGGTTCCGCGACCTCCCGCCAGAACGCCTCGCCGTCGTCATACTGGCGGACCGTCAGCATCGCCCGTTCTCGAAGCATCGTGATAGAATGCGGCCGCAAGCTAATTCGACCTCGGGAGAATTGCCATGGACTATGTCCGCCTCGGAAAGACCGGATTGAAAGTGTCGCGCCTCTGCCTCGGCTGCATGACCTACGGCAGCAAGGCGTGGCGCGATTGGATCTTGGACGAACAAGCCGCCCGCCCGTTCTTCAAGCAGGCCCTCGACATGGGCATCAATTTCTTCGACACCGCCGACGTCTACTCGCTGGGCGTCAGCGAAGAAGTCACCGGTCGCGCGCTGAAAGACATGGCCCGCCGCGACCAAGTCGTCATCGCGACAAAGGTTTGCTCGCCGATGGGCAAAGGCCCCAACGAACGCGGCCTCTCGCGCAAACACATCATGGAATCGATTGACGCAAGTCTGGAACGCCTCGGCACGGATTACGTCGACCTCTATCAGATCCACCGTTGGGACTACGACACGCCGATCGAAGAAACTGTCGAGGCGCTACATGAGGTCGTGAAGACCGGCCGCGCCCTTTACATCGGCGCCTCCTCGATGTTCGCGTGGCAGTT
Organism: Alphaproteobacteria bacterium; assembly: GCA_034440355.1. GTDB lineage: Bacteria > Pseudomonadota > Alphaproteobacteria > Micropepsales > Micropepsaceae > SZUA-430. Next base: position 79,280 of record JAWXBY010000041.1, read on the forward strand.
CATGAAGGCGCTGGGTCACCAACGCGCCAACAACCTCACGCAATTCGTCTCAATGCAAAACCACTACAACCTCGCCTACCGCGAGGAAGAGCGCGAGATGATGCCGCTTTGTCTATCGGAAGGCATCGGCGTCATCCCGTGGAGCCCGTTGGCCCGCGGCTTCCTCACCGGCAACCGCAAAGCCAGCGACAACCCGAAGAAGACGGGCGCGCCCGCCGCCAACGCCGAAACGGCCCGCGCCGCCAGCGACGAATTCGCCCACGCGCTGTACTACAGAGAGCAGGACTTCGAAGTGGTCGAACGCGTCGCCTCGGTGGCGAAGAAACACAACCGCCCGATGGCCCAAGTCGCACTCGCCTGGCTGCTCGCAAAACCCGGCGTCACCGCCCCCATCATTGGCGCCTCAAAACCCAGTCACCTGGATGACGCAGTCGCAGCGCTCACGCTAAAGCTCGACGCCGAAGACATGAAGTCGCTGGAAGAACCCTACAAACCCAAACGCGTAATGGGCCACACCTAAGCGCCGTCATTTCGCCGGCACAACCGTGCCGCTGATTTCGCCGTCTGGAAAAGCCTCGGTGTGGATGTTGAACACAACCGCACCGCTCTTCATCGCGGCGACGAACGCGTCGAAAGCGATCGTCGACTTTAGGATCGCCGCGCCTTCGGCATAGCCATAACCCTTGCGCGTGTACGTGAAGCCGTCGGACGTCGCGACATAGGCGTCGCTCAACGGAAACGGCAACAACAGCGAGACATTGCCGTCGGCTTGGTAGATGTGAAGATGCATCGGTCCGACCGGCGCGTGGGCGAGATGATGCGCAAAACGATCGGGCGTGATCCCGGAAATGTTGGCAGCGATGTCAACGGTCTGCGCGTCGGTATGCACGACGATCGTTACTGTGCCGGTCGCTTTCGATCCGGTGGCGGTCGGAGCCGCATCGCCGCGCAACGATGTACTGAAGGCGAGATCGGCGGCCTGCGCCCCCACAGCCGTCGCGATGAACAATCCGAAAATAAAAAGACCCGACAGAAACGGCCGAATGCTCATACACGCCCCCTGCAAACCCAGGGCCAACCAATCGCTCATGAGCGCACACGCGCCAAATCACGTTCCGGTTACGCGCAAGAAAATGGCGCCCGCCGATGCGGGCGCCATCAGTTCGGTTGGGACTAATACCCGATGCGGGAATAGTCGCGGTCTACGACGCGCGGACGTCCGAAGCGGTCGTAACAGACCCGCTCGACGATGCGAACGCGATAGCCATAGCGCCGCTCGTAGTCGACCCGGTCGAAACACCGCCCGTGATTGTGGCGATAGATCGGGCGATACCCGCGCTGATAGTAGTAGCCGCGGTCGCGATAGCGCCGATCGTTCTTGTCGATATAAACGCGCGCGCCGTCCGGACCAATATACACGTCCGTTTCGGCGTGAGCGGGCGCCACAGTGGCGAAGCTGGCGCCGGCCATCACGACCGCGCCGCACAGAATGGTTTTCAAGGTGCTCATGTTAAGCCTCCGTCTTTGCTTCCCACCCTGCTCGATTCAAAAGCGCCGACGCGCTGCAAAGGAGCAGAACCGGAAAGACACGGAGACAACGAGCGGCGCGCTGGCAGGTTCCTGACACGAGCACGAACGTGACGATACGCGCCCAGAAACCTGAACAGCCGTTCAGACGAGGGGTTAGCCCTTAATCGGGTTTCTTGTTCTTCCCCAGGAACCCGTAGAGATGCCCGGCCACGTTGCGCATCTGGATCTGCTCGGACCCTTCCGTGATGCGATAGCGGCGATGATGACGATAAATGTGCTCGAACGGCTTATGCCGCGAATAGCCCATGCCGCCATGCACCTGCATCGCCCAATCGGCGGCCTCACAGCAGAACCGGTTCGCCCAATAGTTACACATCGAAACTTTGTCCGAGAGATAGACCTGAATCTCCGGCCCCGTCATCTGATCCATCTCCCAAGCGGTTTTCTGGATTAGCAAGCGCAACATCTCCGCCTGCGTCATCAACTCGACCGTCGGAAACTGAATCGCCTGGTTCGATGCCAGCGGCTTGCCGAACGGCTTGCGCGCACGTGCATAGTCGACGGACTCGTTCAAGCAATACACACCCGCACCCAGCGACGACGCCGCCTGACGAATCCGGTTCTCGTGCACGAAGTGCCGCGCCAGCACGAGCCCATTGTCGACCGGCCCGAACAACGCATCGTCCGGCACGAACACGTTCTTGAACGACACATGCGCATGGTCGGTCGGCATGTTGAAGGTCCAATAATAGAACTCGATCTTCACCCCCTCCGCTTTCATAGGCACCAGGAAGCAGCTGATCCCCTTCGCGTCGCCGTCCTTGCCGCTCGTGCGCGCAAAGACCATGTCGTGCGAGGCCGTGTGCACGCCGGTATTCCAAAACTTCTCGCCCGTGATGCGCCAGCCGTTGCCTTCCTTAACCGCGCGTGTCTCCATCCACGTCGCATCCGACCCGTGCTTCGGCTCGGTCAAACCGAACGCTGGCCGGTGCGTGCCGGCGAGCATGCCGTTGATGAACTCGTCCTTCTGCTTCGGCGTACCGAAGTCCCGGAACATCAGCACCTGCGGAAAATTACCGACGATCGAACTCTCGTTCTGCAAATCGTTGTGCAGGCCCAGCCCCTTCGCGGCCAGATGCTCGCGAATGATCGCCATCGAAAGATTGCCGATATTCTGCCCGCCATATTCCTTCGGCAGCGCGAGCCGCAGATAGCCCGCCTTGTCCGCAAGCTTGCGCATCTCGCGCAGCAGCGCTTCCCACTCCACGCGGGGCAACCCGTCATTGTCCCAATCCGTGCGCGCATGCTCGCGCCGATGATCGAAGAAGCGGATATTGTCGTCGCGGTTCTCAAGCGGCTTGATCTCGCGCTCGATAAAATCATCGAGCTTGGCCAGCAACTCTTTCGTCTCCTGCGGAATGCGAAAATCCATGGGGCTCTCCCGTTAGCAATGTTGTGATGGCCGAACCTTAGCCCCGCAGCGTGCGCGAAAAAACGCAAGAAGCCTGCTTGACACTACAATTCGAGAAGCGTAGAAGCCGCGTCCCTTGTGCGAGAGATCGCGCGGACAACGTCTAAATCTGAGCAGCGGAATGAACGGAAGATCGAAACAACGACTAAGCGTCCCATGCACCGGCGTCACCACGCCGTGCGTCGACGCGCGCGCTGCTCGCGAGGGGCCTTCTGACGGAAGGCTGTCCGGTCCTGACTTTTGGACCCCTCCCGAGCGCAAAGCTTCGGAGGGGTTTTTCATGTCTCCTCCCAACGTGCAGTGCCTTTAGGGCTCGCGCAACGCGGGCGGAGGAGACCCGGATCCTTGTGATCGCGCTCACGCGTAAGCCGTGTGATCGCAACGCAAAGCGCGGGGCCCGCCGGAGGGAACGGCGTACGGGTTTCCGTACGGTCCACCGATGGTCGGGGTGAGCTTTAGGCTCACAAACGCGGTGCGTTTCGTCACAAGCGCCGCGTGACAAACAATTCATTCGTACACAGACAATTGAATTCCAGGTGGTGAAGATGTCGGGTACTTCGCTGCACACAAAGACCGGCTTCGGCTTGTTCCCCTGGAAGCCATATTTTCGCCTTAGACTCAGTTCAATTCGAATACCGGTGGTGGAGAGATCGCGCGATTGTCGGCTAAGCGTCGGTCGGAGGTTCGAGTCCTCCCGGGGCGGCAATCGCACCGTAGCTCAGCGGCACGAGTAGGTTTACTGACACTCGCGCGACTCTCGCCACCGGTTCTTTTCCTTCCGTTCAACGGTGGTGAAGAGATCGGATACTTCGCCCACGTCGAAAGCGGGACCATCAATCCCGCAGGTCCGCAAACACAAAGCTTGGTCTCCTCGCGAGATGACTTCGAGTCCGGCATAAGTCCGCAAGCATCAAGGCGCACCTTCGGCATACGATCCGCTGAACCTACGTCCACCGGACGCTCAGCGGTGCTACATCCGTCCTCGCCCGTTCCCCGTTGTCACTTCCATTTCGCGCGACATGCGCGAGAACCAAAGCTGGTGGTGAAGAGATCTGTTACTTCGCTAATCTGAAGGTCGCGGGTTCGATCCCCGCCGCTGCGTGGCAACACGTATCGTAGCTCAGTGGGAGAGCGTCAGGAGCCCGAAAGGGCAGTGCAGTCTCGACCGTTCCCCAGCCCCTTGTACATGCAGTCCATCCCGCCGACGGTGGTGAAGATGACCGTTACTTCGGGAGCCGGAGGTCGCGGGTTCAAATCCCGCCGGGACGACGTCGTTCCGTGGCCCAGTCTGGTGGGGCGTCGGCTGTTCGTGCGCAAGCACGAGTCTCGGGCATCGACAGTTCCCCGGCGGCGCGATGGACTGCATCCAAATTCCGGTGGTGAAGAGTTCTGTTACTTCGATTCCGTCCATCGCGAGGTTCGAATCCTCGCCGCAGCGCGAGAAGCGTCGCGTAGCCAAGTGGCAAGGCAGCGGATAGTGCAGGCTCGCTCGTTCCCCGGTCACGCCACGGCGGTGGTGAAGACATCTGATACTTCGTCTGAAAACCGAGCAGGTCGCGGGTTCGAATCCCGTCGGGTCCAACATGTGGGCCCGTAGCTCAGCGGTAGAGCGGCATTCAGTGTCGAATGTTCCCCGCCTACCTTCGAAAACGACGCCACGGCGGTGGTGAAGACATCTGGTGCTTCGTGTCGCGGGTTCGAATCCCGCCGGGTCCAACACTGCGGGCCCGTAGCTCAGTGGATAGAGCAGACTCAGTGTCGCCTGTTCCCCGCCTAACGTGTTCGACGGTGGTGAAGAAGTCCGTTACTTCGGAAGAGCGCTGCCCGAAAGGTCGGAGGTCGCGGGTTCAAATCTCGCCGGCGCGCGTGAAAGCGCGTGACCGTAGCTCAGCCGCCCGCAAGGGCAACCAACGGCTTCGCCAGTTCCCCGTCGATCCCCTAACATCAGCCCAACCAAGGAGGCGCCCACGATGGCCAAACTCAACATCTTCAAGCGCTTCAAGAAAGCGCGCACGCACGAAGGCGCGCCGGCAAAGACGTTCAGCCCGGAGCAGCAATTGCGCCGCTCGATCATGAACTTCATGCTCTGGGAGGATGAGTTCTACGAAGACGGCGAAGCCATCGCCGATCGCATCCAGGCGCTCGTGCCCAAGGTGGCCCCGGAAACGGTGGCGCAAATCGCCATTGACGCGCGCGAAAAGTCGAAGCTGCGCCACGCGCCGCGTCTCCTGGTGCGCGCGATGGCGGCCAGCGAAAAACACCGCGCGCTCGTGGCCTCGACGCTCGAACGCGTGATCCAGCGTCCGGACGAGATGACGGAATTCCTCGCCATCTACTGGTCCGACGTGATCGGCCTGCAGCAGCAGCGCAAAAAGCGTCCGGTCCCGGCCCAGGTGAAAAAGGGTCTCGCCAAAGCCTTCGCCAAGTTCGACGCCTATCAGCTGGCGAAGTACGACCGCGACGGCCCGGTACGCCTGCGCGACGTGCTCTTCATCACCCATGCCAAACCCGCGAACGCGGATCAGGCCAAGGTGTGGAAGCAACTCGTCGACGGGACGCTCGCATCGCCCGACACCTGGGAGGTCCAACTCTCGGGCGGCGCGTCGAAGAAGGAAACGTTCGAACGCCTGATCGCCGAAAAGAAACTCGGCGCGCTGGCGCTCTTGCGCAACCTGCGCGGCATGCTGCACGCCGGCGTGACGAAGAAAACGATCGGCCGCGCCCTCGAAGAGATGCGCACCGACCGCGTTCTGCCGTACCGCTTCATCGCGGCGGCGCGTTACGCCCCCGACGTCGAACCGGAACTGGAGAAGGCGATGTTCCGCGCTCTCGAGGGTCACAAGAAGCTCGAGGGCAAGACGCGCCTACTGATCGACGTGTCGGGTTCGATGTCCGCGCCGATGTCGGCGCGGTCGGAGATGCTGCGCCTGGACGCCGCCACCGGCCTCGCCGCACTCGTGCGCGAGATCGCCGACGACGTCGAGATTTTCACGTTCTCCAACGACGTGAAGAAGGTGCCGCCCCGCCGCGGCTTCGCGCTGCGCGACGCGATCGTGCAGAGCCAGCCGCACAGCAGCACCTACCTCGGCAAAGCGGTGACGGAGATCGACGAAAAAGGCACCCGCCTCATCGTCATCACCGACGAACAGTCGCACGACACGGTGCCCGCACCGAAAGGCAAGGGCTACATGATCAACGTCGCCTCCGCCAAAAACGGCGTGGGCGCCGGCAACTGGACCCGCGTCGACGGCTTCTCCGAAGCGGTCATCGACTGGATCATCGCGCAAGAGAACGACGAGTAAGAACGCGGCCGCCATTGCACCCCCTCTCCCCTTGCGGGAGAGGACGCGAGGCGAAGCCGAGCGGGTGAGGGGTCCGCTGAGTCAATGCCGGCGACGCCATCGCCGATATGACCGCAGCGACCCCTCACCGCCGCGTACTCGCTATCGCTCGCACGCGACTCCTCTCCCGCAAGGGGAGAGGGGAAGAGCCAAGACGACAACGACAATTCCACATACACTCACCAACAGGAGGAGCGAGCACGAACATGCCTCGCTGACACCCATGTACGACCTCATCGAATCGCGCGGCGCGCCGATCAAGGCGTGGACGCACGGCGTTCCCGTCGAGCCGGAGGCGCGCAAGCAGCTCAAGAACATCGCCGAACTCCCGTTCATCCACGGCCACGTCGCGGTGATGCCCGACGTCCACCTCGGCCGTGGCGCGACGGTGGGCTCGGTCATCCCAACCAAAGGCGCGATCATCCCGGCCGCGGTCGGCGTCGACATCGGCTGCGGCATGGCGGCCGTGATGACCAACATCACCGCCGCGCAATTGCCCGACTCGCTGAAGAAAATCCGCGCCGGCATCGAAGCCGTGATCCCCGTCGGCCAAGGCTCGCACAAGCAGCCCCCGCGGCGTGCGGAGGCCGCGTGGTACCAGCGCCACAAAACCGGCTATGAAGCGATCGAGGCCAAACACCCGAAGATCGCGGAGAAAAAGTCGGCGGCGCTGCAGATCGGCACGCTCGGCGGCGGCAACCACTTCATCGAAATCTGCCTCGACGAGGCCGATCGCGTGTGGGTGATGCTGCACTCCGGTTCACGCAACATCGGCAACCGCATCGGCCAATACTTCATCGCCAAAGCGAAGGAAGCGGTCGAAGCGGCGGGCCTCAAACTCGCGGACCGCGACTTGGCATGGCTCGGCGAAGGCACGGACGCCTTCAACGACTACGTCGAAGCGGTAGGTTGGGCGCAAGACTACGCGCGCTCCAGCCGCGACGTGATGATGGGCGCCGTTCTGAAGGTGTTGCACGACACCTGGCCCGACATCACGACGATGGAGGTCGCCGTAAACTGTCACCACAACTACGTCGAACGCGAAGAGCACTTCGGCGAACGCGTGTGGTTGACCCGCAAGGGCGCGGTGCGTGCGGGCAAAGGCGAACTCGGCATCATCCCGGGTTCGATGGGCGCCCGCTC
>JAWXBY010000042.1:0-18854 GCA_034440355.1 Alphaproteobacteria bacterium
CGGCTGACGGGCGCGGTGGTTGGGGTTGGGGCGGTGGTGGCGGTGTCGGTTGCGGCGGCGGCTTGTAGTGCCAATCGAAGCAGTTGATCTGCGCGCCGCCGGCCTTGCGGTTGCGGCACAGGCCGATGCCCAGCGCTTCCCACTCGTTCCAATTGCGATAGGCGAAGTCGACCACGCCGTCGGCCTTGGCGCGAAGCTCCACGAAACGTGGTTTGTTCTCGATCTTCGTGGCGACGGCCGCGCGCAAATTCGTGTCGACGCCAGGCTCGAAGAGAAGATCGACGCCCTGGGCATAGTACCAAACGTTGTCGTGAATCTCGTCGGTCAGTTTGCGGGTCGCACCGGCGCCCAGGCCGATCGCCTCCAACGTCTTGATGCGCACGATGTGATTGTTGTTGGCCGCGCGCTGCAAATAAAGAATGCGCAGGCGGCCGGGAATCGGTGCGCCTGCGGTCACGTTCTCCATCGCCAGCGCAGGTTTGCCGATCGACGACGAGGCGGCCATCTCCCACGGGCTCAACACCCAACGTCCGGTCGTCGTGTCGCGCGTGTAGAGGCGAAGCGCGCCCGCAGGCCCGATCGGAAACACGCCGTAGAGCGTCGCGCCGCCCAGCGTCGTGTGCAGAAGACCCGGCGCGCCGTCCAGCGCGATGGGGCCGATGGGCTGGCCTGCCGCGTCGACGATCGCTTCGTCGGCGGCCCACACGCCTGTCGGTGCGCGCAGCTTCAGGCGCGCCGCGCCGGCGGCGTCGCGAAAGGCGAGCCATGCCGTGGTGCCCAGATTGGCCAGCGCGAACTCACCTGCCGCCGGCGTCGATGTCGCGATCGCGACCGGCGCCGTGAAGGCAAGCTCGCGCGTCATCGTCGTTTCGAACAAGCCCGCGGCCGTGCGGTAGACGACAAGGATCTTGCCGCCGCCGATCGATTGTGCGTCGACGGCCTCTATCGCCGCGTTCCACGGCTGGTCGATCGCGCGATGAAGAAGCGCCGGGCCGCAACCGGTGCCGATCGTCGGGCACGACAGCGGATCGTCGGTCGTCTCCACGTGCAGCTTGCGGTCGCGCTCGTCGATGTACAGCACGAAGGTGCGGCCGGTGAGGCGCGTCAGCGCCGGCGAACGGTCGGACAAGCCTACCGCCTTCATCTGATTGACGCGGGTGTATTCGCAACTGCTGTGGTCGTTGTTGGCATAGGCGCGCACGGGCGTCGCGCTGATCACGCCGTCGCGGTTCCAGTCGACGTCGCCGGTCGTCAAATCGACGTTGTATTTGTAGATGTCGCGCAAGTGCACGAGATACGCGCGGCCAGGACCCGACGCCGGCTGTCCGACGGCGGCGCGCTCCGCAAGCTTCGTGTTGTTCAGGATCGATCGGCCGTACCCGTCGGAAAACGAGTCTTCTTGCCCGATGTAGGAATAGCTCATCAAGCTGGGGAAGTTCGGTTTGCAATTCGCATCGTTGCCGATGCCTTCGGGGCCGCCGTGGCCTAGACCGATGTTGTGCCCGAGTTCGTGCAGCGCGGCGGCGGCGCTGTCGATCGGTATGTTGAGGCGGAAGGTGTGATATCCCGCCTGCCCGCCCGACCCCGGATAGCCGAGGGCGTAGTGAAAGACGCCGCGTCGCTGTTCGGTCATCGACGTCGGGAAGACTTCCTCGACACGGGCGGGGCGGCAGTTCTCAAACGGTGCGACTTCGCCGGGTGCTCTACGTGCACGCCCAATGACGAGGCCCGTGCAGATGGGCGGTACGACGCTGTAGCCGCCCCAATTGCCATAGGTCGTCAGCTCCGACACCGGCGCGTTCGGCGGTGGCGTCACGCCGTTGTCGACGTGCAGCGCTATGCCGGGCTCGAGGTCGGGGTTGTTCAGTGACTGCGCATGCGCCAGGCGGAACAGCTGGCTTTGCGTCGGATCGCCGATGATCTCGGCCATGCGCATGGCCATCTCGCGCGATAGTTTTCGCGGCGCCTCGCCTTTCGTCTTCAAGCGGAAATCGATTTCAATGAACAAATCCTTGTGGCGTGGATCGGCGCCCCAACGCGGCAGCAACTGATACGGGGGCTTGTGAATGATGCCGACCAGTTCGTCGCGATCGGTCAGGCCGTCGCCGTCGGTGTCGCGTGGATCCTTGGCGCGCGAGCATTCCCAATTGCCGGCCAGGCCGCTCAGCTTCGAACAGGTGCCGATATGCGCCTCGAGCTCGGTGCCCAGGCCGTCGACGTCCGGGTCGTGGCCCGCGATGAAATTGTCGTTGCGGATGAGGCGGATATCGCCGGGCGGATCGGGCAGCCGCGAAATTTCCGCGACTGCGGGCGGTGCGACGGCGACGTCTGGACGCGGCCCGCGCGGACTTGCTGCGACGGGCGGGGCGCGGTCGGCGCGCGCCGCCGGCGGGCTCGTGCCTCGAATGTCATGCGTGGGCAGACGACCGCCGCCACCGGTTTGGGGCCGTACGGTGATGGTGCCCGGATGAGATCCCAGCATCACTTGGAACGTGCCGGTCGGCATCGTCGTCGAATTGATCAGGACGGCGCTTTCGGGGCCGGACACGAAGCGCTGCACGATCTTACCCCTGGTTGTCACGACATAGGCCTTCAGCGCGAGCGGACCGGTCGCGAGAGGCACCGTCATCAGCTTCTCGCGATCACGATAGTTCTCGATGCGCTTGAACGCGCCGCCGACGATCAGGCCGCGCATCGGCTGATAGCCCGTGCAGGTCAGATCCGCCGTGCCGCCAGTGGACGCACCGGCCGCGCGCATCACCAAACGCACCTGCCCGTTTGCCGGCGCGGTGAATGCGACAAGTGCGTTGAGATTGCCGGCCCCGTCGTCATCACGCGCGACTTCGACAGGCGGGCCTTGCCTGACTTCCAGAATGTGCAGAACGGGATCCGTGTTCGGCGACAGGTTGGACGTCTGGCACGTCGCCCCCTGCCCCGCCGCGTAGGTCAGCACCAACTCGACGATCGGCGTGACGGTCAGCGTATAGGCGCTGCCGCCGCGGCTTGGGTCGCGATGATCGTTGATGGTTCGCGCGGCGGCGGACCCTGCGATCGCGACGAGCGCAATCGGCAGCACAAACCACAAAACGGGCGATGGCTTGAAATGCTTGCGGTGTGTCATGGTGTTCGCCGCTGCTTGCGGGCCCACGTACGGCGTCGACGATGGGTCTGCCGATTCTCCCGAGCGCGGCGAGCGTCTCACCTTTCAATGGCCTGCGAAAGCAACGTAGCCGCGCGCCGGGTGTGACGCCCGTCGCCTTGCTCGCGTTTGTGCGCCGCGGCGGCAGGTTCTACGCTCGCGCCGCAGGAGACCCGCATGGAATCGGCAGCAGTCCCCGGAAACATCACGGTCAACAGGATCGGCATCGACGCCCCGTTTCGTTGGCTCGCCGGGGCGTGGAGAGATTTGGGCAGGGCGCCGTGGCCGTGCCTCGCCTACGGGTTTGCGCTCGCTCTCGTTTCGATCGCGGGGTCGGCGATGTTCATCGCCTCGAACGCCGCCTTCTGGGTGCTGGCGCTGAGCTGCGGCTTTGTCTTGATTGCGCCGGTGCTGGCCATGGGGCTTTACGAAGCCGGGCGCGAATTCGAACAGGGACAAAAGCCGACGCTCGCACGGATGATCTTCGTGCGCGCGGCGGTGCGCCAAGACGTTGCCTATCTCGGTTTCGCGCTGTTGATGATCTACCTGTTGTGGGGCCGCATCGCGCAGGTCGTCTATGGCCTATCGACGTACTCGTATCACACGACGATCGAGTCGTTCGTGACCTTTGCGCTGTTCACAGTCGATGGTTGGTCGATGCTCGCCACCGGGACGTTCGTGGGCGGCATCATCGCGTTCTTCACCTTCTGTCTTGTCGTCGTCTCGGCGCCCATGCTGCTCGACCACAAAGCGAACGTGTGGAGCGCGACGGCCGCGAGCTTCACCGCCGTCGCCACGAATCCCGGGCCCATGCTTCTGTGGGCGGCGCTCATCGTCGTGCTGCTCGTGATCTCCGCCGCAACCGCGTTCCTGGGGCTCATCGTGATCTTCCCGTGGCTCGGCCTCGCCAGCTGGCGCGCCTATCGCGATCTGGTGCGCACGGCCTGACGGACCGGTCATCGCCGGGGGACGCGCAAGACTTTCTTGGAAGACAGAGTTTTGTCTTGGAAGATTGTCTTGGCCTGCCGCGCGCGGCGCTCGACATCGACGCCGGCCAGATGTTTCCAGTTTGTTCTGGACAAATTCGGCGATTTCGGCGATAGTCGGCGCTGTTCAATTCCAGGCTGGCGAATTGCGCGGTGGTGCTAGGCGCACGTTTCTCCTGCCCACGGCGAGCGGGAAAGAGCGGCCGCACGCGGGCGCGGCGGACATCCCGGACAACCATGCGGGACACCCGACCCTTGTCCTACATGTCTCGCATCGCTGCCCAAGCGCGCGGTGTTGATGTCGGTCAAGGTTGTCGCCGCCCCCTCACGCTAAGTGTCGTCCACCGTTTCGTGGGAGCATCATCATGCGTGTGGTTACAGTCGGCGTCTTGGGTTTGGTTCTTGGACTCACGATGCTCGTGGGTGCGGCCCGCGCCGCGGACGCCCGCTTGTTTTACGACATCACGGTCACCGAGCCGGGCACGCGCAGCCAAGGGTGGCGCGGCACGCTCTACGACCGCGACGGCCGGCCCGCCGGGCTTGAGCCCGGCCGGAGTTTCGCCACGAACGCGGGCGAGTTCGTCGGTGTCGGTTGCGGCCTGCCGTGGATTCCGTGCGGCTTCATTCATGCCGATCAACTGCGCTGGATGCAGGCGAACGGCGGCAACGTCATCATAGACAGCGGCGCCTGGACCTATCGGCTGAACGTCACTGCCGAATGCACGCGCAGCGAAGGCTGGCGCGGCGAACTGCTGCACAACGGGCGTCCCATCGATGCAAGGCAGAAACGCGTGCGGACGCCGATGGGGCCCTTCGTGCGCAAGACCAGCCCGCATCCGTGGGGCCAAACGGGTTGGTTCCCCGTCTCGTGGCCGCCGTCCGTCATCGCGCCCGGCCATTGGCCGTGCTCACCAAACTGATTGAGATTGTTCTGCGGAGGAAAGCCCTCGATGTCCGTCATGCAGCAACTGCGCGTGGTCCATGCGTTCCTGGCGGTGCTGGTCATCGCCAGCTACATCAGCGCGGAATGGGGCATCGTGCATGCCTGGTTGGGGTATGGCGTCGCGGTGGTGATCGCGGTGCGTCTGGCGATGGTGTTCACCGGCGCGCGGCAGCTGGGGTTGATGCGGTTCTATCCGCATTTTCAGGGTTTGAAACTCGACAATGCGTTCACGCATCCCGCGATCAGCCATACGCTGCTCGCGGGTATCGCCGTGTGCCTGGTCGGGACGATGGGGACGGGCATTGCCCTCGACAAAGGACGCGCGTTGGGATTGTCGCAGACTGTCGCGGTTTCGACGGCGTCACCTCCGGCTGCTGGATTCTCCGAGGGCGAGCGGCATGGCGAGCGTGAGGAGAGCGGCGTCGGACGGGCGCACGATCTGCTCGGCACTCTGCTGATCCTGCTCGTCGCGGTTCACGTGATCTATCTGCTCACGTTCAAGCGGCCGCTGGCGCGGTTCATGCTGTTTCTCGCCGATAGGTGAGCCTTGAAACGTGACTTAGATTGGCGCGCGCGGTCCACGCGCACGCCTGTGGCACAACGATGAGTCACACCGGACCCTTGTGCAACATGTGCCACATCATCCGATCGGACCTGCGGCAAGACCTCAGGCGCTGGCGTTATTTCTTGACGCGCGCCGGTTCGGGTTTTGTCGCGAACGGCTGGTTGGCGGCCGGCGATTTCTTGTCTTTGGCAGTGGCCTTGGGTTTTTTCTTTTCGCGGTTGCTGCGCATTTGGCCTTTGGCCATGACGGTTTTCTCCGGTGGTTGAGTCGGCTCGTGCCGCGGCGGGAGCTTACGGGTTCGCTGCGTTGGCGTCGATGCCGTGTGGTGCGGTTGGCGGCTTCGTGATTGATTGGTGTCTTCGGTCCGGGTGAACGGGCGTGACGATTGCGGACTTAGGGCAATCTGGGAGGCATGAGATTGTCCGATGTGGCGGCGACGGGCGCCTTGAGTGAGGCGCCGCCTGCGCCTTCGTTGTGGACCAAGCTGGCCTATGGGTTCGGGTCGGTCGCCTATGGGGTCAAGGACAACGGGTTTTCGTATTTTCTTCTGATCTTCTACAGCCAGGTGATCGGGGTCGATGCGCGGCTGGTTGGGCTTGCGATCACCGTGGCGCTGATCGTCGATGCGATCAGCGATCCCGTCGTCGGGTATTGGTCCGATAATTTTCGCTCGCGCTGGGGGCGGCGGCATCCGTTTATGTATGCGTCGGCCGTGCCGGTGGCGCTTACCTATTACCTGCTGTGGGATCCGCCGGCGGGGTGGTCGCAAGAGGCGCTGTTCGTCTACGTGCTGGTGCTGGCGATTTTGATCCGCACCTTCATCACCTTCTATGAGACGCCGAGTTCGGCGATGGCGGCGGAGTTGACCGAGGATTACGACCAGCGGTCGACGCTGCTCGCCTATCGGTTCTACTTCGGCTGGACCGGCGGGAACGCGATGACGGTCATCATGTTCGTCGTGGTGTTTCCCGCGTTCGCCGCGGGGGCCGCGGCCGGCGGGCAGTTCAACCGCGAGGCCTATGCGCTCTACGGCATCATCTCGGCGGTGCTGATTTTCGCGGGGGTGATGATCTCGGCGCTGGGCACGCATTCGCGCATTCCGCATATGAAGGCGCCGCCGCCGAAGCGCACGCTGACCATCGGGCGGATTTTTCGCGAGATTTTTGAGACGCTGGTGGAGCCTTCGTTCATTGCGCTGTTCGTGGCGAGCCTGTTCGGCGCGATCGCGGCGGGGCTGTCGACGGCGTTGGGGTTCTACATCCTCACCTATTTCTGGGCGTTCACGTCGCTGCAGATCGGCATTTTGACGTTCGGCGTTTTCCTCTCGGCGGTGATCGGATCGCTGATGGCGCCGTGGGTCACGCGCACGATGGGCAAGAAGCGCGGGGCCATGATCATCGGGCTGATCGCATTCATCGGTTCGCCGTTGCCGATGGTGTTGAAGCTCGCCGGTTGGCTTCCGCCGGAGTCGACGCCGTTCGTGTTCTGGTTCGTCGCGGTGACCTCTATCATCGACGTCGGGCTCATCATCTGCTTCCAGATTCTGGGGGCGTCGATGATCGCCGATCTGGTCGAGCAGGCGGAGCTGAAGACCGGGCGGCGGGCGGAGGGCATCTTCTTCGGCGCGGTCACCTTCATCCGCAAGATGGTCACGGGGGTGGGCGTGATGGCGGCGAGCTTTGTTCTGGCGCTGGCCGGGTTGCCCGCGGGGGCCGATCCGTCGCAGGTGGGTGAGGACGTCGTCTTCCGGCTGGGCGCGATCTATGTGCCGGTGATCTTGATCCTTTGGCTGCTGATGATGGCGGCGATCTCACGCTACAAGCTGTCGCGCGGGGATCACGAGGAGAACCTGCGGCAGCTGGCCGAGCGGGTTTGACTTTGGGCGGCGGCGAAGGTCAGTTTCCGCCCCGACCGGAGGACTGATCATGAATTCAGCGGACAGCTTCAGCGCCAGCTATGACGAGGCGCGCGCCAAATTCTTGGCGGCGGCGAAGGATGCGCGTGGGGCGTTGGAGCGCGTTGTGCATCCGGAGCGTGGGCCTTCCGGCCAAGAGCTTTCCACCGACGTTGCTTGGTTTGGGGCGCGGGAGGCGGAGCGCGTGCTCGTCATGATCTCCGGCACGCATGGGGTTGAGGGATATTGCGGGTCAGGGGCGCAGGTCGATTGGCTGCGGCGCGGCGAGTTGGCGCGCGTGCCGGCCGGGGTTGGCGTTCTGATGATCCATGCCATGAACCCGTACGGCTTTGCGTGGAACAGGCGCGTGACGCATGAGAACGTCGATCTCAACCGCAATTGGATCGACTTCGAGAAGCCCCTGCCCCGCAACGCAGGCTACGGCGAGCTGCACGAGTTGATGTGTCCAGAGGAATGGACCGCCGCGTCGCAGCAGCGGACGCTGGGCGCGCTGATGCAATGGGTGCAGACGCACGGGATGGTCGCCATGCAGGCGGCGGTGAGCGGCGGGCAGTACACGCATTCGAAGGGGCTGTTCTATGGCGGCACGGGGCCGACGTGGTCGCGCCGGACGCAGACGCAGATTTTTGGCTCGTATTTGGGCGGCGCGAAGCGTGTGGGGATCATCGACTATCACACGGGGTTGGGGCCTTGGGGGTATGGCGAGCAGATCATTCCGGTCGCGCGCGAGAGCGAGCAGTTCGTTCGCGCGGCGCGGTGGTATGGCGGGGCGGTGACCTCGCCCGCCTCCGGCAACTCGACGTCGGCGGATGTGTCGGGCGACGGGCTGGCGGCGGCGGCCGGGTTGTTGCCGCAGGCGGAGGTCACGGGCGTGGCGATGGAGTTCGGCACGCTTGAGACGATGGTCGTGCTGCAGGCTTTACGCGCCGACAACTGGCTGCATGCGTATGGCGATGTGCGCTCGGCCGAGGCGGCGGCGATCAAGAAGCAGATCCGCGATGCGTTCTATGGCGACGCGGACGACTGGAAGGGCATGGTCGCGGGGCAGTCGTTGCTCGCCACGCGGCAGGCGTTGGCGGGGCTTTCGCTTTAAATTAGGCGCTGTCGTCTTCGGATTTTTCCTGCTTGAACAGCGGCAGGACTTTCAGCGTCAGGAACGTGAAGACGCAGATGGTGATGGCGACATCGTAACTGCCGAGGCCGACGGCCAAGCCCATCGCGCCTGTCACCCAGAGGCTTGCCGCGGTGGCGGTACCGACGACGGCGCCGTCCTGCTTCAGGATCGCGCCGCCGCCGATGAAGCCCATGCCGACGATGACGCCCTCCACGATGCGCGCGAGCGCTTCGGGCGAGTCGCCCACCGCCTGCTCCGTCGCCTGGATGAAGGCGCAGGTGGCCAGCGCCACCAGCGGGAAGGTGCGCAGGCCGGCGCTGCGCGCGTGCTTCTCACGGTCCCAGGCGATGGGGAGCGCGAGAATGTAGGCGGCGGCGAGCGCCAAGACGTGGGGCAAGAACTGCAGTTGGTCCACGGGTTCGGGCCTTTAAGGCGCGAGGGGTTGCGCTGATGAAATGATCGGCGCGGGGCCTCGGTTCCCTGTCGGCTACTCGAATTCCAGGATCACGGCGTCGACGGGTAAGCTGTCCCCGGGTTTGGCGGCGATGCGTTTGATGACGCCGTCGCGTTCGGCGCGCAGGACGTTTTCCATCTTCATCGCTTCGACGACCGCCAGCGGTTCGCCCGCCTTGACCTCCTGCCCTACCGTGGCCGCGATCGAGACGACGAGGCCGGGCATGGGGCAGAGGAGCAGCTTCGACGTGTCGGGCGGCGCCTTGAAGAGCATGTAGGTCGAGAGCGCGGCGATGCGCGGGCGGCGGACGGTGATGGCTGCGTTCGCGCCGCGGTGGACGATGGAATAGGTGTCGGACTTGCGCTTCACCTGCATCGCGACCGGTTGGCCCGCGACTTCGCCGAGGAACACCAGCTCACCCGGGCGCCAGGTGCTTTCGACTTCGATCATGCGCGATGCCTTGCCGTCGCCGAGGCGCACGGCGACGACGTCGCGGCCCTCGGTCATCGTGCGGGCGGAGTAGACGTCGGCGCTGTTGAGCGTGACGGTCCATTCCTTCGACACCGCCGTGGTGCCGTTCAGCTGTCCCGAGATCTTGCGGCGGCGTTCTTCCTCGCGCAGCTGCATGAAGACGGCGGCGGCGGACATGCGGTCCTTGAGCTCCGCCGTCAGGTCGGCGCCGTGGAAGCCGCCCTTGAACTCGTCGGCGATGAAGTTGGTCGACAACTTGCCGGCGCGGAAGCGCGGGTGCGTCATCACCGCCTGCAGGAACGGGATGTTGTGCGCGATGCCGTCGATGCCGAAATGGTCCAGCGCGTCGGACATGAGATCGATCGCCTGCTCGCGCGTCGGGGCGTGCGTGCAGAGTTTGGCGATCATGGGGTCGTAGAAGATCGAGATCTCGCCGCCTTCATAGACGCCGGTGTCGTTGCGGATGGTGCGGCCGTTCGTGATGCTCTCCGCCGGCGGGCGATAGCGCACGAGGCGGCCGGTTGAGGGAAGGAAGCTGCGATAGGGATCTTCCGCGTAGATGCGGGTTTCGACGGCCCAGCCCTTGAGCTTCACGTCCTCTTGCTTGATCGACAGCTTCTCGCCGGCGGCGACGCGGATCATCTGCTCCACGAGGTCGAGGCCGGTGACGAGTTCGGTCACGGGGTGTTCGACCTGCAGGCGCGTGTTCATCTCGAGGAAGTAGAAATTGCGGTCCTTGTCGACGATGAACTCGACGGTGCCGGCGCTTTCGTATTGCACGGCCTTCGCCAGTGCGACCGCTTGGGCGCCCATTGCGGCGCGCGTCTTTTCGTCGAGGAAGGGCGATGGCGCTTCTTCGATGACTTTCTGGTGGCGGCGCTGGATCGAGCATTCGCGCTCACCCAGATGGATCACGTTGCCGTGCTTGTCGCCCAGGACTTGGATTTCGATGTGGCGCGGCTCGGTGATGTATTTTTCGATGAAGAGGCGGTCGTCGCCGAAGGAGGCCTTCGCTTCGTGCTGTGAGGATTGGATCGCTTGCGCGAGTTCGTTCTCGGCCCAAACGATGCGCAGGCCCTTGCCGCCACCGCCGGCCGAGGCCTTCACCATGACGGGATAGCCGATTTCGCCGGCGATCTTGGCGGCCTCTTTCAGGTCGTGAATTTCGCCGATGAAGCCGGGGACGCAGGAAACCTTTGCCTTTGCGGCCAGCTTCTTCGACTCGATCTTGTCGCCCATCGCCGCAATCGCGTGGACGTTCGGACCGATGAAGGCGATCTTCGATTGCTTCAGCGCTTCGGCGAACGTTTCGCGTTCGGAGAGGAAGCCGTAGCCGGGGTGGACGGCCTCCGCGCCCGTTTGCTTGGCGGCGTCGACGATTTTCTCGATCGACAGGTACGACTGCGCGGACGCGGCCGGGCCGATGAACACGCGCTCGTCCGCCATCTCGACGTGCAGCGCCGTAGCGTCGGCCTCGGAATAGACCGCAACGGTCTTGATGCCCATCTTGCGAGCCGTCTTGATGACCCGGCAGGCGATCTCGCCGCGATTGGCGATGAGGATTTTTTTGAACATTAGCTCTCGCGGAGGGGGCGGTCGTGCGATGACATGTTAGCGCGCGCCTTTCAGACTCTTTTGGCGGACGGAATAGAATTCGTTGTTCTTGTACCAGGTGGGCCAGTCGTTCGAATTGGCGACGTCGCTGCCCACTTGATAAAGCACCGTCATTTGTTCGACCGGGCCTCGGAGGTCCCAGTCGGCTTTGTATTCGTCAGACGGCTGGTGATAGCGGTTGGTGCGATAGTCGTCGCGCAGCGCCATGCCGGCCGCCTTGCCGCCTTCGCGCAGGTCGACGCCGCCGCCGGCGTAGAGCATGGGCACGCCGACCTTGGCGAGCGAGATGTGGTCTGAGCGATAGAACGATCCCTTCTCGGGTTCGGGATCGGGAGCCACAACGCGATCCTGTTTCTTGAGCTCTTTGGCCAGGATTCCTTCGAGTTGCGAGGCGCCGGATCCCACCACCGTCATGTCACGCGCCGGCGGTGCGGCGCCGACACCGTCGAAGTTGATGCCGGCCACGATCTTGTGGAGCGGAACTGGCGGGTACTTGGCGAGGAATTCGGAGCCCAACAGGCCCTGCTCTTCCAGGGTCACGAAGGCGAACATCACCGACCGGCGCGGGGGCTTTGGACCCTTCGCGAAGGCTTCGGCGATTTCGAGGATGGCGGCGCAGCCGCTGGCGTTGTCGAGGGCGCCGTTGTGGATCTTGTCGGGGCCGGGGACCGTCGGCTTCACGCCGAGGTGGTCCCAGTGGGCGGTGTAGAGAAGATATTCGTCGGGCTTCTCTGCGCCTTCGACGACGCCGATGACGTTGCGTGTTTTCAGACGCGCGACGGCGGAGTTCGTCGTGGCGTTGAGCTTCAGGCCCTTCATCGGCACGGCTTTGAAACCGCGCTTGTTCGCGGCGAGGCGCAGCTTGTCGTAGCTCAGGCCGGCGCGGGCGAAGAGATCCTTCGCAACTTCGGTGGTGATCCAGGAATGGACCATCGCGTAGTCGGCGTTGCCGTTCGGTTTGTCGAGGTAGTATTTCGCGCCTTGGTTTGAGTTGCGCACGACTTGCCAGCCATAGGCGGCGGGTTCGGTTTCGTGGACGATGATGACGGCGGCGGCGCCGCGGCGGGCGGCCTCTTCGAACTTGTAGGTCCAGCGGCCGTAGTAGGTCATCGCCTTGCCGTTGAACATCTTCTTGTCACGGGTGATGAAGCCCGGGTCGTTGATGAGCAGGACGATGGTCTTGCCCTTCACGTCGATGCCTTTGAAGTCATCCCATTTTTCGGACGGCGCGGTGACGCCGTAGCCGACGAAGACGAGGTCTGAGTTTTCGACCTTCTGCTCCGTCTTGTCGAAGCGCGGGCTCCAGAAGGCGACCTCGTCGGCGAACTTCAGTTGCTTAGCGCCGTCGGGGCCGGTGATTTCGAACGACGACTTCGCGGGATCGAGGGTGATCGACGCGGCGGGGACGTCTTGGAAGTAGCCGCCGTTCACGCCCGGCTTGAGGCCAAGGCGCTTCATCTCGTCGGCGATCCAATCGGCGGCGGCTTCACCCTTCGCGGTGCCGGGGCCGCGGCCTTCGAACGCATCGTCGGCCAGGATTTTTGTGCGCGACGCGAAATCCGCGCCGTCGATCTCAGCCTTCGTCGGCGGATGATCGCCGGGTACGGGGCCCGTCGACGCGTCGATGCCCGCACAGGCGGCGAGTGCGATGGCGGCGGCGCCTGCGACCAGGCTCGTTATTAGCGTGCGCATTCGTGTTCCCCTTAGAGCGGAATGTTGTCGTGTTTTTTCCAGGGCATCTCGACGCGCTTGTTGCGCAAGGAGCGTAGGCCGCGGGCGATGCGGCGGCGGGTGCCGTGGGGCATGATGACTTCGTCGATGTAGCCGCGTTGGGCGGCGACGAACGGGTTTAGGAATGCGTCTTCGTATTCCTTTGTGCGTTCGGCGATTTTGGCGGGGTCGTTGATGTCGGCGCGGAAGATGATTTCGACGGCGCCTTTGGCGCCCATGACCGCGATCTGGGCTGTCGGCCAGGCGTAGTTGATGTCGGCGCGCATGTGTTTGGACGCCATGACGTCGTAGGCGCCGCCGAAGGCTTTGCGGGTGATGCAGGTGATTTTCGGGACCGTCGCTTCGGTGAAGGCGAACAAGAGTTTCGCGCCGTGTTTGATGAGGCCGCCGTATTCTTGGGCGGTGCCCGGCAAGAAGCCTGGGACGTCGACGAAGGTCACGAGGGGGATGTTGAAGCAGTCGCAGAAGCGCACGAAGCGCGCGGCTTTGCGGCTGGCGTCGCTGTCGAGCACGCCGGCGAGCACCATCGGCTGGTTGGCGACGAAGCCGACCGTTGCGCCTTCGATGCGGCCGAATCCGGTGATGATGTTCTTGGCGAAGTTTTCCTGGATCTCGAAGAAGTCGCCTTCGTCGGCGACCTTCAGGATCAGTTCCTTCATGTCGTAGGGCTTGTTCGGGTTCGGCGGGATCAGGGTATCGAGGGACATGTCGTCGCCTTCGATTTCCTGGAAACTCGGCCAGCGCGGTGCGGGTTCCCGGTTCGACGACGGCAGGAAGTCGATCAGACGCCGCATCTGCATCAAACATTCGACATCGTTCTCGTACGCGCCGTCGGCGATCGAGGAACGGGTCGTGTGGATTTTGGCGCCGCCGAGTTCTTCGGCGGAGACGACCTCGTTCGTCACCGTCTTCACGACATCAGGGCCGGTGACGAACATGTAGCTCGTGTCGCGGACCATGAAGATGAAGTCGGTCATCGCGGGCGAATAGACGTCGCCGCCGGCGCAGGGACCCATGATGACGCTGATCTGCGGGATGACGCCGGACGAGAGGACGTTGCGGGCGAAGACTTCGCCGTAGCCGGCGAGCGCGTCGACGCCTTCCTGGATGCGGGCGCCACCGGCGTCGAAGACGCCGATTACCGGCGCGCCGTTGCGCAGCGCCATGTCTTGGATTTTGACGATCTTTTGCGCGTGGGCGGCCGAGAGCGAGCCGCCGAAGACGGTGAAGTCCTTTACGAACAGGTAGACCAAGCGGCCATTGATGGTGCCCCACCCTGTTACGACGCCGTCGCCCGGGATGCGGTTGGCCTCCATACCGAAGTCCGTCGAGCGGTGTTCGACGAAGGTGTCGAATTCTTCGAAGCTGCCCTCGTCCAGAAGGATGTCCAGGCGTTCGCGAGCGGTCAGTTTTCCGCGGGCGTGTTGGGCCTCGATGCGCTTCTGTCCGCCCCCCTGGTAGGCCGCTTCGCGGCGGCGTTCGAGTTCGCGGATAATGTCGTGCATCGGCCCATTGCCCCTGGCGGTCGCTAACCCCTTCCTGGGGCTTCGAGTCTGGGCGCAAATCTGCACAGTTTGGGGGGGTGCGCAACCGCGCGGTGCGGGTCGGCCAATACGTAACTGCGCACAAAGCCTAGGGGCCCGAGGGGGCATAGCTTGACGGGCTTGGCACGGATGGATGATCTGGCGGCATCGTCAGGGGAGAGACGTATGCGGACGGTTTGGACGCTGGTATCGGGATTTGCCGTCGCGCTGGTGTTGGCGCCAGCCGCGTATGCGGGCTGGGTGCAGCACAACGCGCCGGAGTTCGGTTTTTCGGGGGTGTTCCCGAAAGCGCCGGCGTATGAGACGTCCACATCGGACGGCGTGAAAATGAACACGTTCGTTGGGGCTGGAACGGGCGCGCTGTGCATCATCATTGCGGCCGACTACCCGTACGTCATCAACCCGGACGAAGAGACGATCGCGAGCCGCGACAGCTTCGTGAAGGGCGTCGGTGCGACGCTGAAGACGAGCAAGCGCGTCACCTTTGCGCGTGGGTCGCAGCAGTTGCCGGCGATCGCTTTCGACGCCGACAGTCCGACCATGAAGTTCAAATCGCTGATCGTGATCGACGGATCGCGGGCGTATCAGGTCGGCGCCGGCATACCTGTTCCCGATGGCGATACGGCCGAACTCGACACTTGCGTCGGTGGGTTCGTGCTGACGCCGAAGTCTTAAGCCCCGGCGAGCAGGTTCAAGTACGCCTCTGCTGCTTTGAGATCGGCGAGGCGGTTGGCGCGCGCCTTCTCGGCCTCGGCGTCGAGGCCCCAGAGTTCGGCTTGGTATGTCTCTTCGATCTGCGCGATCGCGAACGCTTCTTCGGCGGTGATTGCCTTTGCCGCGAAAGCGAGACCTAGGACGATAGACGCTGTGATGGTCACGCCGGTGTGGACGGCCACGAGACGATGATCGTCATGCGCGGCGATGGCTTCGCGCAGGCGGGCGAGCGCTTCCGGCGGTTGGGCGACATGGGTGATTCCAATCGTTGCGATGAGGCGTGCGCCGTGCCGCTCCGCGGCCCAGTCGAGCCATGGGTCCCAGGCTGTGCTTTGGCGGCGGACGAGTTCGATCGGCGATTCAGCGCGGTAACAGAGGACGTCGGAGGCTGCGTAGTTCGCGAGGTCGGCGATGATCGCGTCCCGGTTGGGGGCGATGCGGTCGAGTGCGGTGTTCAGCGATTTCGTCAGCGGCATGGTGTCGGGGAGGATCATGTCGCCCTGCCCTTGCCACTCGGCGGCGATGGCTTCGGCGAGCGTGTGCGTCGGGGCGCAGAGTGGTTTGCCCGCTGGGGTTTTGATCGGGCGCGTGTCGAGACGGATCGCGAAGCCGTTCACGTCGTCGTGCACGTCGACGGATTTGTAGAAGCGTTTGATGTTGGGTTTCAGCATCGCGCGCTCGTCTCCCCTCTCCCTTCCGGAATCGGAAGGGAGAGGGGCCGGGGGTGAGGGATGGCGGGCGTGCGTTCTTCCGGTGAATGCGGGGAACTAGAGCTTTGGTGCGAGACTTTGGCGTCTGACGTTGCGCAGTGCCCATCCCTCACCCCCGGCCCCTCTCCCTTCCCGAAGTGGGAAGGGAGAGGGGAGCGCGTGATGCCGACTGTCATTTCTTTGGCTTCTTTTTGGGCTGTTGCTTCCGCTTCTTCAGCCATTCGCGGCGCATGTCGGACAGGCCGTCGTGGGGGCCCAGTTTCATCTTCGGGGCTTCTTTCCAGAGGCCTTCGCCGATTTCTTTGTTTCGCTTGGGGTGCAGCGGGTAGATGCACTTTGAGCGGCGACGGCTGGCTTCGCCTACCGTGATTAGGCGCACTGGCTTGTCGGTGTTGTTGATCAGGCAGTGCGATATGCCGGTGCGGTCGGGGAAGCCGATGCCGTCGCCTGCTTTAAGCCGGAACAGGTTGCCGTCGATCCAGACATCGGGTTCCCCTTCGACCACGTAGACGAATTCTTCTTCGTCGAATTCGGCGTGCGGGTAAGACGTGCGGCGGCCTGGCGGCAGGTAGTCGTGGCCGGCGCCGATGCGGGTGATGCCGAGCGCGACCGTCAGGTGCGACCAGTCGGCCATGGGTTCGTCGTCGTTGGGATATGGCGTGCCGGGCTTTTGGATTTTCTTCCAGTCGACCAGGCAGGACGGTTTTGTTTTGGCCTGCCAGGCTTTCGGTGCGGCGCGACCGCGTTTGGCGTCGGGTAGTCCGTCGTGAGGCCCTAGTTTGCGCTTGGGGACGTCGGTCCAGTGTTTGTGGTCTTCCTCAAGCCATTCGTCCATTTCGCGGGTCAGCGGGAAATGGATGTGCGAGCTGTAACGCGACGCCTCGCCGATCGTCAGTATGCGGACCGGTTTGTCGGTGTTGTTGATGAGGCAGTGGGCCTGGCCGTCGCGGCCGGGCCAGCCTGCGGTGTCGTCGGGCTTTAGGCGGTAGGTGTAGCCGTCGACCCAGAGGTCGGGCGTGCCTTCGAGGACGAAGATCATCTCTTCTTCGTCGCGCTCGGCGTGCGGTTGCGACGAGCGCCAGCCTGGCATGATGGTGTCGTGGCGGATGCCGAGGCGGCGGAGTTCGAACACCATCGAGAACGGTGCGGGCCGCACCATCGGTTCGTGCGTGTGCGGATGAAGGAACGGTTCGAGGCGTTCGATCTCGGTCCAATGGCGGATGAATGGCGGCCGTTCGGGCGCTGCCGGTTTTCTCTTGTTGGCCATCAGTCCCCTCCCCTAACGCCGGCCCTTCCTTTTTGTGCCGTGTACTTTGCCGCGCCGGTCTTCCTTGGCGTCTTTGGATGGGCGCGGTTCTCTCACGCGTTTTGGCGCGAGTTCTTCTTGGAAAAGTTCGCGCGTGTCGTCCTTGTCGAAGCCGAACAGGTCCCATGCTTTCGCCATGTGCGGCGGCAGCGGCGCGGTGACGAAGAGCCAGTGACCCTTCGGGTGGCGGATGCGCAGGCTGCGTGCGTGGAGCATCATCTTGTTCGGGATTTCGCCGTGGCTGCGCGCGGGTTCGACGCCGTATTTGCCGTCGCCGCTGATCGGCACGCCGATCGCGGCGCAGTGCGCGCGCAGCTGATGCGTGCGGCCGGTCAGCGGCATGAGCGCAAGCCACGCCATGGTCGTTGCGGTGTCCATCGTTTCGAACAATGTGACCGCGGCCTTGACGTCTTCCTCTTCGTCTTC
This sequence comes from Alphaproteobacteria bacterium, assembly GCA_034440355.1. Lineage (GTDB taxonomy): Bacteria > Pseudomonadota > Alphaproteobacteria > Micropepsales > Micropepsaceae > SZUA-430. Next base: position 17,633 of record JAWXBY010000042.1, read on the forward strand.
GAAGGCGACGCGGACGCGTTCGCGGCCGTCTTCGGCGACGGCTTTGATCAGCGCGGCGTCGATTTTGCCGGCGCGCGGGATCGGCAGGCCATTGGTGAGGGCCCAGTAGATTTTCTGCGTGTCGCGGCCGCGGAACGCTAGCGCCAGCGATGCGGCGGCCCGGGCGTTGGCCGCAATGACGAGGACGCCGGAGGTGTCGCGGTCTAAGCGGTGCACAAGGCGCGGGCGCTCGGCGCCTTTGTCGACGAGGCCCGGCAACAGGCCGTCGATGTGACGCTCCGTGTTCGTGCCGCCTTGCACGGCGAGGCCCGCCGGCTTGTTCAGGACGATGACGTCGCTGTCGCGGTGGAGGACGAGGCCTTCGATGAAGGCGCGGTCCTTTGCCGTCATTGTCGGCGCCGTTTTCTTCTCTTGCTCGGCCGTCGGCGCGGGGAGCGGCGGGATGCGGACTGTCGCGCCACCGACGATGCGGTGGTTCGCCTTCACGCGCGCGCCGTCGACGCGCACTTGACCGGTGCGCAGCAGTTTCTCGAGGCGGCCGTGCGTGAGATGCGGGAAGTGACGCGCGAACCAGCGGTCGAGGCGCAGGCCGTCTTCGTCGGGCTTGATCTTGCGTTGGGTGACGGCGGTCATGGCGTGAGCAGCCTCACGACATAGAGGCCGAGGAATAGCGCCATCACCGAGCCGCCCACCGATCCTCCGGCATAGAGGAGCGCGTTGGTCATGTCGCCCTTCTGCGTCAGTACCGCCGTGTCGAGCGCGAAGGCCGAGAAGGTCGTGAAGCCGCCCAGGATGCCGGTCGTCAGGAACGCACGCATCTCAGGCGACATGTTCCAGGTCAGCGCCGCGAGTTCGGCGATCACGCCCATGATGAAGCAGCCCACGATGTTCACGATCAGGATGCCCCACGGGAATCCCGGCCCCATCCAGTGCGTGATTTGGCTTGAGAGTGCGTATCGCCCGAGCGAGCCGATGGCGCCGCCGAGTGCTATTGAAAGGATCATGCCCATGGCGCGGGGTATCGCATGCCCTGGGTTTGGCTTCAAAGAGGGATCTCTTCGGGGCCATTCGTGCCGTGTTTCAGGTAGCGATCGACCCAGTAACCAAACCGGGGTGGGAAGATCGTCTCCGGGGCCGCGAGGAGTTCGGCGACCGTCCACCACCTATGAGCGCGCATAATCTCTTTCTCGATGTCAGTCCAGTTGGTTGGACCGAGATCGGC
>JAWXBY010000043.1:0-35532 GCA_034440355.1 Alphaproteobacteria bacterium
CATCGCGCCGAACAGCTGCTTGGCGATCTCGATCTGCCGCTCGCGATGCGCGCCTTCATAGCCGCCATGCCCGCGAAACTCGCGCGAGTCAGGCACCCCCGCCAGATTGCGCTCGGTATTGCCCTGACGAATCCGGTTCAACGGCTCGCCAGCCACGACATGAAAATTCCACGGCTGCGTGTTCAGCGACGACGGTGCCCGCATCGCCAGCTCAATCACCTCGCGGATCAAAGCCTTCGGCACCGGAACGGGCTTAAACCCACGAATACTCCGCCGCCCCAAGACAACTTCGTCATAGCCCACGCTCAATACTCCAACCGACAGAAAGTCGCCGATAACGCCACGCCTCAAAAACACATGCAATCCGATCCATCACAGCGTCACATCGGCAGACTTTCGGCATTTCTGCCGTCACGCATCCATCACCTTGCCATCACATGTGTCGGCAGCCGGCAGACCACCTCACAAGACAAGATTGCGCGCATGACACTGCACACATCGCGAAGGCCGCGACAGCCAAACAAGCAGATCACAGATTCAAGTTGCAGCGCTCTGACAGCGAAGGAACAAATATAGAACTAAGCCCTCCGAGTGGCAATCGAAAGTGGCAAGATAGCGCTACGTTCGGCAGCTCGCGGTGCGAACCTTGGATGGAGGTGAGATGAAGTGGTTGCTCTGTCTGACCGTTGGTCTCGTCGTCGTGATCGCGGCGCTTCCGTTCATCGTTCTGTCGGCCACGGGCGTGATGCGCCCCACCGAGGGATTTTGCGTGGAGGGCCTCATGCCGAGAGTCCTGAGGGAATACGGTGGCCCGCCGACTGCCCAAGAGCAGGAGCAATCTTTCTTCGTGTCGCCGGAATTGTCGGATCCCACGATCCGGGTGCCGCTTGGTGCGATCTTTGGCTCCGCCAGTGATGGCATCGATTGGCGTTGGCCGGCATGTTTGAGGACGCGTCACGCGGAGCATCGAATCTTGATGGGCCACCGCGATTGGCAGCTGACGAAGTTGGGCGAACCCAACCTTCGGCACGCCGCTCAAAGCGGCGGCAGCGTCTACCGTGTGCTCACCTCGCCCTCGTTCTCACGTGTGCCGATCGCGTTTCGTTTGAAGGTGAGCGCAGCATCGGGTAAGGGCACGCTCAGTTCCGCTTGGCTCGAAGACGATGGAACAAGACCTGACGACACGAAGACCACGCCCGCAGGCGATCAGGCGTGGTGGAACGCGACCCTTCCTAGACGAATGATGCGACGGACCCTCACCGCTGAGCAAACGAGGACGCTTCAGGCGGTGTTCTCCGACCTGCCCCCTTACCAGATGTTCAATCTTGACGGCATCGCGCTTGTCATCGAATCCGTGCACGACGGTCGCCGCGACGTTCGTTCTGCATTTCTTTTCCCCCCACCCGACGCGACCGGTCGCCTCTTTTGCGCCGTGGCGAACCAATCCGGAATTCCGAAAAAAGTACTCGCCGATGGCGACGTAGACATTTGCAACGATTAGCGCTGCAAGACTGGGGCTGGAATCTGATCCGCAAGTTCAATCGCACCTCGGTCCTTTCCATGTTAAACTTTCTCACCCGGTTGCGAGAGACAGCTCTCGCGTTCGAAGCTCAAACACCTGCAAAGGCATGACCCATGAGACGAACCCGGTCGCTGGCGCCTGCTTGCGCACTGACCCTGACCGCGATGGCGGCCTTGATATTCCCCGCCAGCGCGGCGCCACAAGACTCGACGCTTGATGCGCAGATCGAACATGGCATCTCGGGATGTGAAAGCGCGTCGCCCGGCAAAGCAGTTTTTGGATTTATTCCACCCGGCTTCGACTATCGCTTCACAGCAGCGAGCGCTGCAGATGCGCAACCGATGTTGGAAGCGCACCGGAAGTTTGCCGGCTATTGGGAAAAAACCTTCAGGAGATCGGTTGTTTCAGGGACGGAAGTCGGCGAACTGAAGCGCGAACTCCGCCTGACCGGGTCCAAGGCGACGGCTTGGCTGCTGGCATCAGAGTCGCAGATCGACGAATTCTTGAGCGCATACAAACCCGGAAAACCGGTCAACTACGAGATCGCGTTACTTGGCTGCACAGGCAGCGCGGGCTCGTTCGATGCCATCATGGCGCTCAAAGAATTTGAGGTCGGAACGGATTAAGCCGTCTGGCCCGCGGGGACAAGATTACCTGTTTCCTCATTCTCTACCATCGAGGATTTGAATGCGACCGCTTCTCGTTCTAGGCATGCTGATGTTGAGCGCGCAGTACGCCATTGCAGCAGCCGTGCTCGTTCGTGCAGACCCTGAACCAGACTCGGTCGCGAGCATTGGGCAAATCGAACTGCAATTTAGCGAGACACTGCGAGCGAACGGCAGTTCGATCATGATGTTCGACAGCGAAGGCGAACCGGTCACTGGGACCACAGCATTCGGCGGGAGGACGTTGTTCTTCCGTATGGAGTATCCGCCGCCACCTGGCGTGTACGAAGTACGCTGGCACGCAATGACTGTCGGCGGAGAACCTTCAGAAGGCAGCTATCACTTCTCGCAAGTAGCCGTCCTTTAACGAGCGCGACCGGCAGCATGTCGCACGGCCCGGAAAGCGGCACAGCATGGCCCGCCCAGCGCAGTCTGGAAGCGCGGGGACACGATTACCTGTCGCCGTGTTTTCCCTTATTATTTCCTTATTGTTTCAAGGCGGCGGAGTAGGCATTGGGCTTGGTGGTGTTCGTTTCCGCCCTCTGCAGAGCGATCGGTCGGGTCGTGGCGACGGCGGTCGGATTGGCGGTCTTCTTTCTAGTCGGCGTGCCGCTCGTGCTGGGCAAGCAAGGGAGCCCGTTCCTTCTGATCGCGATTGTTTTGGCGTCGGGCTTATTGGTTCGCGCGGGCGGGTGGGCGCTTGCCTGGATCGAGGGGGAGATCAGGCTGCTGCTCGGGCTCCCTTCGTTCGCCGAGCAGCAGGAGATTCTGAAGGTTGCCGACGGTCTCAATCCAGCGTTGCGGGCACTCTTGCTGCTGGCGTGCTGGGTGCCGTTTCTCGGTGCCGCGTATCTCGTTTGGTTGCAGATTCCCGGAGGCGAGCAAGGATTCGCGTCGCTTTCCTACGCAATCCAAGTGTTTGCGCTGATTGCGCTGACGAGTTGTTTCAGGCCGCTGCCGGCGGACATGTCGCGCTACCTGACGCTGCGCGCCGCGCGGCATCTGCCGCCGGCGAAGATGCAATCCGTGTCGTCGCTCGCCAGAGCCTTCGCCGACAACCCCAATTTCGGGAAATGCGCCATGTGCGGCCGCGCGCTGAACAACGCCGACGATCTGCTCTCGGGCGATTGCGGCGGCGATTGCTGGGGCTGCATCGGCCAGATCGAAGCGAGTACTGGCGCGCGCGACGCGCAACGCACGGTCGACGAAGAAATCAAGGCCGGCTTGCGTAAGGCGGACGGAAGCCCTGCCGATCGCTGAGCCCGCGGTGATTGCAACGGACGATCCAAAATGACATTCGGCGATAGGTAATCGTGTCCTGGTGAGACCTCGCCTCCCCTTGCTGGGAGCGCGGGCGTCCCGCCCGCTCTTCGTGACTATCAACAAACGCCGACGCAATGAAGACGCCCCACGGGCGGGACGCCTGCGCTACCAGACGGAGCCGCAGCGCACCTGTGGCCGTATTTGGCTCACGGTGTGTTGATGATACGCAGGTTCTGATCGCATCGCCGCGCCGCTATGCTCGTCACAGAGACATCGGGGGAGACGATCATGAGCACACGCACAACCCGGCGCGAGTTCGCGCAGGCGGCGGCAGCCTTCGGCGCGGCATTGGCATGGGGGCACAGTCCGGCGATTGCGGCCGCTCCCTGGCGTGAGCGGCGCGATCTCTACCCGCAAGGTGTCGCCTCCGGCGATCCGCAAGCCGACAGCGTGATCTTGTGGACCCGCCGCGCGCCCAGCGCACCGGCGGAGAGTTACAAACTCACCGTCGAAGTCTCAACCACACCCGCCTTCACGTCGACCGTCGCGCGCGGCGAAACGACCGTCGGCCCCGACACGGATTGGACGTGCCGCTTCCTCGCGGCCGGCCTGAAACCCGCGCAGGAATATTGGTACCGCTTCACCGACGCGCAGGGGAACGGCAGCCGCATCGGCCGCACGCTGACCGCGCCCGCCGACGGCGATCCGCGCCCCGTCAAGTTCGCCTTCGTCAGCTGCCAGGACATCTCGCAAGGCGCGTGCAACGCCTATCGCCGCATGATCTTCGAAGACGAGCGGCGGCCGCGTGGAGAGCAACTGCTCTTCGTGCTGCATCTCGGCGACTTCATCTACGAGATGGTTTGGTACCCGGAAGATAGCCCCGGCGGCGTGGAGCGCGGGCGGCGCCTGCGCGACATCGTGCGCTTTCCGAACGGCGAGAAGATGGGCCGGTTCCACATACCCACGACACTCGCCGACTATCGCGCGGCCTACAAAGGGTATCTCACCGACCCCGATCTGCAGGACGCGCGCGCGCGCTTTCCGTTCGTGCCCGTCTGGGACAATCACGAATTTTCCTGGCAGGGCTTCCAAAGCCAGCAAGTGTTCAACGGGGAAGCGCGGCCTGCGCAAAAGCTGAAGGTCATCGCGAACCAAGCCTGGTTCGAGTATCAGCCCGCGCGCGTGGTGAAGCCGGGCGACGCCAGCCTCGACCGCTTCACGCCGCCACCCGTCAACAATGCGGCGCTAAGCAGGTTCGACGAACGCGGCTTGGGCCTCGAGCCCAACAATCTTGCCGCGATCCATTCGCTGCGCGTTCATCGCGCGCTGCGCTTCGGACAGAATGCGGAGCTCATCATCACCGACAACCGCTCTTTCATGTCGCCGCCGACGAACGGCGAGGGTTTCGACATGGGCAAGGGCTTCCCCTATATGTTTCCCGAAGAGGTCAATGACACGCTTGACGCCGCCCGCGCCGCGAACAACGGCCGGCCGCCCGCGACCATTCGCTTCGACGGCAAGGACGTGCCGAACCCGACCAGGAATGATCCTCCGTCAAGCTATCTGGGGGTCGCGCAGAAGAAGTGGTTCATCGAACGCCTGACGCAATCGAACGCGCCATGGAAGATCTGGGGACACTCATTCGGCACGCTCAGCGGGCGTACCGACCCTTTGAATCTGCCGCCGGGGCTTGCGGGGCGGACATGGCCGGGCGAGGGCTACGCACAGATCAACGGCGGCGGCTACGTCGTCGACCACGCGGAGATCATGGAGGTCGTACGCGACCGGGGCATCACGGGCCTCGCCATCGTCGCCGGCGACAGGCATTCGTTCTGGGCCGGCCGCGTGTCGAAGGCGCTGCCGCCCAAAAAGTTCGAGCCGGTCGGCGTCGAATTCATCACCGGCTCGATCTCGGCCCAGGGCCTCTTCGAGGTGACGGAACTCGGGATGAAGAAAGAACACCCGCTGCGTGCGCTCTACCTGCACGATCGCGGCAACGGCAGCGTCGGCGCCGCGATGAACATGACCGTGCTGCACGGCGTCCGCTCAAGCCTCGAGCTGCAGAAGACCGGTGACAAAGCGAAAGCACTCGCGCTCTCAAACCCCGATGTCGCGCCCCATCTCGCCTTCGCCGATCTCGGCGGCCACGGCTACGCGACAGTCCGCGCCAGCGCCGCCAATCTCGAAACCGAATTCGTCTGCATCCCCCGACCCCTCGAACGCAACACCGCCCCCGACGGCGGCCCCCTCCTCTATCGCGTAACCCACACCGTCAACCGCTGGCGCCCCGGCGAGGCACCCCAACTGCATCAGCGCATCGTGGAAGGCGACCCGGGCCTCGCGACGTAAGCTGGCGAGGGAACTGGGGTCGCTGGCTTTGATGACGTCATCACGGCGTCAGCTTCGCGCTAGTACGAGACCCGCAATGCACGGATATCTGTTTTCCCGTCCCGACTTAGGCAGTCGCGCGAAGAAGCATGTATCATGTCCCCGTTTTCAATCACCTCTTTCGCAAATCGGGTTCGCCGCCAAGCACCCCCGCCAGATAATCGATAAAGCCTTTTGTTGCCGCGCTGCGTTGCCGACGTCCGGCGGCGCTGACCGCGTAAATTGGCACGAGCGGCGGGGCGTAGGCTGGCAATAGAGCTTTCAAGGCGCCGCCGCGGACTTGTGCGCCATACAGCCAGCTCGGTCCCTGCGAGATACCGAAGCCGCCGAGGACCGCGGCATAGATGCTGTGAACATCGTTCGTTTGAAAGCGTCCTGCTGGGCTGAAGGAGACAAGTTCGCCCTCCGCCCGGAAATGCCAGGGCTTGGGTCTACCTTCGAACATGAATGGGAGACAGATGTGAACATTGAGGTCGTCGGGCGTGCGGGGCGCGTCATGCTTTGCCAGATAGTCCGGGGATGCGACCAGCAATGCTTCAAGGCAGCCGATCTTCTTTGCGATGAGCGTCGTATCTTGCAGCCGCCCAACGCGGATAGCGACATCGAACCCCTCCTCCACCAAGCTGACATAGCGTTCCGAAACGTCCAGATCGATCGACAGATTCGGAAAGCGCGCGAAGAGATCGGGCAATCGCGGCACGATCAGATCCTTAGCTAGAATCGGCGACGTTGACACGCGAAGCCGACCGTTCATACCGCGGCCCACCGCGCGCACTTTCGCCTCGCCGGCTTCCATTCTGCTCAGCAGTTCGCTCGCGAGATCGTAATAGGCGCGCCCTTGGTCGGTGACGCTCAGTCCCCGCGGCGTGCGTCGAAGAAGCTGCGCTCCTAGGCGATCCTCAAGAGCCGCGATCTGTTTGCTCGCGGTCGACTGGCCAACGTGTTCCGCCTTGGCGGCACGCGAAAAGCTGCCGGTTTCTACAACGCGGGCAAACAGCCGCATCTGTGCAAGCTGATCCATCTCGTGTCCGTTTCTCCACGTGGTCTACCGCCCGGCGAATAACAGATATTCCGCGACTGCGATTGTCCGGGGCGAACGACGCGCGCAATTCCCTCTGGGCGGAACAGATTGACATCCTCAAGTCCAAGAGTAGGGAGAAAAACACCAATGGGGAAATTGGATGGAAAAGTAGCGGTCATTACGGGCGGCAGTACCGGAATGGCGCTCGCGACGGCGACGTTATTCGCCGTCGAGGGAGCCAGGGTTGTCATTACCGGCCGGCGCAAAAAAATACTCGATGAAGCCGTCGATGTTATCGGTCACAACGCTCTGGGCGTGCAGGGCGACGTGGCAAACCTTGCTGATCTCGACCGGTTGTTCGAAACCGTCAAGGCGAAAGCCGGCCACATCGACGTCTTGTTCGCCAGCGCAGGCGTCGGACACATGGACCAGCCTGTTACCTCCGTTTCTGAGACGGTGTTCCATGAAACGTTCAACACCAACGTCAAGGCGCCCCTTTTCACAGTGCAGAAAGCTCTGCCGCTGTTCCGCGACGGCGGATCGATCATTCTCAACAGCTCCATCGCCCATCTCAAAGGCCTTCCCGGCGGCAGCGTCTACAGCGCGAGCAAAGCCGCCGTACGCGCCTTCGCAAGAGGGTGGACCGTCGAACTCAAGCCCAGAAATATTCGCGTGAACGTCATCAGCCCAGGACCCATCGACACGCCCTTCACCAGGGGTGCGCCGCCGGAGTGGAAGGCGGCCATGACCGCCATGGTCCCGATGGCGCGGTTTGGACGGCCGGAGGAGATTGCAACGGCGGCTCTCTTCCTCGCCTGCGAAGACTCGAGCTTCATCACGGGCGCGGACCTCTGCGTCGATGGCGGGCTCACCAATGTCTGATCGCGATCAGCAATGGCAATGAGGGAATGGAATCACGCACTCCCCCCAATGCCGACGTTCGTTTGCCGGACTCCGCTCATCTGTGCCAACCTCGCCGCAAGGAGAGGCCGGGCGGACCGGCTGATCCGGCAATATACTGGAGGGGATCTTCGATGCGTGTGCCGCCGCAGAAATTTGTTCACGTCGTCTATCGCACGCGCCGCTTCGCCGAGATGATCGCCTGGTACGAGACCGTTTTCGACGCCAAGGTCCAGTATCAGGACCCAGCGCTGGCGTTCCTAACCTATGATGATGAGCACCACCGGTTCGCCTTCGCGAACCTTGACGTGATCAACCCGAACGGACCGGGACAAGCCCAACGCGGTTCGGTCGGCGTCGACCACGTCGCTTATACGTACGGCTCGCTGCGCAATCTCTTTGAGAACTACGCCTGGCTCAAGGAGCGTGGCATCACGCCTTACTGGTGCATCCACCACGGGATGACCATCTCGATGTACTACGCCGACCCCGACGGCAATCAGATGGAATTCCAGGTCGATTGCTTCCCAACGGCGGCTGACGCAAACGCAATGATGCACGGTCCCCGCATGGCGACGAACCCGATCGGCGTCGAGTTCGATCCGGACGACTGGCTGGCCCGACTACGCGCCGGCGTACCAGAGCGGGAGTTGCTGGACCGCAAGGCGGACCTGCCCGTCTCGCCGATCCGCGGAGCGATGATGGCGTCCGCTTAAGGCGTAGGAACGCTGCTGGCGGTGAGATGCGAGACGCCGTAGCAATGACTCTGTTTTAATCGTTCGGCCTAGCTTCACCGGCGACAGTTCCGGAGCGGATAAACAAAAGTTGCAGCGAACCGTGAACGCTCTCCTGCGTTTTCTCCTGGAGGCGGCCCGCAGCCGTCACCCGCAGCCCTCCCGAAGGAGAGACACAATGAGACGCACCATCCTTGCCGCCACCGTCGCACTCGCGGGCCTGCCCGCGCTCGCCCAAGCCCAATCGTATCACGTCGTCGTTCGGGGCGATGTCGATCAGCGCTCGGTCGAGGTTTACATGGGCGACCTCAACCTATCGATCCCGCGCGACGCGCGCGAAGCATCGCGCCGCATCGACGGCGCCGCGCGCTATGTGTGCAGATCAGGCGACGACCGCACCCTGTCCGACCGGGCCGACTATCGCCAATGCCGGTACGAGGCTTACGAAGAGGCATGGCTGGATCTCGAAGAACAAGCCGGCGGCCCGATCAGCCGAGGCCGAGTGATCACCCGCGACGTCCCCGCCTACTAGCGCTTGCTTTGCGCGCCTGAGGGGCTGCTCATAGTGCGGTGGCATGTTTTCGGGTCCCAGGAAATCTCAGCGGGACACGATAAACTGTCGCCGTATTCCATTCCCAACCGGTAACGGGGAATTAATATACTGTCCCCCTATTCCATGTTTTTCTTACTTTGTTGAATTTACTCCAAACCTAACCCAAAGAAAAATTGCGAAGGCCGTCGCACCAAGAATGCCAAAAGCAAAGCCCGGAAGGACGTCGTTCACAGCGAGTGCGAACAACAAAAAAGAGACAACGCACCAAGCGATGATCGGCACAGCACCTTTTCGGAACTCGTCATCGAATTTCACGCGTGGTGCTTTCACCTTTACGGCCATTACAGGGACACTATACCAATCTCCCCACTATTTCTTCCCCTCCACAAACCGCTTGCGCAGTTCGAACTTCAGCACCTTGCCCGCCGGGTTGCGCGGCAGCGCTTCCACCACCTCCAACCGCGACGGCAGCTTGTAGCGCGCGAGCCGTTCCGTTCCCCACCCGCGCAGCGCTTCCAGCGTCAGTGATTGTCCGGGCTTCAGCGCGGCGACGGCGACGACCGCCTCGCCCCACTTCTCGTCAGGCTGGCCCAAGATCGCGACCTCGGCGATCGCGGGATGCGCATAGAGCACCGCCTCGACCTCGGCCGGATAGACGTTCTCGCCGCCGGTGATGATCATGTCCTTCACGCGATCGCAGATGAAGAGAAAGCCGTCTGCGTCGAAGTAGCCGACGTCGCCGGTATGAAACCAGCCGGCCGGATCGATCGCGGCGGCGGTGGCTTCGGGCTTGTTCCAATAGCCCTTCATGATGTTCGGCCCCTTGCACACGACCTCGCCGCGCGCGCCGGGCTCATGCAGGAATTTGCCTTCGGCATCCACGAGACCCACGTCGATGAAGAAGCCGGGCTTGCCCGCCGACCCCAATTTCGAAGCACCCCAATCGCTGGTCAGGAACGTCACCATCGGCGCCGTCTCCGTCAGGCCGTAGCCTTGATTGATCGGCATCCCGCGCTTCGCATAGAGGTGCAGCAGCGGCTCCGGCACCGGCGCACCGCCGCAAATGATCGTCCGTACACTGCCGAAATCCGCGCCCGCGAAGGCAGGGTTCGCACTGACGGCCAGCAGCATCGCGGGCACGGCGAACGCCGTCGTCACCTTGTACTTCGCGATGTCCTCGATCCACTTCGCGGGATCGAAGCCGCGATGCAGCACCACCTCCGCGCCCTTCTGAAACGCGGACAAAGTCGTGACGTTCAGTCCGCCGATATGGAACAACGGTGCCACCACCAACGTCACGTCGCTCTCCATCGCGTCGATGGTGAGCAGGCTCATGCTGTTGTTCCACCAGATGTTGCCGTGGGTCAGCATCGCGCCCTTAGGCCGCCCGGTCGTGCCGGACGTGTACATGATGATCGCGACCTCATCCTCGCCGATCGGCTCGCCATGCGGCAGCGGCGCCGTCTTGCCCACGAACGTGGTCAGCGAAGGCCAATCCGCTGCGTCTTGATCGGCCGAGAGATAATGCCGGCACGGCAGCTTCGCACGAACGCTGTCGATCACGCCGCGATGCGGCCCGTCGGCGACGATCGTATGCACGCCCGCATCGTTGATGATGTAGTCGAGCTCCGGCCCCGTCAGACGAAAGTTCAGCGGCACGAAGATCGCGCCGATCCGCGCCGCCGCGAACATCACGTCGAAGAACGCCGGCTGATTGAGCCCGATGAACGCCACGCGATCGCCGCGGCAAACGCCGCCCGCCTTCAGCGCGGCAGCCAACCGGTCGAACCGCTCCTGCATCTCGGCATAGGTCGACGTCTTGCCTTCGAAGGTCAGCGCCCGCCGTTTGGGCGTGCGCCGGCTGCGCTGCAAAAACCAATTGCCGAGACTGATGTCGGGCGCGCTCATGTCGTTCCTCCGTGGCCGCACTTATTGCGGCGGCTCTGCCGGTTCTATAGCAGAGGCCGCGAGCGCCCCGCTAGACGCGCCCCATCACCGGCAGCAGCACGCCGGTGACGTCGCGCGCATCGTCGGAGGCCAGGAACAGCATCACCTTCGCCAGATCCTCCGCCTTCACCCAGGTGGAGAAGTCGGCCTTCGGCATGTCGGCGCGGTTCGGCGCCGTGTCGATGATCGACGGCAGCACCGCATTCACGCGCACCCGCCCCTTCATCTCCTGCGCCAAACTCTCGGTCAGCTTGTGCACGCCCGCCTTCGACGCCGCATAAGCCCCCATCCCCGCGCCGGCGTTCAACGCGCCGTTAGCGCCGACATTGACGATCGCACCCGACGTCTCGACCAAATACGGCAACGCCGCGCGCGAGGCGTTGTAAGCGGTCTTCAGATTCAGCGCGAACATGCGATCCCACGCCGCCGCATCGCCATCGCTCACCGTCTGCCAAACGAAACCGCCCGCAATGTTGAGCACCGCATCGATCCGCCCCGTCGCCTCACGCACCTGGCGCATCCCCTCGGTTGCGGCATCGAGCTTCGTCAGATCGACCGCCAACGCTAGAGCATCGCGAACCGGATTGTCCGGCCGAACGGCCACGTCCAGCATCGCAACCTTGTACCCGCGCGACGCGGCGAACGTCGCCGCCGCGCGACCCAGCGTGCCAAAGGCGCCCGTGACGACGATGGTTTTTCCCTGCATCGGAATGCTCCGTTGATATGGACGCGCAAGCTAGCGCACGATAGCAAAGCCCGACCAGAATAATCAGCCAGGGGAAGCGCCATGCAGCTCAAAGACAAAATCATCGTCGTCACCGGCGCGGCCAGCGGCATCGGCCGGGCGATGGCCGAACGCTTCGCCAAGGAAGGCGCCAAGCGCATCGTCTGCGCCGACCTGAACGGCGCGGGCGCGAAGGCGGTCGCCGACAAGATCGGTGGCGTCTCCTTCGCAACCAACGTCGCCAAGGAAGACGACATCCGCCACCTGATCGACAGCGTAGAGCGCGACGTCGGCCCGATCGACCTCTTCTGCTCCAACGCCGGCATCGGCGTGCGCGGTGGTGCAGAGGCCGCGAACGACGATTGGCAGCGCATCTGGGACATCAACGTGATGGCCCATGTCTGGGCCGCGCGCCACCTGGTGCCGCGCATGATCGCGCGCGGCGGCGGCTATCTGCTCAACACATCGTCGGCCGCGGGTCTGCTCTCGCAAATCGGTTCGGCCCCTTACGCGGTGACGAAACACGCCGCCGTCGGCCTCGCCGAATGGCTCGCCATCACGCACGGCGACCAAGGCATCAAAGTCTCCGTCCTCTGCCCGCAAGCCGTCCGCACCGCCATGACGGCCGGCAACGAAGGCGGCGTCGCCTCGATCGACGGCATGATGGAGCCCGAACCCGTCGCCGAAGCCTGCGTCCGCGCCATCGAAGCCGAAGACTTCCTCGTGTTGCCGCATCCCGAGGTCCTGGAATACATGCGCCGCAAAACAGGCGACTACAACCGCTGGATCGCCGGCATGCAAAAACTGAATCGGAAATATCGCGGCTGAAAGTCGTGAGCAAAGCTACAAAGGACACAAAGAAATGCTCAAAACGATCGCGCGCATCGTGCTCGCGCTGCAAGGCGCGGCGGCGCTCTTCATCGCCGTCAACGTCTGGCTCGACCCGCTGACGATCCCCGCGCAGCTCGGCCTTTCGCCGCTCGGCGATTTGGGACTGTCGACCATTCGCGGCGACATCGGCGCCCTCTTCGGCGGCTCTGGCCTCTTCATGCTCGCCGCCGCCTACCGCGCCGAACGCCGCTTCGTCGTCCCGCCCTTGGTGTTCCTGAGCCTCGCCCTCGCCGCTCGCACCTATTCGCTGGCGATGACCGGCGCCTCGCCCGAACTCTTCCAGCCGATGGCCGTCGAGGGCGTCTCCATCGTGCTGCTCCTCGCCGCGTATTTCGTCTTCTCGCGCGAGGCTTAGGATGGCGAAAGGATCCTGCCTCTGCGGCGCTGTGAATTTCGAGGTCACGGCGCCTTTGCACCCACCCGACGCCTGCCACTGCACACTCTGCCGCAAGCAGTCAGGCCACTTCTGGGCGTCGACCGACGTGCCGCGCGCGTCAGTGAAAGTCGATGGTGAGGACAAACTCACCTGGTACCGCTCGTCCGATAAGGTGCGGCGCGGCTTCTGCGCGACGTGCGGCGCCTTCCTCTTCTGGGACCCGATCGGCCGCGACAAGATCGCCATCGCCATGGGCGCGTTCGACAAACCCACCGGCACCCACATCGACAAACACATCTTCGTCGCCGATAAAGGCGACTACTACGACATCACCGACGGCCTCCCGCAGCACGAGCGCTAACGCCAATGCTAGAAGTCTTCCTCGCCGCCCTGGTGACGTTCTTTGTCGTGATCGACCCGCCGGGCGTCACGCCGATGTTCGCGACGCTGACGCAAGACATGCCGCCCGCGATGCGCCGCCGCATGGCCTACAAGAGCATCCTGGTCGCGACCGGTATCCTCTTCGGCTTCGCCCTCGGCGGCGAGTGGCTGCTCACCCAACTCCACGTCAGCCTCGACGCCTTCCGCATCGCCGGCGGCCTGCTCCTCTTCATCATCGCGCTCGACATGCTGTTCGAAACGCGCACGCAACGCCGCCAAGCCCGCAACGCCAAAGTCCTTGAAGGACAACGCACCCATCCCGGCGAACACGAAGATATCTCCGTCTTCCCGCTCGCGATCCCGCTGATTGCAGGCCCCGGCTCAATCGCCTCGATCATGCTCCTTTTCGCCCAGCACGCCGACTGGTCCCTCCGCGGCGCCATCCTTGCCGGCGCAGCGGTGAACCTGATCCTGACCCTGATCGTCTTCCTGATCGCCGCCCGCGTCAGCCAATTGATGAGCGCCACCCTCGCCGCCATCGTGACAAAGGTCTTCGGCATTCTCCTCGCCGCGCTCGCCGCCCAATTCACCATCGACGGCATCGAAGGCGCTTTCGGCCTGGCCTAACGCACTGTGCTTGAGGTGATTAGCCAGCAGCGTTGAAGTCGACGTCCTTCGTCTCAACGGTGCCCGCCTTGCGGCCCGGAGCCGTCTGATACTTCCAGTACAAATTCGTATGCGCGATCACCAAATCCGGCGATGGCGCGCCATAGGACGTGTAGTCCTCCGTCGTGTGCGCGTCGCTGACCAGGATGGTGTCGTAACCGCGAACCAGCGCGCCATGCAGGGTCGAGCGCACACACTCGTCCGTCTGCGCACCCGCAACGATCAAGCGCCCGGCCTTGAACTCTGCGAGCACGCTCTCAAGCGTCGTCTCCTCGAACGCGTCGCCCCACGTCTTGGCGACGACCGGCTCCGACGCGCGCGGATCAAGCTCGGGCACGATCCGCCACGCTTCGCTTCCGGTCTTCAGGTGATCGCCGACATGCTGAACCCACACCACAGGCACGCGCGCAGCCCGCGCTTTCTCCACCACGGCCGCAATGTTGGCCACGACTGCATCGCGCGCATAGGCATTCTTCACGACGCCGTTCTGCACGTCGATGACCAGCAACGCCGTGTTCGGCCGGTTCGCCAACGTCGTCATGCCTCACACATCCTTGTTCGGATTGATCAAGAACTTCTCGCCCGTCGCCCGCTTGTTGTAAGCGTTGATGACGTCGAGCTGCAGCGCCTCGGCCAACGAGATCGTGCGCGTATAGTGGCTGGCGAACGTCGTCTTGATTTCATCCGCCACACGCTGACGCAACCGCTGCACGTCCGCCCCGCCGATCTTCATCAGGAACGGCGTCAGCAACCACCCGCCGACGCCCCACGCCATGCCGAACGAACGCGTCAATTCCGTCGGCCCCGTATCGAGCCCGCCGTAAATGTAAACCTGCTTGTACGTCGTCGACCCATACCGGCTGTACCCGGACGCCTTCTGGCTCGCCGCCGTCTCCATCGCGACGAGAATCTGATTGGCAAGCTTGCCCCCGCCGATCGCATCGAACGCCAGCGTCGCGCCCGTCTCGGCCAACGCCTTCGTCAACGACTCCATGAACCCCGGCGCCGATGAATCGACAACGACCTTCGCCCCGATCCCGCGCAGAAGCTTCTCCTGCTCCGCACTACGCACGATGTTGACGAGGCCCACACCGTCGGCGAGACAAATCTTGTTCAACATCTGCCCCAGATTCGACGCCGCCGCCGTATGCACCAGCGCGGTATGGTTCTCCCGCCGCATCGTCTCGACCATGCCCAGCGCCGTCAGCGGATTGACGAAACACGACGCCCCCTCCGCCGCCGTCGTGCCCGCATGCAGCAGCAAGATGTCCGCCGCCTTGATCGTGCGATACTGCGCGTACATCGCCCCACCGATCATCGCGACCGTCTTGCCGAGCAAAGCCTGAGCCTGAGGCGACGCCCCAGCCTTCACGACAACGCCCGCACCTTCGTTGCCAACAGGCATCGCCTGATCCACACGCGGCGCCATCATGCGCATGAACTGCGGCGCAATCGGCGCGGCCACGGTGGCGCTCTCACCCTTGCCGCTCACGCGCGCCTGCTTCATGTCGGCCGGCCCGATCAAAAGCCCAAGGTCGGACGGATTGATCGGCGTCCCCTCAACCCGCACCAAAACCTCATCCGCCCCCGGATCAACAACCGGCACACGCGCAAGCGACAAATGCAACTCGCCGTCTTTGGTCACCGTCGAACGAAGCTGAAGCGCAGTCGAAGGAATGTTGGACATGGGTCATCTCCTACTTTGCAGGCCGCACGTTAGGTGTTTGCACCTCACATTGTCATCCCGGAAGTTAGGTGAGCGCGTTGCAAAGCAACGCCCTTGCGAACCTTACTGTCCGGGACCCAGGGTCGGTGCAGCAATAAACACGGCGTGGAGGGCCCTCACCGCGGATAATCCTCCCACAGCCACTCCAGCGCGCCGGGCAACGTCTGCTCCACCACACGCGGATCGGCGTGCCGTCCGCCGAGCGACAGCGTGAACCGATACGCATACCCCTTCGCCGCCAGCACCGCCGCCATCCGTTGATTGGCGAGCGGCCAGTTGTGCCACGTGTCTTCCGGATCGTCGTGATGCAGATCCTTCTCGCCGACCTCCAGCCAAATCCGCAACGGCTTGCGCGCGGCGGCAGGGATCAACGTCGCGTGATACTCCCACGCCCCGCGCGGCGTGACGGCGCTCACCGGCGATTGCTGATTCACATATGTGCCGGAATACGACAGCACACGGCGGTAACGCTCCGGATGAAACCAAGCCATCGTGAACGCGCACGCCGCGCCCGAACTCACACCCATCGTCGCGCGGCCGTTCGGGTCATCGGTCAACGTCACGCCGGTCGCCGCCGTGACACGCGGCAAAACCTCCGTCTCGATGAAGTCGCTATAACGCCCCGACAGCGTGTCGTACTCCAACCCACGCTGCGACCCTTGCGCATCGCCGCCGCCGCTGTCGACCAACACGGCCACCATCGCCGGGACGCGCCCCGCCGCAATCAGATTGTCCAGCACGCGCGGCACGCGGTTCACATAGTGATAGCCGTCCTGCAGCACGACAAACGGCGCTGCCGTTCCGGGGACATACTGCGCCGGCACATAAACCCAAACCGTGCGCGTGTAAGGCGCAGCCTCCGACTGCTCGTGTTCCGCCGCCGCAATGCGGTTGCCGAACGCATCGCGCCGCTTGGTGATCTCATTCTCAAGCCGCCGGATGCCCGGATAGATCGCACTGTCGCGCGAGTCCATGGTAAACGCATGGATCGCGCCTACCGGAACGCCCGCTCGCACCAGCGTCTCCGGCGCCGGCGCATAATCCGGCCCAATGACGACGTCGCTCATTCAGCGTTGCGACGTCATCGCTGCGCGATAGGGCGTGAGATCCCAGTTCGGATACCGCACCTGCGCGCGCGCTAACGTCGTCTCGGTCCAGTACGGATCGCCGGGCCGCTGCACCCCAAAGCACGCCAACTGCTCCGGACTCGCATGATCGAAAATATTGCGCCACGGCTTCTCGTGGTGAAATTGCCAGGCGTGGAAGTTGATGCTCTCGTCGCCCGCCTTCTTGAAGCACACCATCACCGCATAACGATGCCCGTTCGGCGCCGTCAAATTCGTGCCCCGATGATAAACGTCGATGGCATAGGGTATGGCGGTCCCGGCGGGCGACGCACTCGAACGCCCATAAGGCTTCAACTGGTTTTGCAACGTCGCCTGCCAAACCGGATCGAGGTTCAGTGAAGCCTCAGGCCCCGCGACCTGCGCACTGTCCGGCCGCGTCACAAAATGCATCGCGCCGTGCTCGTCGGTCACATCCGTGAAATAGCAAAGGATTGTCACCGAATTTTTCGCCGCGTCCTCCGACGGCGCGGTCAGCGTGTGGTTGGAAAAATCGCAGTGAAACGGCTGATCGTAATCCGCATCGCCCGTAAACTTCGCCCACGCCTGGCACTGATAAAGATGCACCGCGTCGGTCTTCATCGCCTGCTTGGCGAACGCAATCAACGCCGGATGCACGCCGATCAAGTTCAGCGCCGGCGAGCATTCGAACGGCCCTACCTCGATCGACTTGAACTGGGCCTTGTTGAAGCGCCCGACCTCATCGCCCTTCTTCTTGTTCATCGGCTCGTCGGCGCCGGCCGTGCGCTTGAACACGGTTTCGAAATCCGCGCACACCGCCGCGACCTCTTCCGCCGTGAAGAAGTCGCGGATCAACGTGGCGCCGTCGCGCCGCCACGTCTCAAGATCGTCGGAAGAAAAACGCGCCTTCATCGATCAACGCGGCGCCATGCGGATCGCGCCGTCCAAACGCAGACACTGCCCGTTGAAATAGGTGTTGCGCGTCAACTCCAGCACCAAACTGCCGAACTCTTCCGGCTTGCCGAGCCGCTTGGGAAACGGCACCGAGGCCGCGAGGCTGTCCAACACATTCTGCGGCGCGCCCAACATCAACGGCGTCGCAAAAATCCCCGGCATGATCGAATTCACCCGGATCCCCAGATCCATCAAATCGCGCGCCATCGGCAGCACCAAACCGTTCACGCCCGCCTTCGCCGAGCCATAGATCACCTGCCCGATCTGCGCGTCCTGCGCGGCAACCGAAGCCGTCAGCGTAATCGCCCCGCGCTCGCCGTCTTCCAGCGCTTGCGTCCCCGCCATGCCCAGCGCCGACAACGACGCCACGCGATAGCTCGCGACCAGAATACCTTCGACGCCGAACTGATAATCCGTCGTGGACGTCCTTTTATAACCGTGCGTCTCCTTATCGAACGACAACGTCTTGCCGCGCTTGGCCGCCATCGCGCAGTGCACCAGAACGCGCTCCTGGCCATGCGCGCCGCGCGCTTTGGCAAGGCCCTCGACGACGCTCTCCTCGCTCATGATGTCGACTTTGCAGAAGACGCCGCCGATCTCTTTCGCCACCGCCTCGCCGCCCGCAACGTTGATGTCGAAGATGGCGACCTTCGCCCCCGCCGCCGCCAGCGCCTGCGCGCTCGCCTTGCCCAGGCCCGACGCGCCGCCCGTCACAACCGCCGCCGTCGTCTTGTCGATCTTCATGGATTGCCTCCCGTTTATGAATAGCGTTGACGGCCATTCTGGAGGCAATCGTCAGTCAAGAAAAGCCCGCAGAAGACGCGTTACGGTTTCCGGCTTCTCGACCATCGTCATGTGGCCGCAATGCGGTATCTCTTCTAGCCGCGCGCCTTTGATCCCCGCCGCCATCTCGCGGCTGTCGTCGGTCGGGATCAGCGTATCGTCCTTGCCCACGACCACCAGCGTCGGCACCGCAATCTGGCTCAGCAGCGGCCGCGAGTCCGCCCGCGCAATGATCGCCTCGATCTGCCGCGCGAACGCATCGACGCCCAACTGCTCCGCCATATCGATGAACATGCCCAACAGCGGCAAATCTTCGTGCCGCGCCTGATGCACCAGCATCGGCCACAACGCTTTCGTCGCCGCACGCAAACCGGTGGAGCGCGCCGCCGCCACTTGCTGACGCCGCCCTTCGCTGCGTTCCGGCTTATCCGGCTTCGCGCTCGTACTCATTAGCACCAGCCGCGCCACACGCGCCGGCGCGCGCCGCATAATCTCCAACGCCACATACCCGCCCATCGACGTGCCGACAAGCGCAAACCGCTCCGGGGCCACATCAAGAATCTGCGCCGCAATCTCCTCCATCGTCGCCGCCGACCAATGATTGGCGAGCACCACCGGATGCCGCTCGCCCAGATGCTCGGCCTGATGCGCATAGATGCGTCCCGTGCACAGCAACCCGGGAACGAAAACGATCGGCAAGCCAGACATGAGTCCTCCTATGCATCCGCATCGCGCTAGATGCGGCCGCAACAACGCTCAATACAAGCTTGGCCGCCACTCAACCGATGCGAATGTATCGATGCTGATCCTCTACGTGCCCCTAAACCGCACGCTGAATCCGCCGGAGCGTTAACGGCGCCTATCGCAAATGTAATCCGGCGTCCCAAGTTCGCCGCACCGCCGCCCCAATCTCGCCCCACGCCGCGCGCTTCTTGCGAACACCAGCAAGACCAAGGTGATTCATGAAGCGCGTTTTCGTTCTTGTCCTGACGCTCATCGGCGCAGCCCTCATCACCTTCGCCACCGCCGCGCCGAACGGGCCGCGCCCCGGCACCAGCGAACAAATCGATTACCAAGGCTTCCAATCGCTGACGCAGGAGGTGCACGCCTATCGCGCCAACCGCCTCGTCACGCTCGCGCAATTCCAAACGATGGCGCGCGAACCCAACACGATCATCCTCGACGCCCGCTCGGCCGACGCCTACGCCCAAGGCCACATCGACGGCGCGGTCAACCTAAGCCTGACGGACTTCACCGCCCCCGCGCTCGCGGCCGTGCTGAAGAACCCGAACACGCGCATCCTGATCTACTGCAACAACAACTTCGAGAACAACATCGCCCCGGTGGTTCTCAAGAGCGCCCCGCTCTCGCTCAACATCCAAACCTTCATCAACCTCTACGGCTACGGCTACAAGAACGTCTACGAACTCGGCGACGTCGTAAACTTCAACGACCCAAAAGTCCGCTGGGTACGCGGCGCGCACTGACGCCGAAGGCCGTGGCGGCCGCAAAATACTGGGTTCACAGTATTGAGGGGCGACCCGGATTGTTGATGGGATGAAAACCAGCCTCTCGAAGGCGCTCGATAATGCTAAGCGAGCCGTTTGCCTTGGCAAAGGAAAGCTCAGCATCGGTGAGCCCAGTGAACGCCATCAATCGCACACTGCCGGATGGCAATTGAAACACAGCCGGAATGCCCTCGGCGTCAGTCACCACCAGATTCCTCAGCAGGCAATTCGGGTCCCTGTTTAGCGGAGTCTGAAGAGGAATTCGGTCATGCACCGCAAGTGGACCCTTGCCTGGATAGCGGCCCGCACACAACAAGATGTCGAACGCGAGCATTGATTGAACTGTCTGAATGGCCCAATCGCCTTGTTCCGTTGTCGCAAGCGCAAATTCGACGCCGGCGCCGGAGTCACCAGCCTTATCGTAGTTCTCCGGTGATTGCTCCCAGGGGTTTGAGTGACCCGATGTAACGTAGAGCCAAGACCGCCGCGACGCGGTCGGAGCGAACTCGATGACGCCGTGGTGCAACCACCTGGGGTCGACCTTGGTTTGCCCAAATTGTCCGGTGAACAGTGCAAGCGCCAGAGGAAATATACCGCGCCTCGTCGAACCGAAAAGTGACGGATAGACATCGTCCTCGCGGATTGCCCAGACCTGCTCCAAGTCCATAGTCACGTCTCCCGGCGCATCCTCAAACCCTCAACAGCTCTTCTTCGGATTGTCCCGCGTCAGCGCGCAGACCATGCGCATGCCGCGCGACGGGCCGTAGGTTAGCACGAGCTGCTCTTTCAGCGTCTCCCACTTGCCGCGCGTGTCGGCGACCGCCGCGTTGACGGCGCGTGCGAAGTTGCCCTTCGCGCCGCGCGGCGTCGCACCCTCGCCGATCGTCGGATCGATCCGCCCCTTGTCTTTGTTCAGCGCCAGATGCTTCACGCGCGGCGTATCCTGGCGTCCATAGTTGCAGTTCGCCGCCTCCGACAGCGCCGACTTCGTCTCGAAGCAGCCGGAGATCAGCCCATCGGGAAACGCCGGCGTCGTACGAAGATCCAACCACGGCGCAGGCCCCGTCTGGCCCAACCCCGGCGGGTTCGCCTGCGAGGTGGGCTCATCCGCATTCGCGACGTCGGTCCAATTCGAATGTGAATAGAAATCCTGCGACGCGTGCAGCAGAAGGCCGAACGCCTCCAGCACATTGCACTTCGCCCGCCCCTTCACCTGCCCGCCATAGCTGCAGCTGATGATCGTCGGAATCTGGCTGTTGTCGAGCGCACCGTCCGCGTCCAGCAAATCGCCCGCCGCCTCGACCGCCGTCTCAAGCTGCTTCTCCATCCACGCGCGGCATGCCTCAAGCTTCGCCTGCGCTTGCCTCTTCGTTTGCGGATAACCCTTCACCGCAAAATAATCGCCGCCGTCGCAATGCGCCTGCGCCTGAAAGACCAAAGTCCCGCGATCGGCAATCCCGACCGCGCCGAAACTGCCGCGCGCACCGGCCAGCGAATCCAGCGTGCGCTTCTGAAAACAATCGTCGGCCGCCACACCCTTCGCGCACGCAAGCGCCCGTCGCGTGATCCGCTCATGCTCCGCATCTTGGCCAAGCCCGTGGATCGTGCCGAACGCCGCCACCGTCGGCGCGCCGATCAAAAGAAAAACAAAGGCCGCGACAGCGCTGGATGTTCTCATAAAGCCTCGCAAATCAGTGTGCGCGAAAGCCTATCGCGCCCGCCCCCGCGGCGCTATCGTCCGCCGTCGCGCCATCGGGAGAACGATCATGCTGCAGAAACGCCGGTTGGGACGATCCAAGCTTGAAGCCGCACCCTTCTGCCTAGGCGGCAACGTCTTCGGCTGGACGTCGGATCGTGAGAATTCGTTCCGCGTGCTCGACCGCTTCGCCGAAACGGGTCTCGCCCTGATCGACACCGCCGACGTCTATTCCGCCTGGGCCCCGGGCCACAAAGGCGGCGAGTCCGAAACCGTCATCGGCGAATGGCTGAAGGCCCGCGGCCCCGCAACGCGTGCAAAGGTGTTGATCGCAACCAAGGTCGGCATGCTGGGCACGCGCCACGGCCTGAAGAAGGACAACATCGCCGCCGCCTGCGACGACAGTTTGAAGCGCCTCGGCGTCGACGTCATCGATCTCTACCAATCGCACCGCGACGACGACACGACGCCGCAAGAAGAAACGCTGGACGCCTTCGCAGGCCTTATCAAGGCCGGCAAGGTGCGCGCACTCGGCGCCTCCAACTTCACCGCCGAACGTTTACAAGCCGCGCTTGACATCAGCAAAAAGAACAACCTCCCCCGCTATGAGACGCTGCAGCCGCTCTACAATCTCTCCGACCGCGAAGGCTTCGAAGGCGCGCTGCAAGATCTGTGCGTGAAGGAAGAGATCGGGGTCATTCCCTACTACGGACTCGCCTCCGGATTCCTCACCGGCAAGTACCGCTCCGAAGCCGACTTCAAAAAAAGCGTCCGCGGCATGCGCATGGGCAACTACCTGACCGAGCGTGGTCAACGCATCCTCGCCGCCATGGACGAAGTCGCCGCGCAAACCAAAGCGACGCTCGCGCAAATCGGCCTCGCCTGGCTGATGACGCGCAAGTCCATCGCCGCCCCCATCGCCTCCGCGACCAGCCTGGAACAATTCGACGAACTGCTCGGCTCCCTAAAGCTCACACTGTCCCCCCCGCAAATCGCGGCGCTCGACAAAGCCGGCGCCTAGCTACAGACACCAGTCCGGCGGCTGCTTGCCGCGCGGATCGGGCGGATGAGGAAAGACAACGAAGTCGGCGTAGGACTCAACCCGCGGCCGGTCGCCCATCTTGACGACGGCGTCGCGTATCGCGCCGATCACGGACGGCGCAAGCTCCAGCCTGTGCTCGTCCCGCCGCGCGCGCTCCGACGGATCGAACAACACGCCGGGCGCGCGCGTCATCTCGATATGCGCGCCCAAGACCCAGCGCACGTTTCGGCCGGCCGCAAACGCCGCCACACGCTCGATGGACGCGCGATAGACCGCCGTCTTCGCGCACTGAAAATAGAGCCGTCCCGGATAAATCGCATCGCCGCTGAACAGCAAGCGCGTCGCCCGGTCGAACACCATGACATGCGAATCGTGATGGCCCGGCGTCGGCAGAATATCGACCACGCGCCCACCCAGATCGAGCGTCGCTGACTCCGCCGGCCAGTTCTTGATGCCGAAGAAAGCCGCGACCTCGCTTTGGCCGTGGCCCACAATCACGGTATCGCCGCGTCCCGCGAAACCGATGTCGCCGCCGACGTGATCGCTGTGGCCGTGCGAATGCATGACGACGAGCGAGATCGACGTTTGACGGCGTGCGGCCAGGCGCGCCGCAATGAGGCGATCGACCTCTACGCGCAAGTCGGCGCCCGCGACGCCGGTGTCGATCAGCAACGCCTTCGTCGCGCCGAAGAGAAGATAGAGGAACGGCGCTTCGAACGTCGTCTTGATCGATTGGCGGAGGACGAACGTGTCGGCGTCGATCTCTTGGACATGAAATGCGGGTTCGCTATCGAGAAGACCGCTGTTCCACGGCTGGGCAAATAGCGGCGGGGCATCCGGCGCGGTGCGCGCACCCGCGCTGTGCGCAACCATCAAAGCCGCCATCACCGACAGCACGAAGCGAACCTTTCTCATCATCTGTGCTCCTGAGTCGATGCTTATGCGCCGACGCGCTTTGCGGCCGCCACGCGCTGCGTCAGCGGCCGTTCGTTGAGAGCGTCCATTGCGCGCAAGATGAGCGCCGGCAGATCGCCGCCGATCTCCTCGAACAGCGCCGCGAACGCAGCCCTCGCCTGCACCAGGCGCGCCTTCAGACGCCGGTATTGCTCGCCGCCCTTCGCGGTCAGAACCACGATCTTGCGCCGCCCATCCTCGGGATCGCTTGCGCGCTTCACGAGTCCGAGATCCATCAAAAGCTCGATCCGCTGTGTCACAAGCTGATGTGGCTGTGTCAGCGTCTTGGCGATGTCGGCGACGGCGATCTCGCCCTCCTCGCCGATCAGCAACACGGTCGAGGCTGCGCGCGACGGAAACTGAACGCCGCCATCGCGCAGCAAATCCTCACCCTGCGCCACGATCAAAGCGGCAAGGCGCTCAAGCTGGTTGGCGACGAACGCGCCGCGCAACGGATGATTGT
Organism: Alphaproteobacteria bacterium; assembly: GCA_034440355.1. GTDB lineage: Bacteria > Pseudomonadota > Alphaproteobacteria > Micropepsales > Micropepsaceae > SZUA-430. The sequence continues at coordinate 24,243 of JAWXBY010000043.1, forward strand.
CGATGAAACTCATGGGCCCCAATCCAAATGCACAACTGATTGTGCAATGGATTGTATATCGAGTCAAACCGCAGCCTGACAGGCACCTATCCTCGACGGTTTCGCAGGATCGAACCCGCGCGAACGCGGCCGGCCCCGCGAGCGCTTCTCGTTCACCTCAAACCTGGTGTAATTCAGAGCCGGGTGGCAAACCCCTCCCTCGCCGCCGCGCATCAAGAGGTTGATCAGATGGGATTCTATCACGACGGTCATCGCGCCGTGCAGGCACGGTTCTCGTCAGCGCCGTTGGCCGACAGGCTCGAGCAGGTGACGCACCGCACGCAGTTCACCGAGGGCGACAAACACTTCATCGAGAGCAGCAGCTTCTTCTTTCTCGCGACTGCGGATGCCGAGGGCCGGCCCGATTGTTCCTACAAAGGCGGCCCGCCAGGATTCGTGCGCGTGGTCGCGAACGATGCTCTCGTGTTTCCGGATTACGACGGCAACGGCATGTTCCGAAGCCTCGGCAATCTCGGCGTAAACCCGGCGATCGGCTTGCTGTTCATCGCCATGACCGAGGCGCCAAAGCGGCTTCGCGTCAATGGCCGCGCATCGATCTCCTTCGACGATCCGTCGATCGCGAATTTCACGGGCGCACAAGCGCTGATCCGCGTCACCGCCGAGCACATATTCCCGAACTGCCCGCGCTACATTCACGATCTCCACCATGCGACGCCGTCCCCCTACACGCCTGCACCCGGCGCGCTCCCCGTAGAGCCCGCATGGAAGTCGTTCGACAGCTTCAAGGATGTCGTTCCCCTACGAAAAATCTGAGCCGCGCTACAATCGGAGACAATGATGAGCGTTCGACATTTTGCCTTGGCCGCCTTGGTGACGACCGCCCTTTGGACGGGGCCAACCGCCGCCGCCGAACCTCAGACGCAGTGCGCCACCCGCAGCGCCGACGCTGTGACTGAAACCATGCGCGACATGTACGCCGCGCTGTCGGCCGGCGACGACGCGCGCCTGAAATCGATCTTCACCTCGGACTTCTATTCCTTCGACGCCGGCAAACGCTTCGACGGACCGGCGCTGGCCGCGCTCGTCAAGGATGCACACAAAGCAGGCAAGAAATATGTCTGGACCGTCAACGAACCGGACGTCCACGTGCAATGCGACGGGGCCTGGATCGCCTACGTCAATCGAGGCTCCGTCACCGACGCGTCGGGCACCACGCCGGTAACGTGGCTCGAGTCCGCGGTCCTGCGCTTTGAGACCGGCCGTTGGCGCATCGCCTTCTTCCACTCCAGCCGCGCCGCGCCTGGAACGCCCTGACGAGCGGCCGCCTGCCCCAACCCACAGACTGGTCGCGGGCAAAGCGCCGCCAACCGCCGTATTCCCTTGCTGACGCGGCCCCACCAGGCCAGTAAAGTCCCGCCGATACAGGCCACCGGGACTCCCGCCGCAGATGCAGCGCAAACTAACAGCCATTCTGTCCGCCGACGTGGCCGGCTATAGCGGACTGATGGAGCTGGACGAGGCGGGAACGCTCCAGCGTCTGAAGGCCAACCGCGCCGCGATCTTCGACCCGCACGTCGCCGCCAACGGCGGACGTCAGTTCAAGCTGATGGGCGACGGCGCGCTCGTCGAATTCGGCAGCGTCATCGCCGCCGTCAAATGCGCGCTCGCCATCCAAGAAGCGACGGAGAAAGTGGCAACGCCCGCCAGCCCCATCCGCTACCGCATCGGCATCAACCTGGGCGAAGTCATCGTCGAGGGCGACGACATCTACGGCGAAGGCGTCAACGTCGCCGCCCGCATCCAGACGCTGGCCCCCGTCGGCGGCGTTGCGCTCAGCCAAGTCGTGCGCGATCAGGTCGAAGGCAAAACGCCCTGCACCTTCGACGACCTGGGCGAACACACCGTCAAGAACATCACGCGGCCCGTCCGCGTCTACGGTGTCCGCGCCGCCGCCGAACGCCGCGAAGGCGAAGCACCGAAAATGGAAGGCCCCCGCAAACTCTCCGTCTGCGTTCTGCCCTTCGCCAATATGAGCGACGACCCGCAGCAGGAATATTTCTCCGACGGCATCAGCGAAGACATCATCACCGACCTCTCGAAGGTCTCCGCGCTCTCGGTCATCTCGCGCAACAGCGCCTTCATGTACAAGGGCAAGCACGTCGACCTGCCCAAGATCGCGCGCGATCTGCGCGTGAGCCACGTTCTGGAAGGCAGCGTGCGCAAGGCCGGCGGGCGCGTGCGCATCACCGCGCAGTTGATCGACGGCGCGACCAACGACCACGTCTGGGCCGAACGCTTCGACCGCGACTTGAACGACATCTTCGCGCTGCAGGACGAAATCTCGGAAGCCATCGTCAAGGCGTTGAAGCTCAAGCTCCTGCCGGAAGAAAAGAAGGCCATCGAAACGCGTGGCACCGACAGCGTCGACGCCTACAATCTCTACCTGATGGCGCGCCAATATTACGTGACGGGCAACTACGGCGATCCCAGGCGCGAGGAATCGATCATCCGTCTGTGCGCCCGCGCCGCCGAAATCGATCCGGGCTACGCGCAAGCCTGGGCGCTCATGGCGCTGGCGCAGAATTGGCAACGCTCGCTCTTCGGGGGAACGGGCGACGGCGGACTGGGCTCGGCCGAGCGCGCGCTATCGATCGACGACAAGGTGGCCGAGGCCCACGCCGTCAAAGCCATGATCCTGTTCGAAGACGGCCGCCGCGACGAGGCAACCCCCGAACTCGCAGCCGCCTTGGCGCTCGATCCGAAATCCTACGAGGTCAACCGGATCGCCGCGCATATGACCTTCCGCCAAGAGCGCTTCGCGGAGGCGGCCAAGCTCTACGAGGAAGCGGGCGCGCTGATGGACACTGACTTCCATTCGCCCGGCATGCAGATCACCTGCTACGGCGCGCTCGGCGATGCCGAGGCGCTTGCGCGCGCCGCCCACCTTGCCCTCGCTCGCATCGAAAAGGCGGTCGCGCAGGATCAAAGCAACGGCGCCGCGATGGGATGGGGCTCCGTCGCGCTCGCCGCGCTCGGTCAAAAGGAGCGCGCCAAAGAATGGATGCACCGCGCGCTTCTGGTCGACCCCAGCAATATGAACATGCGCTACAACTTCGCCTGCGCCGCCGCCTCCAATTTGAAAGAGCCGGACGTGGCGCTGGAATTGATTGAGCCGTTTCTCGCCACCGCCACGATCGACTTCCTGAACCACGCCAAAGTCGATCCGGACCTCAACGGCGTGCGCGAAGACCCGCGCTTCAAAACCATGATCGCCGCCGCCGAAAAACGCCTGGGCCAACCGCCGTCGTCGTAAGCAACTGCGGCACTAGGCCCACACCGGTCGGCGTCCGGGCGCTTGTTGCTGCAGTGCGTCCCAACTAGGCTAATCACGCGTCGCTGGGGTGCCGGTGAAACCGGGCGGACCGAGCGGGCGAAGGGGGGGCTCATCGCCGCAACAGCGGCATGCGACCCAAGACAACAAGATTGGAGAGAACGAATGAACAGGACAGGTCTCTTTCTCCTTGTCGCGGTCGTGGTCGCGGCAGCTGCTGCCTATTGGTATATGAATCGACCGAAGCCCGCAGACGCGACCACCGATCCCGCGATGGCGACCGACACCGTGCCGACAGATCCGGCGGCCACCGCGCCCGATCCCGCAGCACCGCCCGCCGATCCGGCAGCCGCTCCCGCCGATCCGGCAGCACCGCCGGCCGACCCGGCCGCTCCGCCGACTGATCCCGCTGCGCCGGCTGAAGGTACGCCCGCAGCGCCGGCAGATCCCGTCCCGCCGCCGCCGCCCCCGGGCGACCCGACGCAGCAATAGTCGTCGTCACGATAGATAGATGCGCATACGGCCGGCCCAGCGCCGGCCGTATGTTTTCGCGAAAGTCAGCGGCGCACGCGAGGCCCCCATCATCCCGTCAAACATCCAATCGTTCGCTCAAGGCTATGCGAAAGCCTGGAGCACCGACCGGCCCGAACGCGTCGCCGCGTTCTTCTCAGCCGATGGCTCGCTCAAAGTGAATGACGGCGCGCCCGCCGTCGGCCGCACGGCGATCGCGGACGTGGCGCAGAGCTTCATGACCGCATTCCCGGACATGATCGTTTCGTTCGACCGCCTCGAGCGCAAGGCTGAGCGCATCCACTTTCACTGGACGTTGGCGGGCACCAACACAGGCCCCGGCGGCACCGGAAAGTTCGTCCGCGTCCGTGGCTACGAAGACTGGCGATTTGCCGCCGACGGCTTAGTCGCCGAGTCGCTCGGCCACTTCGACGCCGCCGAATACGACCGCCAACTTCAACACGGCGCACCGTGACCGACGCCATCTGCAAACGCATTCCGCCTCAGTTCCTTCAAGGAGAGACCTCGTGCCCGCCATCCATCCAGCGCGCTTGTCCGCGTTCGCCCTCATGGTCGCCGCCATCGCGGGCTGCACCACCGCGCCGACCGCAGCAAACGCAGCTGCGCCGGCGCTCCAGACAAAGCTAAACCCCGGCTACTACCGCGTGATGGTCGGCGACTTCGAGGTCACCGCGCTCTCCGACGGCACGTTGCCGTTCGACGCCGGCAAGTGGCTGACCAACACCACGCCGGCGCAAGTCGAGAAAGCGCTCGCGAAGGTCTACCTGACATCCTCGCCCGAATCGTCCGTCAACGCCTTCCTCGTCAACACGGGCGCAAAGCTCGTTCTCGTCGACGCGGGATCGGGCGTGCTGTTCGGCCCGGCGCTGGGCAAGCTTTTGCTCAACATGGACGCCGCCGGTTACAGCCCTGAGCAAGTGGACGAAATCTACATCACCCACATGCACACCGATCACGTCGGCGGCCTGATGAGCGGCGACAAACTGGTGTTCCCAAACGCCGTCGTCCGCGCCGACAAACACGACGCCGATTTCTGGCTGTCGGACGAAAACCTCAAGAACGCGCCCAACGAGATGAAGACGTTCTTCGAAGGCGCACGCGCCTCGCTCAACCCCTACATCAAAGCCGGTAAGTTCAAACCCTTCAACGGCGGCACCGATCTCGTCCCTGGCGTGAAGGCGGTCGCCATGTACGGCCACACGCCGGGCCACACCTTCTATGTCGCCGAAAGCAAAGGGCAACGGGTCCTCTTCTGGGGTGACCTCGTGCACGCCGAAGCGGTGCAGCTGCCCAACCCGTCCGTCACGGTCGTGTTCGACGTCGACGCCAAAGCCGCCGCCGCGCAACGCAAGAAGGCGTTCGCCGACCTCGCCAAACAGGGCACGCTCATCGCCGCCCCGCACATCGCCTTCCCCGGCATCGGCCGCCTGCGCAAAGACGGCAAGGGTTACGCATGGGTGCCGGTGAACTATTCGGCGAAGCCCTAAGTCCGGCGTTTCATCGAACCGTCTCTTTCTCTTTGGGCGCCGAAACGCGGCGGGGTTTGCTCTCGGCCTTGGGCTTGGGCAGCAGCCGGAAGCGCGTTTGGCACCACGCGAAATCGACGCCGACGTCCAACAAAGCATCGGACCGCCCGCAAGGGCAGGCGAACTCCATCACCTCGAAGACACGGTAGGTCTCCCCGGCAACCAGCGGCACCGGCATTCCATTGACATGATTCGGGGCGACATTGACGCAAAGCACCAGATCGCCACGACCGACGGCGTCACTCATAACGTCCATCCATTGCCGAGACGGGGAAGATTAGACCTCCGGCCCAGGCGCGCCAAGCACCGCAAACGATCGAATCTCGCCTGTAAGACGTTCTGGTATTTTGAGGAACCACCACATGACCATGCCAAAAGGCCTCAACGAAGCGTTCGTTCGCGAGCTTCCCGACAACGGTCCGGTGGTGATGGTCAATCTCGTGCGCTTCCGGGAACGCTCACGCGACGGCAACGGCACGGGCTGGGATGCCTATTCCCGCTATAGCAAGGCGACATGCCGCTTTTGAAAAATGTGGGCGGCACGATCTTGTGGGCCGGCCATATCGAAGGCGCGGCGGTCGGCGACCTCGGCGACGGACGATGGGATTGGGTCGTGGTCGTTTGGTATCCGTCACGCGCCGCGTTCCTTGCGATGATGACGTCCCCGGAATACGCGCAGATCAACGTCGACCGTGAAAACGGTGTGGAAGATCACGTCATCCTTGCCGCCAATCAGACTTATTCCAAATTCGAACTGAAACGCCCCGCATCCTGATCTCAAACCGCTCCCGTCGCTGGCCGTCCGGACCCTTGCAAGACCGCTCGATGTGCTACTGTCCCCTCGCAAAGGGGAACAATCGTTGTCCGAGACGGCCGCGAGACGCTTAGCCACCATCGTCGCGCTCGACGTCGCCGGCTATTCCGCGCGCACCGAGGCCGACGAGGCGAAGACGACCGCCGAAGTCGCAGCGCTGCGCAAAGTGATCGAAGCCATCGCCGCGCGGCACGGCGGACGCGTGTTCAATACCGCCGGCGACGGCTTCATGCTGGAGTTCACCTCAAGCCTCGCCGCGGTGGAAGCGGCCGCGGAACTCGCCGAGACCTGCGAACCCAAGGTGCGCGTCGGCGTGCATCTGGGCGACGTCGCCGTGCAGCCCAACGGTGATCTTCTCGGCCACGGCGTCAACGTCGCCGCGCGCCTGATGGCGAAGAGCGATCCGGGCGGCGCACTCGTGTCGGCGACCGTTCACCAGACGATCCGCGGACCGGTCGCAGACCGCCTCGTCTCGCGCGGTCTCTTCCATCTCGACAAGATGTCCGAGACGATCGAGGCATTTGAGATAGCAGCGGCAACACAAAACCCCGCCGCAGTGCGGCGCACGATCCGCCGCCTCGGGCTATGGCCAAAGCTGCGCGCGGCGCATTGGATGCTGCTCGCGGCGCTCGTCGCCGGTGTCGCCGTCGTGCTCGCCGCCGTGACGTTCACCTCGCCCGTAACCGAGGTGAAGGCCGCAGACAGGTCCATCGCCATCCTGCCGTTCGAAAACCGCTCGCCAAGCCAGAACGATTCCGGCTACGGCGACTGGCTCTCCGAATTGATCAGCAGTCTGTTGGGCAAGTCGAGCGACCTTCGGGTAATTTCCCAAACCTCGGCGTCTGTCTTCAAAGGCAAGGCCGTGGCGCTTCCCGACATCGCCAAGCAACTCGGCGTCGTGATGGTCGTCGAAGGCAGCGTGCGCAGCGAAGCCGACGACATCGTCATCAGCGCACAACTCATCAACGCCGCCACCGACACCCAAGTTTGGGCCGACATCTACAAGCGCAAGACCGACAACGCGCTCAGCGTGCAAAGCGAAGTCGCCGGCAGAGTCGCCACCGCCATCGCCGGCGCGATGGACGTGACGATCAGCCAAATCGAACAGCAGGCGCTCAATCCCACGACCAACACGGCCGCCTTCGAATCCTACGCCAAGGCGCTGAAACTCTACCGCACGACCACCGAAGCCAACGTACGCGCCGCGCAAACCTTGCTGACCGACGCTGTCGCACAAGACGACGATTTCGCTCTCGCGTGGGCGCTGCTCTCGCGCGTCCATTCGTATTTGTACTTCAACCGCTCCGACGCGACCGAAGGCCGGCGCGCAGCCGCGAAAGAGGCGCTCGACCAAGCTCTTCGCCGCAAACCCGACCTCGCCGAAGTCATGCTCGCCGACGCCTATTACGAATACTGGGTGAAGCGCGACTACGAAGGCGCGCGCGGCCGCTTCGAAAAACTAAGCGCGACGTGGCCCAACAACGCCGACGTCTTGACCGCGCTCGCCAGCATCACCCGCCGCCAGGGCCGCTGGGACGACAGCAAAATCTATTTCGAACGCGCCGTCGCGATCGACCCTCTACGCCCCGGCCGGCGCGTGAAGGCGGCTGAGGCCTACGTCGCAACGCGCGACTTCGACGGCGCGTTGAAACAACTCGACGCCTCGCTGCAATACTGGCCGAAGGCGCCGGACAACATTCCCTTCATCGCCAAGAAGGCGACGGTCTATCAAGCACAAGGCCGCCTGGACGACGCCGACGCTTTGCTCAGCGATCTCAACCCGCAACCCGACGGCGACCTCGTCGAGCCGATCGTGATCCAAGCCCTCCTGCGCCGTAAGCCGGACAACGCGATCCGCCTGCTCGAAGACTTCCTCAAACGCGATCAGGCGGCAGGATCGCCCGGACGCTCGTCGATCGATCTGAACCTCTATCTCGGCAATTTGCGCCACCTCGCAGGCGATGCGAGAGGCGCGAAGATCAACTACGCCGAAGCACTCGACGAACTGCGCTTGGAGTTGACGAAGCAGCCCGAGAGTGCCGACATCCACTCTTATCTGGCGCTGGCCTATTGCGGCCTCGGCGATCGCACGCAAGCGGTGAGATATGCGGCGCTCGCCGTGACAGCAGTGCCGATCGAGAAAGACGCGTTGAGCGGCGCCTATTACTTGGACATCCAAGCCCGCGTCTGGTCACGCCTAGGCGACCGCGACGCCGCGATCCCCGCCATCGAGACGCTGATGAAGGTACCGGCGCCGTCTCCCCTGACGCCGACGCTCCTAAACCTCGACCCCGACTTCGACAAACTCCGCACCGACGCGCGCTTCAAAGCCCTGCTCAACTAGCGCCCCGCCATCCAAACGCCGCCGATCGTGCCGACGAGCTTGCTGGCAAGCGACAACGCCACGATCGGCGGAAACGTGGTCAGCGCACCGGCGGCAAACAGAATGCCCAAATCCACTGCCGCATACGCAACGAACACGGCGAGCGCGAAGGCGAGCGCGTTGCGTTCAGGCCGCCGCGAGAAGACGTAACAGGCGATGAAGAACAGCAGCCATCCAAAGGCGACGCTCGACCACGGCGCAATCCACTGCGCCGCCGCTTCGTAGTACGCCTGTTCGTGCCCCGGCTCGACCCACACCGAATAGGCGGCGACGACCGCGAAACTGATCGCGACGTTCACGACCAAAATCCCGAAGGCCAGAGCAAAAGCCTTCACAAAATCAACAGCCGTCACCAGCAAGCCCCCATTTGATCCGCTGCGCCGAATGCTGAAGCACGGCCGCACCGTTTGCAAGGTCGGCGGTCGGACAGCTAGTGTCCGCCCCATCGATATTCAAAAAGCACCAGGAGGAAACAATGAGCCACGCCCAAAAACGCGCCGAGCCTGAGATCGACCATCTCGATCCGCGCCTGAACCACCTCGCGATGTCGCCGGAGTCGCTGCCGCTCTTCAACGCCGTGAAGAAACACATTACCGAAAACGTCGCGCCGATCGAAGAAGAATTCCACCGCCTCGGCGAAGGCCGCAAGGATCGCTGGAGTTGGGCCCCGGGCCAGCTCGAATTGCTTCAGACGGCGAAGGATAAAGCGAAGGCATCAGGCCTCTGGAACTTCTTCTTGCCCCACGCGGAGATCGGCCGCGGCCTCACCAACCTCGACTACGCCTACATCGCCGCGGAACTGGGCAAGCATCCGCTGGCGTCGGAATCGCTGAACTGCTCCGCCCCCGACACCGGCAACATGGAAGTCATCGAACGCGTCGGCACGCCCGCGCAGAAGGAACGCTGGCTCAAGCCGTTGCTCAACGGCGAGATCCGTTCCGCCTACGCGATGACGGAGCCCGGCGTGGCCTCATCGGATGCGAAGAACATCTCGATGCGCGCCGAACTCGTCGGCAACGAGTGGGTTCTGAACGGCGAGAAATACTACATCTCCGGCGCCGGCGATCCGCGCTGCAAGATCATGATCGTGATGGTGAAGTCGAGCCCCAACGCCGCCGCGCAATTCCAGCATTCGCAAATCCTCGTGCCTATGGACACGCCCGGCGTCAAAATCCTGGGGGCCATGTCGGTCTTCGGCGAAGACCACGCCCCGCGCGGCCACATGCACCTGAAGTTCGACAACGTGCGCGTGCCGCAGGACAACATGCTGCTCGGCGAAGGCCGTGGCTTCGAAATCTCGCAGCTGCGGCTCGGGCCGGGCCGCATCCACCACTGCATGCGCTCCATCGGTCAGGCCGAACGCGCGCTCGACCTCATGGTCAAACGCGGCGTCTCGCGCGAAGCCTTCGGCAAGCCGCTCATCAATCTCGGCAAGAACCTGGAACTCGTCTCCCGCGCCCGCATCGACATCGAAGCGATGCGCCTCATGGTGCTCAAAGCCGCGCGCGCGATGGACGTACTGGGCAACCGCGAAGCCCGCGTCTGGGTCTCGATGGTGAAGGCCATGGTGCCCGAACGCGTCTGCCAAATCATCGACGAGGCGATGCAAATCCACGGCGCCACCGGCATCTCGCAATGGACGCCGCTCGCCGAAATGTACGCCCACCAACGCCACCTCCGCTTCGCCGACGGCCCGGATGAAGTGCACCACATGGTGGTCGGCCGCGCCGAACTTCAGCGTCACTAACGGCACTGGGCGGCGACAACCTCGCCGCCCGCCTTCGATTGAGCACCTCCTGACGTGAATGAACGCGCGGCACCCTCACCCTTTGCGTCGAAGTATGGTCCTTGGGCGGTCGTCGCCGGCGCTTCCGAAGGTCTGGGGGCCGCGTTCGCGGCTGCGCTTGCGGCGCGCGGCCTGCACCTCTTGCTCCTTGCTCGGCGCGAGGCTCACCTCTTAGCAGTCGCCGACCGTTTGCGCGCCACCGCGAAGGTCGAGGTGCGCACCGCCATGTGCGATCTAGCGCGTCCCGATTTGCCCGATGCGCTGGCGGCGTGGACGGCCGACATCGACGTTGGGCTCGCCGTCTATAATGCCGCGTACGCGCCGGTCGGCGATCTCGCAAGCCAATCGGTTAACGACCTTCTCCACGTCGTCGACGTGAACGTGCGCGGGCCGCTCGTCTTTGCACGCACGCTTGCACCCAAGATGGTCGAGCGTGGTCGCGGCGGCGTTGTTTTGATGTCATCGCTCGCCGGTTATCAGGGCGCACCACGGATCGCGACCTATGCCGCGTCGAAGGCCTTCAACATCGTTCTGGGCGAAAGTTTGTGGCGCGAGTTGCGGCCGCACGGCGTCGATGTCGTCGTGCCGACGGCGGGAGCCATACGCACGCCGGGCTATGCGGCGGCCGCGGGTCGGGACGCGCCGGGCACGCTCGACGCCGACGTTGTCGCGAACATGGCGCTCGACGCGCTTGGCCGCGGCCCGGTCGTTGTGCCCGGCGCCGTCAATCGGGTCGCGCGCTTTGTTCTCAGCCGCTTGCTCCCGCGGCGCACCGCGATCGACATCTTTGCCCGTTCGACGAAGGAGCTTTCGTGACGCTCGCCGGCTTCTTGGCCCCTGCCCTCGTGTTCGCGTTCGTGTTTCTCTTGCATGTCATCGTGCCGGCGCGGACGGTCGCAGGCTATGCAATCAATCCGGC
>JAWXBY010000044.1:0-13851 GCA_034440355.1 Alphaproteobacteria bacterium
GACGGCGGCGAGACGCGGGGCGAAATCGTCATCGTCGTCGCCGCGCCGTCGGGCGAAGCGTCCGCGCCCAGCGCCGCCACGCTCGACACCCGCCTCGCGCAAGAACTCAAGCGCCACCCCGTCAAAGACGCTGCCACCATCGTCGCCGCCGCGCTGGGCCTGCCGCGCCGCGAGGTCTACGCCCGCGCCCTCGAACTCAAGAAGGATGCCGCAGAAGCCGATGAGCGTTGAGCGTGAGAAAGCCCGCGCCCGCGGCACGGCGGGCGAATGGCTGGCGGCGGCCTGGCTGCGCGCCAAGGGCTACCGCATTCTCGCCCGGCAGTTCCGCGCTTTGGGTGGGGAACTCGACATTGTGGCGCTGACACCGCCGTGGAGCACCCGTACAATCGTCTTTGTCGAGGTCAGGGCACGCGGCACAGTCGAGCAAGCCATCGAATCAGTGGGCGCGGTCAAGCGTCGGCGGGTCGAGGCGGCATCGGCACAGTTCTGCGTACGCAAGCCAAAGCTCGCTGGCTTTCCGCGCCGCTACGATCTCGTCCTCCTCGCGCCAGGTCACTGGCCGCACCATGTGATCGATGCCTGGAGACCATGAGAGGTAGAGATGACGTCGTCCCGCCGCATCGTTCAAACACTCGCCGTTGCCGCCGTCGCGTTCGTGGCGACGGGATGCGTGGGCGTCGCGCTCACCACACAAGAGCGTCCCTTCGGCAAAGCCGTCGACGATTTCAACACCCGCACCGAATTGAACGCGCGCCTGCTGGGTGAAAGCCCACAGCTGTTCTCGAACGTCTCGACGACGGTGATCGAGGGTCGTGTGCACATGTCCGGCACCGTGCCCACGAACGATGAGCGTCTGAAGGCGACGCGCCTTGCTTGGGAAACGCCGAACGTGCGCGAGGTCGTCAACGACATCGAAGTGACCGAAGACGGCGGCATCGGCGACATCGCGCGCGACCGCTGGATCTCGGCCCAGGTGCGCACGCGCATCCTCACCGACGGCGACATCCGCGACATCAACTACACGATCGATACGCAGAACAAGGTCGTCTACGTCCTGGGCATCGCACAAAGCCAACGCGAACTCGACCGCGTGCTGAACCACGCCCGCTCCGTCGCCGAGGTGCGCCGCGTTGTGAACTACGCGTTGCTCAAAGACGACCCGCGCCGCTTCGCCGAGCCCGCGGGCAAATACGAACCCGACGACGCCAACGCCCCGCCGCCGCCCGAGACGGAATAGATCATGACCATCACCACCCCGGACGCGTTGCTGGAGCGTTTGCACAATCTGGGGCAGAGCGACGACGATTCGCTGCCGCTCGCCGACACGGCGCTGATGCTGGCGGCGCTCGATCGCAACAGCGGGATCGATCTCGAACCCTACCGCGAGCACCTCGCCCGCATCGCAGCCGACGCGCGCGACAGCTTCGCGAGCTTGCGCCGGGGCATGAGCGTCAACGACGCCGCCGCGCGCGTCCTGGTCGACATCATCAGTTCACGCCATGGCTACGTGGGAGACAGCACGAACTACGACGACCCGCGCAACGCCGACCTCATCCAGGTCATTGACCGCAGGCGCGGCCTGCCGGTGGCGCTCGGCATCCTCTATCTCGACGTCGCCGCCGCCATCGACATCAAGGCCCACGGCCTGAACACCCAAGGCCATTTCCTGATGTCGGTGGGTGAAGGCGACCACGCGCGCATCGTCGATCCCTTCAACGGCGTCGTCCTCGACGTGAACGAGCTGCGCATGGCCCCGCCCATGGGCGCGCCGATGGAGTACGGCCCCGTCAGCCGCCGCGACGTGCTGCTGCGCCTCCTGAACAACATCCACGCCAGATCGATGGCGGCGAAGGACACGATCCGTACACTGACAATAACCGAGCGCATGGTCTTGATCGCCCCGCGCCGCGCCGACCTCTGGCTCGAACTCTGCAAGGCCTGCGAAGCCGTCGGCAAACTCAACGGCGCCATGCGCGCCGCCAAAAGCTGCATCGAACTCTCCGACGCCGAAAGCTCCACCGGCCGAGAAGCAGCCTTCATCCTCCACACCCTAAAACGCAAAGTGAATTAGCGCACACCTCCCGCGGCCCACTTGCGCGCGCAGCGCGCTTCAATGATTCAGCTTTACCACCAAGGCACAAAGGCACGAAGCGGCAGAGACTCTTGGTGCCTTTGTGCCTTGGTGGTAAAGCTGAAACTCCATGGCGCTGACGCGCCAATCCTGGCCATGATGGATAGGGGATGACAGTGTTGGGGGTGCGCCGCTAAGGTCCACGCAACACGTCATCGCCAAGGCCGCTTCATGTCCCTCGCCGTCGCCATTCAGATGGACCCGATCGATCGCATCGACATCGGCGGCGACTCCACCTTCGCCATCGCGCTCGAAGCCCAAAACCGCGGCCACAAGCTCTGGTACTACTTGCCCAAGCACCTGGCCCAGCGCGACGGCAAAGTCTCAGCGCGCGCGCAGACGCTCAGCGTACGCAACGAACGCGGCAACCATTTCACCCTGGGCGAGCCGCAGCTGCTCGACCTCGCCACGATGGACGTGGTGCTGCTGCGCCAAGACCCGCCCTTCGACATGGGCTACATCACGACGACGCACATCTTGGAGCGTCTGCCCAAACGCACGCTGGTCGTGAACGACCCGTACTGGGTGCGCAACTCGCCGGAAAAAGTCTTCGTCACCGAATACCCGGATCTGATGCCGCCGACGCTCATCACCAGCGACGCCGACACGATCCGCGCCTTCCGCAAGGAACACGGCGAGATCGTGGTCAAGCCGCTCTACGGCAACGGCGGCGCCGGCGTCTTCCGCGTGCGCCCCGAGGATGAGAACCTCAACACCATCATGGAATTCTTCGCGTCTTTCGTGCGCGAACCCCTGGTCGTGCAGCGTTACGAACCGAAGGTGCGCCAAGGCGACAAGCGCATCATCCTGATCGACGGCGAACCGGTGGGCGCCATCAACCGTGTCCCCGCCCACGGCGAAGCGCGCTCGAACATGCACGTCGGCGGCAAGCCGGAGAAGACGACCCTGACCGCGCGCGACAAAGAAATCTGCGCCCGCATCGGCCCCGAACTGAAACGCCGCGGCCTCATCTTCACCGGCATCGACGTGATCGGCGACGCGATGACGGAGATCAACGTCACCTCGCCGACCGGCATCTGGGAAATCCGCCGCTTCGAAGGCGTCGACATCGCAGCCTTGATCTGGAACGCGATCGAGAACCGCCTCAAAACGCGCGCATGACCGTCGCGCACATCTCCACGGTGGCCTTCGTCGGCATCGAAGCGCGCGATGTCGACGTCCAAGTCCACATGTCCGACACCAGCGGCGGCAAAGAGATCATGGCCATCGTCGGCCTCGCCGACAAAGCCGTCGCCGAAAGCCGCGAACGCGTACGCTCCGCCTTGCACGCCATCGGCCTCGCGCTGCCGAACAAGCGCATCACGGTCAACCTCTCGCCTGCCGACCTGCCGAAGGAAGGCAGCCACTACGATCTGCCGATCGCGCTCGGCCTGCTCACCGTAATGGGCGTGCTACCGGCGCAGGAGATGGCGGCGCACGTCGCGATGGGCGAACTGTCGCTCGACGGCGCGCTCATCCCCGTCGCCGGTGTGCTGCCCGCGGCGATCAAAGCCCTCGAACTCGAACGCACCTTCATCTGCCCGCACGCCTCGGGCCCGGAAGCCGCCTGGGCTGAGGGGTTGGAGATCATCGCGGCGCCGTCGCTCGTCGCTCTCGTCAATCACTTGAAGGGCGCGCAGGTGCTGAGCCCGCCGACAGCGCGCCTCGCCGACGAAACGTTCAACACGCCCGACCTGCGCGACGTGAAAGGCCAAGAGACGGCCAAGCGCGCGCTCGAAATCGCCGCCGCCGGCGGACACAATCTCCTGATGATCGGCCCGCCCGGCGCCGGCAAGTCGATGCTCGCCGCGCGCCTGCCGGGCTTGCTCCCGCCGCTCGACGCCCGCGAAGCGCTCGAAGTCTCGATGATCCAAAGCCTCGCCGGCGAACTAAAGAACGGCGCCATCGGCCGCCGCCGTCCCTTCCGCGCGCCGCATCATTCGGCCAGCATGGCCGCCCTCGTCGGCGGCGGCATCCGCGCCAAGCCCGGCGAAGTCAGCCTCGCGCATCTCGGCGTGCTGTTCCTCGACGAACTCCCCGAATTCCAACGCCAAGTCCTAGACTCACTCCGCCAACCGTTAGAGACCGGCGAGACATTGGTCGCCCGCGCCAACGCCCACATCCGCTATCCCTCGCGCGTGCAGCTCGTCGCGGCAATGAACCCGTGCCGCTGCGGCTACCTCTCCGACGCCGAACGCGCCTGCACCCGCGCCCCCAAATGCGCCGTCGACTACCAGTCGAAATTGTCGGGCCCCCTGATCGACCGCATCGACCTCCACGTGGAGGTGAGCACGGTCAGCGCCCTAGACCTCACCATCCCGCCGCCGGCAGAAGGCACCGCCGAAGTAGCCGCACGCGTCGCCGCAGCACGTGACGCGCAACGTAGGCGGTATGCCGATCACAACGTCCGCACCAACGCGGAAGCCGACGGCGAGCTCCTCGAATCAGTGGCTCGTCCCGACGAACCAGGTCTCGCGCTTCTGGCGAAAGCCGTCGATACGCTGAAGCTGTCAGCCCGCGGCTACCACCGAGTCCTCCGCGTCGCCCGCACCCTAGCCGACCTCGAAGGCCACGCCTCGGTCACCCGTCCGCATATCGCCGAGGCTTTGAGTTATCGCCGGCTTCAGGTGGCACTATGAGCGTCGGCCGAACCGCAACGATTATGCTATTGGCCGTCGCGTCAGTGGCGCTTGCAGGTACAGCGTTCGCTGCCGATCAGCCGACCTGCATCGACGTAACGAGCAAGGATTGGCAGGCAAAACTCGTGCCGTATTTCGGCAAGCGTGCGTGCGTCATCGGTCCCTTTTCTGTAGGCGCCGACGGTGTTTTCATTGTAACCGATCCGCCGGCCGGTCCCCCGCCCTACGGTGCATTGATCAGCATCGACATGCCGAAGGTGGACGCGGCCAGGATCGTCCGCGAGCCCGGCACACGCATGGCCGTCACGGGTCTTCTCCTAGGCCGCTCGTTCTGCAGACCCAATCCCGTCGCCAAGGGCTGCGACCAAGGCGACGCCATGTTCTTCCGCTACTACCTCCATCAAGCGACATTCGTGGACGGGCGATCGGGCAAAGGGGCATCATCGAGTCACGCACTCGACCATGCGGCTCTAACCCCTGCGATCATTGAAGCGTTGGAAGCCCGGATCGTGATGCCGACGCGCGTTCCGCTGAGCTCTTTCGTCCGCTACTACACTCTTGCGCCGCTAAAGGAAGAAGGCGGTGCCTTGTACATCTTCGGTGAGTTCGAACGGACGCACCCCAGCAAGGGATACTGGACAATCGTGCCGCCCGACTGGAGGCCGGCATGGACCGACGGCGGCTGCAGCAGCCTTTCGATCAGCGTTGCGTTCGACACGATGAAGATCGACGGCCCCTTGTGCAACTTCGGATAACTGGCCGCCTCCGCGTCGCCGAACTTGACGTTGAGTTACCGCCGTTTGCAAGGCGCGTTCTAGCGACGTTCCGCACACCCCTGAGTCCGCGGCGCATCACCGCTCCGTGTTAAGATTCGCGCGGGACGAAGGGCCTGATCGGCCAACTGGGAGACGAACCATGCAGCGCTTTCTTGTCTATTTGATTCAGCCGGGCGTCGTGGCGACCGGTTTGTGGGGCACGTTCCTGCAAGTCGTGCTGGCCTTCGCCAACAGCTTCAACATCGGCGGCGCCGCCGATGCCTTCTCGGAATACGGCCTCAGCGGCCAGCTCGCCTCGGGTGGTCTGATCGCCGCGCTCGTCGGTGCGTATTACTCGTTCTCGCAGCGCAGAACCGGCCGCGCTGTCGCGACGGGCGCAGGCGCAGTCGCCGGCGGTATTTCGGGAACACTCGGCACCGCGATGACCCAAGCCTTCGGCTGGACCGAAGTCGCCGCCGGCACCACGCCGTTGTTGAACTTCTCGGCCATCTGGGCCGCGCTCTTGAATCTCGTCAGCACCGGCGACGCCTCGGTCCCCGCAGGCAGCGAACCGATGTTCGACCCCGCAGTGCTCACCACGGTGTTCGGCACGACGGCCGCGGGCGGCGGCGTCGGCGCGCTGCTCGGCCGCTTCGTCTTCGGCGACGGCACGCGCCACCACAAAAAGGGCCGCCGCGCCCACGCGTAACTGCTGAGGCTACTCGCGCGCCAGCTCGCGAACGGCGCGCGCGAAGCCGCCGGTGAGGTCGTCGTCGGGGAACAGCTCGATCGCCCGCGCCGGCGGAATGCCCCGCGCCTCGAACGCCTTGCCGTCGGCGTCCAGCACGTGCTGATACGCGATCGTCGCCATGAAGCCATTGGGAAACGGCTTCGGCAGCAGCGAGGACAAGATCCCGCGCGTGCGCTCGCCCACCTGCGTGACATGCGGATAGGCGCGCATCATCAACACGAAACTCTCCGCCGCGCTCGCCGTTACTTCGCTGGTCAGCAACAGGATCGGCCGCCGCCACGGCGCGCCAGCTGGGCCAAGCGCCACCCGCTGACGCGGCGCGCCGGTCGCGCCGTATTCCAGCACAAGGCGCGGCGCGTCGGCGAAGTGTGAAGCGACGGTCATCGCCGCCGTATCGCTGCCGCCGCCGTTCAGCGCAACGTCCACGATGATCCGCGTCGTGCGGGCCAGGTCCGCGTCCATCGCGCGCAGCGCCTGGCGCAGCGCCTCGTCCTGCACCGGCCGCGGCGCGGTCGCTTCGGTTTCGCTGAAACCTGCGAAGCGGTTGACGCGCACATAGCCGGCATCGCCGATCGTCCCCCACTCCAACGCCCCGGCCGCGCCGGAACGCAGCGAGCCCTCGTCCAGCACCTCGTAGACCGACGTGCTCACGCGCTTGTGCCAGTCGGACACGAACGCCTGTTCCGTCAGCGCTGAGCCGCTGCGTGCCCACGCTTGCTTCAGCCGCTCGCGCAGCTGCGAACGGCCGGCATTGAACCGCCGCTCGCCGTGCGAGAGATTGACGTGCCCGTCCTGAAGCGGCTTCAGCATCTCTGAAAGCACGTCGAACAACGCATCGTCGTTCGCCGCCGCCTGCGCGCGCGGGTCAAAGGTTCGCCGCGCCGCAGCCCAATCGACGCCGCGCTCGTTGAAGAAGGCGTAATAGCGGTCGAACGTGCGCCAGATCAGATCGAACACCTCGCCCGGCGGCAGCGTGCCCGCTGCCGTTTGCGCCATCACCGCGGCGGGCACGGGCGTGGCGCGGCGAAGCACCTTCGGCGCCTGCAGCAATTCCGGATGCGCGCGATAGTCGTAATGCTGCAGCAACAGCGTGTCCGCGTCGAAGGCGTAAAGCGCAAACGCAGGCACAACGCCGGTGTCGCGGATCCAGAACGCGTCCAGCCGGTGAAACACGTCGATCCGCCCGTCGCTGAACACGACGACGTGTCCGGTCGAGGCGTCTTCCCACGCGCCCTGCAGCCGGGCATCGCGCACGTTCGCTTCGATCGGCTTCCAGTCGGGAGCCGCGATGGCCTGAACGCAAAGCGCGAGCGCGATCGCCAGCACGCCGATCACTCGAATAGTCGCGGTCAGCAACGTGTCCCCCGGTCTTAAGGCCTCAGTTTGCCAAAGAAAAACCCGCGTGACGATGGCCGTCACGCGGGTCCAATTGTCTTCAGCAAGCCGCTGAACGTCGGGCCTTAGGCGCCTGCGACGATTTCGACGGTGATGTTCGCGCCGTCAGCGTCCTTCTGTTCCCACTTGTCGCCGGCCTTGTGCGGGCCTTTGAATTCCGAGCAGGTTTCCTTCGGCGCCGGCGTGTCCTTCGGCGCGTTGGCCGGCAGGTCCGCCGTCGAGCAGTATTTCGTGTTGTTCTCTTTCAGCGACCACTTGCCGGTGAACTTCTCGCCCTTGGCGCTCTCGCCTTTGAACGTGCCGTCCTTGGCGATCCAGAGCTTCGACTTCTCGCCCTTCGCGTTGGTGACGATGACGGTGTTGCCGTAGGCGCCTTCCATCACGTCGGCGGCCGCAATGGCCGCGCCGGCGAGACCCATGGCGACAAGTGCGCCCAGTGCAATCTTACGCATGAGATGATTCCTCCCAAAAAGAACCCCGGCTCATGAACGGGTCGTCCGGGGGCGCGGGCTTATAGCGTTAACGTTCGCCTGGTGAAAAGGGCAGGATGGGGCACTCTAGCTGCGACAGTTAAGCAATCATCAAGCCCTGGCTGTCAGCGTGCAGAATCACACGCTCCTGGGTTGCAACTCACTTGATCGTTCCGCGTATAGCACGAGCCTTCGTGGCTCTCCTGTTGGTTGCAGCGTTGGGGCTCGCGGCGGCCGAAGCGGTCATGCCGTTGAACATCTTGGCGACGACGCCGTTGGCGGTCGCCATCCTGGCGCTCGTCGGTCTCGGCATTCTGTTCACCGCCCTCATCGAGGCGCGCCGCCGAATCTCCTCGCTCGACCAACGGTCGGGCGAACTCGCGCGCGTCAAACTCGAACTCGAAACGACCGTCCGCGCGCTGCAATCGCGTCACCGCGAATTGCAGGCGAGCGAACAACGCTACCGCGGCCTCGTCGAGCAGATGGGCGACGTGATCATGCGAAAGCTGCCCGACGGCCGCTTGACGTTCGTCAACGACGCCTTCTGCAAGACCTTCAGCATTCAGCGCGAACGCGCGCTCGGCCGCACCTTCCGCGCCGAATTCCATCCCGACGAAAAGATTGTCGAACCGCCGGCGGTGGCGAGCCACCTCGCGACCGAACGCGTGCGCTACGATCAGCGTCTGCGCACGACGCGGGGCTGGCGCTGGTTCGCCTGGGAAGACTACGTCATCCGCAACGACACCGGCCAAGTCACGGAGATCCAAAGCGTCGCCCGCGACATCACCGAACAGAAGGTGCTGGAAACCGAACTGCGCGACGCCCGCGACAAGGCCGAGGACGCCAACCGCGCCAAGTCGATGTTCCTGGCCGTCATGAGCCACGAGATCCGCACGCCCATGAACGGCGTCATCGGCATGGCGGGCCTGCTTCTCGACACGCAAATGACGCCGGAACAACGCTCCTACGCCAACGCGGTGCGCGAGTCGGGCGAAGCGCTGCTCGACATAATCAACGACATCCTCGACTTCTCGAAGATCGAGTCCGGCGCGATGCCGATGGAAGAGACGGCCTTTTCGCCGCGCACGCTGATCGAAAGCGTCGCCGAACTGCTGGCCCACCGCTGTTTCGAAAAGTCGATCGACATCGCGACCTACGCCCACGCGCGCCTCTCGGGCCAAATCCTCGCCGACGAAGGCCGCGTGCGCCAAGTGCTGCTTAACCTCGCCGGCAACGCGGTGAAGTTCACCGAAGGCGGCGGCGTGCGCATCTCGGCGGTGCCCGACGCGGACCCGCGCTTCATCCGCTTCGAGGTCGCCGACACCGGTATCGGCATCGCCGAAGAAGCGATCCCGCGCATCTTCCAGGAATTCACCCAGGCCGACACCGGCCTCGCCCGCAAATACGGCGGCACGGGCCTTGGGCTCGCGATCACGCAGCGCCTCGTAACGGCGATGGGCGGCGCGATCGGCGTGACCAGCCAGCCCGGCAAAGGCAGCCGCTTCTGGTTCACGCTGCCGATGAAGCGCGCGCCCGGCGTCGACCAGCCGGAATCCATCCTGACCGGCGCCCGCGTGTTGGTGCTGACCGCGTTCCCGGGCCTGTCAGAATTCCTTGTGCGCCAGCTCTGCGAAGCCGGCGCCGACGCCTTCGCCGCCAAGGGCGCCGCCGCCGCCGAAACCGCGCTCGCCAGCGGTTCGTTCAACGTCCTCCTGATCGACCATCGTTCGGGCACCGCGCCTGCCGCCGAACTTCTGGTGCGCCTCAAAGCGCGCCTCCAAGGCGTCAAGACGATCGTCCTTCTGCCCGCGACCGAACGCGCCGCGCTTCCGTCGCTCAAGTCCGCGGGCTTCGACGGCTATCTCATCAAACCCATCCGCCGCACGTCGCTTGTTCAGCGCGTCGCGGCGCTCCTCAACGGCCGCGGCGCCGAACCGACCGACGCCTTCGTGCCCGACGAACAAGCGACGCCCGTGGTCGCCGAGCAGGTAAGCCTGCGCATCCTGGTGGCCGAAGATAATCGCATCAACGTGATGCTCGCGACGTCCCTTCTCAGCAAGCTGGGCCACCGCATCGATACGGTCGCCAACGGCCGCGAGGCGATCGAAGCCCTCACGCGCGCGCCCTATGACCTAGTACTAATGGACGTCCAGATGCCCGAGATGGACGGCCTCGAAGCGACGCGCCGCATCCGCCACGCGGAATCGACAGGCCGCCGCCGCGACCGCATGCCGATTATCGCGCTCACGGCTTCGACGTTGGAGGGCGACCGCCAAGTGTGCATCGAAGCCGGCATGGACGACTTCCTAGCCAAACCCCTAAACCCCGAAGCCCTCCGCGCCATCCTAGCCCGCTACACGCCCAAGGCCCCCTACGAACACGCCGCCCAATCGGCTTGAGGGCGCGGACGCAACCTGACGGAAACGGCGCTTTCATCTCTCGCCTGCTATTTGACAAGAACGGGGCTGGCCGAGTCTGATCCGCCGGCCCGTCAGCACGCGGCGCGTCGATAAACGAGGACGGCATGACTGAGACCGCCGCCAACGGACCCAAAGGCACGGCGTGGGACGCGATCGCGGTCTATTTCCGCCCGCGCGTAGCCTTGATGTTCCTGTTCGGCTTCTCCGCCGGTCTGCCTTACCACCTCACCAGTTCCACGCTCCAAGCCTGGCTCACAGAAAGCAAAGTCTCGGTCGAAGAGATCGGCCTCTTCGGTCTGGTTGCGCTTGCCTACGGCTGGAAGTTCGTCTGGGCCCCCGCCATCGACGGCATCCCGATCCCCTATTTCAGCCGCATCCTCGGCCATCGCCGCTCGTGGCTCCTGCTGACGCAAATCTGCTTGGCTTGCTCTATCGCGGGTTTGGCGTTCGTCGACCCATCGGAAAGCAAGATTGCCGTCGCGCTGGTCGCCGCACTCGTCGCCTTCTTCTCCGCCTCGCAAGACATCGTCATCGACGCCTACCGCATCGAGGCTCTGAAAGAGAGCGAACTGACGGCAGGCTATGCCAACTACAACGCGGCCTATCGCGGCGCGATGATGCTGTCGTTCGCCGGCGCCATGGCCTTCATCGCCTGGCTTGAGGTCGAGGGCGTGTCCAATAAAGACGCTTGGTCCTACGGCTACCTGACGATGGCCGCGCTCGTCTCGATCGGCATCTTGGGTACGATCCTCGCGCCCGAATCGTGGGAAGGCCAAAAGGCCCGCTTCGAACGCAGCTTCGCCGAACGCTTCCGCAGTGCCGTGATCGAGCCCTTCACCGACTTCCTCAACAAGGATGTGTGGTGGGCGATCCTGCTTCTCGTCGTCCTCTTCAAACTCGGCGACGCCTTCACGTCCGAACTGCGCACGTTCTTCTTCCTCACGCACGGCTTCGAGAAGGCGACCTACGGCACCATACAGTGGCCCTTCGGCTTCTTCACGGTACTCGCCGGGGGCTACATCGGCGGCATGATCGCCAACCGCTTAGGGATCATGCGCGCGCTGTGGATCGGCGGCATCCTACAGATGGCGACCAACCTGATCTTCATCTGGCCGGCCATAGTCTTGCCCGGCATCACCGAAACGATCGGCGTACCGAACGCCGAAGGCGTGAAGCAGATCACCTTCACCGCCATCGAAACGGGCGGCTGGAACGGCACGGTAGCGTTCTTGGCGCTCGGCCTTTCGGTGGGCGTCGAGAACCTCGCCACCGGTATCGGCGGCGCGGCCTTCGTTGCGTATCTCTCGCTGCTGTGCGGCAATCGCAACTACACGGCGACGCAATATGCACTGCTGTCGTCGCTGTCGAACCAGGCGCGCATTACGTTGTCTGCGCCCGCAGGCTTCACCGTCGCGGCGTTCGGCTGGGTTTGGTACTACATCATCGCGACCGTACTCGCGCTACCCGGCCTGGTGCTTTTGTGGATCCTCATGCGGCGCGAGGCACGTCGTATCCCCGACGCAGTCATCCCGCGAACCGCCAACGAACTCGCAAGCCAAGTCATGGACTAATTCGGCCGGTTCCTTAGGTTTGCCACGGCACGCCGCGTCGCCTACATTAGCGGGCTCAATCCATCCGCGGGACTGTTCGCGCCCGCGCCATCACGACCAACCAGTATGTCCCCGCAAGAGGCGGCGTTGAGCGAAACGAAGGCCAAAGACAGCGCAGTGCTCGACGCCTCAGGCACCCTTGAGGCGCGCCTGGCGACGACGCCGGCTGAGGTCGAGGCCGCGCAGCGCCTGCGTTACGACATCTTCTATCGCGAGATGAGCGCAAAACCCTCGCCCGAGATGGCGGCTGCCGGCCGCGATTTCGACGACTTCGACCCCATCTGCGAACACCTGCTGATCGTCGACAAGAAAGACGGCGCGGTCATCGCGACCTACCGCCTGATGCGCGAATACGCCGCCGCGAAGTCGCCCGTGGGCTTCTACACCGCCGGCGAGTTCGACATCGCCGACCTGCTGAAGTCCCGCGCCGGCCAACGCATCCTGGAACTCGGCCGCTCGTGCGTGCGCGAAGACTACCGCACCGGCCCGACCATGCAGCTCCTCTGGCGCGCGCTTCTGGTCTACGTGATCAAGCACGACGTCAGCATCATGTTCGGCTGCGCCTCGTTCCCCGGCACCGACCCGAAGGCCTTGGCGCTCGAACTCTCCTACCTCCATCACTTCCATCCCTCGCCGCCGGAAGAAACCGTGCGCGCGATCAAGGGCCACTTCGTGCCGATGGACATGATCCCGAAGGACCAGATCGACGAGGCCGAGGCGCTGCGTGCGTTGCCGCCGCTGATCAAAGGTTACATCCGCTCCGGCGCCAAGATCGGCGACGGCGCCTTCATCGATCATCAGTTCGGCACCGTGGACGTCTTCATCTATTTCCCGCTCGCCAACGTCCACCCGCGCTGGATCACGCATCTGAAGAAGAAGACAGCCGCCGGCCAGGACGGCTGAGCGCGGGATGCACCTCGACGTCGGCGACCTTCAGTCCTTCTACGACGGACCCATGGGCCGCATCTCGCGCCGCCTGATCCGCGAACGCCTGCGCGAAGTGTGGCCCAACGTCCGCGGCCTATCGGTCTTAGGGTTAGGCTTCGCGACGCCGTACCTGCAGCCATTCCAAGGCGAAGCCGAACGCACCATCGCCATCATGCCGGCGCAACAAGGCGTCACCGCCTGGCCGGGCCAAGCCGCCAACGTCGTCGCCCTCGCCGACGAAACGACGTTGCCGCTGCCCGACGCGTCGTTCGATCGCGTGATCGTCGCGCACATCCTCGAGAACACCGAAGCGCTGCGCCCGTTCCTGCGTCAGATCTGGCGCATCCTTACGCCCGCGGGCCGCATGGTCGTCATCGCACCGAACCGCACCAGCCTCTGGGCCCAAATCGAAACAACACCCTTCGCGCATGGCCGCCCCTTCTCACGCGGCCAGCTCGAGCGCCTGCTCGTCGATGCGATGTTCACGCCGACCGCTTCAACAACGTGCCTCCACATGCCGCCTTTCGGCGCGAGCATGCTCGTCCGCGACGGCGCACGCTGGGAACGCTGGGGCCGCAAAATGTGGCCCCGCCTCGCCGGCATCCACCTCACCGAAGCAACGAAAGAAGTAATGGCCCTAGCCCCCGACCGCGGCCTGCGCCAACGCGTCCCGGCAAAGCCCGTGCTCGCCCGCCCCTCGTCGAGAGTGACCCGCCTTAAACGCATCCGAGTTGGCGATTCAGCTTCACCACA
>JAWXBY010000045.1:0-21859 GCA_034440355.1 Alphaproteobacteria bacterium
GCGTCTCGCCGACGCCGAGGTGGACGCGGTGCGAGTTGGCGGCAAGGTCGCGGATCTCCGCATCGTCGAGCCCGCCACAAATGTCGCTCTTGCGCGCGGGGCAGGTGATGCAGGCGAGCGATTCCAGGATCGGATGCGGGTTCGCTTCGGCAACCGCGCCGAGGCGGGGTGCGGCGGTGGACTGCTGGCCGTCCTTGGCGTTGGTGTGCATCGGCCCCAGTGTAGGTGGCCACGCGGTTTCGAGGCAACCTGGCGTGCGGGCAGATTTGTCGCGGCTTGCCGGAATGGCCCTGGTTGGCTTAGAAGGCCCGCTCATTCCGGCACAAAATGGAAAGCGGCGGGTCCCCTATGGCCTCCTATCAATATGTTTACGTGATGAAGCAGCTGGGGAAGAGTTATCCCGGCGGCAAGCAGGTTTTGAAGGACATTTATCTGTCGTTCTTTCCGGGCGTGAAGATCGGCGTCATCGGGTTGAACGGCGCGGGTAAGTCGACCCTGCTCAAGATCATGGCCGGGATGGAGAAGGAATTTACCGGCGAGGCTTGGGCGGCCGACGGCGCGAAGGTCGGGTACCTGGCGCAGGAACCGCAGCTTGATCCGACCCTCGACGTGCTGGGCAATGTGATGATTGCGGTCAAGCACAAGAAGGGGCTGGTCGATCGCTACAACGAGATCGCGGCGAACTATACCGACGAGACCGCGGACGAGATGTCGAAGCTGCAGGACCAGATCGACGCTTTGGGCCTTTGGGATTTGGACAGTCAGATCGAGCAAGCGATGGATGCGCTTCGCTGTCCGCCGGGGGATGCCGATATTGAGAAACTGTCGGGCGGTGAGAAGCGCCGGGTGGCGCTGTGCCGGTTGTTGCTCGAGGCGCCGGATTTGTTGCTGCTCGACGAACCGACCAACCATTTGGACGCCGAGTCCGTTGCGTGGCTCGAGCATCATTTACAGGCGTACAAAGGCACCGTCGTGATCGTGACCCACGATCGCTACTTCCTTGACAATGTGACGGGTTGGATTCTCGAGCTCGATCGGGGTCAAGGGATTCCTTACGAGGGCAATTATTCCTCTTGGCTGGAGCAGAAGGAGAAGCGGCTGGCCGTCGAGGCGAAGGGCGAAGAGGCGCGGCTTAAAACTCTCGTGCGCGAGCGCGAGTGGATCGCGGCGAGCCCCAAGGCGCGGCAGGCGAAGTCCAAAGCGCGTATTCGCGCTTATGAGGACTTGCTGGCGGAGGCGAACAACACCAAGAACGATCAGGCGCAGATCATCATTCCGCCTGGGCCGCGGTTAGGTGGAGCGGTGGTTGAGGCGGTGGCGCTCAACAAAGCCTATGGCGACCGGTTGTTGATCGACGATTTGAACTTCAAGCTGCCGCCGGGCGGGATCGTCGGCGTGATCGGACCGAACGGCGCAGGCAAGACGACCTTGTTCCGCATGCTGACGGGGCAGGAGATGCCCGACACGGGGTCGCTGAAAGTCGGCGATACCGTTGTGATGGGCTACGTCGATCAGTCGCGCGATGCCTTGGACGCGAAGAAGACGGTCTGGGAAGAGATTTCGGGCGGGCTCGATATTCTGGAGCTCGGCAAGCGGCAGATGCAGAGCCGGGCCTATGTTTCGGCGTTCAACTTCAAGGGGCTCGATCAGCAGAAGAAGGTCGGGCAGCTGTCGGGCGGCGAACGCAACCGCGTGCATTTGGCCAAGATGCTGAAGTCGCATTGCAACCTTCTGCTGCTCGACGAACCGACGAACGATCTGGACGTCGAGACGTTGCGCGCCTTGGAAGATGCGCTGACGGCGTTTGCGGGCTGCGTGATGGTCATCAGCCATGACCGCTGGTTCTTGGACCGCATCGCGACGCACATGCTGGCCTTCGAAGGCGACAGCCATGTCGAATGGTTCGAGGGGAACTATCAGGACTATGAGGCGGATCGTAAGCGGCGCTTGGGCGACGATGCGATGGTGCCGCACCGGATCAAGTACAAGAAGCTGGTGCGTTAAGTCTGGGAGCGGGCGGGACGCCCGCGCTCCCAGACAAAAAAGGCCCCGCGCGATGGCGGGGCCTGATCTTGTTTCGCTTGAACCAGGTTCAGCGCTGGCCGCCGGCCATGATCTGTTGCGACTGCGTCTGCAGGTGCGCGGTCAGGCGCGGGATGTTGCCGTTGTTCTTCGACAAGAACGCCGCGAACTGTTCGCGTTGATCGATGGAGAGCCAAATGCCTTCGACCTGGATGTCGACGAAGCGGTAGGCGTTGTTGCCGCCGAGAAGCCGGAAGGCGACGCGCAGCGGATTGGTCGCGTTCGGGTCGACGACGATCATGTTGACGGTGACGTCGTTCGCCTTGTTGTCGATCGAACCCACGACCTTCAGCGTCTGCCCCTTGTATTGGTCGAGGCGGGATTCGTAGACGGCCGTCGCGTAGGCGGTGAATGCCTTTACGAAGTCTTCGAGTTCGGCGTCATTGGCGCCGCGGCGGTAATTGCCCAGCGTGAACAGCGCCGTCTTACGGGCATCTGCATATTGTGTGATGAAATCACGAAACTTGGTGCGACGGGCAGGGTCGCTGGTATTGCGAAGAATGCCGACGCCTTGGTCGATCAGGCGTTGCGCGAAGGCTTCCGCATCCTGACCGGCGTTGGCGGGGGCTACGGACACCCAAGATGCCGCGACCACCAAAACCGCGAGAAACGCACGACGACCCATCGAAACGAAGCTTTCCATGTCTCCTCACCCCCGCGCGTTCGGCGCGGTTTGACTACGCGATTGCAAACCCGCGGATGCTATTGCGCACTCAAATTTGGGCTAATTGGTGACGGCGCCGTGATGCCGCCGCCCGAATCGAAGTCCGGAAGATCATCCGACGGCGCGCCGTTGCGAATAGAGTCCGCACGGGATTGCCGATAGAGGCTACGGATCGAGGCGTAATAGTCAACGGACGAGCGCTCAATGTCGTCGAGCGTCTCGATGTTGCGCGAGCGCAGGTCGATGACGTTCAGCACGGTGCGCGCGATGGGCACATATTCCAGCTCATCGTCGCCCCAGTTGACGTAGGTCAGCGGGTCGAGGCCGCGGTCGACCACAAAGCCCGTGAAGTCACGCGCGTTCGAGGGACCCATCAGCGGGAAATAGAAGTACGGGCCTTCGCCCACGCCCCAGACCGCCAACGTCTGACCGAAGTCTTCGTCGTGATAGGGCAGGTCCATTTCCTTGGCGACGTCGATCAAGCCGCCGATGCCGATCGTGGAGTTGATGCCGAAGCGCACCAGCGTCGTGCCGGCGCGATCGCCTTCGCCTTGAAACAAATCGTTAGCGAAGATGACCGGCGAATTCAGGTTGTTCATGAAATTCCGAACGCCGTCGCGGGCAAAGTCCGGAACGATCGAGCGATAGACCACGGCGACCGGACGGAGAAGAATCTCGTCCAGCACCTGGTTCACTTCGAAGAAGAAACGGTTCGATCCTTCGAACGGATCGTTCGTATCGTCTTGCACGTCTTGCGTGGTGACGGTCGTCGATGTCGGCGGCGCCGTTGCGGGCTCCGCTTCTTCAGCCCAGGCATTCGTGCTCGGGATCGCAACCGCGCCCATAGCCACAGCCATCAAGATATTCCGAACCGCGCTCATGCGCCGCTACCCTTTCGACACCCACACATCGAGTCGCGGCGTGCATGGTTGCCCACGCATTCCTAGACCCCACCCAAGATCGGCTCCGCGACCGCCAACCGGCAAGCCTGCGCATTATCCGACCCAATTGCTTATACGGTACATGATGATGGCGACATAAGGTTACGATCCCGTGAGGGAAGGGAATGTTTCTATATGTTGCGACCCTGCCGCGAATGTCACAGTTTGCACAGCTACAGGTTGGGGATTTGGGGTGCCGATTGGCCGAAATGGCAGGCTGGATAATCATATAAAGATATGTTTATGTGTTGTTCGGAGTTCGATGGTGACCCTGGACGATATTTTGAACGGCCTGAAGGCGACGGCGGAGTCCACCCGGCTGCGTCTGTTGGCCCTTTTTACGCGTGGCGAACTGACCGTCAGCGAGGTCACGCAGATCTTGCGGCAGAGCCAGCCGCGGGTCAGCCGGCATCTGAAACTGATGTCGGAGGCTGGGCTGATCGAGCGCTTCAAAGAGGGCAGCTGGGTCTTCTATCGCCTCTGTGAAGACGGGCCGGGGCGCGCGATCGTACAGAAGTTGGGCGAGCTCTTGCCGTGGGATGACGCGACGTTGAAGCGCGATCTCGAGCGGCTCGATGCTGTGCGTAAGCAGCGCGAGGAAAATGCGCAGGCCTATTTCGCAGCGAATGCGAGCGAGTGGGACGGCATTCGCGCGTTGCATATTCCGGAGGATCAGGTCGAGGGTGCGCTGCTCGAGTTTGTCGGGCCGTCGCAGGTTTCGGCTTATTTGGATTTGGGGACAGGGACGGGGCGCATTCTGGAACTTGTCGCGCCGCGGGCGTCGCGTGCTGTCGGCATCGATTTGAACGGCGAGATGCTGACCTTGGCGCGCGCGCGGATCGAGCGTGCGTCGCTGGCGCATGTTCAGGTGCGGCGCGGCGATTTGTTCGAGTTGCCATATGCGGACGACAGTTTCGAACTGATCACGGTGCATCAGGTGCTGCACTACCTCGAAGATCCTTCGGCGGCGGTGGCGGAAGCCGCGCGTGTGCTGAAGCCGGGCGGGCGTTTGGTGATCGCGGATTTTGCGCCGCATGCGCTTGAGTTCTTGCGCGATGCGCATCAGCACCGGCGGTTGGGTTTTGCCGACAAAGAAGTGGCGCAGTGGTTCAAGACGGCTGGGCTGTCGCTTGCCGGAACGCGTGCGTTGCCGCCGCGTGATCAATCGGGATTGACGGTGATGGTTTGGCTTGCGGTGGCGCCGGCTGTGCCGCAAAGGCGCCAGAAGACAGCGGAGGCGGCCTGATGTCTCTTGCGGTTTCGTTTGAATTTTTTCCGCCGCGCACCGATGAGATGGAGGCGCAGCTGTGGCGCTCGATCGCGCGCTTGGCCCCTCTGCAGCCATCGTTCGTGTCGGTGACGTATGGCGCGGGCGGGACGACGCGCGAGCGTACCCACTCGACCATCAAGCGTATCTTGGCGGAGACCAACTTGAAGCCGGCGGCGCATTTGACGTGCGTGGGCACGTCGCGTGCCGAGGTGGATGAGATCGTGCAGGGATACTGGCAGTCGGGCGTGAAGCATATCGTCGCCTTGCGCGGCGACATGCCGGAGCCGGGGCCGTACGCGCAGGTGGCGGAGGGTTATGAGTCGACTCCGGATCTCATTCGCGGCATTCGCAAGGTTGCGCCGTTCGAGGTGAGCGTTTCGGCTTATCCGGAGAAGCACCCGGATTCGCCGTCGGTCGAGCATGATTATGCGTTGCTGAAGGCCAAGATCGATGCGGGTGCGAACCGGGCGATCACGCAGTTCGTCTATGACACCGACGTCGTGTTGCGCTTTGCCGACCGCGCGTATCGCGAAGGCATTCGCATTCCGATCGTGCCGGGGATTATGCCGGCCACGAACTTCAAGGGCGTCGTGCGCATGTCGAAGCGTTGCGGCGCGTCGATTCCGGAGTCCTTGGCGCGGAAGTTCGAGGGACTCGACGACGACCTTGAGACGCGCAAGCTGATTGCGGCAACCGTGGCGGCCGAGCAGG
Source organism: Alphaproteobacteria bacterium (assembly GCA_034440355.1). Lineage (GTDB taxonomy): Bacteria > Pseudomonadota > Alphaproteobacteria > Micropepsales > Micropepsaceae > SZUA-430. Next base: position 5,669 of record JAWXBY010000045.1, read on the forward strand.
TCGAGCGGTTGCGGCGGCACGGCTTTGACTCATTCCATTTCTATACGTTGAACCAGGCGGATCTGACGTTTGCGATCTGCCATCTATTGGGCGTGCGTGCGCAGCCCGGGCGACAAGCAGCATGAACATCACTGAACGGACGTCGCGCTTCGATGCGCTGATGAAGGCTTCGCGCGAGCGGATTCTGCTACTCGACGGCGCCAAAGGCGCGATGATCCAGAACTATAAGCTGGGTGAGGAAGACTACCGTGGTGCGCGATTTGCGAATTTGCCGCGCGATCTCAAAGGCAATCACGATCTGCTGGCGATTACGAAGCCTTCGGTCGTGAGCGATATCCACGACGCGTTTCTGGATGCGGGATCGGACATCATCCAGACGAACACGTTCAACGCGCAGCGCATCAGTCAGGCGGACTATGGGTGCGAGCATCTTTCGCACGAGATCAATCTGGAATCGGCGCGGCTGGCGCGGCAGAGCGCTGACAAGTTCTCCTCCGCCGACCGGCCGCGTTGGGTTGTAGGCTCCGTCGGGCCGACGAACCGGACGGCGTCGTTGTCGCCGGATGTGAACGATCCCGGGTATCGCGCGATCACGTTCGACGATCTTGTTGGCGCCTACCGCGAGCAGATTGCGGCGTTGATCGAGGGCGGCGTCGATGCGCTGATCATCGAGACGATCTTCGACACGTTGAATGCGAAGGCGGCTGGGTTCGCGGCGGCGACTGTGTTCGACGATGTCGGGTTCAAAGTGCCGATCTGGTTCTCGGGCACGATCACCGATAAGTCGGGGCGGACGCTGACCGGCCAGACGACTGAGGCGTTTTGGCATTCGATCCGGCATACGAAGCCGTTTGCGGTCGGGTTGAACTGCGCGCTCGGCGCCGCCGATCTTCGGCAGTACGTGGCCGATCTTTCGCGTGTCGCCGACACGATGGTGTCGACGCATCCAAACGCGGGTTTGCCGAATGCGTTCGGCGGGTATGACGATACGCCGGAGTATATGGCGGGCGTATTGGGTGAGTTCGCGCAAGCGGGGTTGCTCAATATCGTCGGCGGGTGTTGCGGCGTGTCGCCGAAGCATATCAAGGCGCTGGCTGCGGCGGTGAAGCCGCATAAGCCGCGGGTGATCCCCGAACGGCCGCGTCATATGCGGTTGTCGGGGCTTGAACCGTTCACGATGACGCCCGAGACGAATTTCGTGAACGTCGGCGAGCGGACGAACGTCACGGGGTCGGCGAAGTTTCGCAAGCTGATCACCGACGGGAAGTATGACGCGGCGCTGGACGTCGCCAAGGACCAGGTCGAGAACGGCGCGCAGATTATCGACATCAACATGGACGAAGGCTTGCTGGACAGCGAGAAGGCGATGGTGCGCTTTCTCAACCTGATCCAGGCGGAGCCCGATATCGCGCGCGTGCCGGTGATGATCGACTCGTCCAAGTGGTCGGTGATCGAGGCGGGGCTGAAATGCGTGCAGGGCAAGCCGGTCGTGAATTCGATCAGCTTGAAGGAGGGCGAAGAGTCCTTCATCGCGCACGCCGAGAAATGCCGGCGCTATGGCGCGGCCGTCGTCGTCATGGCGTTCGACGAGAAGGGTCAGGCGGACACGGCGGCGCGGAAGTTCGAGATCTGCAAGCGGTCGTACGACATCCTGGTCGAGAAGATCGGGTTTCCGCCTGAGGACATCATCTTCGATCCGAACATCTTTGCGGTGGCGACGGGGATCGAGGAGCACAATGACTACGGCAACGCGTTTATTGACGCGACCGGCCGGATCAAAGCGGGCTTGCCGCATGCGCACGTGTCGGGCGGGGTGTCCAACATCTCCTTCTCATTCCGCGGGAACGAGCCGGTGCGCGAGGCGATGCACTCGGCGTTCCTGTATCATGCGATCCGCAACGGCATGGACATGGGCATCGTCAATGCGGGCCAGCTGACGGTGTATGAGAATATTCCCGTCGAGTTGCGCGATGCGGTCGAGGATGTGCTGCTGAACCGGCGCGACGATGCGACCGAGCGGTTGCTGGCGATCGCCGACAAGTACAAGGGTTCCGGCGAGGCGAAGGCTGAGGCGACGCTTGAATGGCGCTCCGCCGCCGTTGAGGAGCGGATCAAACATGCGCTCGTCCACGGGATCGACGAGTTTGTCGTGGCCGATGCGGAAGAGGCGCGGATGAAGGCGAAGAGGCCGCTCGACGTAATCGAAGGCCCTTTGATGGCGGGCATGAACGTCGTCGGCGACCTGTTCGGCGCGGGCAAGATGTTCCTGCCGCAGGTGGTGAAGTCGGCGCGGGTGATGAAGAAGGCGGTCGCACATCTTATTCCGTACATGGAAGAAGAACGGTTGGCCTCGGGTCGTGCGCATGAGCCGGCGGGTAAGATCGTCATGGCGACCGTCAAAGGCGACGTTCACGACATCGGCAAGAACATCGTGGGCGTTGTGCTTCAGTGCAACAATTACGACGTCGTCGATCTCGGCGTGATGGTGCCGGCGGCGAAGATTATCGAGGCGGCGATCGCGGAGAAGGCGGACATCATCGGCTTGTCTGGGTTGATCACGCCGTCGCTCGACGAGATGTGCCATGTGGCGGCCGAGATGGAGCGGGCGGGGTTTGAGATTCCGCTGATGATCGGCGGGGCGACGACGTCGAAGGTGCACACCGCGGTCAAGATCGAGCCGAACTATACGAAGGGCGCGACTGTCTATGTTGCGGACGCGAGCCGCGCGGTCAGTGTGGCGTCGAGCCTGTTGTCGAAGGACAATCGTGGGGCGTTCATTGACGCCACGCGGGCGGAGTATGCGAAGGTCGTGGCGTCGTTCTCGCGCGGGAAGACGGCCGAGCGGCGCTTGCCGATCGACGAAGCGCGGGCGAACCGGATGAAGGTGGACTGGAAGTCTTATGCGCCGCCGGTGCCGCGGTTCTTCGGCGTGCGCGCGTTCGACAAGATCGATCTGCGGGCCGTGTCGAAATACATCGACTGGACGCCGTTCTTCCGCACGTGGGAGTTGGTCGGATCGTATCCGATGATCCTGGACGACGACAAGTTCGGGCCGACGGCGCGGGCGCTGCACGCGGATGCGCAGAAGATGCTGGTCAAGATGATCGACGAGGCGTGGCTGAAGGCGCGCGCGGTGGTCGGGTTCTGGCCGGCCAATTCGGTCGGGTTCGACGATATCGAGCTTTATGCGGATCCTGAGCGGCGACACGTTCTCGATACATTGCACACGCTGCGTCAGCAGATGCGGCGGGACGACGGGCGGGCGAATTTGGCGCTGGCCGATTTCGTGGCGCCGAAGGAGACGGGCATCGGCGATTATATGGGTGCGTTTGCCGTCACAGCCGGGCATGGCGAGATCGAGCGCAGCCGTTTGTTCAAGCAGGCGAACGACGACTACGACGGGATTCTGTTCAAGGCGCTGGGTGACCGGTTGGCCGAGGCGTTGGCGGAGTACACGCATGAGCGCGTGCGGCGTGAGCTTTGGGGTTATGCGCGCGGCGAGAATTTGAGCAACGCAGATCTCATCGCTGAGAAATATCGCGGCATTCGTCCGGCACCCGGCTATCCGGCGCAGCCCGATCATACGGAGAAGGCGACGCTGTTCCGTATTCTGGATGCGGGCGTGAATGCGGGGATGGAGTTGACCGAGAGCTTTGCGATGATGCCGGGGTCGTCGGTGAGCGGGTTCTACTTCAGCCATCCGGACGCGGTTTACTTCGGCGTCGGCCGCATCGATCGCGATCAGGTCGAGGACTACGCGAAGCGCAAGGGGATGACGTTGGCGGAGGCCGAGCGGTGGTTGGCGCCGATCCTTGCGTATGTGCCGGGGAAAGCAGCGGCAGCCTAAGTTCTACAGCTTAGGTTGTTGCTAGCGGCGCTTGGCCCAGCGTTCGGCCCAGTCGTGTAGGCCCATGAATTCGGCCAGCAAGTTCTTGCCTTCCGTGGTGAGGGTGTAGCCGTCGTTCGTCAGGGTGACGATGTCGGCTTCGCGGAGTTCGGTGAGGCGGGTGTTGAGGATGGTGGGACTGATGTCGCCGCACGCTGTTTGCAGGTCGCGGAAGGTTAGGGGTTGGCGGCTGAGTTCCCAGATGATGCGCAGTTGCCAGCGTCGGCCCAGGAGATCGAGCAGGGCCATGATGGGGCGGCCGGTCTTTGAGCCGCGAACGGGCTTGCCGGGGCGAGGGGTGCTGGTCATGTTCGCGGAGTTTGCTACGTTGTGTGTAGCGGCGCAATATTCGTTGTGCTACAGTTATTGTAGCAACGATGGAGAGTGTCATGGCCGCGCGGATCGAACCTGCTCAACCGCCGTTTTCGGATGCCGTGCAAGCTACGTTCGACCGGTTGATGCCACCGGGTGTCCCGCCGCTTGTGTTGTTCACGACGCTGGCGCGGAGCGAGCGGGCGTTTTCGAAGTTCATGGCGGCGGGGTTGCTGGATAAGGGGCCGCTGCCGATGCGGGATCGCGAGGTGATGATCCATCGCACGACCGCGCGCTGCAGGTCTGAATATGAGTGGGGCGTGCATGTGGCGCTGTTTGCGGAGCGCGTTGGATTTACGAAGCAGGAGATCGCGGCGACGGTCGCGCCTGGGGCAGAGGGTTGGACGGCGCGGGAGGCTTTGATCGTGCGGATGGCCGATGCGCTGCACGAGAGCGTGGCGATCGGCGATGAGTTGTGGGCGGCGTTGGCGGCGGAATTTTCGGAGGAGCAAATCCTCGAGCTCACCCTTCTCGCGGGATTCTATCGGACCGTTTCTTACCTCACGAACGGACTCAAGTTGCCGTTGGAGACATATGCGGCGCGTTTTCCGGTTTGAGGCGAGCGTGGCTACGCGTCGCGACTTTAGGTTGTGGCGGTTAGGGTTAGTGTGATGCTCCGTACAAAGAGAAAGGGCCGGCGATTGTGACCGCCGGCCCTTTTCAAATTTCCCCGCGTCGTGCGCGTCGCGTCTACTACAGCAGGCCGATGATAATGGCTCCCAGAAACGCGAAGACGACCCCTGTCGTTATCAGACTGAGCTGCTCTGCCATGAGCTTGTCTCCTTCCCTGTCAGGGTGCCTTAATTATGGCACAATATGTCGCACGCGGAAGGCTAATTCGTTATGGCAGTGCAGCATTTGCGTGAGGTTGCGATTCTAACGCTTTGATCTACCAATCAATTTCCGTTCCATCATAGTTAAGATAGCGGCCGCTATCTGAAGGCGAAAGGCCGGAAATGACCCGCCGCATTTCGGTGATCGACTGTTTTGGGGTGAGTGGTGCAGTTGCGCCACCCATGTCGGTTTGGACCCAACCGGGGTGCATGGGCACGACGATAATCCCATCCGACTTCAGGGCGATCGAGAGGCCGCGCATGGCATTGTTCAACGCCGCTTTCGACGAGCGATAGATGAGCGCCGCGCCGTCGTGGCGAGCGTTCGAGCCCATCGCCGATGTGATCGCGATCACTTTCTTATCGCGGCCCTTCACCACGTTTCCGCGCAGGGTTTCGATCACACGGACGGGGCCAAGCGTGTTGACGCTCATCGTTCTGATCCAGGTTTCGTAGTCGATGTCGCCCAGGCGCTGGTGGTCGCCGCCGTAGACGCCCGCATTGTTGATGAGGATGTCGATGGGCTCGGCACCGATATCGCTCGCCAGGTGCGCGACCGAAGCGTCGGAGGCGACGTCGAGCGGGTGGACCGTCACCTTGCCCTTCGACGCGGCGGCGAAATCGAGCAGCGCTTTGGCTTCGCCCGGATGTCTGGCGCAGGCGAGGACGCGGGCGCCTTCGGCCGCGTATTGATGCGTAAACTCTAGCCCCAAGCCGCGGTTGGCGCCGGTGATCAGAACGGTGGTGGTCATGGTCGTCATCCTCTCAGGTCGCCAGCTTCAGTCCGATGATGCCGGCGACGATCATGCTCAAGAACAAAATCTTTGGGAGCGAGGCCGTCTCGCCCAGAAACGTCATGCCGACGATCGCGACGCCGACCGCGCCGATGCCGACCCAGACGGCGTAGGCGGTGCTCATCGGCAGGTCTTTGAGCGCCAGCGATAGGAAGTAGATGCTCACGCTCATCGCGGCGAGGGTTGCGGTTGACCAGCCGAATTTTGTGAAGCCTTGCGTGTACTTCATGGTGGTCGCCCAAACGATTTCGGCAAGACCGGCCACGAGCAAATAGATCCACGGCATTTGAAACCCCTTAGGTCGTGCGGCTCAACATGGCCGCGCCGCGGGCGGGATCAATGGCGAGCGGTCAGTAGTGCAGCTTCATCGGCAGGCGGTTTTCGCGGGCGAGGCGGCAGGATTCGTGGAAGACGGCAAAGCCGAATTGGGCTTGCGACTCGAACGACTCGCCTTCGCCGAGGTCGCGTGTGCGCCAGGTCGCGATGTCGTCGGCGGCGGCGCCCCAGTTCACCTCATTGAGGTATTGCAGCGCCTTCCACAGAAGTTCGATCGAGCCCGCCTTGAGCGGCGTGCCGGAGGGATCTTTGAGGCCGATGCCGAAGCTGAATTCATCCGGGAGCCAGATGCCGCAGTTTATTACCTCCCACAGCGCATCCTTTTTCTCGGCCTTCATCGAGGCTTCGACGGCCGGGTCGCCTTCCCAGGTGGGCATGAACATCACAGGGCGCTGCAGATGCGCGTAGTTGGTATAGGCGGTCAGCAAGATCGCGCCACCATAGCCTGCCAACCCGAGTTCGCCGACGAAGTAGGGGGGCAGCATGCCTTCCTGCCAGTTCAGCGGCTCCTTCAGATGATCCTTGAGTTTTAGGGACGCCGTCTTGCGCCACTCGGCGATCGCGCCTTGAAGTTCGACCGGGTCCGTTACGGCGTGCGGCGTAACCTTGTGACCGAAAGGCGAGGGGAGGCCCGCACGCGTGCGGCCGTCCTGCCAATCGGTGGAGTAGTAGCGCGTGAGCGTGCCGACGAAGAGTTCGACGATCATGGAAGGCGAACCGGACATGCAAGGCCTTACTTTTTGTTGGTACTGCCGTAACCCCCGCCGCCCGGGGTTTCAATGATAAAAACATCGCCGCTTTGGACAGTGGCGACGGCGCAGCCGGGCAGTTCTTCAACTTTGCCGTTTGTTCGCCGGATCGCGTTGCGGCCGCGTTGGGCGTCAGCGCCGCCTTTGATGCCGAACGGTGCGGTGCGGCGGCGGGTCGATAGGATACCTGCTTCCATCGCTTCGCGGAATTCGATCTCGCGCACCGCGCCGTGGCCGCCGGTGTGCGCGCCCGCGCCGCCGGAGTGGGCGCGGACTTCGAATTTGCGGACGAGGACGGGGTAGCGCCACTCGAGCACTTCCGGGTCGGTGAGGCGCGAGTTCGTCATGTGCGTGTGGACGGCGCTGGCGCCATCGAAGGTGGGGCCTGCGCCTGCGCCGCCGCAGATGGTCTCGTAGTACTGGTGGCGCGCGTTGCCGAAGGTGAAGTTGTTCATGGTGCCTTGGCACGCGGCCATGACGCCGAGCGCGCCGAAGAGCGTGTCGGTGACGGCCTGGCTGGTCTCGACGTTGCCGGCGACGACGGCGGCCGGGTAGCTTGGATTGAGCAGGCAGTTTTCGGGCACGATGATGTTGATCGGGCGGAGGCAGCCGGCGTTGAGCGGGATGTCGGTGTCGATCAGGCAGCGGAAGACGTAGAGCACGGCTGCGGTCGTGACGGAGCGCGGGGCGTTGACGTTGGTCGGGCGTTGGTCGCTGGTGCCGGTGAAGTCGACGGTGGCGCTGCGGGCTTTGCGGTCGACCGTGACGCGGACTTTGATTTTCGCGCCGTCGTCCATCTCGTGCTCGAACGCGCCGTCGTCGAGCGCGCCGATGACGCGGCGGACTTGTTCCTCCGCGTTGTCTTGGACGTGGCCCATGTAGGCGATGACGACGTCGCGGGTTTGTTCCGCGCAGAGTTTTTTCAGTTCTTCGGCGCCTTTCACGCAGGCGGCGATCTGCGCTTTGAGGTCGGCGATGTTTTGCGTTGGGTTGCGGGCAGGGTAGCGGCCTGAGCCTAAGATTTTGCGGACAGCGGGTTCGTCGAAGCGGGCGTCGCTCATGATGCGATCGCCGTTGAAGAGGACGCCTTCCTCGTCGACGTTGGTCGAGTTGGGCGGCATCGATCCGGGCGAGATGCCGCCGATGTCGGCGTGGTGGCCGCGCGCGGCGACGAAGAAGGCGGGGCGTTTCTCCGTGCCCATGAACACCGGCATGACGACGGTGATGTCGGGGAGATGCGTGCCGCCGGCGTAAGGGGCGTTGAGAGCGAAGGCGTCGCCCGTTGTCATGTTCGCGCCGTGCTGCGCGAGGACGGCGCGGACGCTTTCGCCCATTGAGCCCAAGTGCACGGGCATATGCGGCGCGTTGGCGATGAGGTTGGCGTCGGCGTCGAAGATGGCGCAGGAAAAGTCGAGGCGTTCTTTGATGTTCACCGACGATGCGGTCTTTTCCAGCGTCACGCCCATTTGCTCGGCGATGGACATGAAGAGGGCGTTGAAGATCTCGAGGCGCACGGGGTCGGCCGCGGTCGATGAGCGCGCTGTGGTTCGCACGACGGTCTTGGTCGCGATGAGATTGCCGTCGGTTCGGTATTCGGCTTGCCAGGTCGGCTCGATGACGATCGTCGAATTAGGTTCGATGATGAGCGCGGGGCCTGCGATGCGGTCGCCCGGGTCTAGCGTTTCGCGCAGATAGACGGGTGCGCTGTGGCTGTGGCCGTCAACGAATAGCGTCGTTGTCGTGCGCGGCGTGAGGGGGCCGGTGCGTTTGCGTTCGATGTGCGGCAGAGACGGTGGGGCGGATTGGCCGGCGGCGTCGATGGCGATGGCTTCGACGATGAGCGTGCGGCCTTGGTCCCAGAAGCCGAAGCGGGCGCGGTGGACGTCGGCAAAGCGCGTTTCGATCTCGGCGAGCGTGCCGAACGGGACGGCGAGGGCGGTGTCGGTGCCTTGGTAGCGCAGGTGGAGCGTGACGTGTGTTGTGACTGCTTCGCGCGTGATACCTTGGGCGGCGACTTCTTCGGTTGCTGCCTTCGATAGCTTTTCGGCGGCGGCTTGGAGCGCGGGCATGGCCTTTGTGTCGAGCGGTTGTTCGACGGCCTGTTCGCGGCGGGCTTGGATTTGCGCGAAGCCCATGCCGAACGCTGAGAGCACGCCGGCGAGCGGGTGGATCATGATCGTGCCCATGCTGAGCGCATCAGCGACACGGCAGGCGAGTTGTGCGCCGGCGCCGCCGAAGCATTGCAGGGCGTATTCGCTGACGTCGGCGCCTTGGGCGATGGAGATGCGTTTGATCGCTTCGGCCATGTTGGCGACGGCGATTTTTAGAAATCCGTCGGCGGTTTCGTGCGGCGTTGTTTTTAGTTCGTGGGCGAGGTGTTCGAACTTTTGCGTAACGATCTTCGCGTCCATCGGCTGGTCGGCTTTGGGGCCGAAGACGTGCGGGAAGAATTCCGGATGGACGCGGCCGGTCATGACGTTGGCGTCGGTGACCGTCAGCGGGCCGCCTTTGCGGTAGCAGGCGGGGCCGGGGTTTGCGCCGGCGCTTTCGGGGCCGACGCGCATGCGGGCGTTTTCGTAGAAGAGGATGGAGCCGCCGCCGGCCGCCACCGTGTGGACCGCGAGCATGGGTGCACGCAAGCGGATGCCGTTCAGTTCGTTTTCGAAGATGCGCTCATAGATGCCGTCGAAACGCGAGACGTCGGTCGACGTGCCGCCCATGTCGAAGCCGATGACTTTGGTGAAGCCTGCCGCCTTTGCGGTTTCCGCCATGCCGATGACGCCGCCCGCGGGACCCGACAGCAATGCGTCTTTGCCGGAGAAGTGGTCGGCGTCGGCGAGTGCGCCGCTGGAGCGCATGAAGCGCAGGCGGCCGTCGCGTGCCGCCGCGCCGAGTGGGCCTGCAACTTTCTCCACGTATTTGCGCAAGACGGGCGAGAGGTAGGCGTCGGCGACGGTGGTGTGGCCGCGGCTGACGAATTTCATCAGCGGGCTGACTTCGTGGCTGACCGAGACTTGGGTGAAGCCGAGTTTGCGGGCAATGTCTGCCACTGCTTTTTCGTGCGCGGTGTGGCGATAGCCGTGCATGAAGACGATGGCGCAGCTGTCGTAGCCGTCGGCATGCGCTTTCATCAGGTCGCGTTCGACGGCGGCGATGTCGGGCGTTTTTAGGACTTTGCCTTCGGCGTCGATGCGTTCGTCGACCTCGACGACGCCGTCATAGAGCGGGGCGGCGCGCTCGATCTTGCGGACGAAGAGTTTCGGGCGGTGCTGGTAGCCGATGCGCAGCTGGTCTTTGAGGCCCCGTGTGGTGACCAAGACCGTGCGCGCGCCTTTGCGTTCGAGAAGTGCGTTGGTGGCGACGGTGGTTCCCATGTGAACCGCGGCGATCTGGGCTTCCGGGATGGCGGCATCTTGCGTCAAGCCGAGCAAGCGCCTTATTCCTTCGATTGCGGCGTCGGCGTAGTGTTCGGCGCTCTCGGACAGAAGTTTTGTCGCGCGCACATGGCCATCGGGGCCGAGCGCGACGAGATCGGTGAACGTGCCGCCTCGGTCGATCCACACATGCCACTGGCCGGCGCGTGTCATATCTTCGCCTCAATCGCTGCCGATGTAGTGAGAACGTAGGGCTGAAAGAGCATGTCGATCTGGGGCAAGATTGCGGGCGCGGCCGCCGGGCTGGCGCTGGGCGGACCGTTGGGCGCGTTGCTCGGCGCGATCGCCGGGCACATGTTTCTCGACCGCGAAACGCGTCGCGAGGTTGAGCGCGCGCCGCAATACCGCGAGGAGCGCGTTGGGCGCGACGACCGCGGGATGCGCGAGCGCGACGAGGTCGCCTTCACCATCGGCGTGATTGCGCTGGCCGCCAAGCTCGCCAAGGCGGACGGCGCGGTTACGCGCGATGAGGTCGACGTCTTCAAGCGAGTGTTTCCGGTGCCGCGGGAGCAGGAAGCCAATGTGGGGCATTTGTTCAATCTCGCCAAGCAGGACGTTTCCGGATTCGACTCCTACGCGCAGCAATTGGCCGGGTTGTTCCGCAGCCGGCCGGGTGTGCTTGAGGATCTGCTCGATAGTTTGTTTTTGATCGCGAAGGCGGACGACCGTCTGCATCCGGGCGAGCTCGAGTATTTGCGGCACGTGTCGCAGATTTTTGGGTTTTCGGAGGGCGAGTTTCAGCGCATTCGCGCGTCTCATTTCGGGCCGGATCATGAGGACCCCTATGTCATCTTAGGCGTCGAGCGGACGATCTCGGATGAGGATTTGAAGAAGGCGTATCACCGGTTGATGCGTGAGAACCATCCGGACAGCATGATTGCGCGCGGTGTGCCGGAGGAGTTCGTGAAGCTTGCGAACGAGAAGGTCGCGGCGATCAACGGCGCCTATGACATCGTCAAGAAGCAGCGCGGGATTGTCGGATGATTCCGGTCGGTGAGGAATCGCCGGCGGCGACGACGCTGGGCAAGCGCGTGCTCGAAACGGATCCTGCGCGCGGGTACATCAAGGCCTCGTTCGTGGCAGGCGACAACTTCATCAATCGCGGCGGGCGTGTGTTCGGTGGGTTCTTGTCGGCGATGCTCGATACGTTATGCGGGCACGCGGTACGGTTGACGCATCGCGAGGCGAACACGCCGCAGGTGACGCTGGAGCTGAAGACGTCGTTCGTCGGGCGCGCCGATAAGGGCACGTTCATCGGCGAGGGTTGGGTTCGACACCGGGGGAAGTCGATCGCGTTCGCCGAGGCCGAGTTGCGCAATGAGGCAGGCGAGGTTGTCGCGCGCGGGAGTGCGACGCTTAAGGTGGGGAAGTAGTCACCGCCCCTCCCGTCATGGCCGGGCTTGACCCGGCCACCCAGTCTTTCGCGCGATAGCGCGATTGAGATTCAGATTTACCACCAAGACACCAAGGCACCAAGAACAGCAGCGCCTTCGTGCCTTGGTGTCTTGGTGGTAAAGCTGAATCTTCAATGCACGACGCTTCAAACATCTTACGGCCGCGCTGACGCGCGGCCACTGGGTGGCCGGGTCAAGCCCGGCCATGACGGGAGGGGGCGTGTGTCGCTACGCTTCCGTCGCGCCCCTCGCTCGCAACATTTGCAGCAGGGTCGTTGCGTTGCGGTGGCCTTGGTCGCGGTGGGTGTTGTTGAAGAGGACGTGGATTTCGAAGGCGGTCAGCGTTTCGAGGTGGTCGGCGATTTCTTCCAGTTCTTCGTCGGAATACATGTAGTCGAAGCGTTCTTCGACTGTGGCGCCGGGCGTGCCCCAGTGGCTGGTGTTGCGGCCGTGGAGGCGCAAGATCGCGAGTGCGGGGTTGGTGACTTTCCAGATCGCTAGGGCGCTGTTCGAGAAGCCTTGCGGGGTGTCGGCGACCACGTGGACGAAGTTGTGGTTGCGGGCGAAGGCGAGTGTCGCTTCGCGGTGTTCGTCGTTGAACCAGATCGGATTGCGAAATTCGAGCGCCAGTGTGTAGCCGGGTAAGCGCTTGGCGCAATCTTCGATGTGTTCGAAGACGCGCGGGGCGGGTTTGACCCAGGGGGCGAACTGGAAATGGACGACGCCGAGTTTGCCTGCCTCGCGCAGCGGGCGGACGCCGGCTTCGAAGCGGGTCCATAGTTCCGTGCGCAGTTCCGGGGACAGGTCGCGGTAGTAGATTTCCTTTTCTTTGTCGAAGTGCGGCTTGAGCAGGAGTTTGATGTCGGCGGGGAATCCTTGATCCGGTGTTTGGTGGCCGGTGAAGAGGCGGAACGCCTTTACGTTGAAGACGAAGTCCGTTGGGGTGCGTTCGACCCAGGCTTCGGAATTCTTGACGGCGGGCAGGGCGTAGTAGGTGGAATCCACTTCGACGATCGGGAATTGGCTGGCGTAGAAGCGCAGGCGGGCTTCGGCCGTGCTGCAGCCCTTGGGATAGAAATTGCCGTGCTTGACCATGCTGGGGTCGGTCCAGCTCGCGGTGCCGACAAGAATGCGTTTTGCTTGCGTCATTCCGCCAGAATGTCATGTTGTGCGCATGCTGAAAATCATCGAACGGCCGTCGCCGAATTTCAATGAACGCCAAGGCGTGGCGGGCCCCGATATTCTGATCATGCACTATACGGGCATGCCGTCGTGTGAGGCGGCGGTGACGCGGTTGACCAGCGCCGAGGCGCGGGTGAGTTCGCACTACACGATCGACGAGGACGGCACGATCTACCGGCATGTGCCGGAGGAATTGCGTGCGTGGCATGCGGGTGTTTCGCATTGGCGAGGAGCGAGCGATATCAATTCCCGCTCGGTCGGGATCGAGATCGTCAATCCGGGGCATGAGTTCGGCTATCGCGCGTTTCCCGCGGCGCAGATCGATGCGGTGACGGCGCTGGGGCGCGAGATCGTGGCGCGACATCGGATTCCCGCGCGCAACGTCATCGCGCATTCGGACATCGCGCCGGACCGGAAGGAAGATCCGGGCGAGTTGTTTCCGTGGAAGCAGCTTGCCGCGTCGGGTGTCGGTCTTTGGGTTGAGGCGGTGGATATGGGCGAGGCGTCGCTGGCGCTTGGGGCGACCGGTGAGATGGTCGTCGCGTTGCAGACGGCACTGGCTCGCTATGGTTACGGCATCGAGGCGAATGGGTTGTTTGATCCTTACACGCGGCTTGTCGTCGTCGCGTTTCAGCGGCATTTCCGGCCGGCCGTGTTCGACGGCGTGGCCGACGGCGAGACCTTGGCCATTCTGCGTGCGCTGATGGAACGGCTTGACGCTGTCGCTTGAGGCGATCACTTATCGGCTTGAGCCAGAGGGCTGGATGATCGCTGAGACGCAAGTCTTGGAGGAAAGTCCGGGCTCCACGGAAGCATGGCGCCGGGTAACGCCCGGCGGGGGCGACCCCAGGGATAGCGCCACAGAAAACAAACCGCCGCGTTCGCGCGGTAAGGGTGAAACGGTGCGGTAAGAGCGCACCGCGCGACCGGCAACGGAAGCGGCACGGCAAGCCCCGCCAGGAGCAAGGCCAAATAGGGACGGCAGTTGAGCTGCTTCAGGCTCGTCGTCCGGGTAGGCTGCGCGAGGCGTTCGGCGACGGACGTCCCAGAGGAATGATCATCCATTCCCGGCAACGGGAGGGACAAAACCCGGCTTACAGGCCCTCTGGCTCAATTATTTGAAGCATTCAGACGACGCTAGCCATCCCTGCAAATCCGCAGAGTTGGCTTGGCTGCGTCGTTGTAAGGTTGCTCAGTTTTCAGGAGGTTCACGCATGCGTATTCGGCACGCGCTGTTCTTGTTGGCGCTGGTTGTTGCGGCGCCAGCGCACGCGAGCGATCGGCTTGAGGGATGGGGATCCTACAAGTTCGGCATGACCATGAAGGAAGTGCTTGTGCTGCGCGGCATCAAATGGACGAAGCGAGAGGGATTACTCGAGACGACTACCCCAATTTCAATCGGAGGGCTAAGCTATACAGGCTCAATGAAGTTCTCAGAAGAGAAAGGGCGGCTTACGACGGTTGAGCTGCGGAGCGTTTTGCAGCGCAGCAGTTTCGCGGACTGCACGCGCAACTTTGAGTCCGCTTTGATCGAGCTCGAACGCCGTTATGGCGGCTTTGTTCCACTTCTATTGCGAGAAGCGAGCGTGAAGTGGAAGGCTATCGGGGACATCAGCTATTCTGAGACGGCGTCTGAGCGGTCGTACCGAGGTGAGGGCGTCTCCCCGATACAGCAATATGCAATCCGCTATCATTCCTTAGGTGCGTGGCGTTGGTTTGGCGAGAGCGTCGTCGAAGTTCAAGCGTTTCACGAGCAGCCCAGTCGCTTTGTTCACAATCAGCAACCGGTTCCGCAAGAGCAAGTAGGGCGTCAGCAGGCTTGCAAAATCCATATCACCTATGCGGGCCGACACTCCCTTTCGCTCTACAACATACCGCTAGGTGAACGGTCGTCCCATTCCTCGAATGTTGGCGCGCAGTAATTTCCGGACTTTATCCTGCTTACGAGCCGGGGTTTGAATGATAGCGCACCGCGCGACCGGCAAACGGAAGCGGCACGGCAAGCCCCGCCAGGAGCAAGCCAAATAGGGACGGCACTTGAGCTGCTTCAGGCTCGTCGTCCGGGTAGGCTGCGCGA
This sequence comes from Alphaproteobacteria bacterium, assembly GCA_034440355.1. Classification (GTDB taxonomy): domain Bacteria; phylum Pseudomonadota; class Alphaproteobacteria; order Micropepsales; family Micropepsaceae; genus SZUA-430. The sequence continues at coordinate 20,726 of JAWXBY010000045.1, forward strand.
GGCGTCCGGCGACGGACGTCCCAGAGGAATGATCATCCATTCCCGGCAACGGGAGGGACAAAACCCGGCTTACAGGCCCTCTGGCTCAATTATTTCTCAATCCAGGCATTAGCATTCTTAGCGTTTCATATCGCGAGATTGCGCCATTCACTGCTGTCGCGGCATCATACAATGTTCTCAGGTTGACTGGAGCTGGCTCCATGTATCGTTGCTCGATTTTCTTGTTGTTTTCGATTTGGGTCGCCGTCGCTTCTCCAAATGCTGCAAGTACGCGCATTGACGGGTGGGGTGCTTACAAGTTCGGCATGACGATGAAGCAGGTGCGGGCGGCGCCTGGCATGAAATGGAAAGAGCGCGTCGGGCACTTGGATTCGGTGGGTGAAGTGCTGGTTGGAGGCGCCGCGTACAGCTTGTCGATCTATTTTCGGAACGGCAAGGCAAGCAGCTTCAGGCTCGGGGGCTCCCCGCTTGACTGCGAAGCCAAGTTCGACAGTGCGCTTAGAGTGCTCGAACGGCGCTACGGCGTGTTTGTGCCGTTGCTACGGGTGCGCAAGGGGGTGACTTGGTCCGCTCTCGGTCGATCAAAGTATTCCGAGATGGCGTCTGTACGGCCTTTGGAATCATTTGTCTTCGACCCTCAGGGTGCAAACCATGCGCGCGTTCGGAGCCGTGGTGCTTGGCGGCTATCTGGAGATCGATTGGTCAAGTTGTTTGCGGAGCGCCAACAGAGGTTCCGAATTCTAACGGGCGAGGATTTCCAAAGGCCGACTTGCATGATCATGATCGACGTTAGTGCGGGGGTTGACGCCGCGCTCTACGACCCGAGCTACAACGTCCCACCCGCAGCGCCGCATTAGCCCGGCGCAGCCTGCCCGCCGCGGTCAACGCTGATGCTGCTTCAAGATGTAGGTTCGTTGTGGGTCGGTCACACAAAATATGTCTCCTTCGTTCTATATTTGTTCTATTTTGAATATGTCCGCACTGCACTGTTTGAACACGAAGTTTCGTCAGTCGAATGGCGCGTAACGCCTTGAATTTCCAAGTAATGGCGTTGACGCCCATGCTGGCCCATGGTATCCCATGAGGATGCTGGGGCGGCGTTTTGCTGCCCCCAATAGGGTAGGCCCGCGGGCC
>JAWXBY010000046.1:0-23693 GCA_034440355.1 Alphaproteobacteria bacterium
CGCCGTGGATTGCCCCATTCTCGTCGTGATTTGGCCACATTGAGACGGCGGCATACGCGAAGTGTGAACCAAGGGGAGCGCTCCGCGAATGACCTGGCTCTTTTTTCTGATCTTCCTCGCCGTCTTCGGCTATCAGCAATACTTCACGCCGCCGCCGGCGACCGTCGACCAACCCTTCCTCGTGAGCGCGCTGACCGTACTCTCGATCACCGTCATCGCGCCGTTCTTCATCTCCTATCTCTTCACCCGCGCGACGCAGATGACGGGCCGGGTCCCCGCGATCCTGCTGGGCTTCATCTCCGCGATCGGCCTGTCGGTCTTTGGCTATTGGGTCGTCTGGAAATATTTCGGCGGCGTGGGCGACATGCGCGTCCCCATCGAAACCGCCCTGAAGATGGGCCTGATCCCGGGCGTCATTATGGGCGTGATCCTGGCGACCGACAGCCTCTTCCGCCGCCACGCCTAAGAACTGGAACCGGCGGGCGCGCGCCCGCCGAAGCCTTGGCGAAGGCGGGTTCATCTGGTGTACAGTTCGTACCGTCTCGAATGGGCCGATCAACGGCCTGGACGTATGGGAGGACACAATGGCTGAGCGCAGTTCGTCGTCGCGCTGGGGGCAGTTCTTGATGATGCTGCCGTTCTTTCTGATCGGCATCGCCATCCCGGTCTATTTCTACGGCTTCTCCGGCGACGGCCCGGCCGTCTCGCCGACCAGTGCCGTCGAATCGCAGGACCGCAGGTTCGGCCCCTCCTCGCGCGACAGCGGAATCGTCAACGCGACCCGCGACGCCTTCGACCGCCCGGCGAGGGAATATGGCGACCGCGGTGGCTCGCCGCTGCTGGTGAAACTCGGCATTCTCGGCGCGATCTTCGTCGGCGGCTTCTTCTTGATCCGCATCCTGCTCAGCGCCTTCGCCGGGGTCGGAAGCTTCCTCGTGCACAAGGCGGCAGGCCCGATGTTCATGGGCTTCCTCGCCGTGGGCTCGACCTGGGGCATACATCAAACTGTCGCCGATCAGTTCGGGATGACGTGGGCCGCAGCGACAATCGCCATCACCGCCGCGATCGCCACGCTCTTCGCGCTGGCCGGGGTCCGCATCCGCTAAAGCCCACCTGAGACCTAAGGGAACGCACCTCCTTTTTACGCAGGCGCTTCCCGTTGCGGGCGATGAGGCTCGCCGCTATACCAGCGAGCCCAAATCAGGCGGCTGTTCGCGGCCGCATCTGAAACGGAGCGTCCGCTTTTCCAGGGGCAAGCGGGCGGTCGCGCCAGAACGCTAGGTCCGAAATGAACATCCACGAATACCAAGCCAAAGCCGTCCTCAAAGAGTTCGGCGTCCCCGTTCCGCGCGGCATTCCGGCCTTCACGGTCGACGAAGCGGTCAAGGCCGCAAACGATCTCGGCGGCCCGGTTTGGGTGGTGAAGTCGCAAATCCACGCCGGCGGCAGAGGCAAGGGCGGCGGCGTCAAGGTCGTGAAGTCGATCGACGGCGTCAAATCCGAAGCGGCCCGTATGCTGGGCATGACCCTCGTCACGCATCAGACGGGTCCTCAGGGCCGCGTCGTGAAGCGCCTCTACATCGAAGAAGGCGCCGGCATCGCGCGCGAACTTTACTTCTCCATGCTGGTCGACCGCGAAACCTCGCGCATCGCCTTCATCGCCTCCACCGAAGGCGGCATGGACATCGAAGAAGTCGCGCACAAGACGCCCGAAAAAATCCTGACCATCTTCGTCGACCCCGCGACCGGCATCCAACCCTTCCACGGCCGCCGCATCGCCAAGTCGCTGAACGTCACCGGCGACAGCGCCAAGCAAATGGGCGTGCTGATCGACAAACTCTACAAGGCCTTCGTCGCCAAGGACATGAGCCTGCTTGAGGTGAACCCCCTCGTCATCACGACCAAGGGCGACGTCATCTGCCTCGATGCCAAAATCAACTTCGACGACAACGCGCTCTACCGCCACAAAGACGTCGAGGCGCTGCACGATCCGAACGAAGAAGATCCGGCCGAACTCGAAGCCAAGAAATACGACCTGAACTTCATCAAGCTCGACGGCTCGATCGGCTGTCTCGTCAACGGCGCGGGCCTCGCCATGGCGACGATGGACATCATCAAGCTCTACGGCTCAAGCCCCGCGAACTTCCTCGACGTTGGCGGCGGCGCCACGAAGGAGAAGGTGACGGCGGCGTTCAAGATCCTGCTCAAGGATCCGTCCGTGAAGGGCATCCTGGTCAACATCTTCGGCGGCATCATGCGTTGCGACATCATCGCCGAAGGCATCATCGCCGCGGCGAAAGAAACCAGCATGACGATCCCGCTGGTCGCGCGCCTCTCCGGCACCAACGCCGATCTCGGCAAGAAGATGTTGGCGGAATCGGGCCTCGCCCTCATCCCCGCCGACGACCTCGCCGACGCCGCCGAAAAAATCGTCAAAGCCATCAAGAAATGATCCCCTCGTAGATCTGTGGAGTAGCGTGATGCGCGTAGTTCAAAGCAGTGCCGTGCTGGCCTTCGCCTTCGCCGCCTCGGCCACTGCTGCGACCGCAGCGCCGTTCGACGTCTACCGCAGCGCCTGCCTGGAAACGCAGGGCGACCTCGGCAAAATCCGTTCGCTCGCCACGTCTCAGAAATGGGACAAGCTCACTGAGGCCGAACGCGACCAACTCGCGCCCGGCTCCACCAATCTCGAAGGCTGGGCCGTACCGAAAGACGGCGCACGCTATCTCGTGTCGATCTCCGGCGGCACGGCAAGCGGCATGGCCGGCGACCGCTCAGGTTCGAAGATGACATCCTGCAGCGTTCTCGCCGGCAAGAGCGACGAGAAAACCGCCGCCAAAGCCTACGGCGATTTCCTGAAACGCCAACCGTCGACGAAAGAAACGGTGGACGGCACGACCACCTACACCTGGTCGATCCAGGACGCTTCAAACCTGACGCTGCACTACCTCGTCGGCGGCCCGTCGATGCTGTCCCTCTCCGTCAGCGCCATCCGAAAGTAGACGAACGATGGCTCGGCGCGCGCTCCACACCGTTTTATTAGCTCTCGCCGCATCGTTGATGACCGGCCTCGCGTCGCTGCCGGCGCACGCCGAATACTACGCCAACGAAAAGAACCCGAAGGACCCCAACCGTCCGCTCTATCTCTCGCTGGCCGCGGAGCTGAAATCGATCCCCGATCTGTTCGGCTGCGAATTCGCCTGGGCCGACATGCTCGATCCGTCGACCCTCCAGCTCGAGTTCGCGCCGCGCGGCCACGACGTTCGCAAGTGGACGCGCCTGGTCACGATCACGACGGTGTTGATGTCGAAAGAGTCGGCGCAGCAGCGCGATCTCGTGCAACGCCTTCAGTCCATCATGATGGACAACTTCAAACAGCACGGCCGCGTTATCGAAACGAAGTCAGGCACCGACGCGAAGGGCCTGCCCACGCTCTACGTCGAATACGAAACCGGCACCGGCGCTGCGAAAGAACACAACGCAGCGGCCATCATGCGCCTGCGCGACGAATTTGCAGGCATCGTTCAAATTCAGTCGCGGGGCAAACCCCTCGCGCGCGAGGACGCAACCAAGATGCAGTCCCTCGCGATACCGAAAAAGAATTAGGAGCAAGAATGGCCGTCCTCGTCGACAAGACCACCAAGGTGATTTGCCAAGGCTTCACCGGAAACCAAGGCACCTTCCATTCCGAACAGGCCATTGCCTACGGCACGAAAATGGTCGGCGGCACCTCCCCCGGCAAAGGCGGCACCACGCATTTGAACCTGCCGGTCTTCGATACGGTCGCTGAAGCCGTGGCGAAAACCGGCGCCACAGCCAGCGCCATCTACGTGCCCCCGCCGTTCGCAGCTGACGCTATCTTGGAAGCCATCGACGCCGGCATCGCGCTCGCCGTCTGCATCACCGAGGGCATCCCGGTCCTCGACATGGTCAAGGTGAAGCGCGCGCTCCAGGGTTCCAAGACGCGCCTGGTCGGCCCGAACTGCCCCGGCGTCATCACGCCCGGCGAATGCAAGATCGGCATCATGCCCGGCCATATTCACAAGCGCGGCTCCGTCGGCATCGTCTCGCGCTCGGGAACGCTCACGTATGAGGCAGTCGCGCAGACCACGGCCGTCGCATTAGGCCAGACCACCTGTGTGGGTATTGGCGGCGACCCGGTCAACGGCACGAACTTCATCGATGTACTCGAGATGTTCCTTGCCGATCCGGAAACCAAGTCCATCATTATGATCGGCGAAATCGGCGGCTCCGCCGAGGAAGACGCAGCCGACTTCTTGAAACGCGCGAAGGTCAAGAAGCCGGTCGTCGGCTTCATCGCCGGCGTCACGGCGCCGCCGGGACGTCGCATGGGTCACGCCGGTGCGATCGTATCGGGCGGCAAAGGAACGGCCGGCGGCAAGATCGACGCGATGCGCTCGGCGGGCATCACCGTCGCCGACTCGCCCGCAGCATTGGGTACGACCCTGATGCACGTACTGAAAGGCTACTGAAACACTTCGGCGGCATTATCTCTGCACCGGCAGAAACGACGAGACGAAAATGGCAACCCCGCAGACCAAAGACGCACGCTTGAACGACGTCTTTGAAGCGACTTCCTTCCTCAACGGCGCGAACGCGAACTTCATCGAGCAGCAGCTCGCGCTCTATCTGAACGATCCGAACAGCGTCGACGAAAGCTGGCGCACGTTCTTCGCGACGGTGGTCGACCGCACGACCGAAGCCGCGCACGGCCCCTCATGGGCCCGCCGCGATTGGCCCGAACCCGAAGACGAAGTGACGCGCGCGCTCACCGGCACGCTCCCTGCAGCCAAAGTCGACGCGAAGGCGAAAGCGCCGTCGCGCGAAGCAACCGTTCACGAACTGCAGCAGAAACTGACGGCGATCGCGCCGTCGCTGCCGTCCGGTGACGCACGCCGGGCCGTCGTCGACACCGTGCGCGCCATTCAGATGATCCGCGCCTATCGCGTGCGCGGCCACTTGGAAGCCGACCTCGATCCGCTCAAATTGACGAAGCCCGTGCCCCATCCGGAACTTCACCCGGAAAGCTACGGCTTCGGCCCCGGCGATCTCGACCGCCCCATCTTCATCGACGGCATGCTGGGCCTGGAGTCCGCGACCGTCCGCCAAATGCTCGACGTGCTGCGCAAAACCTACTGCGGCAACATCGGCATTCAGTTCATGCACATCGCCAACCCGGAAGAAAAGGCGTGGCTGCAGCAACGCATGGAAGGCGCGGACAAGGAAATCACCTTCACGCCCGAAGGCAAAAAAGCGATCCTCTACAAGCTCATCGAAGGCGAAGGCTTCGAACGTTTCTGCGCGGTGAAGTTCGTCGGCACGAAACGCTTCGGCCTCGACGGCGCTGAATCGCTGATCCCGGCGCTGGAACAGATCATCAAGGTCGGCGGCAAACTCGGCGCCAAGGACGTTTCGATCGGCATGCCGCACCGCGGCCGCCTGAACGTGCTCGCGAACGTGATGGCCAAACCCTACCGCGCCATCTTCCACGAATTCCAGGGCGGCTCGTCCAGCCCCGACGACGTCGGCGGCTCCGGCGACGTGAAGTATCATCTGGGCGTGTCGTCGGACCGCGAGTTCGACGGGAACAAGGTCCACCTCTCGCTTGCCGCCAACCCGTCCCACTTGGAGGCGGTAAATCCCGTCGTCCTTGGCAAGGCGCGCGCGAAGCAGCATCAGCACAAGGATAAGATCGAACGCACGTCGGTGATACCGATCCTGATGCACGGCGACGCCGCGTTCGCAGGCCAAGGCATCGTCGCCGAATGTTTCGCCATGTCGGGCACCAGGGGCTATCGCACCGGAGGCACGATCCATGTCGTCGTCAACAACCAGATCGGCTTCACGACCGCGCCGATGCACTCGCGCTCGTCGCCATACCCGTCGGACGTCGCGCTGATGGTTCAAGCGCCGATCTTCCACGTCAACGGTGACAATCCGGAGGCCGTCGTCTACTGCGCACGCGTCGCCACGGAATTCCGTCAGAAATTCCACAAAGACGTCGTCATCGACATGTTCTGCTACCGCCGTTTCGGTCACAACGAAACGGACGAGCCGATGTTCACCCAGCCGCTGATGTACAAGGCGGTGAAGGCGCACAAATCGACACTGGCGCTCTACGAACAGCGCCTGCTCGACGAAGGCACGCTGACCGCCGACGAACTCGCGGAAATGAAAGGCGCCTTCGAACAGCGCCTCGCCACTGCGCTCGAAGCAGCCTCCGGCTTTAAGGCCAACCGCGCCGATTGGCTCGACGGCGCATGGTCCGGCATGGGTCAAGCCGAAGGCGAAGAACGCCGCGGCGACACCGCCGAACCGCTCGAACGGCTGAAGTTCGTCGGTCAAGCGCTCTCGCGCGTGCCTGCGGACTTCCACCTTCACAAAACGATCCAGCGCCAGCTTCAGCAAAAGGCGCAGATGATCGAAACCGGCGAGGGCATCGACTGGGCGACGGCTGAGGCGCTCGCCTTCGGCACGCTGCTCGACGAAGGCTTCCATGTGCGCCTGGCGGGCCAAGACTCGGTGCGCGGCACGTTCAGCCAGCGCCACTCGGCCTTCGTCGATCAAGAGACGGAAGATCGCTACTTCCCGCTGCAAAACATCCGCGAGGGCCAAGGCGAATTCGAAGCGGTCGACTCCTTCCTCTCGGAAGAAGCCGCTCTCGGTTTCGAATACGGCTACACCCTCGCCGAACCCAAGGCGCTCGTCCTCTGGGAAGCCCAATTCGGCGACTTCGTGAACGGTGCGCAGGTGTTGATCGACCAGTTCATCACGACGGGCGAACGCAAATGGTTGCGCATGTCCGGCCTCGTGATGCTGTTGCCGCATGGTTATGAAGGCCAGGGTCCGGAACACTCCTCCGCGCGCCTCGAGCGCTTCCTCCAGTCATGCGCCGAAGACAACATCCAGGTCGGCAACATCTCGACGCCGTCGAACTACTTCCACGCACTGCGCCGTCAGATCCACCGCAATTTCCGCAAGCCGCTGATCCTGATGACGCCGAAGTCGTTGCTGCGTCACAAGCGCTGCGTCTCAAAACTGTCGGAGATGGCGGAAGGCACGTCGTTCCACCGCGTGCTGCACGACGACGCGCAAACCTATCCGGGCTCGACCGTCGCCATTCAGCCGGACGACAAGATCCGCCGCGTCGTTCTCTGCTCCGGCAAGGTCTATTACGACCTGCTCGAAGAACGCGAAAAGCGCGGGACCGACGACGTCTATCTGATGCGCGTCGAACAATTCTATCCGTTCCCCGCGCGCTCGCTCGTCAACGAACTCGGCCGCTTCCTGAAGGCCGACGTCGTGTGGGCGCAGGAAGAACCAAAGAACATGGGCGCCTGGACGTTCATGGAACCCAACATCGAATGGGTCCTCGACCGCATCGGCGCGCGCACCAAACGCGCGCGCTATGTCGGCCGTCACGCCTCGGCCTCACCCGCCGCCGGACAAATGAGCCGCCACCAGGCGGAATTGAAAGCGCTTCTCGACGAAGCGTTGACCGTGTGATTCAAGGTCGCCACCCCCCGGCGACGCAGGAAGAGAAGCAGGAATGACGATCGAAATCCGCGTGCCCGGCCTTGGCGAATCCGTGACGGAAGCCACCGTCGGCAAATGGTTGAAAGCCCAAGGCGACACCGTCCGCGCCGACGAACCGCTGGTCGAACTCGAGACCGACAAGGTCACGGTCGAAGTCCCCGCGCCGCAAGCGGGCGTCCTCTCCGAAATCCTCGTCCAACCCGGCGGCACCATCGCCGTCGGCGGGATCTTAGGGATGCTCGGCGAAGGCTCCGGCGCCGCCACACCGCCGAAACCAAAACCCCTGCCCAGCGCACCCGCCGCCGCGCCCGCACCGAAACCGGCCGCAGCAGCACCGACGCCAGCGCCGCAACCTGCACGTCCCGCAACCGCAGCACCGATCCTCAGCCCCTCCGCGCGCAAAATCGCCGAAGAAAACAACGTCGCCCCGCAATCGATCGCGCCGACCGGCCGCGAAGGCCGCGTGACGAAAGGCGACGTCCTCGCCGCCATCGAAGCGCGCGCCAACGATCCAAAGCCCGTCTACATCCCGCCGTCCGGTCCGCGTCACGAAGCGGCGCGCGAAGAACGCGTGCCGATGTCGCGTCTGCGCCGCACGATCGCGCTGCGTCTGAAAGAAGCCCAAAACACCGCCGCGATGCTGACGACCTTCAACGAGGTCGACATGTCTTCGATCATGCACTTGCGCGCCGCGCACAAGGACACGTTCGAAAAGCGCTACGGCGTGCGCCTCGGCTTCATGAGCTTCTTCGTGAAGGCCTGCATCATCGCCCTGAAAGAGATCCCGTCGGTCAACGGCGAGATCGAAGGCGACGAGATGGTCTACAAAAACTACTACGACATCGGCGTCGCCGTCGGCACCGAACGCGGCCTGGTCGTTCCGGTCGTGCGCGACGCCGACCGCCTGAACTTCGCCGAGATCGAAAAGAAAGTGAACGACTTCGGCCTGCGCGCCCGCGACAACAAGCTGAAACTCGAAGAACTCCAGGGCGGCACGTTCACGATCTCAAACGGCGGCGTCTACGGCAGCTTGATGTCGACCCCCATCCTCAACGTCCCGCAGTCGGGGATCTTAGGGATGCACAAAATCGAACAACGCCCGGTCGCCATCGACGGCAAAGTGGAAATCCGCCCGATGATGTACCTGGCCCTCTCCTACGACCACCGCCTCGTCGACGGCAAAGAAGCCGTGACGTTCCTGGTCCGCGTGAAAGAATGCCTAGAGGCCCCCGAACGCCTGGTCCTCGAACTCTAACCTACCTAAGTCGTCATGGCCGGGCTTGACCCGGCCACCCAGTCCGCGCACGTCTGTGCGCGCTGAAATTCCCTTTCACCACGAAGCCTCGAAGCACACAAAGTTTCACCAAGCCTCTCTGGACACTCGGCGCGAAGCGCCCATCCTTCTGCTTCGTGAACCTTCGAGTACTTCGAGGCTTCGTGGTGAAAACGAAATCTCCATCGCGCTATCGCGCGAGAAGGACAAAGGAATGAGCGACCTCTACGATGCCGTCGTGATCGGTGGCGGCCCCGGCGGCTACAACGCCGCGATCCGTTTGGGCCAACTCGGCAAAAAAACGCTCTGCATCGAAAAGCGCGGCAAGATGGGCGGCACCTGCCTCAACGTCGGCTGCATCCCGTCGAAGGCGCTATTGCGTGTCTCCGAACTCTACGACGAATCGAAGAACCACTTCCCCGCGCTCGGCATCAAAACGAACGGCGTCACCTTCGACCTCGCCGCGATGATGGCCCACAAGGACAAGACCGTCGACGGCCTGACCAAAGGCGTCGAATTCCTGTTCAAGAAGAACAAGGTCGAACACGTCTACGGCACCGGCAAATTCGCCGGCGGCAACAAGGTCGAGATCCAGCAATCGGACGGCACGACGCGCACCGTCGAAGCCAAAGCGATCATCATCGCGACCGGCTCCGAGCCGACCCCGCTCCCCGGCGTCACGGTGAACGAGAAAGACGTCGTCTCCTCGACCGGCGCGCTCACCCTCACCGAAGTGCCGAAGCGCCTGCTCGTCATCGGCGGCGGCTACATCGGCCTGGAGATGGGCTCCGTCTGGCGCCGCCTGGGCAGCCAAGTGACGGTCGTCGAATTCCTCGACCGCATCACCCCCGGCCTCGACGGCGAAGTCGCGAAGAACTTCCAGCGCATACTGACCAAGCAAGGCATGACCTTCAAACTCTCATCGAAGGTCGTGGGCGTCGAACGCAAGAACGGCGCGCTGCAAGTCGTGATCGAACCCGCCGCCGGCGGCGCGCGCGAAACGATCGAAACCGACATCGTCCTATCGTCAATCGGCCGCCGTCCGTACACGGAGGGTCTGGGCCTCGATAAGGTCGGCCTGAAGACGGACAACAAAGGCCGCGTCCCCGTCGACAAACACTACGCAACCGCGACACCCGGCATCTACGCCATCGGCGACGTGATCGAGGGCCCGATGCTCGCCCACAAAGCAGAAGACGAAGCGGTGGCCGTCGCCGAAATCATCGCCGGCCAAGCGGGCCACGTGAACTACGAAGCGATCCCCTCCGTCGTCTACACCGCACCCGAAGTCGCAAGCGTCGGCAAAACCGAAGAAGAACTGAAGACCGCCAACGTCCAATACAAAATCGGCAAGTTCCCCTTCACCGCCAACGCCCGCGCCCGCGCCAACGCGTCGACGGAAGGCTTCGTCAAAATCCTAGCCGACGCCAAGACGGACCGCGTCTTGGGCGTCCACATGATCGGCCCCGAAGTCGGCAACATGATCGGCGAAGCCTCACTCGCGATCGAATTCCAAGCCGCCGCCGAAGACATCGCCCGCACCAGCCACGCTCACCCGACTCTGACCGAGGCGCTGCGCCAAGCCGCCCAAGGCGTCGGCGGCTGGACGATGCAGATGTGAGCGCGCAGGAGAAAAATCCTCCGGCATCAAGGGCGGTCTGCAAATCGCTCCCCGTCACCATCCGCCGCGCGCGTCCTGACGAACTCAAAACCTGCGCCGCCCTCTACGAACGCGTCGGCAACCAAACCTTCGCCTGGCGCCCGAAGAACTGGTTCAAGGCGGCCGACTTCATAGACTTCGCCAACAGCGAAGAAATCTACGTCGCCGAATCCCACGGCGCGATCCTCGGAATTTTGTCCTTCTTCCGCCCCTCGAACTTCGTCCACTCCCTCTACATCGACGAGAGCGCACAGGGCTTCGGCATCGGCACGGCATTGATCGAAGCCGCGACAAAATTCGCCGACGGCCCCCTCGCACTAAAAGTTGATGAGCCCAACGCTCGCGCCCGCAAATTCTACGAAAAGCTGGGCTTCATCGACGCCCACGAAACCGGAATCGACGCCGGCATCCGCTGGATCCGTCTCAAGCAACCCGCCTGACCTGACGCATCCGGAAGGGCGTTCAGCCGAGGTTCAGCCACATTTGCCGTTTATCTGCCTATGTCAGGGGAGTGAAGGCAGGGCAGCGAATGATGTGGCAACCAAGAATGTTCGGAATTTTCGTTGGCTGGTTGGCGGCGGCAGCGCTCGCTGTTTTCTTCCTGCACGACGAATTGGTCAAAGCCGGCGCCTTCGGTGAATCTTGCAAGCAATACGGCCTGAGCGCATGGAGCTGCGGCGTCGTCCCAAACTTCGTCGTCTGGGTCCCCGACACCTTCGTCTATTTCCTCAAGTTGCCTTTCACCTACGACGGCACGATGGACATCCTCGGCGCCGGTTGGGCGTTCATGGTGATGGGCTCATCCGTCGCCTACGGCTTCGCTCTCGTCGCGGTGAACTACTGGATCTGGAAGTTCAACCAACTTTAGTCCTGGGACCGCCGGCTTCCAGGGGTCATCGCGCCCGCGGATGCGCGCGCTCGAACACGCTCATCAAATGCATCTCGTCGACGGCGGTATAACGCTGCGTCGTCGACAGCGACGCATGCCCCAGCAATTCCTGTATCGCGCGTAAGTCGCCGCCCGCCGCCAACAGATGCGTCGCGAACGCATGGCGCAAAGCGTGCGGCGTCGCACTCTCCGGCAAACCCAGCGCGCGGCGCAGATACTGCATCAACCCCTGCACGATGCGCGGGTTCAGCCGCTTGCCGCGCGCGCCGTAGAACACCGGATCGTCGCGCACCGCGCCATACGGACAAATCTTGATGTAGTCCTCGATCGCGATCCGCGCCTCGGCAAGGATCGGCACCACGCGCTGCTTGTTGCCCTTGCCGGTGATGACCAGCGCCTCCGGCAACGGCAACGCCTCGCGGTTCAACCCCAGCGCCTCTGAAATACGCAACCCCGCCCCGTAGAGCAGCGTCAGCACCGCCACATTGCGCGCCGCCACCCAAGGCTCCGCCCCAAAAATCTCCGCCTCGTCGAGCAACGATTGCGCGCCGGCGATCGACACCGGCTTCGGCACCCCGGGCGGCAACTTCGGCGGCCGCACGCGCCGCACGTTGAGGTTCTCGACCAACCCCTGCTTCTGCAAAAACATGAAGAACGTGCGCAGAGCCGACACCGCCCGCGCCACACCGCGCGGCCCTAAGCCGTCCTCGCGCCGAACAGCCAGCCAACCGCGCACATCCGACGCCGACACGTCCTTCAACGCGTCGAGATCGACGGCCTCACCGCGATGCTGCTGCAAAAATCCAAGAAACCCGCCGACGTCGTGCCGATACGCCTCGACGGTCTTCGGCGACAGACGACGCACATGCGTCATCTGCTCCATCCAACTCGCCATCGCGCCCGCGCCGTCCATCGCCTGATGAAGCGAGCGTGCGCGTTAACAGCGCCTTACTTCCGCGGCACCGTCTGCCCCGTCTTCGCCCAATCGGCCAAGAACGCGGCGAGCCCCTTATCCGTCAGCGGATGCTCGATCAGCTGCTTGAACACGTTCGGCGGCAACGTCGCGACATCCGCGCCCGCCTTCGCCGCTTCTGTCACATGCATCGGCCCGCGGATCGAGGCCGCAAGAATCTCCGTCTCAAGCCCCATGTAATTGTCGTAGATCCTGCGAATATCACGGATCAACTGCATCCCGTCCTCGCCGACATCGTCGAGCCGTCCGACGAACGGCGAGACGAACGTTGCCCCCGCCTTCGCGGCGAGCAACGCCTGGTTCGCCGAAAAGCACAAAGTCACGTTGACCATCGTGTCTTCGTCGCTCAGCGTCCGGCACGCGCGAAGGCCCGCCCACGTCATCGGCACCTTGACCGCGATGTTATCCGCAATTTTCGCCAGCGCCCGCCCCTCGGCCAGCATGCCGTCGACGTCGGTGGCGGTGACTTCCGCCGAAACCGGCCCGTCGACCAGCGAGCAAATCTCCGCAATCGTGTCGGCGAAATTGCGCCCGTATTTCGCGATCAGCGAGGGATTCGTCGTCACCCCGTCGATAAGCCCCGTCGCCGCCAGGGATTTGATCTCGCCGACATCGGCCGAATCGATGAAGAATTTCATGGCCCTTGACCTTCCAAACATAATCGGGCGGACCATAGCGCATGCTCCCCTTCACGGCCGAAGAAATTGCGAACGTGCCTGTGGAAGGCGAGACCGTCGGCGTCGTCGTCCCGCGCCCGCTGAAGGGCCCGCTCGACTACCGCGTGCCGCCCGGCATGAACCTGACGCGCGGCAGCATCGTCGTGGTTCCCTTGGGGCGCGGTGGCGACCGCGCGCTCGGCATCGTCTGGGGCCCCGGCGAAGGAACGTTCGAGCGTTCGCGCCTCAAGGAAATCGAACACGCCTACGACGTCCCGCCGCTCAAAGAAGAACTGCTGCGCTTCCTCACCTGGGTCGCGAACTACGTCGTAGCCCCCATCGGCGACGTGATCAGTCTGGTGCTGCGCGCCCCCGAAGCGCTCGAACCCGAACGCGAACGCAAAGCGATCCGCTTGGGCCAACACCCGCCGCAAAAAGTCACCGACGCCCGCGCCCGCGTCCTCGAAGTCGCATCCGACGGCATGGCGCGCTCCCTGAAAGAATTCGCGCAAACCGCAGGCGTGACGACGCAAGTCATCACCGCCCTCGTCAAAATCGGCGCCCTCGAAGAAGTCGTCCTGCCGCCGCGCCCACCGGCGAAACCCGATCCCGCCTTCGCCGGACCAACGCTCTCGATCGCGCAAGCGAAAGCCGCGGCGCATATGATCAAGTCGGTCCACGCGCAAAAATTCGACGCGATGTTCCTCGACGGCGTCACCGGCTCCGGCAAAACCGAGGCCTATTTCGAAGCCGTCGCCGCCGCGCTGCAAAAGGGAAAGCAGGCGCTGATCCTGCTCCCCGAAATCGCGCTCACCGTGCAATTCCTTGAACGCTTCACCAAACGCTTCGGCGCGCGCCCCACCGAATGGCACTCCGACCTCACGCAAGCCCAACGCCGCCGCAACTGGCGCCACGTGATGACGGGCGACGCGCGCGTGGTGGTTGGCGCACGCTCCGCGTTGTTTCTGCCGTACAAAGAACTCGGCCTCATCATCGTCGACGAAGAACACGACAGCGCCTTCAAACAAGAAGAAGGCCTCATCTATCACGCACGCGACATGGCGGTCGTGCGCGCCAACATCGAAAACTGCCCGATCGTCTTAAGCTCCGCGACCCCCTCGCTCGAAACCTGGGTCAACGCCGAAAGCGGCCGCTACACGCGCCTGCATCTGCCCGAACGCCACGGCAAAGCCACGCTGCCCGAAGCCGCGCTCATCGACATGCGCAAAGAAGAAACGAAAGCCGGCGAATACCTCTCGCCCACCCTCGTGCGCGCCGTCGAGCACAGCTTGGCGCAAGGCGAACAGGCTATGCTGTTCCTAAACCGCCGCGGCTTCGCGCCGCTCACGCTGTGCAAGGCGTGCGGCCACAAAATGGGCTGCCCGCGCTGCACATCATGGCTGGTCGAACATCGCTACAAGCGAAAGCTCGTCTGCCACCACTGCGGCTACGACCGAAACATTCCGCCCAGTTGCCCCGAATGCAAAACGGCAGGTGCCTTCATCGCCTGCGGCCCGGGCGTCGAACGCGTCGCCGAAGAAGTCGCCGCAAAATTCCCGAACGCCCGCACCAACATCGCCTCCAGCGACACCATGGGCGGCCCACGCCAAATCCAACTCGCCATCGAAGCGATCGCGAACCACGAAATCGACATCCTCATCGGCACGCAAATCGTGGCGAAGGGCCACAACTTCCCAATGCTAACGCTCGTCGGCGTCGTCGACGGCGACCTGGGCCTAGACGGCGCAGACCCCCGCGCCCGCGAACGCACCTTCCAACTCCTGCACCAGGTCTCAGGCAGAGCCGGCCGCGCCGACCGCCCCGGCCGCGTCCTCATCCAAACGACCGACCCCAACCACGCGGTGCTGAAAGCACTCGCGTCCGGCAACCGCGACGCCTTCTACGCCGCCGAATGGGGCCGCCGCGAAATGGCGGGCCTCCCCCCCTTCGGCCGCATGGCCGCCCTCATCATCTCCGGCCGCAAAGAACAACAAGTCCACGAAGCCGGCGAACAACTAGCCGCCACAGCACCCAACGCCAAAGGCGTCCAAGTCTGGGGCCCCGCCCCAGCGCCCCTCTCCATGATCCGCGGTCAAACCAGATTGCGCCTAGCCGTCCACACAGACCGCACAGTCAACATCCAAGCCTACCTCCGAACCTGGCTCGAAGGCTTGAAGCTACCGTCGTCGGTATTCCTAACAATCGACGTCGACCCGCAAAGTTTCATGTAGAAGATCGAAGCTCTCAGAGCGTATCGAGAAAGCTCTAGCCCTGGGACCGCGGGCGTCCTCGCCCGCTCTTACAGCGTAAGACCACGCGCTATCTCGACGAACTAGCCCGCCCCTTCCAACCACTCGAAAACCGCCAATCCTCAGCCAGCGCACACAACCGAGCCTTCACCGGATTCATCGCGATATATTCAACGACGCTCGCATAGTGCTCACCATCGCGAACCGCACGATCAAAATACTCCGGCGCCCAAAACACCCCACGACGATCGAGAACGGCATTGACCCGTCTCGCGCTGAACGACTTCCACGCCTGCACGATGTCCGACAACGTCTCGCCCAACGGCGTCACAAGGACGTGCACATGGTTCGGCATAATCACCCACGCATGCAGCCGATAACGCTGTGCATCGAAGTGCAGCAGCGCGTTTTCGATGATCTCTCCGACAGCAGGCGTCGCCAGCGCACCCGATCCATGGCCGCTATCGAGCGCCATCTCGATCCGCTTGCGCCGCTCCCTATCGCGCGCGCCATCAGCGAGCTGATCAAGTTCGATGCGCCAATGCTGAAGCACGGTCTTCGGCAAACTGTCCGCAAGCCGAAACGTGATCGACTGCGGAATATCGCCCGCCTCCCAATGCGGAAGATACCCACGCGAATGCCAGACCTTCTGTTCTTCTGGAGACACGATCGCTCCTGTCGAACGCCTCAAGAGCGGGCGAGGACGCCCGCGGTCCCAGGACCAGGGCCCTCTACGAATAACCCGAACCCTACGATCGAAGAGCGGAGCATCGAAGAACAAGCCCCGGGGCCGCGGGCGTCCTCGCCCGCTCTTCTCCAACAGCGTCCCCTCCGACGCACCCTGAGACGATCCGTCCTCAGCCGCGCTTTTGCGCCGTGTTGCGCCGCAATGGGGGCTATGGTAGACCCCGCGCGCGGCGTCGGCAGGGGTAGAATTCGCGCCTCCCCCACAAGCAAAAACTGTCGCAAATTCAATGGCTTAAGCCTCGCCGAAAATTCGGCGTTCGTCGGGCTTGAGCGACCATTTGTCTGGAGAGCAGCAAACCGTGGCAAGCGAGAACGTTTCGGTGTCGGGTCTGGCGGGCCGCTATGCGACCGCGCTGTTCGAACTCGCATCCGAATCGAAGGCGCTGGACGCGGTCGGTGGCGACCTAACGCGCCTCAGCGCGCTCATCGACGGCAGCGCCGACCTGGCGCGCCTCGTGCGCTCGCCGGTCTTCTCCCGCGATGAGCAAGGCAAGGCGATTGCCGCCGTCCTCGATCGTCTCGGCGTCGATCAGCTCACGAAAAACTTCATCGGCCTGCTCGCGCAGAAGCGCCGCCTGTTTGCGCTCCCGGGCATCGTCCGCGATTTCGAAACCTTGCTCGCCAACCAGCGCGGCCAAATGTCGGCCGAGGTGGTGAGCGCCCAACCGTTGAAACCCGAACAGCGCACCGCGCTCGCCGGCACCCTCAAAGACGCGTTGAAGCGCGATGTCCGCATCGCCGAACGCGTCGACCCCACGCTCTTAGGCGGGCTGATCGTCAAGGTCGGCTCGCGTCAAATCGACTCATCACTCAAATCAAAGCTCGTTCGTCTGGAACGCGCGATGAAAGGCGCCTGAGACAGCCATGGATATCCAAGCCGCAGAAATTTCCGCGATCCTGAAAACGCAGATCAAGAACTTCGGCGCCGAGGCCGAGGTCAGCGAGATCGGCCAAGTGCTGTCGGTCGGCGACGGCATCGCGCGCATCTACGGCCTCGACAAAGTGCAAGCCGGTGAGATGGTCGAATTCCCCGGTGGCATCAAAGGCATGGCGCTGAACCTCGAAACCGACAACGTCGGCGTCGTGATCTTCGGCAACGACCGCGACATCAAAGAAGGCGACACGGTAAAGCGCACGGGCTCGATCGTTGACGTGCCGGTGGGCAAGGGCCTGCTCGGCCGCGTCGTCGATCCGCTCGGCAACCCGCTCGACGGCAAAGGTCCGATCCAATCGACCGAACGCCGCCGCGTCGACGTCAAGGCGCCGGGCATCATTCCGCGCCGCTCGGTGCACGAACCGATGCAGACGGGCCTGAAGTCGGTGGACTCGCTCATCCCGATCGGCCGCGGCCAGCGCGAGCTCATCATCGGCGACCGCCAAACCGGCAAGACCGCCATCGCGCTCGACACCATCATCAATCAGAAATCGGTCAACGCCACCGGCGACGAAAAGCAAAAGCTCTATTGCATCTACGTCGCCATCGGACAAAAGCGTTCGACGGTGGCCCAGATCGTGAAGACGCTCGAACAGTTCGGCGCGATGGAATACACGATCGTCGTCGCCGCGACGGCGTCCGACCCCGCGCCGCTGCAGTTCCTGGCGCCGTTCGCCGGCTGCACGCTGGGCGAATTCTTCCGCGACAACGGCATGCACGCCGTCATCATCTATGATGACTTGTCGAAGCAGGCCGTCGCCTACCGTCAGATGTCGCTCTTGCTGCGCCGCCCGCCGGGCCGCGAAGCCTATCCGGGCGACGTGTTCTATCTTCACTCCCGCTTGCTGGAACGCGCCGCGAAGTTGAACGACGCGAACAAGGGCGGCTCGCTCACCGCGCTGCCGATCATCGAAACGCAGGCCTCCGACGTGTCGGCCTACATTCCGACGAACGTCATTTCGATCACCGACGGCCAGATCTTCCTTGAAACCGAATTGTTCTATCAGGGCATTCGTCCCGCGGTGAACGTCGGCATCTCGGTCTCGCGCGTGGGCTCGTCGGCGCAGATCAAGGCGATGAAGCAAGTCGCCGGCACCATGAAGTCAGACCTCGCGCAGTATCGCGAAATGGCCGCCTTCGCGCAGTTCGGCTCCGACCTCGACGCCGTGACGCAGCGCTTGCTGAACCGCGGTTCGCGTCTGACGGAATTGCTCAAGCAACCGCAATTCGCCCCGTTCCCGGTCGAAGAGCAGGTGATCTCGATCTACGCCGGCACGCGCGGCTATCTCGACAAGCTCCAGGTCAGCCAGATCGGCAAGTTCGAACTCGAACTGCTGCAGTCGATCCGCGCCGGTCACAAAGATCTGCTCGACGGCATCCGCAAGGAAAAGGCGCTGACGCCGGATCTTGAGGCGAAGCTGAAGTCGATCCTCGAAAACTTCACCAAGAGCTTCGCGTAGAACCAGATGCCGAGCTTAAAAGACCTCCGCAACCGCATCGCCAGCGTGAAGTCGACGCGCAAGATCACGCGCGCGATGCAGCTCGTCTCGGCATCCAAACTAAAGCGCGCGCAAGAAGCCGCCGAAGCCGCGCGCCCCTACGCTGAAAAGATGCAAGGCGTGCTCGCGAACCTCGCGTCGGGCATCGCGGGCCAAGCCGGCGCGCCGAAACTGCTCGCCGGCACCGGCCGCGAAGATACGCATCTGCTCGTCGTGATGACCGCCGACCGCGGTCTCTGCGGCGGCTTCAACACCAACATCGTGAAGCTCGCGCGCCAGCACATTCAATCGCTGCTGCGCGACGGCAAGAAAGTCAAAATCCTCTGCGTCGGCCGCAAGGGCCGCGATCAGCTGCGCCGTCTCTACGCGAATCTGATCATCGGCACGGTAGAACTCAGCGGCATCCGTCGCCTGGGCTTCGTCCACACACAGCCGATCGCCAAACAAGTACTCGACCAATTCGACCTGGGCGAAGTCGACGTCGTGACGCTCTTCTACGCGCGCTTCAAATCGGTGATCAGCCAGATCCCGACCGCGCTGCGTTTGATCCCGGCCGAAGTGCCCAAGGGCACGAAGACGGCGGACCTCAAAGGCGGCGCCTACGAGTACGAGCCCGACGAACAGGACATCCTCGCCGAACTGCTGCCGCGCAATGTCGGGATCCAAATCTTCCGCGCGCTGCTCGAAAACCAAGCGTCCGAACAGGGCGCGCGCATGGCCGCGATGGACGCGGCGACGCGCAACGCCGGCGACGTCATCGACGCGCTGTCGACGAAGTACAACCGCTCGCGCCAGGCGCAGATCACCAAAGAACTCATCGAAATCATTTCGGGCGCCGAAGCGCTCTAAGAGGCAGACATGAACGCTCCCACCAACATCACCGGCAAAGTCACTCAGGTCATCGGCGCCGTCGTCGACGTGCAGTTCGAGAACGAACTCCCGGCGATTTTGAACGCGCTCGAAACCAAGAACGGCAGCATCCGTCTGGTGCTCGAAGTGGCGCAGCATCTGGGTGAATCGACCGTCCGCACGATCGCCATGGACTCGACCGAAGGCCTCGTCCGCGGTCAGGAAGTGAAAGACACGGGCCGCCCGATCTCGATCCCCGTGGGTCCGGGCACCTTGGGCCGCATCATCAACGTCATCGGCGAACCGATCGACGAAGCGGGTCCGGTGAAGGGCACCGAAATGCGCCCGATCCACGCCGACGCGCCGAAGTTCACGGAACAATCGACCGAGGCGCAAATCCTGCTCACCGGCATCAAGGTCGTCGACCTGCTCGCGCCTTATGCCCGCGGCGGCAAGATCGGCCTCTTCGGCGGCGCCGGCGTCGGCAAGACGGTGCTCATCCAGGAACTCATCAACAACGTCGCGAAGAAGCACGGCGGCTATTCCGTGTTCGCGGGCGTCGGTGAGCGTACGCGCGAAGGCAACGACCTCTACCACGAGATGATCGAGTCTGGCGTGAACAAGGACCCGAAGAAGGGTTCGACCGACGGCTCCAAATGCGCGCTGATCTTCGGTCAGATGAACGAACCGCCGGGCGCCCGCGCCCGCGTCGGTCTGACGGGCCTCACGGTGTCGGAATACTTCCGCGACCAAGGCCAAGACGTGCTCTTCTTCGTCGACAACATCTTCCGCTTCACACAAGCCGGTTCGGAAGTGTCGGCGCTCCTCGGCCGCATCCCGTCAGCGGTGGGTTACCAGCCGACGCTCGCCACCGACATGGGCGCGCTTCAGGAACGCATCACCACGACGAACAAAGGCTCGATCACCTCGGTGCAGGCCATTTACGTGCCGGCCGACGACTTGACCGACCCGGCGCCGGCAACGTCGTTCGCCCACTTGGACGCGACGACCACGCTGAACCGAGCGATCTCGGAAAAGGGCATCTACCCGGCCGTCGACCCGCTCGACTCCACCTCGCGCATTCTCGATCCGCGCGTCGTCGGCGACGACCACTACCGCGTCGCCCGCGAAGTGCAGAGAATCCTGCAGAAGTACAAGTCGCTGCAGGACATCATCGCCATTCTGGGCATGGACGAACTCTCGGAAGACGACAAAGTCCTCGTCGCCCGCGCCCGCAAGATCGAACGCTTCTTGAGCCAGCCGTTCCACGTCGCCGAAATCTTCACGAACACGCCCGGCGTCTTCGTCGACATCGCCGACACGATCAAAGGCTTCGACGGCCTCTGCCGCGGCGACTACGACCACCTGCCCGAACAAGCCTTCCTCATGGTCGGCACCATCGAAGACGCGGTGAAGAAAGCCGAACGCCTCGCAGCGGAAGCGGCGTAGGAAGAAAGGTTCACCACAAAGCCTCAAAGCACTCGAAGCTCCACAAAGAAGGCTCGTTCGGCGCGAAGCGCCCGTCCTTCTCCTTCGTGAAACTTGGTGCTCTTCGAGGCTTAGTGGTGAAAACTGAATCGAAGTCGCGCTAACGCGCGAAAGTAGGACGAAATGGCGAAACTGCACTTTGATCTCGTAAGCCCCGAACGCCTGCTGATCTCGGCCGACGTCGATCAAGTCGACGTGCCGGGCAGCGAGGGCGACTTCGGCGTGCTTGCCGGCCACGCGCCGGTGATGACGACGCTGCGCCCCGGCGTGCTGACCATGATGGCTGCCGGCAAGTCGCCGGAGAAATTCTTCGTCCGCGGCGGCTTCGCAGAGGTGACGCTCGAAGGCCTGACCGTGCTCGCGGAAGAGGCAATGCCCTTGGCCGAACTCGACACCGCCGCGCTCGACCAACGGGTTAAGAACGCCGAGGAAGACGCCGCCGACGCGAAGGACGAAGTGTCGCGCCGCCGCGCCCAAGACCAGCTCGACCAATTGCGGGAACTGCGCGCCGCCCTCGCGCATTAAGTTCAATCGCCCGACATGTGACGGCTGACCTGCCGCAGCAATAGGCACGCCGGGCGATAGGCAGCGCGGTTCAGTTTTGCTAGGTTCCGCCCGTAAGGACCCGCGAACGCGGGCGGGCTTGGGGTGTTTCAACTTGGGAGTGGCCGCCATGGCGGACCATTGGACGCTCGACACGATCAACTGGCAGAAGTTCGACCCCGCGAAGGTCGACCCTGCCCTTCTGCGCGCCGTGAAAGCCGCCGCCCTCGTCGAATACAACGCCAAGGACTACGTCGAATACCTGCGCAAGGTGTTCAAGAACGACCCCAAGACCATGGACGTCCTGGAACACTGGGGCGCCGAAGAAGTCCAGCACGGCGACGCGCTCGGCCGCTGGGCCGAAATCGCCGACCCCACGTACAATTTCAAGGAAGCCTTCACCCGCTTCCGCGCCGGCTACACGCCGGAGCATTTCGTCAACGCCGACGGCTCCGTCCGCGGCAGCCGCATCGGTGAGCTCATCGCGCGCTGCGTCGTCGAATGCGGCACGTCCTCCGGCTACACCGCGCTGCGCGACGCGACGGAAGAGCCGGTGCTGAAACAAATCTCAGGCCTGATCGCGGCCGACGAGTTCAAGCACTACCGCCTGTTCTACGATCTCATGCACGCGCAGCCGGAAAAGCCCCCGGGCTTCTGGCGCCGCCTCACCATCGCCGCCACGCGACTGCACGAAGCCGAAGACGACGAACTCGCCTACGCCTACTACTGCGCCAACGTGCCGGCCGAGAAGGCGCACGAAATCAAATACGACCGCAAGTCGTTCCATCAGCAATACCAAGCCTGCGCGATGTACATGTACCGCCGTCCGCACATCGAGCGTGCGGTGGCGATGATCGGCCGCGCCATCGGCCTGCACCCGGAATCGCGCGTGGTGAAAATCGCCGGCCGCGGCTTCTGGGAAATCCTGCGCTTCCGCAACTGGACCGCCGGCAGCGCGGCGAAAGCCGCTTAGGCCTTCACCGCCCGCGTCGCGATATAGCAATTCATCAAGCGGTGTATCGGCGCGCGATCCGCCGGCCACCCGTCTTCGTACATCGCGACGATCGTAAACCCCGCGTCCGTCTGCCCGCCGATCTGATCGTCAAGCGTGTGCCCATACTCCAGCAGTCCGTCGTCCTTGCGCAACGCGGCAAGCTCGGCATCGTCGGGATAGTCGGCCGGTGAAAACGGCGCGCGGTACTTCAACTCGACCACGTCCTCACGCTCGCGCGCCAGATCCAGCATGAAGACGACCGGATTGACGAAGCCCGACAACAACGCCCCGCCGCGCTTCAACACGCGATAGGCCTCCAGCCAGACCGGCCGGACCTGCGGCACGAAACAGTTCGAACACGGATGAAAGATGAGATCGAACGTCTCATCCGCAAAGGCCGACAGATCGCGCATATCCCCTTCGACCAGCGAAATGGAAAGCCCCTCGCGCGCCGCAACGTCGCCGTCGCGCGACAGCTGCACCGGCGAATTGTCGAAGATGGTGACGTCCGCCCCCGCCGCCGCCAGACAAGGCCCCTGCTGCCCGCCGCCGCAAGCCAGCCCCAGCACACGTTTGCCGCGCACGTCGCCCAGCCAAGCCGCGGGCACCGGCCGCGTCGGCGTCAACAGCAGCGAAAGCTCACCGCGCCGCGCCCGTGCAATCACGTCCGGCCCGACCGGCACGCTCCACTCATTGTTCGCCCGCGCCAACTTGTCCCACGCGCGCTTGTTGTGCAGGGCGACGCTCTCGCCTTCGAATGTTTCGCTCATCAACCCCCGCCTCCTGGCATCGCGCGGTAGATGCGCCTAACGTCAAAGCCGATTCAAGGCCCGCGCGTGTCGCGTGAGGCATCAAAGGGAGACGACGATGTTGAAGCTCACAACCGCCGCCGCCATCCTGGCGCTGGCAGCTCTACCAACGACCGCCTTCGCCGCCGCGCCCACCGACGGCGCATTCCAAGTCGCGAACGTAGCGCCACCCGAAGAACCCGAAGCCCCGCCGCCCACACCCGCAACCGACCCGAACGCGCCGACATCGACCGACGCGCCACCCGCGCCCGAAAACCCCGTCGCCCCAACCGACACACCGGAGGCGGTCGAAGGCTCAACTCCCTCCACCGAACCCGCCCCCGAAGTCCCCGACGCCGCAGCCGCCACGGTCGAAACAACCGACGCCGCCGTCGAAACCACGACCGAATACAACCAAGAAGTCGCCAGCAGCGGCAACAACATGGGCACGATCATCGCCGTGATCGCCTTCCTCGCAGTCGCCGCCGGCGCCGGCTACTGGTTCATGAACCGCAAAGCCTAAGACACCGCCCAAGCGCCTCTCATCCTCCCCCGCAAGCGGGGGAGGGGGACCGCCGCGAAGCGGTGGTGGAG
>JAWXBY010000047.1:0-11567 GCA_034440355.1 Alphaproteobacteria bacterium
ACCAGGCGTCGTCGAGGGCCGAGACCAGCGCGCGCATCTTGTCGTCGTCGTGGAACGGTGTCGGCGTTAGGCGCAGACGCTCCGTGCCGCGCGGCACGGTCGGGTAGTTGATCGGCTGGACGTAGATCGCGTGTTCTTGCAGCAGATAGTCGGTGACTTCTTTGCAGGATACGGGATTGCCGACGAGCAGCGGCACGATGTGGCTGACCGACGGCATCACCGGCAGGCCCGCCTCGCGCAGGAGGCCTTTGAGTTTCTCGGCGCGTTCTTGGTGGCGTTCGCGTTCGACCTGGCTCGACTTCAGGTGACGAACGCTGGCCAGCGCGCCGGCGGCGAGGACGGGCGGGATCGAGGTCGTGAAGATGAAACCCGGTGCGAATGAACGCACGACGTCGATGAACTTCGACGAGCCGGCGATGTAGCCGCCCATGATGCCGAAAGCCTTGGCGAGCGTGCCGTTGATGATGTCGACGTTGTGCATCACACCGTCCCGTTCGGCGACGCCCGCACCGCGTGGCCCGTAGAGGCCGACGGCGTGCACTTCGTCGAGATAGGTCAATGCGCCGAAGCGTTTGGCCAGCGCGCAGATTTCGCCGATCGGCGACATGTCGCCGTCCATCGAATAGACGGACTCGAAGGCGATGACCTTCGGCGCGTTCGGATCGGCGCGCAGGAGCAGTTCTTCGAGATGCTTGATGTCGTTGTGGCGCCAAATCTGACGCTGTGCCTCGCTGCTGCGCCGCATGCCTTCGATCATCGAGGCGTGGTTCAGTTCGTCGGAGAAGATGATGCAGCCAGGCAGTGTGTTGCCCAGCGTCGAAAGAGCCGCGTCATTCGCGATGTAACCAGAGGTGAACAGCAGCGCCGCTTCCTTGCGGTGGAGATCGGCCAGTTCACGCTCGAGTTCGACGTGGAAATGCGTCGTGCCGGCAATGTTGCGCGTGCCGCCCGAGCCTGCGCCCGCGATGTCGAGCGCCGCGTGCATGGCGGCGATGACCACCGCGCTTTGGCCCATGCCGAGGTAATCGTTCGAGCACCAAACAGTGATCGGTCTTGCGCCTTGCGCTGTGTGATAGGTTGCGTCCGGAAACGCGCCGCGGCAGCGAACGATATCGGCAAAGACGCGATACCGCCCTTCCCGCTTAACCTGCGCCAGTATTTGAGAAAATTGGCTCTCGTAGTCCATCGCGAACCCAAGCGCCGAGCCGGTTATCGGCGCGGCTGTTGATCACTTGGGTAGTAAAGCGTCGCAGACCAAGAGAAGCCAGTGCGTTTTGTCGCACGAGTTACTTGCGACTAATTCTCAACCTTCAGTCAGAGACGATAGCGAACCTGATCGAGCCAGAAACGCTCGAGACGTTGTAGCGCCTTGTTGAGGACGGCGAATTCCGATGTCTGCAAGCCGCCTGCCGGTTCAACCAGATGTACGTGACGGTCGAAGAGACCGGCGACGATCTTGCGGATGTCCTTGCCCTTGTCGGTCAGGCTGACGCGAACCGAGCGACGGTCGGCTTCCGAACGAACATGGTTGATGTAACCACCTTCGACGAGCTTCTTCAGGTTGTACGACACGTTCGAGCCGAGATAGTGGCCGCGCGTACGCAGTTCGCCGGCGGTGAGTTCCTGCTCGCCGATGTTGAACAACAGCAAGGCTTGGACGCTGTTCACGTCGGGTTGGCCCACGCGTTCCAGTTCGTCCTTGATGACGTCGAGCAGCTGACGGTGCAGCCGCTCGACCAAATTGAGGCACTCAAGATAGCGCTGCTTGACGCCTTCTTGCTCGTGCGCTTCAGCCGCAACGCGTGCGGTTGCCGATACGCTCATGACGCGATCCTGCTTTCTACCCAGTTTCCCAAGGACGCAGGTTAGAGGCGCGGCGCTAAAATTCGCTTAAATACAAAGGCAAACGCGAGGTTAAGCCTGCGGTTGTCCGCGCAAAAGCTGGATGATTCCCGAGAAATCGCGCCCTCCCGCACCTGCCGACTCGAACAGGGTGTAGAGCGCGGTCGCCTGGGCCCCCATTGGGGTCGCGGCCCCGGAGGCCTGAGCGGCGGCCTGCGCGAGCTTCAAATCCTTCAACATCATCGCAGCGGTGAAGCCCGCCTGATAGTCACGGTTGGCGGGCGATGCGGGGACCGGTCCCGGCACGGGGCAGTAACTCGTGAGGCTCCAGCATTGGCCCGATGCGGTGGACGAAATCTTGAACAACGTTTCGTGATCGAGGCCGAGTTTTTCGGCGAGCACAAACGCTTCGCACGTGCCGATCATCGAGATGGCGAGCAGCATGTTGTTGCAGATCTTCGCCGCCTGGCCGTTGCCGGCGCCGCCTGCGTGGAAAATGTTCTTGCCCATTTTATCGAGGATAGGCTTTGCGCGTTGAAACGCCGCGTCTTCGCCGCCGACCATGAACGTCAGCGTGCCACCTGTCGCACCGCCGACTCCGCCGGAGACCGGCGCGTCGAGGAAGTCGATCCGCGCGGTCTTCGCGGCGGCGTGCACATCGCGCGCCGTCGCTACGTCAATTGTGGATGAGTCGATGATCAGCGTGCCGGCCTTCGCTGCTTTCAACAGGCCTTGGTCGCCGAGATAGACCTGACGCACATGCTGACCGGCGGGCAGCATTGTGACGATCGCTTCGGCGTCGGTCGCGGCGGCGTTCGCCGATGCAGCGCTCTCGCCGCCGGCGGCAACAACGCGATCCACAGCCGCCTTCGACATGTCGAACGCGGCGACGCTGTGTCCGGCTTTTATGAGATTGATAGCCATCGGGCCGCCCATATTTCCCAGGCCGATAAATGCGATGCGCATGTGCGGATCCTCCTGTCTTTCTTGTCAGGTCGTGCTTAGGTACGGGAACTCGTATGGCCTTTGACGCACTGCAGCAAGTTCCCCGTTCCTCAGCCGAACGCGAGTTCAATGACCAAGGCCATAGCACTGAACGCGACGAACCGCACCGGCGGGAATCGTCCATGAAACTTCACCTCACGGCAGAGCGACTGTTCGAGCAGCTTGAACAAGTTTGGCGGGATGCGTGTGCCGGGCGGGCTATGCCGCGGCGAGGCGACATCAGCCCCGCCAAGCTCAAGGCGTGCCTGCCGTATGTGACGCTCATCGACGTCGTGCAGGGCGACCCGATCGACTTTCGCTATCGCCTGCTGGGGCAGAAATTGATCGACGGGTTCGGCGCGAACCTGACCGGCGAGCTGCACACCGGGCACGCCGACCGCAGCAGTCCGACTTGGCCGTTCTACGACGCCTATTGCCGCTGCGTTGCGACGCAGATGGCGCAGAGTCTCGAACATCAGTTCCGCAACAGCAACCGAACGGTCGTGCGGATGCAGGCGCGGGTGTGGCCTCTGTCGGACGACGGCGAGAAGGTGACCGGGCTTCTGGGCGGTGGCATGTTCGTCGAACCGGCGTTTCTTTAGCTGAGTTCGAGGTCGCCTTCCGGCAGCGGGTCGAAATAGGCGGCGACGTCGCGGTCCGTGACGCCCTCCAGCGTCGGCGGATTCCATTTCGGCGCGTTGTCCTTTTCGACGATCACTGCGCGGACGCCTTCGTAGAAATCATGGCCTCGCATGAAGCGATTGGTGAGGCGGAATTCGAGGCGCATGCATTCCTCGAAGCCCATGCGGCGGCCTTCGCGGATTTGGCGGAACGTGACCTTGAGGCTGGTCGGCGATTTCGTCTTCAGGCTCTTCAGCGTTTCGGCAGCGAAGAGCGACGTGCCGCTTTCCAGGGACGCGACGATTGCTTCGACGGAGTCATGCACGAAGTGGCCGTCGATCCATTGTTGGAGGCCGGCGATCTTCGACTTGTTGTCGGGCGTGACGGCGAAGCGCGCAAGCGTGCGTTCGTAGGTGTGATCGCCTTCGGCGAGTTCTTGGATCAGTTCTTCGTGTTTGGCGGCCGGAACAACGTGCGTGGCGATGCCGGCGTGCTTCGCGTCGACGACGTCGAGGCGCGTGCCGGTCAGGCCCAGATACATACCGAGTTCGCCGCCCAGGCGCGGCAGAAAGAACGTGCCGCCGACGTCGGGGAAGAGGCCGATACCTGTCTCCGGCATCGCGAACATCGTGCCCTCGCCGCAGACCCGCGCCACGCCGTGGACCGAAACGCCGACGCCGCCGCCCATAACGATGCCGTTGATGAGGGCGATGTAAGGCTTCGGGTAGCGCTTGATCAGCGTATTGAGGCGGTATTCGTGGGCGTAGAAGTCGATGACGTAAGGCGTGCCCGCCTTGCCTGAATCGTGGAGCGCGCGGATGTCGCCGCCGGCGCAGAAGGCGCGTTCGCCGGCACCTTTGACGATGACGAGTTCGACGTCGTCGTCGGTGCGCCAGGCTTCGAGTTGCGGATGCATGGCATCGACCATGGCGAGCGTCAGCGCGTTGAGCGCCTTCGGACGGTTCAGCGTGATGATGCCGACGCGGCCGCGCTTTTCGAACAGGACTTCGTCCATGGTCGATCCTTCAGTTCTCGGGGACACGGATGAGGCGCGCTGGCCAAACGCCGCTGAGCAGGCCAAGTCCGTAGGCCCATGGCACCCATCCTGCGAAGAGGCGCTCTTGTCCTTCCGTCATGGCGGGGAAGACGTTGTCGATCCAGAGGACGACGAGCGCGTCGGCGATGAGGCCTGCGGCGCAGATGAGCACGGCCGCCGCAGCACGCGCACCCGGTGGCGTCTGGAACGTGGCGAAGAAGAACCAGCCGATGGCGTAGACGAGCGGCGCGGTCAGAACGAAAACGCTGACCGTCCAGATCGTGCTTTCCGGGACGAAGACGAGGTCGCCGGCCCAGCGGATAATGAGCGTGGCTTCCAGCCAGATGAAAAGACCGTACGCGATCGCCCACGCGGCGGTGTGATGGCGGATCGTCATTGCTATTGCCGCGTCAGCTCGCGCGCGATGATGACGCGCATGATTTCGTTGGTGCCTTCGAGGATTTGGTGGACGCGCAGGTCGCGCACGTGGCGCTCGAGCGGGAAGTCCTTGAGGTATCCGTAGCCGCCGTGGAGTTGGAGGGCGTCGTTCGCGATCTTGGACGCGTTGTCGCTGGCGAAGCGTTTGGCCATCGCGCAGAGCATCGTCGCGCGCGGGTCGCGGCGGTCGAGCGCGGCGGCGGCGTTCCAGATCATGAGGCGTGAGGCTTCGAGATCGGTCGCCATATCGGCGATCTTGAACTGTGTCGTCTGAAAGTCGCCGATGTTTTGGCCGAATTGTTTGCGTTCGGTGACGTAGCGTTGGGCTTGTTCCAGCGCGGCGCGGGCGGTGCCGATCGAGCAGGCGCCGATGTTGATGCGGCCGCCGTCGAGGCCCATCATCGCAATGCGGAAGCCCTCGCCTTCCGCGCCGATGCGGTTGGCGACGGGGACGCGGCAGTCTTCGAAGATCACCTGCGCGGTCGGTTGGCTGCGCCAGCCCATCTTGCGTTCGTTCTTGCCGAAGGAGAGGCCCTTCGTGCCCTTCTCGACGACGATGCAGGAGATGCCCTTCGGACCGTCGACTCCCGTGCGGACCATGCAGACGTAGACGTCGGAGACGCCGGCGCCGGAGATGAAGGCCTTGCCGCCGTTCAAGACGTAGTGGTCGCCGTCGCGCACGGCCTTTGTTTTCAGATTCGCGGCGTCGGAGCCGGCGCCGGTTTCGGTCAGGCAGTAGCTCGCGATCAATTGCATCGGCGTGAGTTTGGGCAGCCACTTGTGGCGCTGCTCATCGGTGCCGAAGCGGTCGATCATCCACGACGCCATGTTGTGGATCGAGATGTAGGCGGCGGTCGATGTGCAGCCGGCCGACAGTTCTTCGAAGATAAGCGCGGCGTCGAGGCGCGTGAGTTCGGATCCGCCGACGTCTCCTTTCACATAGATGCCGGCGAAACCCAGTTCGGCCGCTTCGCGCATGGCCGGGATCGGGAAGGTTTCGTCCTCGTCCCACTTGGCCGCGAAGGGCGCAAATCGGCTTGCGGCGAAATCGCGCGCGGTTTTTTGGATGAGACGTTGGTCTTCCGAGAGTTCGAACGGCATGCCGCCTTTTCCTTAACCTTCGCGCGGTGATACGTAGAGGCTCCTCTGCTGTCAACGAAACGACGAGCGCCATGGCCGCCCCCTCGGATTCCCGGTTTCCAACGACACGCATGCGCCGGTTGCGCCGTACCGAATGGTCACGGCGGCTGGTGGCCGAGAGCACGCTGACAAGCGCGGATTTGATCTGGCCGCTGTTCCTGGTCGATGGGACGAACAAGCGTGAGCCGGTGGCGTCGATGCCGGGGGTCGATCGTATCTCGATTGATCTCGTGCCTGCGGCGGCTGAGCAGGCGCACAAGTTGGGTATTCCGGTTTTGGCTTTGTTTCCCTACACCGATCCGGTGCGGAAGACGGAGGATGGGCGCGAGGCGCTCAATCCGGACAATCTCGTTTGCCGCGCAACGCGGGCGGTGAAGGCGACGGGGCTTGAGGTTGGCGTGTTGTGCGATGTCGCGCTCGATCCGTTCACCAGCCATGGGCATGACGGGTTATTGAAGGACGGCGTCATCTTGAACGACGAGACCGTTGAGGTGCTGGTCGCGCAGGCGCTGAACCAAGTGCAGGCGGGATGCGATATCATTGCGCCGTCCGACATGATGGATGGACGCGTCGGCGCGATCCGTTCAGCGCTGGAGCGCGAGGGGCATCGCGATACGCTGATCATGGCGTATGCGGCGAAGTATGCGTCGGCGTTCTATGGGCCGTTCCGAGATGCGGTCGGTTCGGCGAAAGCGCTGAAGGGCGATAAGCGCACCTATCAGATGGATCCTTCGAACGGCGATGAGGCGCTGCGTGAAGTGGCGCTCGACATCGCCGAGGGCGCGGACATGGTGATGGTGAAGCCGGGGATGCCCTATCTCGACATCGTGCGTCGCGTGAAGGACACGTTCGGGATGCCGACGTTCGCGTATCAGGTGTCGGGCGAATATTCGATGATCATGGCCGCGGCCGAGCGCGGATGGATTGATGGCGATCGCGCGGTCATTGAGAGCCTCACCGCGTTCAAGCGGGCGGGTGCCGATGGCGTGCTGACGTATTTTGCGCCGCGCGCGGCGAAGTTGATCTCCGGGTTACGATAGGCGCGCGATCAGGCTCGATGTGTCCCAGCGTTTGCCGCCTAGGCGTTCGACGTCGGCGTAGAATTGGTCGATCAATGCGGTGATCGGGAGTTGGGTGCCGTTTTTGCGGGCTTCGGCTAGCGTTATGCGGAGATCTTTGCGCATCCATTCGACAGCGAAGCCGAAGTCGAATTTGCGGTCGTGCATCGTCGACGCGCGGTTTTCCATTTGCCAGCTTTGGGCGGCGCCCTTCGAGATCACGTCGACGACGGCGTTGGGGTCTAGGCCTGCGGCTTCGGCGAAGGTGATGCCTTCGGCGAGGGCTTGGACGAGGCCCGCGATGCAGATTTGGTTGACCATCTTCGTCTTCTGGCCTGCACCTGCGGGGCCCATGAGGCGGCACATTTTGGCGTAGGCGGCGATGACGGGTTCGGCTTTCGCGTAGGCCGTTTCGTCGCCGCCGCACATGACGGTGAGTTGGCCTTTTTGGGCGCCGGCTTCGCCGCCTGATACTGGCGCGTCGATGAAGGTGAGGCCTTTCGCTGTCGCTTCGCGCGCGAGACTTTCGGCGAGCGTTGCGGAGCCTGTCGTGTGGTCGACGAGGATGGTGCCTTTCTTCATCGCTGCGAAGGCGGTGTGGGCTACGGCGTCGATGTCGGGGTCGTCGCCGACGCACATGAAGGCGATGTCGGTGTCTTTCACCGCGTCGGCGATTGTTTTTGCGATCGAGCCTTTGTGGGCGCTCTTCCATTCTTCGGCGCGGGCTTGGTTGCGGTTGAAGACGGTGACGTCGTGGCCTTTGCTTGCCAGGTGGCCGGCCATGGGGAAGCCCATGCGGCCGAGACCGATGAACGCGACTTTGGTCATGTCTTGATCCCTACGTGTCGCCGTCGGCGAGGACGCGATAGCGGCCGCGGTAGTAGACGAGCGGGCGGCCGTGCGAGGTGTGCGAGAAATCCAGAACGCGGCCGACGAAGATGACGTGGTCGCCGCCTTCGTGGCGGTGTTCGATGCGGCATTCGAAGCTGGCGATGGCGCAGGTTAGCATCGGCGCGCCGTGCGGGCCGGTGCTAACGGGTTCGCCTTCCAGCGTGAATTCGCCTTTGCGCGAGAGGCGGTGCGATAGCGTTTGGTTCGCGTCGCCCAGGATGTTCACCGCGTAGTGCTCGGCCTGCATGAAGGCCGTGAAGCGGTCGGAGGTGCGATCGAGGCTCCACAGCACCAGCGGGGGATCCAGGGACACGGAGGCGAAGGAGTTGATGGTGAGGCCGATCGGCGCGCCGTCGGGGCCCCTGGTCGTGATGATCGCCACCCCCGTCGCAAAATGGCCCAGGGCGTCGCGGAAATTGCGGAGATGTTCGCTCATTTGCGCCCTTTCGCGCACTCAAGGCCGCGTTAACGGCTTCACTGCAATACTAGCGGTTCGACCGACGTAACGGCGCGGCCTGCCGAAGGCAAGGCCTTGGGAAGACGCCGGACTTGGGGATCATGAAGAACAACGAACGCCCGATTATTGTCAAAAAGATCAAAAAGGGCGGCCATGGACACCATGGCGGCGCCTGGAAGGTCGCCTATGCGGACTTCGTGACCGCGATGATGGCGTTCTTCCTTTTGATGTGGCTGATCAATACGACCACGCCGGAGCAAAAGCGTGGCATCGCCGACTACTTCGCCCCGGAGTCCGTGAGCCGCAGTGAGTCCGGTACCGGCGCTCTCCTGGGCGGCACGTCGGCGGCGAATGACGGTGCCGCAGGCCAAGGGTCGCTCGCCGTCAAAACGCAGCTGCGCCCGCCGGCGACCGAGGATCAGTCCGAGATCAATTCCAAGGGCAAAGACAACGAAGATGCGAGCGCCTCTTCGGGCCGCAGCAACGCGCAGAATGCGGCGCTTGAGCAAGCCGCCGCGCGCTTGCGCCAAGCGATGCAGGACAAGCCGGATCTGGCGGAGTTGTCAAAGCACGTTCTGATCGACGACACGCCGGAGGGCGTGCGCATTCAGTTGGTGGATCAGGACGGCCGCTCGATGTTCGAGCCGGGCAAAGCGGAGCCAAAGCCGTACGCGCAGCTGCTGTTGCAGGAAGTGGCCAAGACCGTCGGCAGTCTGCCCAACCGCATTTCGATCGTGGGTCACACCGACGGTGGTTCCTTCCAGGGACCAGGCGGGTATTCGAACTGGGACTTGTCGGCGGCGCGGGCGAACGCGAGTTTGAAGGTGCTGTTGGATTCCGGCCTCGGCCAGGACCACATCGCCGAAGTCGGCGGGAAGGCCGGGTCGGACCCGCTTTACCCCGACAACCCCTATGCCTCCGGCAATCGGCGGATCAGCATCGTGCTGTTGCGCGAGGCGCCGGTTCTGCCGCCGCACGATTAACCGCGGCGGCGTCCAAAGAAATGCGCCGGGTGCGTGATTGGGCTTTGCAGGGGCGCAGGTCTCGTGTGAATCTATCCGTCGATGAACCTGCTTCGCGTGGCGCGAACAGGCGTTTTTCGGCGGAGTTGTGCGCTTTGACTGAGCAGTTGGGCACTCGGGTCCCGCAGTTCTACCTGACCTCGCCCGCGCCCTGCCCCTATTTGCCGGGGCGAATGGAGCGCAAAGTTTTCACCCGGCTGTCCGGGGAAGTTGCGCGGCCGCTCAACGACACGCTGACCCACGCCGGTTTCCGTCGCAGCCAGAACATCGCCTATCGGCCGTCGTGCGAGGCCTGTCAGGCGTGCATTTCGGTGCGCGTCGTGGTGGATGCATTCGAGCCCTCGCGTTCGTTTCAGCGCGTGCAAGCGCGCAGTGCGGACATCGCTGGCGAAGTCGTCGATCCGTGGGCGACGGAAGAGCAATTTGCGCTGCTGCGCCGCTATCTCGACGAGCGTCATGTCGGCGGCGGCATGTCGGATATGACGATGTTCGACTATGTCGCGATGGTCGAGGATTCGGCGGTTGAGACCCACCTGGTCGAGTATCGCTACAAGAGCGGGCCGAGGACCGGCGATCTGATCGCCGTGGCGCTGACCGACCTGCTCAGCGACGGTTTGTCGATGGTCTATAGCTATTACGAGCCGGATGAGTCGCCGCGCAGCCTCGGCACCTATATCGTTCTGGACCACATCGAACAGGCGCGGTCGCGTGCCCTGCCCTACGTTTATCTGGGCTATTGGATCGATGGCTGCCGCAAGATGAGCTACAAAATGCGGTTTGGGCCGCTTGAGGCGCGATTGGCCTCAGGCTGGGTCCCCTTGAAGCGCCCGTAATCCCAACGCAATCTGTCCCCTTCGCCGCGCTTCGGTCTGAGGGGGCTTTCGCGCGCGCTTCAAACACAACAACACCCTCGCGCATGGGGAAGCGTTCGCGATGTCGAACAATGTTCGTCTGGCCATACTTGTGTCTGCGCTCGGCTATTTCGTCGACGTCTACGACCTGATCCTGTTTTCGATCTTGCGCACGTCGAGTTTGACGGATCTGGGGTTGTCAGGGGACGAGCTCGTCACGACGGGCGGCTATCTGCTCAACATGCAGATGTTCGGTTTTCTTATCGGCGGCGTGTTGTGGGGCGTGATCGGCGACAAGATCGGGCGCATCGAACTGCTGTTCGGATCGATCCTGCTTTACTCGGTCGGCAATATTTTGAACGGGTTCGTCGGGCAGTTCGGGCCCGGTGTCGACTCCGTCATTTCACCGATCGATCAGTATGCGTGGTTGCGCCTGATCACGGGCATCGGCCTGGCGGGCGAGATCGGCGGCGGCATCACTTTGGTTTCCGAACTTCTGCCGAAGAAGTCGCGCGGCTACGGCACGACGATCGTGGTGGCGACCGGCGTTGCCGGCGCGGTCGTTGCGGGCGGTGTCTATGAGTTCTTCTCGTGGCGGATGGCTTATATCGTCGGCGGCGTGATGGGACTTGGGCTTTTGCTGCTGAGGTTGTCGGTCGCGGAGAGCGGTATCTTCAAGGCAATGACCGAGAAGGAGCATGTCGCGCGCGGCAATTTCTTCATGCTGTTCACATCGTGGGACCGGTTTAGCCGTTACATCTTCTGCATCCTGGTCGGCCTGCCGATTTGGTATTCGCTGGGCATCGTCGTGACGTTCTCGCCCGAGATCGCGTCGGCGCTGGGCATCACGGAGAAGGTGATCGCCGGCTCGTCCGTGTTTTGGTTCTATTGCGGCATCACGTCGGGCAGCGTCGCCAATGGGCTGTTCAGCCAATGGGTGCAGAGCCGGAAGCTCGCCATCGGCGTGTTCTTGTTCATGACGCTCGCGTCGCTGGCGGCGATCTTCCATGTGCCGCTGTCGACGGCGACGGAATTCTATACGCTGGTCTTCATCCTTGGGTTCTTCACGGCGTATTGGGCGATGCTGGTTACGATTTCGGCGGAGCAGTTCGGGACGAATTTGCGGGCCACCGTCGCGACGTCGGTGCCCAACTTCGTCCGCGGCGCGACGGTGCCGGCGGTGATCTTGTTCACGGCGCTTAAGCCAGATACGGGCATCGTCGGTGC
>JAWXBY010000048.1:0-9020 GCA_034440355.1 Alphaproteobacteria bacterium
ATGGTCCGCGAGGGGACGTTCTTCAGCGTGACCGAGCGGCCGCCGAAGAGGTTCGCGGAGCCGGGCAGGATTTGCAGCGTGGTGATGCCGCCGCGGCGGGCGGCGTTGAAGCCTTCGTCTTGCGGCCAGACGGAATGTTCGGCCCAGACTTCGGCGGTGTTGGGATCGGTCGCTTCGTTGCCGTCGGAGAGGGAGTCCACGCCGGGCGAGGGGTAGACGCCGAGATGCGAGTGGACGTCGATGATGCCGGGCGTGACCCACTTGCCCTTGGCGTCGACGACCGTGTAGCCCGATGGCGGGGACACATTGGCGCCGACGGATTCGATCTTGCCGTCCTTGAAGAGCACCATGCCGTTCGGGATCTGCTCGCCTGTGCCGGTGAGAATGGTGGCGTTGGTGATCGCTGTCGGCCCACCGGGCAGGGGGGCGTAGGTCGAGGGGAACGGGTTCTTGGGATCGACCTTGTCTTTGGTGTCGGCGACCTCCGTCGTCGCGCAGCCGCATAGGACCGCGCCGGTTAGAACCAGCGCCAACGCCGCTTGCACTCTCATCAAACCAACCCCCAGGACGACCCGGCGGGATTCCACAACGTGAGCCTTGCACTGTGCAATGGAAAAGTGACACTGCGGTCATGGTGAATGGCCGCGTTTCGCGGCGGAGCGGGAACAAGATGGCGACGCAGACGGCAGCGGCACCCAAAGTGCCGGCTAAGGCAATCATTGCGGTCGTCATCGGCAATTGGCTCGAGTTCTACGATTTCATCGTCTTCTCGTTCTTTGCGGTGATGATCAGCCGGGCGTTCTTTCCCGCCGAGTTGATCAGCGATCCTTTCATCGCACTGCTGGCCGTGCTGGCGACGTTTTGGGCGGGGTTTCTGACGCGGCCCCTCGGCGCCGTCATCATCGGCGCCTATGCGGATCGCGCGGGACGCAAGGCCGCGATGACGCTGACCATCATCATGATGGCCGTAGGGACGGCGGTCGTAGCGTTGACGCCGGGCTATCACACGATCGGTATCGCGGCGCCGATCCTTTTGGTGATCGGACGCTTGATCCAAGGGTTTTCGTGCGGCGGCGAAGTAGGCCCCGCAACGAGCTATCTGCTTGAGGCGGCAGAGCCACATCAGCGGGCGGCGTTGACCTCATGGCAGGGGACCAGCCAGCAGTTCGCCGGTGTTGCGGGGACAGGGCTCGGGCTGTTCTTGGCGGCTTCGTTGAGCGAAGAGCAGCTCTACGACTGGGGTTGGCGGGTGCCGTTCCTGATCGGGATCTTGATCGGGCCGGTCGGTCTTTATATCCGCCGCGTGTTGCCTGAGACGATCGACAAGCACGAAGCACACGAAACGAGCCGCGCGGTGCTGTCGAATTTGTTCGCCAAGCACTCGGGGTCGATCGTACTGGCGGTGCTGTGCATCGTGGGGCCGACGATTTCGACCTATGTGTTCGGCTATATGACGACGTATGCGATCAGCACGCTAAAGCTGCCCGCCGATGTCGGCATGCTGACGACGCTTGTGGGTTACATCGCCTCGATCGCAGGCATTCCGCTTGGCGCGTGGGCGGCCGACAAGTTCGGCGTCAGGGTGTCGGTGATCGTGCCGCGCGTGTTGTTCCTGCTGCTCGTGCTGCAGGGCTTTATGATGATGACCGCTCAAGGGGCGAGCGTCGAGACGCTGCTGCTGGTCAACATCAGTTTGAACTTTCTGATGGCGTTGTCCTATGGCGGGCTTTACGTGCTGCTGACGGAGGCGTTTCCGAAGGAGGTGCGATCGAGCGGGCTGTCGATCGCCTACGCGGTTTCGGTGACAGTGTTCGGCGGGTCGACGCAGCTGGTCATCGCGTATTTGATCAAGACGTTCGAGAATCCGCTGGTGCCCGCCTACTATCAGATCGCGGCGAACGTCTTGTCGCTTGTCGCCGTGTTTTTGATCACCAACCGCGGCGTGGTGATCCCTCCGCCCATCGAGGCCGAAGCGCCCGGTTGATACGCCGGGCTGCGGCTGCTTGAGGCTTCGCGTGCCGGATTGGGACCGCAATCGTTAAGGCGACGTTAGCGACACCCGTGTTTCACTCGAATAGATGTCGCAAGCGCCGCCGGATGTCAGCGTTGCCCGCGGCGCCGATTATGTCGGTGCGCCGTGGTTCGGCACGTTCGCACTCGATTTCGTGACGCCACAGCTTCAGCGCGGCGCCGCGGCGTGGTTCGCCAAGCGCGGTGTGCGCACGATGCCCGCGCGTTCCGATCTGACGATCCGCGATCTCAAAATGCTGCTGCCTAATCTCAGCATCATCGAGATCGTGCCGAGCGACCCCGTGCGTTACCGCGTGCGGCTGATGGGCTCGGTACTCGACGAAATGGTCGCGCCGATGACAGGGCGCTTTATCGACGAAGCGGTTCCCGCGCATTTTGCGCAGAAATGGTCGTCGCAATGGCTCCCCGCGATCGATGAGCGCAAGCCCATGCGCGCGGTCGGGCGTGTCGAGTTCGCGGGACGGCGCTGGTATGTCGCGGAGTCGCTCTATGCGCCATTAGCGTTCGACGGCGAGACGCCGGACATGCTGATGGTGGCGGCCTACTATCACTCCGTCGATACGGCCGACGGTGCGACAAGCGATGTTGCGGCGTCGCTGGCGGCGCAGGTCAACGCACAAACCGCGACCCTGGTTTCCTAAAGTCAGTCTGAGTCTTTTCGGTCACGCCCGCATGCGATGGCGAGGTGCGCAGCAACAGCGTTAACGCGGCGTTTACGCTGTGCGTGTCTACGCTATCCGCGAACGCCCGGACTGCCTTTTGCGCCCGGGAGCGGGAGGGCAATGCATGAAGAGAACTACCTTATTGTTGAGCACGGCGGCCGCGTTGGCGCTGTGTAGTCCGGCGCAAGCCGAAGGATTGAAGGGCTGGTATGTCGGCATCGAAGCCGGCGCCAACTGGGTGGACGATACCGATCACCAGATGCTGGGTACGCAAATCACCCCGCACACGCACTTCATCAACTTCGACTATGACGCGGGCTGGGCGTTCCTGGCCACCGTCGGCTACGGCGTGACCGAGAATTGGCGCGTCGAATTGGAGGCAGGCTATCGCAAGAACGATGGCGACCGCTTGGAGTTTTCGCCGACTGAGTCCTCGAGCATCACGACGTTGACGGCGCCGGGCGGGGAGTTGAAGGAATTTTCGCTGATGGCGAACGTTCTGTACGAACATCCGCTCAGCGAGAAGCTGTCGCTGTCGTTGGGCGCCGGCCTTGGTTTCGATCACGCCGACTTCGAAGACAAGCTTTGGGGCAGCGACGAATCCTGGAACTTCGCCTATCAGGGCATCGTCGGATTGAACTATGCGGTGGGCGAGCGTTCGCAGGTCTTCCTGCGCTATCGCTACTTCGTCGTGCCGGATCCCGAATTCACGTTTGAGGGACCGGACGGCCACTTCTGTTGCCAGGGCTTCGACAATATCCAGAAGCACACGGCGACCATCGGCTTCCGTTACTTCTTCCTGCCGCCGCCGGTCGTGGTGCCGCCGGACAATCCGCCGCTGCCGCCGGACACGAAGCAGTTCATCATCTTCTTCGGCTACAACAAGTGCAACATCACCGCCGAAGCCGATCGCGTGTTGAGCGAAGCGGCGTCGACGGCGAAGAGCACGGGTTCGGCGTCGCTGAAGATCGTGGGCCATACGGATACGTCGGGCTCGGCCGCCTATAACCAGCGTCTGTCCGACTGCCGCGCCAATGCGACCAAGAACAACTTGATCGACAAAGGCATCGGCGAGAATCAGATCAGCGCCAGCGGCCGCGGCGAAAGCGAACTGATGGTTCAGACCGCCGACGGCGTGAAAGAACCGCAGAACCGCCGTTCGACCATCGACCTCGAGTAGTCGCGGATCGCATTTGCATGAGAACGGGCGGCCGATGTGCCGCCCGTTTTTTATCGACCGTAGAGGCCCAGATACATAAGCGTAAAGCCCAGCGTGTCGATCAGGGCGTGGGCGATGATGGCGGGCCAGAGATTGCGTCCCCAGAATAGCGTCGCGGCGCCAAGGATGAGTCCGATGATTGCCGTGCCGACAATGCCCGTCGGTCCTTGATACCAGTGCGCCGCGCCGAAGAGAGCGGCTTGCACGAAGAGCGCGACGATCCAAGCGGTGCGGGTTTCGCCCATGAATTGGGCAAAGCGCGTCATGAGGTAACCGCGGTAGAGGACTTCCTCGCCGAAACCCGCGAAGAGCCAGGTGATCGGCAGCAAAAGAACGAAGAGCGGCAGGTTGCCTTCGATGGATTTGAAGATCTCCGCTGCTTTGTTGGGACCCGCGCCCGTCAGCTCGCGGATGTATTGATCCAGCGCGGTTTGGGCGATGGCGCTGTAGATCACTACGGCGACGAAGAGGCCGACGCCCATCGCGATCTGGCGCGGGCGCAAGGCCTTAAGGCCGATGCTTTCCCATGTTTCACCGCGCAGCTTCAGCCACACGAGGATCGCGAGCGTGAGCGCAAAGAAGAGGTAGTTCTGTTTGAAGAGCGGGAGGCTGGGCAGCGTGATGTCCCACGCGGCCGCCGCCGTGTTCGCCCCTATGACGATCGTGTAGTGCAAAAACAATACGGCTGCCGCTTCGAGCAGACCGAAGTCCGTGCGTTTCATATTCCCCCTCGCTGCGCATCGCGTGTCCCGGACAGCAGCATGGCAAAGGCGGCGAGGATGATCCAGAGGCCGTGGGCCAGCATGACGGCGCCCATGCCATGCACGTTAAGCGTCAGTGTCCCCGAGAATAGCCAAGCCAAAACGCCGAGACCGATCGCGAAGCCTGCGACTTGTAGAGCCGCACCGAGCGCGCCTTTGTGTGGCCAGGCGAGGGCGTAGAGGACGAAGGCGGCTGAGAACATCGCGACGTGGATCGTGGCGAAGGCCTGGTTCAGGTACCACTCGAGCCGCAGGAGATCGTGGTTGGCGCCTCCTTCGATGAGGCGGGTGGCGACGAGGCCGCTCATGGCGGCAGCGAGCATCACCGCGATCGCGCCGAAGGCGAAGAAGAAGAACGCGAGCGCGGCTAAGGGTCTGTCGAAGCCGATATGGCGGCTGAGCGCGAAGAAGCCGAAGGTCAGCAGCGGCGTCGCGGCGATGGCGACGCCATGGACGATGAGGCCCAAGCGCAAGACCGGTTGTGCGCCGGGGCCGGCGTGGACGCCTTCGGGGTGGAGCGCCATGACGCCGATCATGGCGATTGTTCCTGCGATCAAGGCGATGGCGCCTGCGCGTTCGTTTGTCATTTGGATCCCCTCGTTTGGCGTCGTGTACTGTGCGCGTGATAGAGTGTTTTCGTCCGGCGTCTGCCTCGCGAATACGTGAGACTCGGCGTTCGGAGACAGAAGGGGGCGTGGTGTCCAAGAACTCCGGCAAGCGGCGAGTTAGAGCTTCGAGCGTCGATGCGCGCGCCAGACGCACGCGGTTGGCGCTGGCCGAGGCCTTGATGACGTTGGCGCCGCGTGTGGGCGCGGACCGGCTTGACGTGCGCAGGCTGGTGGCGATGGCGGGCGTGGGGCGGTCGACGTTCTATAAGCACTATGCCGACAAGGACGATTTCTTCATCACCTCGTTCGGCGGTATGGTTGCGACGTTCGACGCGCGGGCGCGCGAGCACCGCGCCGACTACGACACGATGCTGCCGGCACGCGAGGTGTTCGCGCATGTCGAAGGGGCGCGGGCCTTTGCGTTGTCGCTCGCCTCATCCGGGCAGTTCGCGCGCACGCAAGCCGCGCGCGAGGACAAGCTGCGTGCGGTTGCGGATGCGAACCTGCGGCGGGTCCATCCGGCGTGGCCGAACGCGCGGCGGCATGAGTTGGCGGTTGTGCTTGCGAGCGCGTTTGCGGGATTGATGCGGTGGTGGATCGAGGCGGGGCTGCGGCGGAGCGCGAGCCATGTGGCCGCGCTCTATGAGAGTGTGGCGCGGCGGTTGTTGGCAGCGTGAGCGGTTTTCTTCCGTTCACGGAAGGTCAGTTCTTTGCGGTGTTCGCCGCCTACAACGTCGCGATTTGGCCGGTTCAAGTCGGGGCCTATGGGCTGGGTCTTGCCGCGATCGCTCTTGTCCGGTGGCGGCGACCGGCGGGAGGCGCGGCCCTTGTGGTGCTTGCCTTGATGTGGGCATGGACCGGCATTGGCTATCACGTTCTATTTTTCGCCGGCATCAATCCGGCCGCCTACGCGTTCGGCGCGTTGTTCGTGGCCGAGGCGGCGGCTTTGATGTGGGCTGCCTTCAAGCCCGGCGAGTCGTTCCCGCGCGCGTCACGGACGGATATTTGGCTGGGGACGGGGTTGTGCGGGTATTCGCTACTTCTCTATCCGTTGATCGGGCTTGGGTTCGGGCATGTCTATCCGGCTGCGCCTGTGTTCGGGGTCACGCCCTGCCCGGTCACGATCTTCACCTTCGGCATGTTGCTGTTGAGAGGGGGGCGTGCGCCGTGGGTTGTCGTCGCCGTGCCGCTGGCATGGTCGCTTGTCGGCGGTAGTGCGGCTGTATTCCTCTATGTGATCCAGGATTGGGCGTTGCCGGTTAGCGCCGCAATTTATCTCGTGCGGCGCTGGCCCCGGTCACCGATTTTTTTTGTGCGGTGAGTCGGCGTAGAGTTGGTCGTCTAGATAGGAGCGCTCCTCATGCGAAACCTTGCTTTGCCGATGACCCTTCTTGCCATGCTCTTCCTTCAATCGAGCGCTGTGGCGACGCCATCGTTGGCGCAGCCGTTTCCGCGCGATCCGGCGATCTTGAACGGATGCAGCGAGAATGCCGTGTTCGCCATTCTGCAGACGGCGGAAGGGCGGGAGTGTCTGAAGTATTTGCCGCGCGCGTCGAATGTGGCGTCGGACTTTTCGATGTACTGCCGCGGGGCGGATTGGGGTTGCTGTTATAAGAGCACGGGGTTCAACAGCTGCAAGATCACGGCGCGCATTCCTTACCGGCGTCCGACGCGATTGCCTGCGGTGCGTAATCCTTGACGATCGTCACGATCAATCGCGCGCCGGTGTTGACGCTGTGGGGCGTTGTCGTCGCGCAGGCGCTGGGGCATTCGCGGGCGACGGCGCTGACGTTCGGCAAGTATGTCGCCGGCAAAGGCGCGTTCGCGAAGGCGAAGCGGTTGGGGCTGGCGGAGGATCGCGCGCCTGACGCGAAGCGCCGTTCGCCGGACGATCCGGCCTATGTGCTGTTCATGGGCGCGGAGGTGCCGGTCGTCGAGACGAAGGACGGCCCGCGCGCCATCACCGGCGGCAAGCCGATCGATCCCGCCGCGGTCGAACGCTATCTCACGCAGAAATTCGGCGACGATCTCGATGCGGTCGTCGCGGCGATGACGGCGCTCGCCAGGTCGCGCGCGCAGGCCGCGCTGGCGCGCGAGGCGTTCGGCCTCTACGAGAAATTCCGTCCGGTGATCCCTGCAGGCGCGGAAGGTTGGGGCAAGGCAGGTAAGATGGATCTTGGCGTGATCAAAAAGCTGGCGCAGACGTGAGCGATCGCATCCGAGCCTTCTTCGATGACGCGCTGGCGCGGGCGCCGGTTGAGGTGGTTACTAAGCTGGACCGGGCGGAGTTCTTGCGGCGGCTTCAGGCGGGGGTGGATAGCGAGTGGACGTTCGGTGGCGGTAAGAGCGTCGTCGGGAAGGTGGACGATGACGGCTTTCGGCTGCGCCTGCGGATCGAGTATCGCAATTCGTTTCAGACCTTCATGTTCGGCGCGGTGCAGGCGGATGGGCGTGGGGCGCGGATCGTGGCGCGTACGGGCATGCATCCGTTCGCGGCCGTGTTCATGACGCTGTGGCTTTCGGTGATTGCGCTGGCGTCCGCGACCGGCGTTGCGGGGTTGGCTCAGGCCGAGCCCGGCGAGACCGCACCGTGGTTCGTCATTCTGGTGCCCGTCGGGATGTTGGCGTTTGGGATCGCGCTCGTGGGGATCGGGCGGTGGATTGCACGCAACGAGCGGGCGCGGCTCGTCGAATTTCTAGAGCGCATCGCCGAGGCGAAGGCACGCTAAGTGCCGAATGTTTCGGCAGGGCCTCAGTCCAGTGTGAGGAAGGACACGCGGGTTCTCCTCGCGGTTGCGCGTTCGACTGCGAATCTGCACGATTTTACTGGGTAGATATCGAATAGCCGGGCGTGTTCCCCTGACGCTACTTCTCGCGCGCTCCCGGCTGGGCGTTTAATTGCTCTCTTGCGTCGGATTTCGTGGGGGGACCGATGAACGGGGAGGCTTGGAGCTGCTTCAAGCAGTTGCCCTCCGGATTGATTGACCCGCATTCCGCGTCTTTGACGCTGAATTGGTTGCGGCCGCGGCCGACGCACG
The DNA here is from genome assembly GCA_034440355.1 of Alphaproteobacteria bacterium. Lineage (GTDB taxonomy): Bacteria > Pseudomonadota > Alphaproteobacteria > Micropepsales > Micropepsaceae > SZUA-430. Next base: position 8,320 of record JAWXBY010000048.1, read on the forward strand.
CCGGTTTCAAACTCACAGCCGCCGATGTGGATGAGGTGCGCCACGCGCGCATGGTGCGGTTGCAGCGCTGGTCGTTGATTGCACTCGCGGTGCTGCTGCCGGTCGTTGGCGGGGCCGGGATCGCCGACGATTTGTCGGGCCATACGTTGATCGCCGATCCGGGGGGGCGCGCACTTGTCATCTTCACGGGCGTTGCGTCGGTCGCGGCGGCGGCGTTGACACTGATTTGGACGGGGCTTGCGTTGCTGCGCTATCAGCAGGCGGCGTTGCGGCTTGAGGCGTTTCGCTTGGCGTGCGTCGAGTTCGAAGAGATCGACGCGTGGCGCGCCATGCGTTGCGACGCGGCATTCTGGGACGGCGGCGTGGACGAGGCGTCGTTCGAGCGTGAATGCGCGGAGTTGCTGGCCGGGCATTTCGGGACCGGGCAGTTGATGCTGACGCGGGCGGCGAACGACTACGGCGTCGACGTTCTGATCTGTTCGCCGCAGGAGAAGATCGTCGCGCAGTGCAAGCCGTGGATCAACAAGGTGGGGGCGGCGCAGGTGCGGGCGCTCGCGGGGTCGAAGGCATTCTTCGGCGCGGATCGCGCGGTGCTGATGACGATCGTAGGACCGTTGGACGACGGCGAGCAGGCGCGGGACTTTGCGCAGGCGTTGAAGCTTGAGCTGTGGGACGTGACGCGCATCGTCGCGGCCGCGACG
>JAWXBY010000049.1:0-55045 GCA_034440355.1 Alphaproteobacteria bacterium
CGCCCGCGCGTTGTGGCCGCATGGCGCACAGTGGAGCGGCCGGTCGGCGCCGGCCGCTCGCAGTGCGTCATTCGGCGGCGACGGCTTTCGGCGCCGGCGGGAAAAGCCATGTTGGGCGCGGATCCGGCAAATGGGCCGCTTGGCGCATCGGCATAATCACGCCAAGCCAATTGGGGCGGCCGGGAACGGCCACGACCACGGGCGAATCCGATTTCCGATCAGCGAACAATTGATACGGGAAGGCCTTGCGGTCGCGTTCAATCTCTTGCGCGCCGGCGGTCTCAAGCAGCTGCCACACGAGCCTAGCGTTCATCTGGCCCGCAAAGCCCGGCTCGTTCGCCCGCTTGATTTGCGGAATGACGCGCTGACATTCCGGAAACGAGCAATCGATAAACCCCTTGGCGGGGAATGCGGCCGTATCCGCGAAACTGAAACCCGTGGACGTCACGCGCACAACTTGGTCGCGCCAGTTCACGGCAAGGTTTTTCGCGTTGAGCTTTGCTTCGCGCACGATGGCGGCGACGGTGTCGCGCGGAATGACAAGCGAGTGCGCGTTGTTCTCGCTGCAGCTGCCCACGAAATCGTGCTCAAGCGCCAGAATATGGCCGTTGGTGGCTTCGCAAATGACACCGGCCGCGACGGGCGAGCGCCGCACGTGAACGCCGTTGAGGTAGTAGCGCGTTTCGCGGTCGGCGCCGTCTACGGCCGCACCGATCAACCGCGCGAGAATGTCGACCTTCGTTTGAATGAACATAGATAGGGTCCTTCCCTGTATCGCCCGTGCCCGATTGCCCGGGGAATGGTTGAGCGCTCTCGCTTTGGTGGCAGCATCGGACGGGCTCTAACCGTCACGGGGCAACACTGCGACATTGGAACCGACGGGCCCGAATTGCCTTCGGGAGTGGTCCGCCGGTTGCTAGCTCCACGCTTGAACGCTCATGAACGGGGCGCATGCACACACGCGCGCGCCCCGCGTGGAGCGTTCAGCGCGTGACGGCGGCGCGGGACTTGGTGATGCGCCAGCCGCGCGCCTCAAGGCCACGCGCGTAGACGGCGCACAACTCAATTGCGCTGTTGCAGGCGCCAAGGCCGCGGCAATCGCCATAGGTGAGATTGTGCAGAACCTCGCCCGTCACGGCGTGCGCGACTTCCCATCCGTGGAAGTCGCGATGTTTCGATGGGATGATGAACGGCCGAATGATGGCTTGCATGAAAGGACCTTTGCCCTATCGCGGCCGGCCCGATGCCCGCCGCGTCACGCACAACATGAGTCATGGTGGAATGTCCGTCAAGGCGGACATCTGTAACAACGTCTGACAAAGCGCGAAGCCTTGACGCGCGTTGCCGTGTGTCCGATGCTGCGGACACGATGAAACCGGAAACGTTGGAACAAGTGGGCGAGGCGCTTTATGGCGCCATGTGGCGCACCGCGTTGGCGCAGCACTTGGGCATCAACGAGCGCACCGTGCGCCGCTGGAGCGCCGGCACAAGCCCTATCCCCGACGGTGTCGGCGCCGATGTGCGAAAACTCGTGCGCGATCGTATCAGCAAGCTCGCATCCCTCGCCGAGAAGCTGTGACCCCTCGGGGCACCTTGGGCAGACCCCGGGTATGCCGTGCGTAAAGAGGGGTCCCAGCGTCAGTCCGCTTGAAATAAATGCGCGATGGTCACGATGCGAGTGACTTTCTGAACAGCCACGCAGATGCGAACCACATCGAGGCGAAGACGAAGACCTCCGAAATCGCTGTCCAATGGAAAACCATCGCGCCGCCGCCGAACTACGACGGTCCCGATCCCGGCTAGTTCGTAAGTCAAATTTGTCAGTGTCCGAAATGGGCCAGGTCCCTCACCGAGGTTCGACACATCGAGAAGTTGGCGCGGGCTCCGCACGACGAGCCGAGCGAGCTATTCGCGCGCGAAACAGTTGATAAGCGAAAATGCCATCATCAGTTGTCGGCAGACAGTCCAGTGCGTAGTCCGTGGTATATAGGCGGTGCTGTAGCGGACCGATGAAACAGTCGTGAAACGCTCCGACGGGTTCTGTAGCGGACCATAGCAAAACTCTTCGGTTCTGTATCGGATCGATCAGGCCACAAATATGGTCCGCTACAACACCGAGAAACGAATTTGCGCATTATACGATACCGCGGGGCGAACGGGATTGGAGGTTAAGCCTTGCCTCTTCTTCGCAATGCGATGACGGTCGAGAGCCTTGCGGGCGCGCGTGACGCCATCATGGGGGCGTTCGGCGTGTTGCCCGGCCTTGTGAACCCTCAGACCACGGGGCCGCTTATACGCGAAGCACAGCGCCACCTTGTCCAGTGTTCGTCCTGCAGCGGATGGCGCAGATAATCGCGCATGAGGCGAGCGAAAAGCTGGGGACGAAAGTTGAGCTTGATCTGGTCTCGCCCCCCCAAGCGTTCGATGCTGGCGGACGCGCGCGTGCGTTCGCGACGATGATCGAGGGCTTGAGCAGCGCAAAGGCTGCTGGTCTATCACGTGAGGCCGTCAAGGTTGCGTTGCAGTTCATCGACGAAGCGCCGCGCGACTAGGCAAGTTTTATTGCCCAGGAGCGAACCGGATGACAGGCAGTGACAACCGCGACGAATTAGACGACGAAGACATTGCAAAGCCCCAGTTGAAGAGCCCGACGAAGCGTCGCCTATTGGGGTTCGCAAAATGGACAGGCGCTTTCGCCGCCGCTGCAATAGTTGGTTTAGTGATCAAGAGCTTTGAAGTTCCAGAGACGAACATCCTTTGGGTTGCGTTATTTGCGACGTTCGCGGTGCTGGGTAGTCAAATCGAAGATTTGAAATTTGAACTTTCCAGTCTGCGCACCGACCACGACGACCTGCAAAAGCTGCACTGGGATTATCTCAAGAACATCCACCGACACTTGCACAAACTCGATCCACAGTTCTAACAATGGCCAAACCCCTGCCCTTGAATGATCGGTTGTCGATAGCGAGCCATCAGGCCGCACGAGCGAAAAACTTTTGGCAAATCTACTGGTTCTACAAGCATGAGCGGGCGGCCATCGCAGATGTGTGGGAGCGGTTTCCATTTTTCTTGCAGTGCGACCTGCTTTCGCACTTCATAGCGTTTGTGATTTCGACTTGCGCAGTTTTGGAAGAGAGCCGAGACGACACCGCGAACGTGCATCATCTGTTCGAGGAGATGGAACGAGAAGGGTTGCTTAAGCCGGAGGTCACGAAATTCGTGAACGACGAACTAGGCAAGATCGCGTTGGTCAAACCGAAGATGCGGAAACTGCGTAACAAGCTGTATGGCCACCGCGATAACACCCGCTTGCACGAGGATTGGCTGAAGCAGGTGAACGTCACATTCGACGAGATGAGCCTGTATGGGGACGTCGCTATTAGCGTCGTCAACGCTCTTTGCAGAGTGCGAAGCGTGCCTGAGCAATATCCACTTTCGGAGCCGTTGAGCGAGTTGCGGCGGGTGCTCGGCAAGCTATCCGCACTGCCGGATGATGACCCGCCCTTCATGAAAGCATTCACGGCGTAGGGATGACGAGAAACGAGGGAAAGTGCTGTGACGCTGTCATCCGCTGCTTGGAGGCGCGGACATCAGGCCACCGAAGCAATCCGCGCTGGCCCGAGGATGAGCGTCATAAAGCGCCGATAGAATTTGTATGCGAGATTTCGGGGACACTTTTCGCCTTCGAGCACACCCTTGTCGAGCCATTCATGGATCAGAAGAAGATGGACCGTGACAGGGGTCAATTGCTCGACCCGGTGATCGAGCGAGTGGCCGGCAAGCTCCCGCCCGATGATCACTTTCTGCTTCGCGTACCCATTGAGCTAACTATAGGTCTCAAGACCAAGGACATTCCACGCATTCAAGACGCGTTAGTTGCGTGGATTGTCGCGACGGCACCGACCCTGAAGACCGTTTCACTTGGGCGACTGAATATGCCGCTCACAGAGGTGACCCCTCATGGTGTGCCTTTCAAAGTCTCTTTGCACCGATCAGAAAGCGGAGGGATCAGAATGGGCGTCCACTACGTAGCTGTGATCGATGAGAACCGAGTGGCGACCTTAGCAGCAAGGGTGGCAAAGGCCTGCGACGACAAATTGGGGAAGCTATTCGATTGGAAGCGCGACGATGGCGCGCGCACCGTATTGGTGTTGGAACAAGACAATCTTGCGATGGGTAATCCCGCCAACCTTTCCAAAGCTCTAGTTGCAGAACTCGCGACAAGAGGCAGCGCGACACCCGACGAGGTTTACTACGTCGGAACATACGAGGGCGCCGGCGATTGGAGCGTGATCTGCCTGTTGCGCGACGGGGCGCGATGGCCCGACCCCGACTTTCAGCAATTTGACCCAGCGCAACTCCATTCGATCACGAGCCGCTGAACTTATTTTTGGTGGTAGCCCGGTGGTAGCCCCGCTCGGTTTGTTCACGTTCGCCGCGCGTGTGGACAACTGCGCTAAGTGTTTGATGTAGAACTGGTGCCGGATGTCAGATTTGAACTGACGACCTACCGCTTAGAAGGCGCGGATACACCCTGTCACAACAGTGGCTTGGAGTGCGCGCAGGTGCGCTTCGGTAACGCATGCGAAGCGGGGCGCGGGCTTTATGGCGAACGGAAAGCGAAGCTAGCACAACCGGAGTGGGCTGCAGCGGACTAAGACGCGCTGCTGGAAGTGCAAAGAGGAGAGTAAACGCAGTGCGAAATGCTTGCGGAATGGCGACCCCATTGTTTTTTGAGAGCCACGCTCGCGCTAAGTTAGGTGGAGAAAGACGGTGTCCAGACGGCGTGGTATCACTCTGCTTGGACTTGCGTTCGTTCGCCTGCCGTGATCGCTTAGGCCCCGGGTTGTTTTCAGAATGATTGTCAACTTATGAGCTTAGCTTTGGATTTCGCGTGCTCCAAACTTTGGCGTCGAACGCTGCACGAGTCGAGTTCATTTGCGAACGAGAACAAAGCCGCTTGCGAGTGGCTTCGGCACGAGTTCTTAAGAATGCGTGATCGTGTCAGTCTTCTGGTGTCCGAAATCAGGCGTGATATGCCGGACTACACGGTTCACGATGTCAGCCATTTGGATGCTCTCTGGACGACCGCAGATGAGATCTTGGGCGACTCCTATCCGTTCAATCCTGCGGAGGCATTTGTTTTTGGAGGCGCGGTATTGCTGCATGACGCAGGAATGACGCTAGCCGCCTATCCGCGCAGGCACTTGGATCTTAGGGAGAAGCCGCAGTGGAGAGATGCGGTCGTCATCTCTTGGCGAAGGGTGCACGGCAAAAATTCGGTCCCACCAGCGGAGGTAACAGATCCAGCCGTTCTCCGCTCTGCAACCGTCGAGACCCTGCGGCTCTTGCATGCACTTCAGGCTTCCGCACTTGCAGTGCAATCGTGGCCGCATCCCAGCGGAGCCGAGTACCTCATTGGCGACTCCGAACTGCGTAATTACTACGGGCGTACTATTGGAAAAATCGCACAAAGCCATTGGTGGGACGCAGCGCGTCTGGCGGAGTTTAGGGCAGGCTTAAACGCGTGCACTCAACTTCCTCCGGATTGGTCAGCAGACACGTTGAAAGTGGCTTGGTTGCTCCGCTGTTCTGACGCGGCACAACTAGATGCGCGGCGATCGCCGCGGTTTTTGCACGCGATTTCGCCGCCGCAGGACGCCTACTCGGAGCAGCATTGGAGTTTCCAAGATGGAATGGGTTTGGCCACGCTACGAGGAGACGCGCTTAGATACACGCGAGGAGCAGAGATGCCGCTGCAAATGGCGGATTCATGGTGGACCTGTTGGGAACAGTTGAGGTTGGTTGACCGGGAGCTGCGGGCGGCGCACCATTCTTTGATTGATGAGGGACGTAGGCCGTTTGCAGCGCGGCGAGTGCTGGATATCGAAACCCCTTTAGCGCTTGCTCAGCACATTCCTACGAAAGGGTGGCAGCCAGTGGCGGCGTCCGTTAAGGCCACCGACGTGCCCCGCATTGTTGACATGCTTGGAGGCCGCTATCTGTATGGCGACAATCCCTGGATTACTGTCCGCGAGCTAATTCAAAATGCGTGCGACGCCGTTCGTGCGCGCAAGCTGCTAGATGAGTCCTTTAGAACTCGTAGAGGCCAGGGAACGGTACATGTTCGCTTGGCCCGCGGTTCGGATGATACGATTGTTCTCGAAGTCTCTGACGACGGAATTGGAATGTCCGAATCCGTGTTGACCAGCGTGCTTCTCGATTTTGGCAAATCGCTGTGGACCAGTGCGCAAGTATGCGATGAGCATCCCGGTTTGACTGGCGCAGGTTTTCAATCGGCAGGGCGGTTTGGAATCGGTTTCTTCTCAGCTTTCTCATATGCAAAAAGTGTGCGTGTCGCCTCTCGACCGTTTGTAAAGGGCGCGGATTCCACGAGAGTGATGGACTTCCCGGGAGGTTCGGTGCGCCGGCCGATACTGAGAGATGCTGATCGACACGAACAGTTGACATATGCTTCAACAGTTGTTCGGGTTGAACTCGACGTTGCCAAACTTCTGGCCGTTCGTGACCAAAGCTTCGAGCTAAGGTCGAAGTTGGACGCTCTCTTGTCGCTCGGCCGAGAGGAAATTATCCGAGAGCTACGAAAAGTCTGCTTCATGACTGATTGCGAGATAATGTTCTCCGATGGCGTTGGTGAAGACTGCTGCGTAAACTCTCCGTCTCACTGGATGAACGCCGACGGCGCAGAGCTTGTGGAGTTCTGCATCGATTTGCCTTCATACACCTCTGAGCAATGGACGAGGCGGGTGAAAAAATACAAGCCCAAACTTCCAAGCAAATTGGGTTTGATCGCAGGTGAAAATGGAGAGTCGGTCGGTAGAGCTGTGATTTCGCCGACAAGGCTAACGTTAGGGGATGATAGTGGGTTGCAGACCTACGCGGGAGGTTTTTGGTCAGGCGCTGTTGCCAGCGATGAACTTGATGGTGGGTGCGACATCGTGGGGGTTGTCGCCAGCAACGAGCCCAACGTTGCTCGGTTGAAATGTAAAATCGATTTCACCGACGCTGGGTTTGTGGATTGGGCACGGAAGCAAGCCATACTGTGGGGTACAACGGATGAATCTCCTTTGGATCAAATGGGCGTCGCTCAGCAGGTAATCCAATTTACTGACGATACCGGGCCACTTATCGTCGCTTCTTTCGGGGGGCGATCGCTTACGGTTGAACAGTGCAGGGACTTCACAAGATCTCGGAAGGAAGTCATCGTCGGCAATGCACCGTTACCTGATATTCAGCAGGAGTCACACTTGGACGGCTCAGATCCCTTAGAGATCTATGATCACGAATTCATCTCACGACACTTTCGCCCACATGATGAAATCCTTTTTCTGGGCATATTCAGCTGGCAGCACTATCAGTACGGCCATTTGACAAGCGTTTTGGACAATAGCTTTAGCCGCTTGGTTCAGACGCGAGATTCTTGTGATCAGCCAGAGTGGGATATGAAGGCGCTTATCGAGAGACGCACATGGTACTGGACGATGCGGCGACTGAAGAAAGTTGCAAGCTTCTTAGCGCTTGAGGGCGGATGGCAGTTTGAAACTTGTGTGTCCAAGATAGGCAGGTTCAACGGTGTCGAAATCTCGGACAGAACTCTGCGCGTCAGTCGTGTGGCGTGAAGGATGCGGGCGTGATTGTGTGAAGGTAGCAACATGGATGTGCGTCGCGCAGATCGCCGCGGTATGATTTTCGCGCCTGGAAAGTCAGCTGCTTGGAGCAGTCATTCATGGTTGACGGCCTTACGATCGCAATTGTCCGACATCGCCTGTGCTGCGCATCCAGCTGCCGCCGCCTAGGCTCGATCTGCTGTGTCGCCGGTAGGAGTTCGGACCGCGCATAGATCGGTCGTGAATTCCCAGCCTTTGGTGCGCATGCAATCCGTAAGGAGCCGTGGCCAAGGCCATTTCCTCGTGCCAAACGCGAACGTCTCGTTTTCGCAGGCCAGTTTGTTCAGTGGACGTTTGTTTAGTTCGATCCGGCACGCCGCCATGTCGGCGGTGAGGACCAATTATCCGAAGTCCTCCGAGTTCTCGATGCGCTGCAACATGTAAACACGGTGCAAGCACACTTTCGGCGCCTCGGAGCGATTCAGAGTTTCCAACCTCGAGGCGTTCGGATCGCCTTAGAACCCGCGCTCTCCCGCGTCTTCTGGAATGTTTGATGAAGTGGTGCCGGATGTCAGATTTGAACTGATACCTACCGCTTACAGGCGGCGAGTCCATCGCAAACACTAGTTTGGTCTCAGACATCCCCTTCTCCGAGAAACGCGATCTTGCGCGAACGGCGGCCCTCATGCGGCGCGCGCCATTGTTTCCATTCATGGGACGACGGCAATCCATCGCACGGCTTTGTCGTGACTTGGTACTCGCTCGCCTTGCGCCCGTACCAGTGTCCTCGTCGTCGCAATTTGACGAATCCTTTTTCAGTGAGCTCCTTGAACGCGCGAGCAACCGTTGCCTTGCCCAAGTGCAAGAGGGTTGACGCTTCATCGAGCGACAAGCTCATTTTGCCGTTGTTGTGACCGTGATAGCGCGTGCTCAGTTCGACAAAGACTTTGACCGACTGGCCACTCAACGATCGCCACGCCTCGCTTCTAGCCATCGGATATCCGATGCCTACGAACTGCTCGCGCGGGGCCTGTTTGTGTATGCGGCGCCGGTACCTAGCCACTGTCGTAGGCACCGGAGGCGCGCGATAAAATACTCGCAAGCGTTTCTTCGGTCATGCCGCGCTTTCCGACGTCGACTTGCGTTTGCGGCTTGCTGCCCAGGCATCGAGATCTCCGAGCGTGTACCGCACGATGCGCCCGAACGTGATGTACTTGGGTCCATCGCCTCTGCGTCGAAGGTCCTCGAGGTAGCGCTTAGATAATTTGAGATGCGACGCCGCTTCCTGCGTGGTTGCGTAGACTGTGTGCATGGCTGCACTCCCTGCCGCGACATGCGGCGGGCGATAACATCAGGCACGCTCAGGCCCCCCCGGATAACTTTGGACACGTAAAACGCGCTAAAAATCGTGCGACAAATCGTTCCGATCGACTCAAGTTGAGGATAACCATGGGGTGAGATTGCGAGACGGTCTCATCGTCGTAACCTCGCTCGACCGGAGACGAGACGAATCATGGGTCGAGCACAGTCTTCCGCTAATACGATCAGCCGCGAGCTGTTGCGCTTGCTGCCGCCGGACGGCAGTCCGATTCCAAATCGCGCCGCCTTGGCATTGCTGTCGAAGCGTCTAGGCGCCGCCATCTCCAATGACGATTACTTCGCGGCGCGCGACACACTATTGACCGACAAGCTGGTGGGCCGCGTGCGAGGGCAGGGGGGATCGGTCTATCTCATCGGCGACGCGCAGCCGCCAATCCGCAAGGACGGCGCGGACGAGGGTGGTGACAACGGTCCGCCAGAGCGTGAGTTGATGGGACCGCTCTACACCGCGTTGAAGACCGGGTTCCGAGACAGTCTGGACTTGCCGGACGATTCACCCGACCCGATCATCGAGGACATTTCCACCAAAGGACCGAAACGCGGGATCTGGGCGCGGCCGGACTTTGTGTTCGTTTCCGTCTCACGCTTTTCGATCTTGCCCGGCGCGCACGTCGACACGCATGTCTTTGAGTTGAAGAACGAAGCCGGCGGCGGCATGAAGGCGGTGCACGAAGCCTTAGCGCAGGCGCGGTTCGCCAACTACGCGCACCTCGTTTGGTATGTCCCCGACGGTTCTGTTCGCGAGCCGGAGCTTGCGGAGGTTGTCACCCACTGCGGGCTTCACGGTGTGGGATGCCTGCGCCTTCGGACGGAGCCGCGGCCCGTCCTTGAGATGCTGCAAGACGCGCGCCGCACCCACACCACCGCGTTGGAAGTCGACGGCTTCCTTGAAAGCCGGTTGTCGAGCGAGAGCAAGCGCAGGATCGCTGACGCCGTGAGCCGGAGTTTTGCGCGATGACCGCCAAAGTGGTTGCCGTGTGCAACATGAAGGGCGGCGTCGGCAAGACGACCGTCGTCGTCGGCTTGGCAGAGACGCTCGCCGCCGTCGGGGCCGACGGCAAGCGGCTTGAGGTTCTGGTGATCGACCTCGATGCGCAGGCCAACGCTTCCTACTGCATCGCCGGCGATGAGTTGTTGGACGAGTTGATCGTCAAGCGTCGCACGATCGACGTCTTTTTCAGGGAGACGTTCTTCGAGGGTCATCGCCGGCACCTGGCCGACTTCGTGCGGCCGAACGCGAGTGCGCTTCGCTCTGCGGGGAAGGTGATTTCGCTTTCGCTGATCTGTTCGAGCGCGGAGCTCCGCTACACGGAACGCGAGATCATCTACGCGCTGACGAAGAACGGCGTCGCCTTCGACAAGATCGAGAGCCAGGTGCGCGACCTCGTGCTGCAAGAGGTGTCGGCCCTGCGCAAGAAGTTCGATCTCATTCTATTCGATTGTCCGCCCGGCATTTCCATCTTCACCGAGGCGGTGCTGAAGGCGAGCGACCTGATTATAGCGCCCGTCATTCCCGATGGTTTGTCCTCGCTGGGTCTAACCGTGTTCTGCCGCCGGGTGCTGACGGCGCCGCGGCGGCCGGGCGCGCTAAGGCTGCCATGGGTGCTCGCCAACCGCGTTCAACCGACGCGGTTGGCCAATCGGCGCCTGCAGGAGATGAGCCTGGAGGCAAGTCAGTCCGATGCCGGCTTTCGCCTATTCAATGCGCAGATCACGCAGTCGGCGGTGCTTGCCCAAGCGATGGAATACGACACCGACGGCGCGCCCACATACGCCACCAAGTACGGAACGGCGCGCCCGATGCTTCAAGACCTAGCGGACGAGATGTTGGAGGTATTGCATGCTCACGGATAGTCAGGCCCACGCCCTCTTCGCCGCTTTCGCGAGCCGGCCGGCCCTCTTCGCTGCGAGCCGCGAAACGCTCCGCCAGGCCGCGATCGATGTTCTTGCCGGGCAGATCAAGCACAAGGACTGCGGCCTAAGCATGCTTCGCGAGATCCGCGATGCGGTCGGGCAGGGACCATTGCTCGCCGTTCTCGACGAGCTGAAAACGCCCGGGATCGTGGCGATTGTCAAAAAGCTCGACAAAGGCAACGTCGCAAAGGCGACGGCCGAGACCGGATGGGCGCGGCTTCACCTCGCCGAGCTCATTGAAGGAAAGGCAGAGCCGTTGGCGGCGCCGGCGAAGAAGGCGGCTGCGCCAAAGAAAAAACCCGCGCCGAAGCCGATCGTTCGAACGTTACACCAAGCGAAGTCGATGGGCGGTGGTTGAAGGCCGGCCGCCATGGCTAAGTCGCGTTAGTCGACCGGCACCGTAGCAAGCGTCGCGGGTTGACCGGATAGTCGTCGAACGCGCGGATGCTTGCTGACGCCGCGTTCGTCTTGATCAGCCGATGGCGGATCTGGGGAATGCTCCCTCCTCAGTCGGCAGCGCCGATCGTTCGACCTGACTGTGGGCGTTACCTAATAGCCGACCGCGGTGAACTGTAGATCCTGTAACGCATTGCCAACGCAGGAGTTGCCGTTGCACTCCTTGAAGGGCCGTTGATACCCGGCGACGACCACATTCCATTTGCCTGGCGCCCAACCGGTTGGCGGTCTCTGCATTGTGCATTCGATCGTCGTCGAGGTTTCCGTCTTATCGCAAAGTAGATCGCCGTTCGCGGCAGTAACGCGCAACCGAACGCCACTGGCCGAACACATTCGCCGTGGCTGTCCGGTGCACGTCAGGTTCGCGGTTAGGACAATCGTCTGCATCTCGGTGGCGACTCTTGCCGGCTCAATTCCACTGGTCATGGCGTCTGCACCGCCGTTGAGGAGCGCAAAGCCGGCGTGCGTGTTTGCGAGAAGGAAGCGTTTGTCGTCATTCACCACCGGTGCGAGGCGCGTCGGCAGTGCAGGGATCGCACCCGGTGGCCGTGTTGCGGCAAGCTCTCGCGCGACCCAGTCGGCATAGTGACTGACTCTGGTGAAAAGCAGTCTGTCCCCCTCGCTGCAGCCGTCCCTGCTCGAGTAAAGCGTCGAGACGACGCCATCCAAGGTGAGGTTCGCGGGCAAGTGGACTGTGGTCGGAGACTGCGTGACGCGCATGCTACCAAGAAAGGGTCCGCCGGAGTCGCCGCGGCAAAAACCACTCAGTTGCCGCAGCAGGGAATCTTCCGGCTCATCCTCGAAGGTGTCGCCAAAGAATGATGTCTGCGCACAGATGAACCCAACCGGTGTGCCGGGAGCGCAAGGCTTCGCTGTCACGAGATTAAAGAGCTTGGCGCCAGCGCCCATCATGGGCCGAGAGAAGTTCTTCAAAGGGTGATGTTGGCCAACGCCGATGACCAGTCCCTCGGACGGCCCGCCGAGCGCGGAAGTCGCGGGCTGGATCGGCGTTATCTCTGCGAGGGGCGCTGTGAGAATGATGAGCGCCAAATCCGCCGACGGATCTCGGTCTGGTGCGCCGCTCGTTGCCGGCGCTACGCTCGTGTAGTTCGGGTGGGGAATGACTTTCCGCACACTGCGCGAGCCGACGCCTTGAAAGAACATTCGATAATTACGCGGATCGAAAATGGGATCGGTCGGCGCGCGTTTGAGGCAGTCTTCGCTGCTGCGCTTGGCGCCGCACACGCAGTGTGCGGCGGTGAGCACCGCCCAAGGTTCGACGAGCGTTGCGGTGCAGGATGGCGCAAGGTCTTGGCCAGGCGGGCTTGTTGCGGGCGCTGCCTCTGCGTCCAGTCCGAATGCGCGCAGCATCATCGCGACGGCGGGAAAATCGACCGTCGACGCATAGCGCTCGACGCAGCCACCCGCCGTGCAGATATTGGTACGAGCCCAGGGCGATGGCGGTGGCCGCGACGGGCCCCGCCGGCGCTCCCGTTCCCGACGGAGCGTTCGCCGGTTCTCTAGGAAGTCGTCGTAGTAGTCGACGGCGATCGCTTGAGACGCGACGTTCTTGCGCAGCTCGGCGAGTTGGGCCTCCACGACGCCTGGGTCGCGCCAATCGCGCACTGACAGCGCGCGCAGGCGCGGCAGTGCATCCCGCAAGGCAGCCGCGGCTATTTGGGCCACGGGGGCCAATCGGGCCATGGCCTCGTTCGCGTTGCGACATCGGGTCTCGCTTGTGCAAACAATCGATAGCGGCCGCTTCCATGTAAGCGTGGCGCCAACTTCGCTCGACTCCAGTGCGAACGCTTCAAGCCAGGCGCGGTATACAGAGGTGTACGTGATCGTGTCGGGGGGAGGTTGGTTCACGCGGTTGGACGAGAAGGCGAGGATGTAAGCGGCGGCTTTCGCTTCCCCGTCGACAACGTCGGCGATCTCCTCAAGGACGGCGATGGCGTCGGCCTTCGGCGTACGCCGGACGGACTCAGCAATGTCGGCCGCCAGCACGAGTGGGACAGCAAGAACGAATTGGAGAGCGCATATCAGCGACGCCGCATTTCGCCGAGCGGGCCACCTCGTCGAACGACAGCGTCGAACTGTGGGCATGCTGTCTCCTCAGTTCCACGCCTGCAGACGCCTCACTTCCGTCCGCCGCTCTTGTCCTTGTCATCGAGCGCCTTCGAAATTGCTTCCGCCTGGGTTGAAATTGCGTTCGCGATGCCGGTCCAGGGAAGGCCGTCGTCCGGCTTCTGCGTTTCAGTCGATGCGCTGCAAGCCTGTTCGTGCGTTACGATGCTGCCGTTTGCCGGGAAACTGCGGCGGGTGACGAAATACGGATCGGCCACTTTGAAGTGAAACTCTGCGGTCGACTCTTGACCTGCGATGCAATCAGGGCTCTCTCTGTTGGGCGCGGGAGCTGGCGGAGCACCGCCGTCGGGCGTTGCTCCTGTTCCAGGTTTTCCGGCCTTAACCTTGCTATCCTTGGCCGGCGCAGCGGCCGCAGGTGCCGCAAGGCGCACAGTGGTGCCCGAGTTCGAGGAAGCCGCCGGCAGCGCAACTTGCATTGTCGTTCCTGTACCGGTCAAAGCGGCGCTGGAGTTGCCCTTCGGGCAGGTATAGCTGACCCGCATCGTCATCGTGCGGCATGACGACAAGTAAAGACCGTCGAACTTGTGCCGCGACTTCGACGCGATTTTGTAGAGGGGGATTGCATCTGGGGGCACAGGACCGAGCGCAATCGTTATGCCTTGTGCATCACCCGTGAGATTCCAATTGGGCGGGCTTGGTTGTGCCTTTGTCGGCGGCGCCGGTATTCGGACACGGGCACTGTCGGCCACGTGCTTCAATCTGGCGAGCACAGCATGCTGATCGGACGGGTCCAACGTATCCGCGCCCACCTTGGCGGCGATCTCATCATCGACGTCAATGATCGCGGTGTCCCGAAAAAGCGAACCCCCACCCTCTGTCGCAACAACTGTGAGGGCGGTCTTGACCAAGCCACCCACGCTGGTGACGATATCCTTGCGGTAGTCGACGACCTCGATTCCGGCGTTTGCGATTGTGTTCGTGCCGGGTCGCTTGGCGATGTTGAGCACAGTCGTTTTGTAGAAGGGATCATCGAGGAAGATCTGGAACACCAACCCGAGGTCGGCATCGATGAGCTTGTGCTCGACGGAGATTTTTCCTGCTTTCAGCGAGACCGTTATTTCTGACGACTGCAACGCGTACGAGTCGTAAGAGTCGTCATAGGCAACGCCCTCCGTGCTTGGCGTGCCGCCGAGATCTGCCGGCGTCCAAACGGCTTTCTGCTCAAGATCTGGCTTTGCGACACAACAGGTCAGCACAAGCGGCACGAGACCTATGGCGAATACAATTACGCAGCGCGATTGTTTCACTTGTGCCCCCCCAGCCAAATGACGCCTACCAGTTGTTCAACAAGAGCTGCCTTATTCAAGGCTTGTCGCAGAATTGTAACGCGGGGATGCTCAAACGGCACACGCCTGTGAGGGGAATTTGATGAGAAAATTCTCTGTTCAAGAGAGGAACAGAGGCCATTCGCGCGTCTCCACCGATCGACCGGTTGAGCCGCATGGTGAGCGACGATATCGACAGCTATCGAAAGCGTGGTCGGCTTTGCAACCGCGGAAATCCGAACCGCGCAACAGGGTAAGTCACCGCTTATCCGACGCTACTCGGATCCGGCGTCCTGGCCCGAACACGTCCATCCATCCGCCGGATCGTGCGAACGCCACATCAGGCGAAGTCGATGGGCGGCGGATGAACCTCTCGCTTTGGCGTCCGCGACACGGCTGATGCTTGCTTTCGTGCGCGGGCGCTGTTGTTGACAAAGAACGACGGCGGCAGCGATGCAACATTGGCGACTGGCCAGATAGGTCCTGTCACGGGCGGACCAAGAGAGAGACTCTGTCAGCGTATGGATCTTACCGAAGCCGAGCCCGTTTTGCGCGCAAGCGACGACTATCGATTGCTAAGGCGGTACCGGCGGCAAGCCAGTGGGCGGATGGCGGCGCGCGCGGAGAGACGCGGCGCGCGGTCTTTATCGACACCGAGACGACCGGCCTCGACATTGAGCGCGATGAAGTCATCGAGTTGGCGCTCATCGCGTTCGAGTACGAGCATGTCACCGGCCGGATCGTCAGCGTCGACGAAGCAGGAGCATATTCGGGGCTGCGCCAACCATCGGTTTCCATCCCACCGGAGAGCTCACGCATTCACGGCATCCACGACAAGGACGTCGCGGGCTGCACCGTCGACGCGGGACGCCTGCGCGAAATCGTCGAGCCGGCGCATTTGATTATCGCGCATAATGCGGCATTCGACCGGCCGATGGTGGAGAAGCACTGGCCTCTGTTCGAGTCGAAGCACTGGGCCTGCTCGCTCGTCGACATCGATTGGCGGAGCGAGGGTCTGTCGAGCGCGAAGCTCGACTATCTCTTGATGCGCCAGGGTTGGTTTCATGCCGAGCATCGCGCCATGTCCGACGCGCAAGCCGGGCTGTTCCTTATGTCGCTGCCGCTGCCGGTGTCGCAACGGTTGACGCTCGCCGCGCTTCTCGACAACGCACGACGCCCGCTTCGTGCGGTACGCGCGGAGGATACGCCGTTCGCGCTGCGCACGGCGTTGAAGCAGCGAGGCTACCAACGGGACGCCGGCACGGACGAACGACCGAAGGCCTGGTGGATGCTGACCAACAGCCCGGAAGAGGAGGTCGCGTGGCTAAACGCGGAGATCTATCCGGCGCCGCGTGTAGTGCCCGTCATCAGCGTTCCTGCGACCAGACGCTATTCGTCTCGGGTCTGGCCGAGTTGAATCACACCGATCAGCACGCTTCGTTGCGTCGTGATCGCCACCGTCCAGCGTTTGAACGCGAGCCCCGCAGCCAAGTCTCGGCTGCCCAGCTTCCATCCGCGCGCTCCATCTGGCAGGCTTGGTGCATGACCCGGACCCACACCTCAGCGAAAGTGACTGCACCATTGGGCGCAACGCGCTGATGAATTACGGGCTGCACATTTCCTGTCTCGATTGCGGGCGGTGCGTTTCCCTCTCGCCCAGCCAGCTCGCAGCTGTTGAGCCTCCAAATCGAACGCTTTGGGATTTCAAGCGGCGTCGGCGGTGCCAGAAATGCGGCGCGCGCGGTTCGACCGACCGCATAGAGATACGCATTCAGGTGATGACCGCCGGCGTTGCGGCGTGGCGGCGCGAACCAGACCCGACCTTGCCGCAGTTGTGGCCGTCGTGAAGCCGGTCCGTCTGCAGCTGTCGCGGGCGAAGGGCTTCGACCTGCAGAAGCTAAGCTCCGAAATGAACAAGCTCCCCGCCGTCAACGTCGCGCGACCAACAAAATGGGGTAACCCATTTCGCGTCGACACGATGCGAGATGCGTCGCAAGCGGTGGCGGCTTACCGGGAGCGCCTCATGCGTGACAGCTTGTTCCGGGAGCTTCGCGAGCTGCGCGGCAAGAATCTCGCGTGTTGGTGCAAGCCCGGCGATCCATGCCACGCGGATGTGCTCCTGGAATTGGCGAACAGGTGAGACGCGACGACGTACATGAATGCGGCATCGCGTTCAGCGCTTCGGCATTGCCTTCGCGCCGCGACCTTGCTGATCAAGGTAGCCGCGAGGGCCGGGTATTCCCTGATCGGGCTTCGTTGTTTTTGGCCTTCGTGGCAAGCGGGTTGCTGGCGAGAGTATCGCTTTCAAGGCGCTCTAAATCTCTCCACGGATTGCCGAGTATGGTCGAACCGGCAGCACAAAATCGCGCACGGCCAGGGTAGGGCGGCGTCGCTGGCGCTGTCTCAAACAGCAGGCTGCCCCGGTCATGTTACGTGGGGTCATGATTTTGTCGCCCAGCGCAATGCCGCCCGGACACGTTGCGGCTTACTTTCCAGACGTTGCTGCCCCACGCGGCGGTCACGGATGCGCTGCCTTTCGCCCGCATGGCAAGAAGCGGAGGCAGAAATAGACACGCAGGGTATTGACGATTATCGATAAGTAATTTATCGTTTATCGATAATCAACGTGAAGTACCCCGCTGATGATCCGACCCTATTCCGCCGCCACCCTGCCAATTGCCCATTCGGTGCTGCGCATCTTGATCGTGCTGAACTGGCTCTTCGGTGTCGGCATCCTCACGCTTCTGACCGCGACCATCGTCGCCGAGGCGTGGACCTTGACCGCGCTTGGCGTCACGCCGTCTGGGATGCCTGAGATGATCGTCGGTATGCGGGCGATCATCGTGCTCGGCCTAGTCGCCATCCCGCTCAATGATCTCGTTCTGAGGCGGCTGCGCGCGATCGTCGAAACGGTGCGGGGACGCGATCCTTTCGTCGCGGCAAATGCGGAGCGCTTACAAGCGATCGCGTGGGCACTGCTCGCGCTCCAGCTTATCAGCATGGTCATCGGCGGCATCGCCGATGCGATTTCCACGCCGGCCAATCCGCTCCACATCGATGCCGGCTTCTCGGTCGCCGGCTGGCTCGCCGTCCTGCTTACCTTCGTGCTGGCCCGCGTGTTCGCGGAGGGCGCGCGGATGCGTGAAGACTTAGAAGGAACGGTGTGACATGGCGATCGCCGTCAAACTCGACGACCTGCTGCACGAACGGCGGATGACGTTGACCGAACTTGCTGAGCGCGTGGGCATTACGATCGTCAACCTCTCGATCCTGAAAACCGGCAAGGCCCGCGCGATCCGATTCTCCACACTGGAGGCGCTCTGTGCCGCCTTGTCTTGCCAGCCGGGCGACATCTTGGAGTTCGTGCCCGACGCCGTCGGGGAGGCGGAGGCCGCATGAACATCTTGATATCGATTGCGCCAACGAATCCAGAATCCCGAAGCTCGAAAGGAGAATTGAGATGACTTCCATTGCAACAAGCGCCGACGAAACGGCCGAGATCCGATCTGGTGACGAAGTTTCAGCGATCCGGCTGTGGGTGATGCGGGCCATGTATCTGTTCATGGCGGTGGGCATCGGAAACATGATTTGGCCGTTGATCATCAGCCATAGCTCGACGCTGCCGCGCATGACCGGGGTTGCTTGGGCGTTGCTCGGGACAATCGGACTGCTGGCGGTACTGGGGTTGCGTTATCCGCTGCGCATGATTCCGCTGCTGCTGTTCGAGCTGACGTGGAAGGTGATCTGGCTTGCCGCCTTCGCCGCTCCACGCTGGCTCGACGGCACGCTCGACGATGCGATGCGAACCTCGATCATCGAGACGTCCGCCGGAGCCATTCTGCTCTTTGTGATCCCGTGGCGATACGTTTGGGCGAGTTATGTGGTTCGGCCGGGCGATCCCTGGACGCGGTCCAGCTCTTCGACTGGATGACCGTGCCGGACACTTGGGGGATGTGTGCGTACCAGCGTGCAGATGACGAATTGAAGTGAGCAGAGGAATCAACAGGCGCCCTAGCGCCACAAGGGGAGAATGCAAAATGAGATCACTACTTATATTGTCGATCGCGTTGCCATTGATCACAGCAGCGGCACAAGCGGAAACGTTCACGTTCACAGGGTCGATCAACCCAGCAGCAGGTATGCGGATCGCAGCGCCCGGGCCGATGGGTAAGCCGATCGTGGGTGCGAGTGTCAAAGTCGAGATGGACATGGTGTGGGCCTCGGCGGGCAAGAGTCACGCCACGTACGACTGCATTGTGTTTTCAGCGCCGCCGGCAAGCGGTCAAACCATTCAAGGCGTTTGTGCCGCCACGGAATCGGATGGTGGAAAATATTCAGTGCTTTTCAACTGCCTCGCCGACGAGAAGAGCCCACAAAGTGATTGCTGGGGTCGCATCGCGTATTCCGCGGGCAAGAACGCAGGCAAAGTCGGCACCATGTCCTGGCATGACAGCCTCAACGCCGACGGCAAGAGCATCACGTCCATCGGGGCGGGGAATTTGAACTGATTTGATCGAAGTGAATGTGATGCGATTCAAGCTGCGCGGCGGTCTTCGGTTTCCGAAGAATTTGAGTGCCTCTGAACGAAATGTTCGCGCTTATCGCCGCGCTGTGGGAAACGGGGAAGAACCCCGAGTCGCCGGACCGACGTCGGGCGCACGTCGGCGATCGTGATCGCCGTGCGGAACGCAGTCTACCTAGGCTTGCTCTTCGCGCTGGACCACTTTTGCCAGCCTAGGCACCTTGCCACCTGCGCGCGCCATCGGGCAGGCTCAGGTCATGCCCCACCGCTTGCTCACCCGCGACGAACTGATTCAACATATCGCCATCCGCATGGCCGCGACCGATCGCAATCCACCGCTGTTGCGCGGCAAGGCATCGCCGCGGGATGCGTCGGAGCGCGATCGCTTCCGCCACGACTTCGCCGCGTGGTTCGTGCAAGTGTGCATCGAAGAGTGCGGGCTTATGGTTATCGACTACCGCGCGCCACCCGTGGCCGGTTCCGACATGGCAGGGATTACGGCGGTACTTCGGCCTTTGGGCACGCCGCCGCAGCGCCTTTCGCTTTGACAGATTCGGCGACTCGCCACGGCGACCCAGCGGGCCATATTGTGAGAAATGGCACAGAAAGAACTCAGCGGCCGCGCGCGGCTACCAGACGTCATGGAGCGCGCACTTGAGATCGCGGCGAAGGGCGATTGCCTGACGTTCAACGACGTCCGCGCGCGCATGGACATCGACGACGCGACGACGTTGAAGCTCTGGGCCGGCGCGCAGGATCACGACAAGATCAACAAGGCGTGCCGCGACGGCGCAGAGGCGCGCCTTGCAAGACATGGGATCAAGACCGGCCGCACGAAGGTGCCACGGCGCTGATGCGGATTTGGCCGCTGCACCGCGTTTATGCCCTCTATTCGCTGCTGTAGTGTTAGGCAGAGGGGTCTTTTGACGCCCGCGGGTGCGGCGCTATGCTTGCGTCCGGACCCGGAGGGAGAACGGCCCATGCGAATTCTTGTTATTGCAGCAGTACTCGCGGTTTCGGCTTGTTCGCCCGCGCCCGAGAAAAGCGCCGACGAGTCCGCCGACAAATCCACTGAAGCCGCCGCGCCCAACAACTGCAATGCGTCCGCGTCGTCGTCTTGGGCCGCCGGCGGTGAGACCCTCACCGTCGAAGGCTCCACCACCGGCGTCGATTGCGCCAGCGCGGAAGCGAGGTTCACACTGCGCCGCCCCGGCGGCAGCGCCCTATACGAACAGGCGTTTCCCGCCAACCAGATCATGGTGCTTGCCGGCGCGACATCGGTCGCGGACATGAAGAGCAGCTTGCAGGAATGGGTCGGCGGGGGCGGGGCTGCGCTCGACAACACCAGCGACTTGCCGGAATGGGCGGCGGGCGCCGCCAATCCGGGGTCGAGCGAATTTCCGTTCCATCCCTATGGCGGCATGGACCGCGTCGCTTACGAAACGCTGAGGACCGCCAAGGCGCCCATGCTCTGTTTCGTGCAAGGCATGGAAAGCCAAGCGTGCTTCTGGTTGGACGCTGGCGCGCTGCGCAGGATCGGAGAACAGCAGATCCCAGGCTAGGACCGGAAATCGGAATGCGGGCCAGCTGTCGCGCAGGATAGCCATGTGCGGACGCTTCACCCAGTATTTCACCTATGCCGAACCTCACGAAAGGTGAGTGATGCAGCGACCCGCCACGATTAGTGAAGCCGTCATGAGCAAAGTGCCGGCGGTTACGCTCACGTTCTGGATCATCAAGATCCTCGCCACCACCCTGGGCGAGACCGGTGGCGACGCCGTCACGATGACGTGGCTCGGGGAGACGACGGACGAAGCGAATCCGAACGGCTATCTGATCGGTACTGGTATCTTCGTCAGCGTGCTCGTGGTGCTGGTCGCGCTCCAGATCGTCGCGAAAAAATTCCACCCGCTGCTCTATTGGTTGACGATTATCGCCTCTACCACTGCCGGCACGACGCTGGCCGATTTCGCAACGCGCTCTTTGGGCATCGGCTATGCGGGCGGGTCGGTGTTGCTACTCTTCTCCGTGCTGGCGGTTCTCGCCCTTTGGTATCGCGCGGAAGGCACTGTTGCCGTCGACACCGTCAGCACGCCCCGGGTCGAAATGTTCTACTGGGCGACGATCACGTTTTCACAGACGCTCGGCACCGCGCTCGGCGACTGGATGGCCGACGACACCGGTCTCGGCTACATGGGCGCAGCACTGGTGTTCGGTGCAGCGCTCGCGGTCATTGCGGTCGCGTACTATTTGACGAGCATTTCGCGCGTTCTATTGTTTTGGGCGCCGTTCATTCTCACGCGGCCGCTTGGTGCCACCGTCGGCGACTTCCTGGACAAGCCGCTCGACGATGGCGGGCTCGCGATGAGCCGGCCGTTCGCCTCGTTGGTACTTGCCGTCTTCATCCTCGGCTGCATTCTGGTCCTGCCGCAGCGGGCGGGCGAGCATCCTGGGGGGAAAGCCCACTAGAAGGGCGTGCCGGCTGCGGTATCGTCAGTGCGCAGTTTCTGCATCTGTTGCCGTGCTGAGCGCTTCAGGCTGAACCAGTGTCGCGCAAGGTCTGCGAATCTTTGAGATCGCATTGGCGCTATCCATGACGCATCATTTTCTTCAACACGAGTTGATGCCGTCCTTCACCTTTTCCTGCCAGTCCGCGCCGAGCGCCATCTTCGCATCGACGCCTTGATCGTATCCTTGATCGCCTGCGTTGAGCATCAACACACGCATTCCAGTATCGTGCGTTCCGAACACCATTGTTTGCTGCCCGCCATAGTAGGTCGTCGATGACCCGTATGCGGTTTTTCCGGTGACGGTCGCAGTTCCCTACGTGTTGGCGTAGGTGGGGCCGGTTTGAACGACACGGACATTGTTCTGGGAGCCAACACCGCCGATCAAGCACCGTTCGTATCCGCGTCGAAGCGTTTCAACGGCTGCCATCTGCTGTGCGACTTCCTCAGAGCCTGTCGCACCGCAAATCGGCGCTGCCGACGTCGTCAGCATCACCTCATTTTTTGAAACCTGCATCACGCTGGTGCGCGCGCCACCCGGCTATGCGGCCTTCGACCCCAACAATGACGAGCTGCGCCGCATGTGGAAAACAAGCGGAGACTTTGCGGTTGCTCGCGGATGCAGTTTTCGATGCACGCCTACACGCGGAGCATCTATTGCGCGTCCACTACAGAAGGTGTGCGCATTGAAAGGCTCATGGCCGATGGGCGATCTGCCTTGATCGCTAGCACGGCGAGGATCGGGGATCGGTCCGGCAGATTTGATAGCGCGGCTGCAAGTTGCCGAGCGGCGTCGAGGCTCTATGTTCCGCCCCCCATCGACAACGGAGGTGCGAACAAATGGCCACGGTTCTCTACTGCTGGCGATGTGAAGGGCGTTTCCCATGCTCGAATCGAGCCGCGAAACCTAAAGTCGCGACCATACGACTGTGATCTACATCAACAGACTATTTCCGCTTCGTTCGAGCAACGTTCGAGCAGCGTTCGGGCACGTTCTGGTTTCTTCGCAACTGGTTTAGATTTTCGTTCTCGGTTTCGGCCTGATAAGGTCACCCGATGGGGAAACTAAAACCGGCAAGAGTGGTCTCCCGAATGTTTCGGCCGGGCCGTTGCGTGATATCGCAGCGCCAGCGCCTTCGTCGCGGCCTTCAGCGACACGTTCGGCACGACGCCGGGCCGATATTTCGGCGGCTCTGTGCGAGCCGGCGATTAATCATTTACGAAAGTCGCGGCGAATCTCGGTCTGCCGTCATGGCCGCGTCATGTGGGTGTCAGGTGGCCTGCGTATCCTTCTTTTAAAGGCTGCGGTCGGACCATACGCAGTCATAGACGTGTGCCCCCGCATTCGTCGCCATCAGACGGCGGCAGGCTAATCTCCTGCCGCCGCTTTCATTTCTGCGTCTCTTGACGCGCAAGTCGCCAATCAGCGCGCTTCGGAGGTAGAATTTGCGGGCCGGGCCTTGGGACTCATCATGCCGTCTGGGTTAAGCCAGCGTTCGGCTTAGAGCAGCATGCAAATGCGCACTGGACCAAAAACGTTTCACTGAGTGTGGTCGACCGCGTTCTTGGGCCCGTGTCAGTTTGGGACAGCGCCGATCGATCGTAACCATGGGGCAGTGAGCGTTCGTTGGGCGGCAGAGGACTTGCTTCTCGCTAAACCGTGGGCGACGGACGGTGCCATCTGTGTGGTGAACGTCGCGGGTCCAGGGATGCGAACCCGATGCGGATGTTGGTAGTTGAGGATGACGAAAAAACGCTTCGTCTCTTGAAGCAGGGTTTCGGCGAGCATGGTTTTGTCGTCGACGGCTGCTCTGATGGCATCGACGGGCTGGAGGCCGCTGTCTCGCAAGCATACGACCTCATCATCCTCGACGGCATGCTGCCGCGCAAAGACGGCTGGGACGTTCTGGAGCAACTGCGCCGCACCGACAGCAACACGCCCGTGCTGATGCTGAGCGCCCGCGATGCGGTCGAATATCGCGTGAAGGGTTTGACCATCGGCGCCGACGACTACGTCGTGAAGCCGTTCGCGTTTTCCGAATTGATCGCGCGGGTGCGCAGCATCTTGAAGCGGCGGAAGGACGCGCTGCCTTCGACGCTCACCTTCGAAGATCTCACTGTCGATCCCAAACGTTTTGAAGTCGAGCGCGCAAGCCGGCCCATCGAATTGACCTTGAAGGAATTCCTGCTGCTTGAGCTGTTGGTGCGCCATCAGGGCGACGTGCTTTCGCGTGCTTATATCGCCGAGCAGGTCTGGGACATGTCCTTCGACTGCGACAGCAACGTTGTCGAAGTGAACATCCGGCGCCTGCGCTCGAAGGTCGACGATCCGTTTCCGAGCAAGCTTATCCACACCATCCGCGGGCGCGGCTATGTCATTCGCTGACGACCTTCGGGGGCGGTCGCTCGCCCGCAAACTGGTAATCTGGTTCGCTGGCGCGGCAACGGCTCTCGTCGTCCTGACCGCGGCGCTGCTCTACGTAGCGCTCGTGCAAGGCGTGGCTTGGCGGGACGATCAGGTGCTCATGAAACGCGCGGCCACCGTCCGCGATCTTCTGCGCGTCGAACGGATCGACGTCGACTATCTCGACCACGAAGTGAGCGAAGATTTGGAAGGCCCGCGCCAACTTTTCATGCGCATCTCAGGGCCGCCTGCAATCGGCCTCCACGAGACGCCACTCATGCCGGAGGGATTACTGCCCGACCGGTTTCCGAATGCCGCCGCCTTGAGCGCGGACGAGTTTCATTACGCAGCCATTGATGACGGCGACGGTCGGCGCTATCGCGCGGTGACGCTGCGCACGCGCGCGCCGGACGCCGCCGGTGGCGGCTGGGTTACGATTCAGATGGCGCTGGACACAAGTTTGGACTCGGAAGTTCTCACGCATTATGCCGAGCTCATCGTTTTCGTGGTTGCAGCCGGTCTTGCGCTGTCGATCTTCGTGGGGCTGTGGATCGTCCGCACGCAGCTCGCGCCGCTTAAGAAGATGTCAGCCGAGATCATGGCCGTTGGACACTCAACACTCGATCGCCGCGTGTCGCTCGATGGATTGCCGGCCGAGTTGGGCGATGTCGCCACGCAGTTCAATCACATGCTGACGCGTCTTGAGAGCGCTTACGGCTCGCTCCGCCGCTACGCCGACGATGTGGCGCACGAACTGCGCACGCCGTTGAACCGTATCCAGCTTGAGACCGAGGTTGCCTTGCGTAGCGCGCGCACGCCGGAAGAGTATCGCGAAGCGCTGGGGTCGACGCTTGAGGAGTGCGAGCACCTGAGCACGATGGTCAAAGCGCTGCTCTTTATCGCCCGCGCCGAGAACGGCCGGACGGAAGTGTCCTACGAAACGTTGAATGTGGCCGAGCGGCTGGAAAAGATCCGCGGCTTTTTTGAGAACAGCGCGGCGGAATCGGGCGTCGACCTGACGCTGGAATGCGATCCTGCGCTGTCCCTCAACGCCGACAACACGCTGTTTCAGCGCGCTGTCAGCAACCTGGTCGCCAACTCGATCGCCCATACGCCCCAAGGCGGGGTGGTCTGTTTGCGCGCTGCGGCCGGCGAGGCCGGCGTGGTCGTCGACGTGTCCGACACCGGCGAAGGCATTGCGATCGAGCATCAACCATATGTGTTCGACCGCTTCTTCCGCGGAGACGCCGCGCGCCGCACCGACAAGGACCGCGTCGGTCTTGGTCTTGCGATCACGAAGAGCATCGTCGACCTGCACCGCGGGCGCATCGCGCTGGCGAGTTCGCCGGAAACCGGCACGCGTTTCTCGCTCTATTTCCCCGTCGCTTGATCAGCAAAAGGCGCTGCGTATGCGTGCGCTTTGCAGGCGCATTGCGGTCTGAGAAAAATATTTATCGTGAACGGGAATAAGTTCGAAAGTCACCCCAGCGTCAGGTCGATGTAATCCTGGTGACACCTCGGGCTCCGTAGAGTCCGTAGCTGTAGGGGTCTCGGTAGCCAAGGGTAGCTGCCGCCAACAAACCGCTTGAGTCAGTGGCCGCGCGAACACGTCGTTCGCGCCAACGCGGACGCATGTGCCCGAGGTGCCGGGGACCCGATCAGGATCGAAGGATACCGGCACCATGACAGCGACGTTCAACAGAAGCGATCTCGAATATCTGCTCACCCAGATTGAGCAGGCCGAAGGCGGGCAGCCGCCCGTCAACGCCCATTTGGCGTTTGGTCTGCGCGAGGTTGCGGGCACGAACAACAATCAGGTGCCGGGGCAGAGCACGTTCGGCGCGGCCGATCAGGCTTTTGGGACCGCGACCACGCAGTATTTCCAGACCGTCACCGTCAACATCGACGGCACGATCTTCGATCCGAACCCGGGCACGGCCGGCGATACGATGACGACGTCGTACGCGCAGACCTCGCCGAACAACTTGGTCGTCGATACCGCGCCGCGCACGATCAGCAATCTGATCTCGGACATCAGCACGAACAACCCCGCGGCCGTCATCACGGCGCAGGAGTTCGCGGCTCAACTCGGGGATGGTTACACCGCGCTCTCGACGACGCCTACGTTGGACCCGCTGAATCAGGCCTATGCAGACGGGCAGAACTTGTTCATCGGCAATATCACGCCGGACGCCGGTTTGTCCGCCCCGTTCAACGGCTGGACGACCTTCTTCGGGCAGTTTTTCGATCACGGCCTCGACCTGATCACCAAGGGCAATGCGGGTACGGTGTTCATTCCGCTTGCCGCCGACGATCCGCTGCGCCTTGTCGGGCCTGACGGGATCGCCGCCACAGGCGACGAGGTTCCGGCGAGTCAGGCGTTCATGGTGCTCACGCGCGCGACGAACGAAACCGTGACGGCCGGCGCCGACAACGTGCTTGGAACCGCCGACGACGTTCACACGAACATCAACACGACGACGCCGTTCGTCGACCAGAACCAGACCTATTCGTCTCACCCGTCGCATCAGGTGTTTCTGCGCGAATACGTTGTGGGCGTAGACGGGGACCTGCACGCGACCGGCAAACTGCTGCAGCACGCCGAAGGCAAGGACAACGTCCTCGGCACCGCCGACGACAATTCCGGGATGGCGACGTGGCACGATCTGAAGGCCAATGCGTTGAAGCTCGGCATCGTTCTGACGGACTACAACGTCAACGACGTACCGCTGCTGGCGACGGACGCTTATGGCAACTTCATCGCTGGTCCGAACGGGCATGTGCAGGTGGTGGTCGCCCTCGGCGGCGGTGGGCAGGGCCTCATCGAAATGAATCCGGCGAGCCCGCAGACTCTCCCGGCAAACACGATCTTCACCGGCCACGCCTTCATCAACGATATGGCGCACTTCGCGGCGCCGTTTAACTCAAGCGGCGTCGCGCTGGCGGCCGACGGCGACAGCTCGGTCGGCAACCCGCAGGGTCCCACGACCTACGACAACGAATTGCTGGACGCGCACTACGTCGCGGGCGACGGACGTGTCAACGAGAACATCGCTCTGACCGCGGTGCACGAAATCTTCCATGACGAGCACAACCGGTTGATCGATCAGATCAAGGGTCTCATTCAGGCGGAACTCAACAACGGCGACACGGCTTTTGCGTCCAGCTGGGTGTTGCCAGGCGTGACGCTAACTGCCGGCGTACAAATCACCGACGCGCAGTGGAACGGCGAACGCTTGTTCCAGGTCGCGAAGTTCGGCACCGAGACGCAGTATCAGCATCTCGTGTTCGAAGAGTTCGCGCGTAAGATCGCGCCGACGATCCATTTGTTCGGTAACGTCGACATCCACCTGGATCCGGCGATCACGTCGGAGTTCGCGAACGCGGTCTATCGCTTCGGCCACTCGATGCTGGACGAGAACGTCGCGCGCTTCGAACTGAACGCGGACGGCACGCCGGTCATCGGTCCGGACGGGCAACCGGTCCTGTCGTCGATCGGGTTGATCGAAGCCTTCACCAATCCACTCGCCTTCGCCGAGCGCGGTGCGGACGCCGCGGCCGAGATCGTGCAGGGCAGCACGCACCAGATCGGCAGCGAAATCGACGAGTTCGTGACCGGCGCGCTGCGCAACAACCTCTTGGGTCTGCCGCTGGATCTCGCCGCGTTGAACATCGCGCGCGGCCGCGATACGGGCGTGGCGCCGCTCAATCTCGTACGCGCACAGATTTACGACGCGACGCACGACCAGACGTTGAAGCCCTATGCGAGTTGGACGGAGTTCGGCCAGTTTCTGAAGCACCCGGCATCGCTGATCAACTTCGTCGCGGCTTACGGTACGCATGCGTCGATCGTGGCCGCGGTCGGGTTGGATGACAAGCGCACGGCGGCTATGAATCTCGTCACGATGGGCTTGGATCCGGCCAGTCAGACCGGCGATGCGGCGCATCAAGACGTATATAATTTCATGCATAGTTTGGGCGCTTACGCCAACGACGTGTCGAACCCGCTTGCCGTGCATGCGCAGTGGAGCACGGGATCGATCACCGGCATTGACAACGTCGATCTGTGGATCGGCGGCTTGGCGGAGAAGCAGAATTTGTTCGGCGGGCTGTTGGGCTCGACGTTCAACTTCATCTTCGAGACGCAGCTTGAGAGCCTGCAGGACGGCGACCGGCTGTATTACCTGCCGCGCATCGAAGGCATGCACTGGGGCGCGGAGATCGAGAACAACTCGTTCGCCGAGATGATCACGGCGAACACGGGCGCGAAGCATCTGCCGGCCAGCATCTTCCTGACGCCGGAGTACACGGTCGAAGCGTCGACGGTAACGTTCGATCCGGCGACGTGGCTCAAGAACCCGGTGACGGGCGCCTATCTGGTCGAGAAGCTTGCCGACGGCACCGTGCATTTCATCGGCGACGACAACTTCTTCGGCAACACGATGGTGCTGGGCGGCACCGAAGGCGACGACCGCCTGCAGGCCGGCCATGCCGACGACGATACCGTCTGGGGCGACGGCGGCAACGACTGGATCGACGGCGGTAACGGCAACGACTTCCTCTATGGCGGCACCGGCAACGACACGATCGTCGACAGCGGCGGCGACGACGTTATTCACGGCGACGCCGGCAACGACACGATCAACGGCGGCATCGGCGACGACATCATCTTCGGCAACGACGGCGACGACTATATCGAGACGGGCTACAGCATCCTGGGCGACGAAGCGCAGGGTGGCCTCGGCAACGACATCATCGTCGGCGGCGACGGCGACGACGCCTTGATCGGCAACGAAGGCGACGACTGGCTGGAAGGCGGCGCAGGCGGCGACGGCTTGGTCGGCGACACCGGCGCCCCGACGGGGCAGGTGCCCTTGTTCGCGGCCAACGACGTGCTCGACGGCGGCGCCAACGGCGACAAGATGGTCGGCTTCAGCGGCGACGACATCATGTTGGGCGAAGGCGGCTTCGACAAGTTCAACGGCCTGTTGGGCTTCGACTGGGCCGATTTCGAGAAGGAAACGCACGGCGTCAGCGTCGATATGGAACGGCGCGAGTTTATTCCCAATCAGCAGCAGACGGCTGGCGATGCTGTACGCGATTTCTTCGTCGAGACGGAAGCGACCAGCGGTTCGCGCTTTGACGACTTCCTGCAGGGCACGGAAGACGCGGGCGGCGCGGCGGGCGTGTTCAACGAACTCACCAACGTCGATCTGATCTTCAACCTCAAGACCTTCTTCGCCGACGGCCAAGCGTATAATTGGGATGCGAGCGGCACGCCGATTGTCGGCGGCGTCGGTTTCAGCACGGGCAACATCCTGCTGGGCGGCGACGGCAGCGACACGATCACCGGGCGCGGCGGCAACGACATCATCGACGGCGACGCGTGGTTGCACGTCGAATTGTCCAGCCACACGGCTGGTGCGGAAATCATCCGCGAGATCCGCTTTGACTACACCGACGGCGACATTGACACGGCGGTCTATCGCGACGTGATCGAGAACTACACGATCAATCTGACGCCGGACGCGGAAGGCTTCATCACGATCGCGCACAACGTGGTCGGCGGTGGCGCTGCGGGCGTCGGCAACGACGGCATCGACCGTCTGCGCAACATCGAGCGGCTGCAGTTCGCCGATACGGTCATCAACGTCGATGCCAGCCCGAACGCGAACCAGGTGCCGGTCGGCGTACCTTTGATCTTGGGGGATACCGATCCGGCGGTTGTCGGCGTCGACCCTGTGGCCGGCAGCCCGCTAACCGCCGATGTCGGCGGCGTCACCGACGCTGATGGCATTGCTCTGGGGTCTGTGCATTTCCAATGGCAGCAGCAGGTTATCGCGGCCGGCGGCCAAAACGCTTGGATCAATATCACGGGGGCGACCAACGCAACGTTCACGCCCACAAATCTACAGCTCGGCAATCCGCTGCGTGTGGTTGAGACCTATACGGACGGTAAGGGCTTGGTGGAGACGGTCGCTTCTGCACCGACCAACGTGTTGGCGCCGAACCTGACCGTGAACACCGCGCCGTTCGTCGTGCCGCAGCAAGGTGCGATCGGACTGCCGGACACGAATGCGCATACCGGCTTTGCGATCAGCATCTTCCTGCCGCTTGCGCTTTCCTTCGGCGACAACGAGACAGCGCCGAACCTTTTGACCTTCACCGCCCGTATCGCCGGCACGAACCAGGCGTTGGACGGCAGCGCGGCCGCGCACGGCTTGACGTTCACGCTGGTGCCTGACCTCGTGAACGGCGGCTTCAGTGGTGCGACGATCACCGGCACGGTCAACGCGATCGGTCAAATCCCGATCACGATCACCGCGAAGGACGAAGGCAATCCGAATATTCCGGATCCGGAGCCTTCGCAGCTTAGCGTCACCGACACGTTCGTCATCAATGTTCAGGCCGGCAATCTGGCGCCGGTGTTGGCGCCGGGTGCGGAGAACCACGTTGCGACCGAAGACACGGTGTTCAACGGCAATCTGCTCGCAGGCAGCGACAGCGACGGTCCTGCGCCGACGCCCGTATTCCGCCTCGTCGACGGTTCGGCGGTGCACGGCACGGTCTCGATCACCGGCGCGACGGGCGCCTTCGTCTTCACGCCGGAGGGCGATTTCGCGGGTCAGGCGTCCTTCCAGTACCGCCTGTTCGACGGTTTGAGCTTCAGCGCGCCGAAGACGGTGACGCTGGACGTGCATGCGGTCGATGACGGTGTCGCCGATGTGGCGATCACCGGTACGGCAGCCGCCGGGGACACGATCTCGGCCGTCATCGGCAGCGATCCGGACGGTTTTTGGATCTCGGGCTCGGATACCTATCAGTGGTTCCGTGACGGGGTGGCGATCGTCGGCGCAACGGGCATCGATCTTGCGCTCACGCACGCCGATATCGGGCACAAATTCTCGGTGCAAGCGTCGTACACGGATGGTCAGGGCTTTACGTACACCGCGATATCGGCGCCGCTTGCCGCACCGGTTAGCTCGGAGACCGATCCCGTCGGCATCGTAGGCGTCACCGGTATCCCGGGTGGCGGGTTGCCGCCGCGGATCGCGGCGTTCAACACGCTGTCCGATCCGGACAACGGCGTCGTGTTGGGCACCGAGATTTACGCGTGGGAAGTCTCCACGAACGGGGTCAACTGGTCGCCGGCGGATCCCGCGCGCGTCAGCGCCGATACGCTGACCTTCACGCCGGCGGTCACGACCGGCGCCTTCGTACGCGTCACCCTCTTCTACATCGACGGTTTGGGCAATCTGAACTCAGCCGTCTCCGACGCGACACGCTATGTCGTGGACACGACGCAGACACATACTCTGACGGGCACTGCGGCGGGCGAGCTGATCTTCGGCAACGGTGGCAACGACACGATCACGGCGGGTGCGGGCAACGACTTCGCCCAGGGTGGTGCAGGCAACGACACGTTCTTCGCATCGATCGGCGACGGCGACGACACGTATGACGGCGGCAACGGCACCGACACCTACACGATGGTGAACACAACCGCGGCGTCGAACGTCGATCTGACCTTGGGCATCGCGACCAGCACGCAGACCGGCAACGACAAGCTGTTCTCGATCGAAGACGTCACCGGCAGTGCCGGCAACAACGTCATCGTCGGCAGCGCGGCGGCGAACACGCTGCGCGGCAACGGCGGCGACGACACGTTGGACGGCGGTTCGAACGGCAACGACACGCTCTTCGGCGGGCTTGGCAACGACACCTACATTGTCAGCCACAACGGCATGACGCTGACGGAAAACGCCAACCAAGGCACCGATAGCGTGTTCGCGAACCGGACTTTCACGTTGGCGAACAACTTCGAGAACCTGACCCTGACGGGGTCGGGCAACTTCAACGGCACCGGCAACGGCGCTGCGAACGTCATCCAGGGCAACTCGGGCAATAATACACTGAGCGGCCAGGGCGGCGACGACCGCTTCGTCGCCACCATCGGCGACGGCAACGACTCCTACAGCGGCGGCGGGGGGACCGATACGCTGGATCTCAGCGGCATCACCGCGGCGACGACCGTCAATCTGCAGACCGGTGTCGCGACCGGCGCGCAGATCGGCAACGACTCGCTGAACGGCATCGAAGTGGTGATCGGCGGTTCGGGCAACGACACGATCACCGCCAACTCCGCCCCCGAACGCTTCACGGGTGGCGCGGGTGCCGACACGTTCGTCTACGGCACCAGCGCGTCCGCCGGGAATGCGGCCACGCGGTCGGTTATCGCCGACTTTCAGCATGGCATCGACCACATCAACTTCGCCGGCATCGACGCCGATACGCGCGGCGCAAGCCCGGGCGTACAGCACTTCACCTTCGATGGTCAGCTTGCGACTGGCGTGAACCCGGCTCAGGGCCACATCGGCTTCCACTATGTGACGATCGCGGGGCAAGACCACACGATCATCGACGGCAACATCCGCACCGGCAATGCGATTGAAACGAACGTCGACTTCCAGGTCGACCTGTTGGGTCACATCGCGCTGACGGGCACTGACTTCTTTCTGACGTAAGGGGCGACCGGCCGGCGCGGTTTGAAAAAGGCCGCGCGGCCGCACAAAGCGAGTGGGGAATTGAAGATGACGAAATCTCGCCTGAAATCAGTCGGGTATGCGGCGGCGGTGTTCGCGCTGAGCGCGGTAGCCGCAGCGCCGGTGTTCGCGCAAGCGGCCCCGGGCTTCGATATTCCGACCGGCGCGCCGCCCAGCCCGTTGTTCAACGCCCAGCCCTTTACGGTTGAGATGTTGCTGTTCGAGGAGTTCGGCACCAAGACGATACCGGGTTCGACGTGCCCGACCTGTACGCCGCTTCCTGTCCCTGCAACTTGTAGCGCCTCGCCTGCGTCGGCATCGCTCGACACGTTCTTGGGACAATCGCTCTGGCCGGCCGCTTCGCGCGCCGCGAATACGGCGCTGCCCAATCCCTGGGCGGCCAAGATCGCGACGTGCGTGAGGACGCTTACCACCAGCGCCACCGAAGGTCGGCCATCCGGCGAATGGTTCGCCCATCAGCGTTGGACCGAATTCCCGGCGAAGACTTTCTTCCAGAGCGCGACGGCAGGCGCGCGTGCGAACGGCGGCTTGCGCGACACGCTGCAACGCCACCACTGGGCGGTCGGCGAGTTCAGGCCCGGCGGGCTCTATTACGGCGGCGGCACGAATAAGACCCGGCAGGTGCGCTTCCATCCGTCGTTCCCTGTGCAGGACGCGAACTCGGTTTGGACGTTCGACGGTACGATGCCGCCGAAGCTTTTGATGGCGCGTTACGGCGAGCCGATCCTGTTCCGTCACTTCAACGCTCTGCCGCTGGACGCGGCGGCGAACAATGGCTTCGGCATTCACACGCTGACCACGCACGAACACAACGGGCATAACCCTGCCGAGAGCGACGGCTATGCGGCGGCGTTCTTCTTCCCGGGTCAGTATTACGACTATCACTGGCCGATGGCTCTGGCGGGTCACGACTCGATCAACACAGCGGCGACGGATGTACGGGCCGGCATGCCGAACGGTTCGGGCGGGATCACAAAGATCCGCGGCGACTGGCATGAGACGATGAGCACGCATTGGTTCCACGACCACATGCTCGATTTCACGGCGCAGAATGTCTACAAGGGCAGCGCCGCGATGATGAACTACTACAGCGCCATCGATCGCGGCCGCGAAGGCTTTCAGTGCAACTACGCCAACGCCGCCAATCCCAATCTCTGCCTGCCCTCAGGCACGGCGCTCGACTGGGGTAACCGCGACTACGACGTGAACTTGATGATCGCCGACAAGGCGTGGGACGCGAGCGGTCAGCTTTTCTTCAACATCTTCAACAAGGACGGCTTCCTGGGCGACCGCGTGCTGGTCAACTGGACGTACAAGCCCTTCTTCAACGTGCGCTCGCGGCGCTATCGCTTCCGCATGTTGAACGCGGCGGTATCGCGCTACTTCAAGATCGCAGTCGTGACCGCGGCCGGTCAGCGCGTACCCTTCTATATGATCGGCAACGACGGCAACATCATGGAGAACGCGGTGCCGTTCCCCAATGCGCAATCCCAAGACCTGCCGCAGATGGGCATCGCCGAACGCTATGACATCGTCATCGACTTCAAGGGCTTTGCACCGGGGACGAAGATCTATCTGGTCAATTTGCTCGAGCATCGCAACGGGACGGGTCCGCAGGCCGAAATCCCGCTCGCCAGCATTCTGAACAACACCTATGTGGGTGATCCGGCGGTTGGCAAGTTCTTGGAGTTCCGCGTCAACGCCTACACCGGCGTCGATCAGAGCATGAATCCGGCGGATTATATCGTCGGGCGCAAGACGATGATCCCGACGCCGACCTTCACGGCGGCCGAGCTTGCCGGCGCGCGTCAGCGCACCTTCCAGTTCAGCAAGCAGAACGGCACCGACGACAAGCCGTGGACGATCTCGGTCGACGGCGGGCAGGGTTTCGGCATGGACCCGCACCGCATCTCTGCCGCGCCGACGAAGGGCGCCGTCGAGATTTGGCATCTGCGCGGGGGTTCGGGCTGGGCGCATCCCGTTCACATCCACTTCGAAGAGGGCAAGATCCTGTCGCGTGGCGGTGCGCCGGCGCCGCTGTGGGAAGCGGGTGCACGCAAGGACGTCTATCGGCTGAGCACGTTCGCGGACTCGTCGAACAACGTGGATCTTGCGATCCGCTTCCGCGAGTTCATGGGCACTTACATGGAGCACTGCCACAACACGCAGCACGAGGACAACGCGATGCTGCTGCGCTGGGATATCAAGAACCCGGGCGCCGCTGTCGCTATCCCGACGCCGGTGCAGACGTGGGAAGGCACCTTCTATGAGCCGACGTTCGGTCTCGCGCCGGGCAACGGTGGCGGCGGATGATCCGCGCCGGTCTTGCGCTGTTGCTCGCATTCGTTGGGGTGGCCGTATGGTCCCCCGGCGTGCAAGCGGGCCAGCCCTGGCATGACGGGTATTTTCCGAACGTCGTGCTGACGGATCAGGATGGACGCAAGCACGCGTTCTACGACGATCTGATCAAGGGCAAGGTCGTCGCGCTGAACTTCATCTACACGAAGTGCAAGGATGTCTGTCCCGCCGACACCGCGCAGATGCTGCAGGTGCAGGATCTGCTTGGTGATCGCGTCGGCCGCGACGTTTATTTTTATTCGATCTCTCTCGATCCGGCGAACGACACGCCGCGGGTGCTTAAGCGCTACCGGCATATGTTCGGGATCCATTCGACGTGGCTGTTCCTAACGGGCAAGAAGTCCGACATCGTTCTCATCCAACGCAAACTTGGGCTTATCGGCGAGCGCGTGCCGTCGCTGAAGGAGCACAACACGAGCTTGATCGTCGGCAACGAAACGACGGCGCAGTGGATCAAGCGTTCGCCGTACGATCATCCGAAGGTGTTGGCGAACCTGCTCAGCGATGGGTTGCGCAACTATGCGGATGCCGGCGCGGCGGCGATGCAGTCGTTTGCGGCGGCCAAGCAGATCTCCGGCCAGACGCGCGGCGATTATTTGTTCCGCACGCGCTGCACCGCGTGTCACACCGTTGGCGGCGGCGACAAGCTTGGTCCCGACCTCAAGGGCGTTGTTGCGGCGCGGTCGCGTGGGTGGTTGACGCGCTGGCTGAAAGAGCCGGACAAGATGATCGCCGAGAAGGATCCCGTCGCGGTGGCGCTCAAGGCGCGCTATCGCAACTTGCCGATGCCGAACCTGGGCCTGAACGACGTGGACGCCGAAGCATTGATTGCGTATCTCGCGACCGTCGACAGAACAACCGTCGCGACGCAGACGTCACGTCAGGCGTCGAGCAATCCGTTGCGCGCGCAGTAGGCTAGCGCCGTTGCGAGTTGCTGCTTTGCGTTTTGAGGTTCGAACGCCGAAAGCAACGCTGCGTGGTTGCGCGAGCCGTCCATCAGCTCGACAAGCGCCGCTACCGCCGGCGGCATCTTTACCGCCATGTGATGCTGACCGGTCGCCCACGGCTGCTTTGCCGCAGCTTCGGCGCGAACCAAGGGCCACGCGCGCGGCGTGGGGCTCTTCGCGCCGGCGACCGTTAACGGATGTGTGAACGCGTTCGCCTGGCCGCGTCCAAGCATGGCGAGAAGCGCTTTCAGTGCAGGTTCAATTTTGTCCGGTGCGGCGAATTCCTCGATCGACAGTGTCGAGGGATATGCTGCCGCAAGCTTGCGCAACATCTGCACGGCGTCGGCGGTCTTGGGCGTGATCGCGCGTTCGTTCGCGTCTTTGAATTTAGGCTGTTCGCCTTTGCTCGCCGCAGCGATAGTCACATCGGCGTTGAAGTGCAAGTCGCGGAGGTTGCGCGCATCGACCGCTGCCGCGGGCCGCTCGCGGTCCGCGCGGACGAGAAGCGAACGGCGGAACGGGCGGCCGGAGAAGAGGTCCATGTATTGCTGCAGGGCGATCGGGTTGTTTCCCGCCGTGGCGCGGATCTGTTTGGCGACGGCGGGGAAAAAATATTCCGGCAGCGACGTAGCAAGGTCGCCTTCGCAAACGTACGCGAGCTGCGCGGCGTTGGCGCGCTTCGCGAAGTCGCCGAAGTAGCAGGGTGCGTTGCTCTCGGCCAAGAACTCGCCCATCACGTAGGCGGCCGGCGCCTTCACCAGACGTTGCGCCTCGTTGCGCAGCAAAGTGGCGTAAGGGCTGGCGCCGCTTAGCGCACCTGCGATTTGGCTCAATGCCTTGCGCGCCTTTGCGACGCGCTGGCTGGGCGTTTCTTTTGCGTCGGCGTGGAACATGCAGATGTCGCGGATGATGCGGCGCATGTGCCAGCCTGGAAATACGTTGTAGCTAATCGATGCGACACCGTTTTCGCTCAAGCTTTCGCCGCAGATGCGCAGGATCGCGTCTTGCGCGGGTTTTGGGACCCAGCTGAAGACGCCGTGGCAAACGACGAAGTCGAATGAGCCGCGATCGAATTTGGCTTCGGTCAGGTCTGCGCGTTTGATCGCGATGTTCGATAGGCCGAGCTGCGCGATGCGCGCGTGGGCGTCATCGACGTGGCGCTGCGACAGATCGATGCCGACGAACGAGGCGTGCGGAAAGCGCGCGGCCAAGGGAATGATGTTGCCGCCCGAGGCGCAGCCAAGTTCCAGCACGCGGGCTTGGGTCACATCGGGTGCGCTGAGCCCAAACATGCGCAGCATCGCGGCGAGTTGGGTGGGCTGCGAGTAAGATACCGCCAGAGAGGGGTAGGGCAGCTGATCATAGTCAGCTTGGGTCCGGCCCGTTTCGCCGACCATCGCCCGGTCAGTTGTTCGCGTAGTTCGTGTCACAGATTTCCTGCCGATAGCCAAGAAATCTTAACGGCAAGGACCAAGCAAAGTCTTAACGAGCGGCGGGGTCGCCTCGGTCGTAGAATTCGACGCCTCGGTCCATCTTCACGGCGCCTTGCGAGTCGGGTGGTGATGGTGGCCGACAAGGCCAAGGAGTTTGTTTGTATGGGCGGTTACGGATCTGGGCGTCGCGGCGGTAAACCCACCGCCGAAGCCCTTATGCGAGCCAGCGCGAGACCGTCACGGCCCGAGCCGTTCGCCGGTACATGCGCTTCGAGCGCAAACTCCTGGGGGGTAAACTGAACAGTCAGGGCAAACGGTTACGGCCACAACGGCGAACACATGGCCGCCTCCTGGCGCAAGTTACCGCCGCATGGTCGATGGTAGCGCGCTCCCTATAGGGGCGAGCGTCGCTCCCCAGGCGCCGGTTTTGAATCTCTTTTCGGAAAACGCGGCGATACGACGCTAACGGGCACACCACACGAACAGTCGGCGAACCGTGAAGCGGCTAGCCTGCTTCGACCAGTGGGACCGGAAGTGGGGCCGGCCTTCTACCGCGAGCGGGCAGGATTCCAAAAACTGAATCTCGTCAACGCCTTAGGTCGATGCGAGTGGCGGACAGAGAGAGATTCTAACTCAACGGTTCATTCGCCGTACCGTCGTGGCGGTCGGCCGGTATCGATCAAGCGGGAGAACAGTGTCGGAGCGCGTCGGTTTTTGGATAATCCGGCATATCTCCAAAGCCAGTGCATTGAGCGCATACCGCTTCTCTTTGAGATAGTCGTGCCGGTCGTAAGTCCCTTCTACGCCGGGAATTACGTGCCCTAGGACGCGCTCGGAAATTTCGCGCGGCACGCCGACACGGGCCATCAGCGTTTTGGCAGTGCGCCGCAAGTCGTGTAGACGCCAGGGCTCCAGTGCGGGTTGGGCATGCCGCTGCGAGTCTTCGTCCGTCAATTGGTCGCGCAAGATGACTTCCATGCCCACGTCAAGACGAGCCTTGCACTTTGAAAAGCCAGAAAACGGCCGGTCGCCGGTAGTGGTGAAAGCGAATTCGCCCATTTCGGAAACGGAGCGTAAGTCCGTGAGTTGCTGAAGCGCGAACGGAGAGAGGGGCACAGTTTGCGCTCTTCCATTCTTGAACCGTCCAGCGGGTATGACCCACAAGTCGTCCTTCAGCTCGTACTCCGGCCGCATGGACGCCACCTCATCTCGCCGCTGGGCGGTCAGCAATAGCGCCCTCACGATCTGCGGGAACGGCGCCTCCATTGAGTCCAGCGCGCTCCACATGACTCTGATCTCATTATCGCTGAGGACGCGCGTGCGCTTCTGCGCCGTGGGGCTGACGCGTCCCATACCCTTTACGATTGGCGAGACGTACCGATCGTCGCGCGTGGCGTGCCAATTGAGCATCTTGCGGACCTGGGCAAGCACCGCGGTGGCCATCGCGGCGCCAGACTCGTCCTCAATCTGGTCGAGGAGGGTGACAACGTCCGACCGCCTGATGGTTTCGATCGGTCGCCGTCCCCATACAGAGAGGATATGGCGTTTCAGTATCCGGTCTGTCTCCCGCCAAGAGCGGTTCCGTTTGGCGTGACGTTCCACAAACTCTTGGCAGATCTCCGAAACAAGGTTCTTGGGTGCAACGCGCGCGGCTTCTCGTTCTGCCTGCGGGTCGCTTGCGTTGTTGTCGTGCCGGGCTTTGTTTGCTCTGTTCAAGGCGTCTTGCGCGGCGGTGCGCGCCT
Organism: Alphaproteobacteria bacterium; assembly: GCA_034440355.1. Taxonomy (GTDB): domain Bacteria; phylum Pseudomonadota; class Alphaproteobacteria; order Micropepsales; family Micropepsaceae; genus SZUA-430. The sequence continues at coordinate 39,269 of JAWXBY010000049.1, forward strand.
GTTCGGGTGTCAGGTCGCCGTATCGCCCGAGGGTAAAGATGCGCTGGCGGCCGGCAACCGAGTACTTCACAGCGAAGCTCTTCGACGAGCCTCGGGCGCGCACCATGAAGCCGCGCAGTTCGGTATCAAAGATCGTCTCGCCCGCCCGCAAGCCATCGACCGATTTCTTGTTTATTTTTGCTTTCGCCATCGAGCACCTCGTTGCTGTATCCGGATACAGGCGGGATACAGTGCGAACAGGTGTGATGTGATGCAACGTTCCACAAGGTGCGACAGCGAGCGGCTTAAATCCTAGCGTTTGCGTAGGTCGTGCGTCGTGATGCGGCGGGGTGCGAGCAACGCTCTCTAACTTTTAATCAGAGGGTCGATGGTTCGATCCCATCTGGGCTCACCAAGGGACTTACCGCGGCTCAATAGAACGCTGCCGCCAGCCAATAGGCCACGGCGGCGATGAGGGCGGTGGCTGGGATTGTGATGACCCAGGCGACGACGATGCCGCGTGCCACGCCCCAGCGCACGGCCGAGGTGCGGCGGGCGGCGCCGACGCCGATGATGGCGCCGGTGATGGTGTGCGTCGTCGAGACGGGGATGCCCAGATAGGTCGCGCCGAAGAGCGTGATGGCGCCCGCGGTCTCGGCGCAGAAGCCCTGCATCGGCGTCAGGCGCGTGATCTTCGAACCCATCGTGTGGACGATGCGCCAGCCGCCGAACAGCGTGCCCAGCCCCATGAACACATAGCAGAGGATGGCGACCCACAACGGGATGTGAAACTCGCCGCCCAGCATCCCGTGCGAATAAAGCAGCGCCGCGATGATCCCCATCGTCTTCTGCGCATCATTGCCGCCGTGCCCCAACGAATAGAGAGAGGCCGAAACGAACTGCAGACGGCGGAACGTGCTGTCGGCGAAGGCGGGCGTCGCACGAACGAAACTCCACGAGACGATCAGCACCATCATCAGCGCCAACACCACACCGGTCAGCGGTGAGCCCGCGATCGCGACGATCGTCTTGGTCAATCCACCCCACACGATGGCGTCGAAGCCTGCCTTCGCGACGCCCGCGCCGACGATGCCCCCGATCAAGGCGTGCGAGCTTGAGGACGGAATGCCGCCCAGCCACGTGACGACGTTCCACACAATGGCGCCCGAAAGCGCGCCGAAGATAACGGCATCGTCGATCAAGGTTGGGGCGATGATGCCCGAGCCGACGGTCTTCGCGACCGCGACTCCGAAAACGAAAAACGCGACGAAGTTGAAGAACGCCGCCCACGCGACGGCATATTGCGGCTTCAGAACACGGGTCGAGACGATGGTCGCGATCGAGTTCGCGGCGTCGTGCAGACCGTTCAGGAAGTCGAATGCCAACGCGACGAAAATCAAAAGGATGAGCGAGAGGGGAACGCCGTCGATTTCCATAAGATGGCGCGGTCTATAGGTGCTCGATCACGAGTCCGCTGATGCGGTTCGCTACGTCTTCGAAACAGTCGACCACTTTCTCGAGATGGTCGTAGATCTCCGCGCCCTTGATATAAGCCATTGCGTCAGTGCGCGCCGGTCCTCGCAGAAGCGCTTTGAGGCCGTCGTGGCAGACGACGTCGGATTGCTCTTCGACGCGAACGATCTCTTCGGTCAGATGATTGAGACGCGGCGCATTGGCGCGCATCGTACGCAGCAAGGGCGTCGCCTCCGCCACCAGCGCGGCCGACTTGATGATGAGATCGCCGGTTTCCCGCATGCCGGGCTCGAACGCCGTGACCTCGAAGAGCATGACGTTCTTCGCGGTCTTATTCATCTGGTCGAGCGCGTCGTCCATCGAATTGATCAGGCCGCGGATATCGCTGCGGTCGAACGGCGTGATGAAGCTGCGCCGGATGGCCTGCAAGACCTCGTGCGTGATGAGGTCGGCCTCATGTTCGTGGGCCGCGATCTTGTCGCAGAACTCTTTCACCGTCGCCCCGCCGTCGAGCATGCCGCGCACGGCCTGAGAGCCGGCCACCAGGCTCTCTGCATGCCGTTCGAACATGTCGAAGAACCGCTCTTCGCGGGGCATAATCCGGTGAAACCAGGCCAACATATTTCCCCCGCCTGCGGATTCGCGCCGGTCGTGCGGCACGGTGTCTAGCGCATCGACTAGGCGATGTCATTAATCTGTCATAAAAGGCCGTCGGTCAGTTGGGGGAGAAATCCGTGAGAGTCGTCGTCACCGCCGTCACGGCGTTGTTCGCAGCCTTTGTCGTGCCGGCAACGCTCGCGGCCGATGCCGCGCCGAAGCCGAAGTTGATCGTCGCCATCGCCGTCGATCAACTCTCAGCCGACGTCTTTGCCGAGCATCGTGAGTATTTCACCGGTGGCTTGAAACGGCTTGCCGGAGGCGTCGTCTTCCCCAGCGGCTATCAAAGCCACGCCGCGACGGAAACCTGTCCCGGTCATTCGACGATCCTCACCGGCGCGCGTCCGTCGCGCAGCGGCATCATCGCGAACGGCTGGATCGACCTGTCGCTGCCGCGCGAAGACAAGCGGGTCTATTGCTCCGAGGATCCGGGTCAACCCGGAAGCAACTCGAAAGCCTATGTCGTCTCGCCGAAGCTGCTCAAAGTCCCGACGCTCGGCGACCGTGTGAAGGCCGTCGATCCGCAATCCCGCGTCGTGGCCGTCGCGGGCAAAGATCGCTCGGCAGTGATGATGGGGGGGCACCACACCGACGAAATCTGGTTCTGGAAGGATGGCAAGTTCGTCACCTTCGCCGATCGTTCTGCGCCGGCGCCGGCGATCGTCGGTCAAGTCAACGCACGCGTCGTGGACTTCCTGGCAAAGGACCCGCCGCCGCTGACGCTTCCGGCGCAGTGCCAAGCGCGCTCACTGCCCGTGCCGGTCGTCGCCGACAAGCAGGTTGGCGTTATTGTCGACGGCAAGGCCGGAAACCCATTGTCGTTGAATGCGATGCTTGAGCTTGATCGCGGCACCGCAGACATCGCCATCGGACTCATCAAGGAATTGAAATTGGGTGGCGGACCGTCGACCGACGTCCTTGCCATAGGCCTTTCGGCGACCGATTACGTCGGCCACATCTTCGGCACGTCGGGTGCGGAGATGTGCGTGCAGATGTCTGCTCTCGACGCAATGATCGGGAGCATCTTGGGGGCGCTCGACGCGACCGGGATTCCGTATGCGGTCGTCTTGACGGCCGATCACGGCGGTCATGATCTTCCCGAACGCAACAAGCTACGCGGCTTTCCGAAGGCCGAGCGCATCGAACCCGGCCTGAAGGTGGATGACATCGCCCCGCCGCTGGTGAAGAAATTCGGGCTCAAGCTGAAGGAGCCGCTGCTTTATTCGGATGGCCCCTTCGGCGATTGGTACGTCTCGCGCCAGATTGCCCCCAGGCTTCGCGCGAGAGTGATTGCGGCCGCCAAAGAAAAATTCCTTTCGCACAGACAGGTGCAGGCGGTGTTCACCGCGGACGAGTTGAAGAAGATGCCGTCCCCGCAACCGCCGGTCGACGAGTGGAGCCTGGCTGAGCGCGTCAGGGCGTCCTTCGATCCGGCGCGGTCGGGCGACATGATCGTCATGCTGAAGCCGTACGTCACGCCGTTCAGTGACCCGAAGGTGCTCGTCGCGACGCACGGTTCGCCTTGGGACTATGACCGCCGCGTGCCGATCATGTTCTATCGGCCGGGCACGGTCGGCTTCGAACAGCCGCTCGGCATTGAAGCAGTGGACATCCTACCCACGCTCGCGGCTTTGATCGATCTCAAAATCCCGCCCGATGAGATAGACGGCCGCTGCCTCGATCTGGATGCCGGCGCAAGTTCGACCTGTCAGTAATTCTCTTAGGTGCGCGGAGCCGGAATCTTGGCCGGTGCGGCGCGCTTGGCCTTCTTCGGCGCGGCCTTCGCTAGCGCGGCGGCCTTGTCGCGCTCAAGTCGCAGCGCGCGCAAGCGCTCTGTGTTCGCCTGAAGCGCCACGCGGCTCGCCTCGTATTCGACCATCGCAGCCTGTCGATCGACGGCCAGCGCAGCACGCTGTTGGAGTTTGGCCGCCGCCGCCTCTCGCGCGGCCACCGGATCAATGGGAGCGACCTCGCGTTCGGGCGCGTTGCGATCCGCGCGCCAACGGGTGGTTTCGGTGAAATCCGCCATCTACGACAGAAGAGCCAAATAAAGGACGCGTGCGCCGATCATCAGCGTCAGCAAAATCGGCACGAGTACCGGCGGAAAGAACCAGCTATTCGGCGCCGCGGCCGCCGCGGTTTGGGCTTTGCGATGGTTGGTCATCGAACCTATATGGGTACGAAGAGGCCAAAGAACGAGTGAATTCGCCAAAACCGCAGTCTGCGGCCGCCATTAAGCGTGTCCAACGTCCTGAACTGTCGGATAACCGCCAATCTACGACTCAATTGCAGGGCGCAGATTTGCCGCCCGCCAGGCGTGCCACGCCTCGCGTGAGATGCTGTAGAGGCAGACGTCCAGCATCGATCCGTCGGCGTGCGACTTGATGTGCCCCTTCAGCGTCTTGTCCAGCGTCCATCCGGTTTTGTGGAAGTAGTTCCGGATCGCGGTGTTTGAAGCAAGCGCCGTCGCCACCATGCGGTCCAAGCCGCGCTCATCGAAGAAATAGTCGCGGAACGGCGGCGTGAGATCGAGCATGAAGCCTTTGTGGCGCCGGTCTTCCTCGCCGACGATCGTGTTGGCGAGATACGTCCGTTGCGTCCAGTCGATCAGTACGGTGATGATCCCGACCATCACGTCGTCGGCTTTATCGAAGATGCCGAGGAGGATCTTCGTGTCGTTGTCGTACTTCCGGATATAGGCGATGACGGTCGCCTTGGTGTTCTTGCGCGGCGCAAGGTTCAGCGACTCCTGCACCTCACGCTGATCGAACCACGACGCCCACCGCACCGACGCATCGGCCTCGGTCAGCGTGCGCATGTAGCACTTCGGCGCGTCGATGAAGATCGGCTTGGCCGGTGTTGAAACCTTGTGCGCAAGACTCATGTGATTCGCCTCCTCGCCGATGATAGGCCGGAAGCTGCACGAGTGCTGGCCCGCGCGCACCGTGCGTGTTAGGACTGCCCCATGCCGCGGCAGTACAGCAGCGGCGGCCGGGTTCCCAAAGACACACCCGGACCGCCCCCCGGAGGCCCCCTCCCACCGAACGCCAGATCGCTGAAAGAGCGCGTCAGCGCGCTCAAGAATATTCCCGCTTTCGTCGCCATGATCTGGCGCACCAGCCCGTTCCTCACGACGTCGTCGCTCGCCTTGCGGTTGGTGCGCGCGCTTGTGCCGATCGTGACGCTCTACATCGGCAAGCTGATCATCGACGAGGTCGTCCTCCTCGTTCAAAGGCCCGGCAACCCCGCGACGCTGCAAGAATGGTGGTCGAGCGGCCTGGCCAACTGGCTGATCGTCCTCCTCATCGCCGAGTTCACCCTGGCCGTCCTCGCCGACGTACTGGGCCGCATCGTGTCCCTCATCGACAGCCTGTTGGGCGAGCGCGTCTCGAACGACAGCAGCGTGCGCCTGATGGAACACGCGGCGACGCTCGATCTCGAAGATTTCGAAGACGCCGAATTCCAAGACAAACTCGAACGCGCCCGCCGCCAGACCAGCGGCCGTATGGCGCTCATGGGCCAACTCTTCGGCCAAGCGCAAGACATCGTCACGGTGGTGACCTTCGCCGCCGGCCTCGTCGTTTATGCGCCGTGGCTGATCGTGCTGTTGATCATCGCCCTGGTGCCCGCGTTCCTCGGCGAGGCGCACTTCAACGCGCAAAGCTACACGCTCGCCTACTTCCGCACGCCTGAGCGCCGCGAACTCGACTACCTGCGCCAAACCGCGGCCAGCGTCGAAACGGCCAAGGAAGTGAAAATCTTCGGCCTCAACCGCTTCCTCATCGACCGCTACCAAAAGCTCGCCAAGGACCTCTACGCCGCCAACCGCAAACTCGCGATCCGCCGCGCCTCATGGGGTGGCGTGTTCACCGCGATGGGTACGGGAGGCTACTACCTCGCCTACGCCTATATCGCCTGGCGCACGGTCGCGGGCGAGTTCACCATCGGCGATCTCACCTTCCTCGCAGGCTCGTTCCGCCGCCTGCGCAACCTGCTCGAAGGCCTGCTCACGGGCTTCTCGTCGACGGCCGGGCAGGCGCTCTATCTTGACGACTTATTCTCGTTCTTCGACGTGCAGCCGGAAATCCATTCGCCGGAAAACCCGCTGCCGTTCCCGCAACCGATCCGCCAGGGCTTCACCTTCGAAGGCGTCGGCTTCCGCTATCCCGGCGCCGAACGCTGGGCCGTCCGCAACATGAGCTTCACACTCCACGCCGGCGAAGTCCTCGCCCTCGTCGGCGAAAACGGCGCAGGCAAGACGACACTGGTGAAACTGCTCGCGCGCCTCTACGACCCGGATGAAGGCCGCATTCTGCTGGACGGTCGCGACCTGCGCGAGTACGACCTCGAACAGCTGCGCGGCAACATCGGCGTCATCTTCCAGGATTTCGTGCGCTTCAACTTCACCGCCGCCGACAACATCGCCGTCGGCCGCATCGACGCCCGCAACGACAAAGCCCGGATCGAAGAAGCGGCAGAACGCAGCCGCGCCAGCGACGTCATCGCCAAACTGCCCGGCGGCTACGACCAGATGATCGGCAAACGCTTCCGCAACGGCGTCGAACTCTCGGGCGGCGAGTGGCAGAAGGTCGCCATCGCCCGCGCCTACATGCGCGACGCGCAAGTCCTGATCCTCGACGAGCCGACGGCCGCGCTCGACGCGCGCGCCGAATTCGAAGTCTTCCAGCGCTTCAAGGAGGTGAGCGAGGGCCGCACCGCCGTCCTCATCTCGCACCGCTTCTCGAGCGTCCGCATGGCCGACCGCATCCTCGTCCTCGCCGACGGCCACGTCGAAGCCCAAGGCACGCACGACGAACTGATCGAACAATCCGGCCGCTACGCCGAACTCTTCGAACTGCAAGCCGCCAGCTACCGCTAGGCCGCCTTGCGCAGCGGCTCCACGTCGGGCTCCGGCTTCGCTGCGATCTTGGGCGCCGGCGTCGTGTGCGGAAGCACGCTGATGATCGCCATGACAAGCGTTGCCGTGTAGGGCAGGGCCTGAATGCCGAGCATCGCGATCCACACGAGCCCTGCCTGATCGTCCCACCCGCCGCGCACCTGCCAGGTGCCGACGATGGCCGCGATCAACGCCGTGAGAAGCACGATCTCTTCCCAAGCAACCGCGATGACGCCGCGTATCAGCGCGGTGGACTCAAGCTTCGGCGTACGCATGAACGGCTTGCCCGAGGTGAGCAGGCCCGAGATCACCGCACGCGCCACGGTATGCGAAAGCGCAAGCCCCGCGACCGAAGCCGCGATCGCACCTGAGAACCCCGTCTTCACACGATGCGGATAAAGCGACAGCGTCTTGGCGACTTTCACGACGAACAGCGCAATCGCAACCATCGTCAGCGCCGGCAGCGGCACCTCGTAGCGGAACGGATCGATGATCATCAAGATCGACCACACGACGCCCGCGATCGTGAAGAAGAACGACAGCGCGTCCGCCACCCACGGCAGCCAGCCCGACACGAAGTGATATTTCTGCGCGCGCGACAGCTGCGTCTTGTTGCCCATCAGCGCGCCCATGTGGCGCTTCAAGATCTGCATCGCGCCATAGACCCAGCGATGACGCTGCACCTTGTAGGCGCCCAGCGTATCCGGCATCACGCCGCGGCCGAGACTGCGGTCGATGTAAACCGAATGCCACCCCGCCTCGAACAGCCGCAGACCCAACTCGGTATCTTCCGTGATGCACCATTCGCCCCAGCCGCCGACGTCGCTCAGCGCCTGCTTGCGCATCATCGTCATCGTGCCGTGCTGGATGATGGCGTTGTCTTCGTGACGCTCCACCATGCCGATGCGGAAGAAGCCCGAATATTCCTCATACGTCATGCGCTTAAACAGGCTCTCGTTCGCGTCTCGATAATCCTGCGGCGCCTGCACGAGGCCCACTTTGCGATCGTCGAAATAGCACGTCGCGTCGGTCAGCCAGTTCGGCTCGACCTGATAGTCGCTGTCGATCACCGCGACGATTTCGGCCCGTTCGGCCGTCAGCCCCAGCGCGATATTCAGCGCGCCGGCCTTGAACCCCTTGACGTTGTCGTAATGGAAGAAGCGGAAGCGCGGCCCCAGCGTCTTGCAATGCGCCTCAACCGGCCGCCAAACAGCCTCGTCCTTCGTGTTGTTGTCGAGAACGATGACTTCGAAATTCGGATAGTCGAGCCGCGCGAGCGCATCCAGCGTTTCGCACATCATGTCTGCCGGCTCGTTATAGCAAGGCACGTGGATCGAAACGAACGGCTTGGCGCCGTTGTTCGTGACCACCAGAGGCCGTCGCCGCGACCGCCACAACGCATGCGCCATCTCGACGCCTTCGGTCACCATCACGGCGCCCGCGAGCGAGCCGATCAGCACGATCGCGCCGAACGCCAGAAGCTGCCCGATCGTCGCGTACTGCAACGCCGCGCCCCAGAAGATCGAGATGACGCCGGACGCGATAACCGCGATGCTGGACGCCAGGAACAACACGCCCGCGAAACGCAGATGCGGCGTCTGGCTCAGCAACGCGCCGCCGAACAGCACCGACAACATGATCGCCGCAAGCGCGATCCACGGCCATTCCGGCAGCGACGACAGCGTGCCTTTGAAGTCGAACTTCGGATTGCCTTCGGCGTCATAGACGCCCCAGAACGCGCCGACCGGTCCTTCCAACCGCACCTTCCAAGGCTGGTCGTAGGCTTCGATAATGTTGTAGTCCCACTTGTTCTCGTTCGCCATCGCGAAGAACCCACGCAAGAACGCGGCCGCGTGGGGCCCGTCGGCGATCGCTTCTTTGAAGCGCCGCCCTTCGGACGGCCAGCCGACTTCCGAAATGACGACGCGCTTCTTGGGATAGGCCTTGTTCAGGACGCCCATATACTGCTTGACGTGCTCAAGAGCCTCCTCGGCGGGTGCGCCCTGCCAGAACGGCAAAAAGTGCGCGCCGATAAAGTCGGCCGATGTCGCCAAGATGGGATGCTTGATCCATCCGTCCCACGACTCCGCCGTCGACACTTCGATCTTCTTCGGCACGGCATCGCGCACGCGGCGCATATAGGCGGCGACTTGCGGCGCCGAGAGATCGCCGCGCAGCACGGCTTCGTTGCCCACAAGGATGGCGTCGATGATGTTCGGATTCTTCGCCACCACCTTCAGCGCCAGCGCGATCTCGTCCTCGTTCGCCATTAGATTCGGGCCAAGCCAGATCGTGATGGTCACGGCTTTGAGCCCGACCTCGGCAGCGACGGACGGCACCTGATCGAGACCCTGCGAGACGGAGTAGGTGCGCACGCGCGTGGTAATGCGCGACAGCTCTGTCAGGTCCCGCTTGATATGCTCGCGGTCGACCTTGTCGCCCGGCACCCAGTTGTAGAGACGGCTGGGATTGTAGGAGAGGCCGCGCGCCTTGCCCGTCCAGTCGGGGGCTGAGATCGGCCAATCGAGTGAGAACCAGGTCGCCAGCGTGGCGAGAGACACAAGGGCAAGCGCGGCAAAAACTCGACGCATCGAATAACCCGACCCATAACTGGCCGCGGACGTGCCTATCACGCCGCCAGGCCTATAACGTTGGCACTGCAACAATTGCTGCGGCGCAACATACCGCCGATTGTGAGGAAATCGTGGCGGCCAGATGCCACAACGCGCACAGAACCCCATTCGGTCGCGCGACAGGCCGTCGCAGCAAAAGATTTGTGCAATCAATCGCTTAATAGGCGAGCGGACTCGCGGTCTAACGCAGCCAAGTTCGGCAGCCGTGACGAGCATCGGCCAAGAGTGACAACCGACGCCGAAGCCGACGATTTAGAGCCGCGTGGCGGGTTTTGTCTCCCGCTTACGCAATGGCCCGCCTACAGTCCGCGCCTTCAGATCGGCACCCTGACGACGTCTGAGGAGGGACGTGGTGTCCAACAGCGACGAATTGGCGGCCGACGAGGCCTACGCCTTCCTCAATGTCGTGGCCCCCAAGCTGGAGCAGCTGAGGCGTCGCCTCGTGGTGGCCAACAACCACCTCAAATCCAGCGATCCGGAGCAGGCCAGACTGAACGCGATCCTTGAATCGCAGACGGCAATCCGCGAATTCCTGGCCGGCATCCCCCATCTCAGCGCCCTGGTTGAGCCCATCGACGTCCTGCTCGACGCCGTGCGCGAAGACCCCGCGCCGGAGCCAAACGCGGCCACCGAGGACGCCCCCGAACCCGAGCCCGAAGTCGAACCCGAACCGCCGGCTGCGCCACCGCCACAGCCGGCGATGGCGATGACGCCGGCGGCCGTGTCGCCGGCCCGACAGGACCAAGGCCCCTCTGACGCTTGGCTGCAGGTCGGAACGGCGCTCATCGTCGACCGCCTTACCAACGCGGGCATGCCCGCAAACAGCGCCGAGTCACACGTTTACGACCTCTATGCGTCGCTCAAACTTAGCCAAGCGAACGGAAGCCCCATCTCCGTCGAGACGATCCGCGACTGGCGCAGCGGCTTCGTCAGCGCCCGCAAGGGCGGCGGCTGGCGCGGCAACGCCATCAAACGCAAAGTCACCACCCGGCCCGGCGTCAACCCGGTCGTCGACGCCCAACAACGCGTCGCCGAAATGGCCGCCATCTTCAAAAAAATGATCCAACTCAGCGCAAGCCGGCGCTAGACCTCGCGGCCCAAGTGCTCGTCCTATCTGGTCCAATAGAACAACCTCTGAGAGAATATTGAGAGAAAACAACACAGCTGAAGATTTCTGCTATAAAAAGAATCAAGCAAGGGGTGGAGATCATGAAACTGAGAGTCGTTGCCGCAATTGTCTTGCCAATGTCGACGCTACTGGGTTGCGCGACACTGCTCGAAGGAACATCCCAAGAGATATTGGTTTCAACGAATCCATCCGGCGCTACCTGCACGCTTGAGCGCGAAGGTCAGGTGATCGCGACGATAAACGCCACGCCAGGCGCAGCGCTGGTGAAGCGCCGCAAGCAAGACATTACGGTCAGGTGCAAGAAAGACGGGTTTCAGGAAGCCACTTACGTCAACGACTCTGGCCTCGCGTCTGGAGCAGTGGCCGGTAACGTGGCAGCGGATTTGCTCCTTACAGCTGGCCTCTCGTCAATTGTCGACTCCGCGTCAGGGGCCGACAATCAGTACGAAAACACCGTCAACGTCACGATGATTCCCGTCGGTCAGGCGGCGGCCCCCGTTGCACCTGCGCCGAGCGCTCCTGCTGTTATGGCGCCGGTCGCCGATCCTGAGAAGCCGAAGAAGAAAGAAAAGGGCACGTAGGCCTTACAACGCGAAATGCGGCGCTTAGGAGCGCCGCATTGCCCTGGACTGCGCGTACGCCTAAAACACGCGCATGATTGACCTCGTCATAGACCAGCGCCGGCGCGATATCGGCGGCGGCTTTGAAGTTGGGCGCGTGCTGCCGTTTGCGCAGCGGCGCATGGTGGGCCCATTTGTGTTCTTCGACCACATGGGCCCGATGACCATCGCGGCCGGCGCACCGCGCTCGCTCGACGTGCGGCCGCATCCGCATATCGGCCTTTCGACGGTGACCTATCTGTACGACGGCGAGATCATGCACCGCGACAGCGTCGGGTCCGAGCAGGCGATCCGTCCCGGCGAAGTGAATTGGATGACCGCGGGCCGCGGTGTCACGCACTCCGAACGCTTCGAGAAGGCGCGCGCCGAAGGCGACACCATGCACGGCATCCAAGCCTGGGTGGCGCTGCCGAAAGAGTTGGAGGAAACGGACCCCGGCTTCTGGCATCACCCGCGCGCCGATCTGCCGGAACATCAGGACAAGGGCCTGTGGTGGCGTCTCATCGTCGGCAGCGCGTACGGCGCGACCGCCAAAGCGAAAACGCACTCGCCCATCTTCTACCTGCACTGCGAGCTTGAGCCGGGCGCAAAATTGAAACTGCCGGACGAGTATTCGGAACGTGCGATCTACGTCGTCACCGGCGCCGTCGAATCCGGCGGCAACACGCTGCACGACGGCCAGATGGCCGTCTTCGCAGCGAACGCGCCCGCCGAAGTCACGGCCACCGCGCGCACCAAGCTGATGGCGCTCGGCGGCGAGCCGCTCGGCCCGCGCTTCATCGAATGGAATTTCGTCTCGTCGTCGAAAGAGCGCATCGAACAGGCCAAGGCCGACTGGCGCGCCGGCCGCATGAAGCTGCCCGACCTCGACAATCAGGAATTCATTCCGCTGCCGCCGGATCCGCCGGGCGCAAAGAAATAGAGCGCGCGAAAGTCGAAACCTCTCGCACGCTCGACAAGCGAGGCTCGCTCAAGGCGGCGTCGTCGGCCGCATGGGCGCGGGGTCGGAGGCGCTGGACGACTTTGCGTCCTTGCGTGCCTGCCGGGCGGCCGCGATAGCGGCCTTGCATCCGTCCGAGATCTTGTCGCGGTTCGCTCTCAGGCACTCTCTGATGCGTCCGCCGCCGGGCTCAAGTCCCGGGCACAGCGTCGCGATATCGGCCTTGCACGCTTCGCGCAGTGCACCGCCACCGCGCGGCGGGTTGTCGGCCGCCAGCGCGGGCAGCGTGAGGATCGATATGGCTAACACGCTCGTGATAAGCCGCATGTTCGCAATCTCCTTGGCAGGTAGGTTTCAGGGACTAACGCGCAGGGCGGCCAAATCCGTCGCTCGCGCAACGCCGACCGTCAAAGTTCCAACAAGGCGCTCACCGTCGCGCACCATCTTGGGCCACGCCCCATCGCCGCCACGGGCGGAATAGAGCACGTGATCGTTGTCGTTCGTCGTATCGGCCGCGCCCTTCGTGACGTAAGGCGGTGCAGCATAAACCTCCGCCGAAAGCTCCTTGGCAAAGAACATCTGGCTGGTCGCGACTTCGCGCTCGCCCACTTGGACCTTCATATGAATGTGCGGCGTCCGCCCGCGATACCAGCCCGGATAGATCGTCACGAACTCGACGATGCCGTCCACATTCGCCACCTGACGCCCGCGCAGAAAGCGATCGTCGTTGATGGGCTTGAGATGCCCATCGCTCGTGCGTTGTTCGGTGCCCAAGGCCGGCGAGGCGCTGTAATTTCCTTCGGCATCGCAATGCCAAATATCGACCAACGCACCCGGCACCGCTTCGCATGTCTTGCTGTCGGCGATTTTCAGGCGCAGCAGAGTCTCAACCCCCGGCCGACCATCGCGAATGTCGCGCCGCACCAGAGCCTCATCGACGTAGTACGGCCCTTCCGTCATCGAAGCGGTCAGCACGCATTGCCCGGTTTCGTCAAAGCTATAGCTGACCGGCTTGAAGCCCGAATTATTCGTGGGCGTAAGGGCGCGCACCAGACCGTAGGCGCCTGCACCCGCGGCAATCATCGCGCCTCCGCCCAAAAGCAGCGACCGCCGCGAAAACAATCCACCCTCCGAACCGCTCATCGATGACCTCCACGGGATGACTAACCCCTCGCGAGAAACGACGCACGGCAAACAGTGTAATGGATTGTGTCGAGTCTAGCGCCGCTTGGACTTTTTCACAGGTTCGCCGCTGGGAACCTGAACTTGCGCGTTGAAGGCGCAGATATCCAAGTTAGGTGACACCTTCTTATAGAACTCGGGCGCCGGGTTCCGCCGCTGGTCCTTGAACGCAGCAAACCCTTTCGACGTGGTGTCGACCACCTGAATGCGCGGCCGCTCGCCCTTAGGCATGTCCGCCGCCATCTGCACCCGCACAATGGGATCGCGTTTCGACGCATCTTGGATCACGCCGCTTTCGACCTTCGGGTCGCCGCGATTGAGCTTCTGCAAATACTGCATCCCGTCGAGCACGCGCCCGAACGCGGTGAGGTTGCGATCCAACCGCCGCGGCCCATGACCGATCGGCACATAGAACTCGGTGCCGCCGGTATCCGGATCGTTGTCGCGCGCCATCGCCAGCGTGCCGGGGCAGTGCAGAATCCACATGCGCCCTTCCTTCCAGTCGCGCCCGACCGGAAACCCGTCTACATGCCCGACTTCGTTTGCGAACAAATCGGGCGAACCCAGCTTCGTGAACGTCACATCATCGTCGATCGGCCGATCGAACTCGGCCTTCAGCGCCGGCCACTCCGGCGCCTTTTTGTCGTCGCCTTCACCAATGCCGCCCTGCGCGACGAAGCCGTCGATCACGCGATAGAACGATTGCCCGTCATAGAACTTGGCCCGCACGAGCGCCCGAAACCGTTCCGCGTGCTTCGGCGCAAAATCCGGCGCAAGCTCCATCAGAACGCGCCCATAGCTCAGATCCATCACGACAAGATCGTCAGGATCGACCTCACGCCACGTCTCATCGTCGGCGATCGCCGACCCCGACAAAGCCAGCACCAACCCAGCCGAAACGACAGACAACAACCGCATGCGAACCCCCTCAGTCTTGGGGCCTATTATAGTGACACAGACGCCGGAGGCCACAGGCCCTCACGGCGACGTTTTGAACGCGTTCACCACTTCGTTGCCCTTGCAGAAGTCCCGGAATTCGGTGACGGCCTGAAGCCGCCCCGCGAACCGCTCCTTCATCAGCACGAAGGCGAGCTTGCCCACTTCCTCCGGCGGCACGGTGACCCAGAACTCGCTCTGCTCACGCCCGTCCGCGCTCGGCGCCTTCGGCCCCATGTCATAGGTGTGCAGGCGCAAACTGCCGTCGGCCTGAAGCTGCAAGCGCACGGAGCGAAAATCGCCGGCATCGCGCCGGGCCAACTCGACATCGTTTGCGGACATGGACCCCTCCTCAATGCGGAGGTCAAGCATAGCGCGGCCTGTGCCTAACGCTTCAACAATCCGTGCAGCATCATGTCGATCGACTGCTCGACCAGCCGCTCCGGCGGCGTGAAGCCGAAGTCATCATGGGTAATGATCAGCGACACGAGCCCGTGCCCGATGGCCCACACCGCCTCGGCCATCGCCGACACGTCTTTCGAGCGGGTCATCTTCGCGGCGACAAGATCGGCGACCGATTGCTCCAACCGCCCGAAACACTTCATGCCCAGCGTCATTTCCTCGGCCGGGATGGCCTCGCCGCGACGCCGGCGCTCGCGAAACGCTTTCATCTGTGCGCCGCGCTTCAGGCGGGGCAGGGCGGTCATGAACGTCAAATGATACTCGCGCGGGTTATCGATCCCACAGCGCACATAGCAGCGCATCTCCGCCCGCATGCGCTCCAGCGGATCGGTGATCCCGCCGACCGCGCCTTCCATCGCCGCGCCGAGCTTCGTGAAAAAGCCTTCGCCGATTGCAGACAGCAGCGCGTCTTTGTCCACGAAATGCTTGTACAAAAGAGTCGCCGTCACCCCGGCCTTCGCCGCAATGCGCCGCATCGACGTCGCGTCGATCCCGTCCTTCGCAAACATGTCACCCGCAACGCGCAAGATCTGCGCGCGCCGGGCTGGTGCGCCGATGCGTTTGCGGGGCAGGGGGCGTTGCTTTCGAGCCGTCATCTTAGTGCCCAGTTTACCACAGAACGAGGTACTCCGGTCTAGCACCATCCCGTGAACCGAGGATTAAGTTGACACTGTACACTTGTACGACTAAATGAAGTGTACAGCGTTCACTCTGTGGGCGCGAGGGGCTGGGTCCAAATGCGGATAGGCGTGCGAGCGACGATGCTCTCCCTGGTGGCAGCCGGGGCAGTGGCGATGTTGTCGACGCTGATGGCCCCGCAAGCCGCGGCGCCCGAAGCAAAGCCGGTACCCGTCCGCGTCGCCGTCGCC
>JAWXBY010000050.1:0-26849 GCA_034440355.1 Alphaproteobacteria bacterium
GCTACGTCATCGAATACGCAGGCGAAGCCATCCGCGCACTCTCGATGGAAGGCCGCATGACGGTGTGCAACATGTCGATCGAAGGCGGCGCGCGCGCCGGCCTCATCGCCCCCGACGAAACGACATTCGAGTATCTGAAAGGCCGACCGCACGCGCCGAAAGGCGCCGCCTGGGAAGCCGCCGTCCACTACTGGCGCACGCTGAAATCCGACGCCGACGCAAAATTCGACGTCGAAGTAAGACTGAACGCCGCCGACATTCCACCCCTCGTCACCTGGGGCACGTCACCTGAAAACGTCGTCCCCATCACCGGCCACGTCCCCGACCCCTCGACGGAGAGCGACACGCAACGCCGCGCCGCCATGGAACGCATGCTCGACTACATGGGCCTGAAAGCCGGCACCGCGATGAAGGACGTGAAGGTCGACCGCGTCTTCATCGGCTCCTGCACCAACGGCCGAATCGAAGACCTGCGCGAAGTCGCAAAAATCGTCGAAGGCAAACAGGTCGCCAAGACGGTCGGCGCGATGATCGTCCCCGGCTCCGGCCTCGTGAAAGAACAAGCCGAACAAGAAGGCCTCGACCAAATCTTCACGGCCGCAGGCTTCGAATGGCGCGAACCCGGCTGCTCGATGTGCCTGGCCATGAACGCGGACAAGTTGGAACCCGGCGAACGCTGCGCCTCCACCTCCAACCGCAACTTCGAAGGCCGCCAAGGCCGAGGCGGCCGAACCCACCTCATGTCCCCCGCCATGGCGGCGGCGGCGGCCATCACCGGCCACCTAACCGACATCCGCGATCTGAACTAGATCTAAGGGCAGAGCATCAACGAACGCGCTCTAGCCCTGGGACCGCGGGCGTCCTCGCCCGCCCTTTGTGAATCTCCACATGCGCCGGCGTTTGTGAAAGCGCCCTAAGAGCGGGCGAGGACGCCCGCGGTCCCAGGACTAGAGCGCGTCCGTCACAACTGAGCCCTACGGTCATGCATTTGATACCGCGCGTCATGGCGCGTTGAATCCGCGAGCCATACCTTCCGGCCCATGACTGTTCTGCAAGCTCCCCCCGGCGCGCCGCTCTGGATGACCGTCGGCGCCGACATGCTCCTGCTGCTCCACGTCACCGGCGGCAGCGTGGCGATGGCTGCCGGCGCCGTGGCGCTGGTCACGCGCAAGGGCCAGAACGTGCACCGCATCGCGGGCACGGTATTCTTCCTGGCGATGCTCGTGATGGCAGGCGTCGGCGCAACCGTTGCCCCGTTCCTCGACGACGGTCAAAGACCGAACACGGTCGCGGGCGTGATGACGTTTTATCTCGTGCTCACGGCGTGGACGACGGTGCAGCGCCCGGATGGCGAAGTCGGTCGCTTCGCGATTCTGGGATTTGCTGTTGCAGCGGGTGCCGCGCTCGCGGGCTTCCTCTTCGCCATGGAGGCCCAAGCAAGCCCGACCGGCACGATCGACAACTCGCCGCCCCAGGCGTTCTACATCTTCATGCTCATCGGCGGCATCGCCGCCATCACCGATCTCAAAGTGATCTTGATGGGCGGCATCTCCGGCGCCCCGCGCATCGCCCGCCACCTCTGGCGCATGTGCACGGGCCTCTTCATCGCCACCGGCTCATTCTTCCTAGGCCAACAACAAATGCTGCCGTCCTTCATGCGCGGCTCGCTGCAATTCGTCCCCGTGCTCGCACCCATCCTGTTCATGATCTACTGGCTGATCCGCGTCCGCCTCACGAACTGGGCGACGCAAGAAGAATCGCCGCGCGAAGCAATCGCCCTCGCCAAAGGCGAATAGCGAAGCACGATCGAAGATCTCGGCTCATTCGAGAAGTCTCTAGCCCTGGGACCGCGGGCGTCCTCGCCCGCTCTTGGGGCGTTTCCACAAACCCCGGCGCATCTGGAGAGTCACGAAGAGCGGGCGAGGACGCCCGCGGTCCCAGGACGAGCGCGAGCCTTTCAAGGTGCAAACCCTACGACCTACTTCCGCTTCATCACCTCTTGCTCACGCGCGACGATCGGCCCGCTCTGGAACAAATACTCCCTGAGTTCCTTGTCGAAGATCGGATCGTTCCGCCGGATCCACTCCAGCGCCATGCACGCATGCTCGATCTCTTCCTTCGCATTGTGCAGCAGCACCGCCTTTAGCTCGGGATCGTCCGTATCCTCCGCCCGCTGACGATACCAATCGACCGCCTCAAGCTCCTCCATCAACGACGAAATCGCGTAATGCATATGCAAGGTCTGGCGCGACACCTTCTCGCGCGGCACGTGAAGCCCTTCACTGGACATAGGTGTGGTCCCCGTTGACGGTACGTCGCCAGCCGCGGCGACACTCAAACTCTCGGGAAACGCAGGCGGCAGCCCCTTGCGGCGAAAGAAAAATCGCATTTGCTGAAAGCGCCCCCTAAAATCCCCGAGAGAACGCTAGCAACGACCCAATAACTTTGGAATTGTTCTAGTGTTGTGCAGGGGCCGCACCATGCGAGAATCGAAACGCCCCGACCACGACTGATGAATTCCTAGGCAGAACACGATGCAAAAATTCACAACCCTAACCGCCGTCGCCGCCCCCATGCCGTTGATCAACGTCGACACCGACATGATCATCCCGAAGCAATTTTTGAAGACGATTCAAAGAACGGGTCTCGGCAAGCACCTCTTCGAAGAGATGCGCTACACGCAGGCGGGCCAAGAGCTACCGGATTTTGTGTTGAACAAACCGGCCTACCGCAAGGCGCAGATTTTGGTCACCGGTCAAAACTTCGGCTGCGGTTCAAGCCGCGAGCACGCACCGTGGGCGCTCAACGACTTCGGCATCCGCTGCGTGATCGCGACGTCCTTCGCCGACATCTTCTACAACAACTGCTTCAAGAACGGCATCTTGCCGATCGTGCTGCCGCAAGAAGACGTCGACAAACTGATGGACGACGCCAACCGCGGCGCCAACGCCGTCGTGACGGTCGACTTGGAAAAACAAGAAATCCGAGGCCCCGACGGCGGCATGATCAAATTCGACGTCGACCCCTTCCGCAAACAATGCCTCCTCAACGGCTGGGACGACATCGGCCTCACCCTGCGCCACGAAAAAAGCATCGACGCGTTTGAAGCCAAGAGGCGCGCTTCACAGCCGTGGGCCTGACATGTCGAGCGATCCACCACCCGCATTGGATGGCAATGATTGGGCGGATCGTAGCCAGAATTTTCTGTCGCCCGATCGCATCGCTAAGATCAAGGCGGCCCTAGCAGCCCAACCCATTATTCTGGAGCACCGATTCTACTATGGATCGCGCGCGCCTGACCGTTTGGTGTTCGACGACTTCGATGAGGTTCAGGAATACATCGCGACCAAAGTGAGCCCAGGCGACGCTTTGTGGGTGTGGGGCTATACCGACCTTTGCCGCGACGACAACGACATTGCCCACGGTAAGGCCCCTGACGCACATGGCCGTACGCCGAAAGGCGGCGCGTACTAGCAGACGCGTGAGGCAATCGGCGTAATGGCGTTGCAGCGCACGAGGCACTATTATTGCGCCTTCCCCTCACCGTGACGGATCGCCTGCCGATGTGATGGCGGCGTGACGCATCCGTGACGGAGGAAACCGCAGAAATCTGCCGATGTGACGGTGTGATGGAGCGGATTGCATCGTTTTCTGAAAAGCCAACAAAATCAAAGACCCCACAATGACCGCGAAGAAGCTTCTCCTCCTCCCCGGCGACGGCATCGGCCCCGAAGTGACCACCCAGGTCGAACGCGTCATCGCCTGGTGCAACGCCAAGGCCGGCACGAAGTTCGAGACCGAGACCGACCTCGTCGGCGGCTCGTCTTATGACGTACACGGCACGCCGGTGACCGAAGCCACGATGCAGAAGGCGCTCGACGCCGACGCGGTGTTGTTCGGCGCGGTCGGCGGTCCGAAATGGGCGAGCATCCCCTACGCCAAACGTCCGGAGGCGGGTCTCCTCCGTCTACGCAAAGACCTCGGCCTCTTCGCGAACCTCCGCCCCGCGATCTGCTTCGACGCGCTGAAGGAATCGTCCACGCTAAAGCCCGAGATCGTTTCCGGCCTCGACATCATGATCGTCCGTGAACTGACGGGCGGCGTCTATTTCGGTGAACCGCGCGGCATCTCGACGATCGCGAACGGCGAACGCCGCGCCGTCGACACGCAAGTCTACACGACGAGCGAAATCCACCGCATCGCCCGCGTCGCCTTCGACCTCGCGCGCCTGCGCAAAAACAAAGTCGCCTCCGCCGAAAAACACAACGTGATGACCTCAGGCCTCCTCTGGAAGGAAGAGGTGACGAAACTCCACGCGGCGGATTTCAGAGACGTCGAACTCACCCACATCCTCGCCGACAACTGCGCCATGCAACTCGTGCGCAACCCAAAGCAATTCGACGTCATCGTCACCGACAACCTCTTCGGCGACATCCTGTCGGACGAAGCGGCGCAGCTGACAGGCTCGATCGGCATGCTGCCCTCCGCTTCGCTCGGCGAGCGCATCAAAGGCAAACAGCGCGCGCTCTATGAGCCCATCCACGGCTCGGCCCCGGACATCGCGGGGCAGGGCAAGGCGAACCCGATCGCCTCGATCCTCTCCTTCGCCATGTGCCTGCGCTATTCCTTCGCGCTGAAAAAGGAAGCTGACCTGATCGAAGCGGCAGTGGGCCGCGTCCTTGACGAAGGCGTCCGGACGCTCGACATCATGCAGCCCGGCATGCGCCAGGTCGGCACGGCGCAGATGGGCTCCGCCATCCTGGCCGCGCTTGACAAGCTCAGCGCCTAAACCCAGTTATCCGCGCATTCACGGGAGTTCAGCCATGTCTTGGAAAATCGCCGTCGTCGGCGCGACCGGCAACGTCGGCCGCGAGATGCTCAACATCCTCGCCGAACGCGAATTCCCGGCCAGCGAAGTCGTCCCCATCGCCTCGCGCAAAAGCGTCGGCCGCGAAGTCTCCTACGGCGACAAAACGCTGAAGTGCAAAGCGCTCGAAAACTACGACTTCCGCGGCACCGACATCGTCCTGATGTCCGCGGGCAGCACGGTCTCCGCCGAATGGTCGCCGAAGATCGCGCAAGCGGGCGCCGTCGTCATCGACAACTCGTCGAAGTGGCGCATGGACCCCGACGTGCCCCTCGTCGTGCCGGAAGTGAATTCCACGGCCATCGCAAAATTCGCCAAGAAGAACATTATCGCCAACCCCAACTGCTCGACCGCCCAAATGGTCGTGGCGCTAAAGCCGCTGCACGACATCGCGCGCATCAAGCGCGTCGTCGTCTCGACGTATCAGTCGGTCTCCGGCGCCGGCAAAGACGCGATGGACGAACTCTTCACCCAAACGCGCGCGATCTTCGTGACGGATCCCGTCGAGCCGAAGAGCTTCACCAAGCAAATCGCCTTCAACGTCATCCCGCACATCGATTCGTTCATGGACGACGGCTACACCAAAGAAGAATGGAAGATGGCCGCCGAAACGCGAAAGATCCTCGACCCCGACATCAAGGTGACGGCGACCTGCGTGCGCGTGCCGGTATTCGTCGGCCACTCCGAAGCGATCAACATCGAATTCGAACGCCCGATCTCGGTCGATCAAGCGCGCGACATCCTGCGTGAATCGCCCGGCTGCATGGTGATCGATAAGCGCGAAGACGGCGGCTACGTCACGCCCATCGAATGCGTCGGCGACTACGCCACCTTCATCAGCCGCATTCGCAAAGACCCGACCGTCGAACACGGCCTGGCCCTCTGGTGCGTCTCCGACAACCTCCGCAAAGGCGCGGCCCTCAACGCCATCCAAATCGCCGAAATCCTAATCGCCCGCCACCTGAAGAAGGCGGCCTAACCTCCGCCTCTGGCGTCCGCGCGCGTCGATCCCCATGTAAGAAGGCCGGACACGCGGGGGCGCGGACAATGGACACGGTCGATCCAAACGTTGAGGACATCCCTCTCGAGATGCGCTTCGTCCTGTTCTGGACGACGTTTGCAGCGCTGATTGGCCTGGCATACACGTTGGCGAACGACGGCCTGTTGCCCGCACCAGGAACGCCGCAGGACGACTACTTCGCGAAGTTTTCGATCGGCTGGTCGATCCTAGTCTTCGGCATCGCGTCGATCCTGTGGATCAACCGGTCCATCCGCCGCGCGCTCGAAGACACGTTCGTCGACGCGAAGGCCGGTTCGGCCGAAGAAGCGGCCGAGCGCCGCTTGCACCGCTTCTACCGCCGCGTGGCGCAGAACAACCGTCACTGGGTATGGGCGCGCGCCAGGCTCCGCAGAATGACCGGCGCCGAATTCCTCATCATGGAACGTCGCCGCCGCATTCAATTTTGGATCACGACGGTGGGCTTCTGGCTGCTCCTCGTCGGCATGCATCGCCCCGAAGTCGCCGGCAACGAAGGCATCGTGGTTTGGACAGGCCTCGCGCTGGCCCTCGGCTTTCCATTCCTCAAGGGAATGGAAGGCCTCGGCAAACGAAACGCAGCTTAACGCGGCTGCTGCTCCGGCCGCACGACACGCGGCCCGACGGCGGCCAGCACCTGCTGCGCATCGAAGGCGCGTGCTTCGCCGTCCTGCTGCGCGCCCTTGACCAGGATGATCTCGGCCGTCGCCGTATAGGTCGTCACCGGCTGAACGTCGTAGGCGCCGCCGAACCTACGGTCCCAAGGATCGCGATACCAACCGGGAAAGCCATGATCGAACCACCCGCGCCCGCCATAGGAATCGATCCAATAGCGATACGACGTCTTCTTCTCCGTATCCCGCCCGATGACCAAGAAGTGCGAGAAGTTGTTCTGCAGCGTCAATTCCGCCGCCCGATAGAGAAGATAATCCTCAACCGTCTCACGCGGCGTCAATGCGTTCCCGCGGAACGTGACGCGAAACTTGTTCTGATCCAGCCGCTCTTCCGAATACCCGAACCCGCGCGGCTGCGCCGGCTGATAGGGCGTCGCGTTCACGCAAGCGACAAGAACGGCGGCGAACACGGCGACGACAACGGCTTGCGCCAAAGAACGACGGACGGTCATGAAGCCCTCCCGCAAAGGATTGAAGTCGCCACCATAACGACAACAAAGCCGAACTCAAACCGCCCGCACAGCAAGCCGGGGCGCCGGTTCCAACAAGCCGCGCTGATGTTCGATCAGCAACAACTCGTCCGCCCCCGCACTCGCCCGCAGAATGAAATCGACGGCCGAACTCGCGCGCTCCAAAGCCGCCGCGGCCGCCTCCCCCTGCACGCGGGCAGCCAAATACAAAGCGGCCAGCAAATCCCCGGACCCGTGCGGAACATTGTCGATCCGCGCCGAAGACGTCGCCCAAGCCTCCTCGCGTGTCACGGCGATGGTCCCGATCTGGCCGCCCGGAAACTGTACCGACGTCACGACAACCTCGGCCACACCCAGCGTGCGCGCCGCGGCCACCGCGTCGGCGGCGCTCTCGATGCGCTTCGAGGTCAAACTGGAAAGCTCAAACCGGTTCGGCGTCACAATATCCGCCAGCGGCAACAGATCGCGCGCCATCGCCTCCGCGACACCCGCCCGCGCATACGCCCCATCATCATCCCCGAACACCGGATCGAGGAGATAGATCGCGCGCGAGTTCTCCCGCTTCACCTTCCGCACGGCATCCGCCACCGCCCGCGCCTGATCCGCCGCGCCGAGATATCCGGACAACACACCATCGCACCGCGCCAGCCACCGATGCGCGCCAAGCCCCGCGATCAAATCGTCGATGCGCGAGGCCGGCGTGACCTCGCCGCGAAAATGCCCATGCCCCGGATGGTTCGAGAGCAGCACCGTCGGCACGGCCCACACGTCGACACCCACGCGCTGCATCGCAAAGCGCGCGACGCTGTTGCCGACATGACCGCGCACGACCTCGGACTGAATCGACAGGATACAGCGCGCCTCAGCCATGATCCGCCCGCTTGAGCTTCGCTTCGATCAGTTTGCGCTCCTGAAGAGACATGGGAAGTTCAAGCGCCCGTGCAAACGCCGCCCGCGCCGCGCGTTTGTCGTCGCGGCGCAACTCAAGATCGCCGATCGCCAGGTGATAGGGCAAGTACCGCGCAACGGCCTTGTCGCCGGTCACCGGCGCCAACGCCCGAAGCCCCGCCTCAGGGCCGCGCAACATGCCGATCGCGATGGCGCGGTTGATCGCCACCACCGCCGACGGCGCAATCGCCTGCAACGCGTCGTAATAGGACACCAGCGCCGCCCAATCCGTCCGCGCCCAAGACGTCGCCGCCGCATGCACCGACGCGATCCCCGCCTCCAGATGCAGCGCCGTCAGCTGCACGTCATTCTGCGATGCCGCCAAATGCTGAAACCCGCGCGCGATCATCGCTTGATCCCACAGCCGCCGCTCCTGTTCCTCAAGCATCAACGGCGTGCCGTCGGCGGCCACGCGCGCCGTCCGCCGCGCATGCTGAAAGAGAACGAGCGCGGCAAGCGCATGCGCTTCCGGCGACGACGCGCGCGGATGCCACGCCACCACCTCCGCCAACCGCAACGCCTCGGCGCAAAAATCATCGCGGATCAAACGATCGCCGTCGCTCGCCGAATAGCCTTCGTTGAACAAGAGATAGATCGTGCGCGACACCGACGGCATGCGTTCCGCAAGCCCCGCCCCCGCGGGCATAGCGAATTCAAGGCCAAGCGCCCGCACGCGCGCCTTCGCTCTCACCAGCCGCTGCGCAATCGCTTCCGGCGTCGCCAGAAACGCGCGCGCGATCTCCTCCACGCGAAACCCGCACACCGTCTTCAGCGTCAACGCCAGCCGCGCATCCGCATCGAGCGCCGGATCGCAGCACAGCACCATCAGCGACAACTCCTCATCGCCCAGCACGTCTTCCGTCGGCCGATTGAGCTGCTCCAGCCACTCGCCGACCTTGGGCTCAAGCGCGCTCATCATCGCGTGCCGCCGCAACCGGTCGACCGCCCGGTTGCGCGCCGTCGTCAAAAGCCAAGCGAACGGATTGTCCGGCACGCCGCGCTCGCACCACGTGGTCAAGGCGGCCACGAACGCGTCCTGCACGCAATCCTCCGCCAGCGACAACGCCGACGCGCCCAGCACGCGCGTCAGCGCACCGACCAGCCGGCCCGTCTCACGCCGCGACAAACGGTCGATCAGCGGCGTGAGATCGGGGCCGGCGCTCATTCAGAGCTGGTGAATCTGACGCACTTCGACGCGCCCGCCATACTTCAGATGCGGACAGTCCGTCGCGATCTCGCACGCTTCGTCATAGTCCTTCGCCGTGATCGTGAAGAACCCGCCGACGATCTCTTTGCTCTCGGCATAGGGCCCGTCGGTCACCACGATGCGCCCGGTCCTTGGTCGAAGCACCTTGCCCGTATCGTCGGTCAGCTTCTCGCCGCCGACAAAGCGCTTCGCCTCGCGCATCTTCGTCGCCCACGCGCCGTACTCCTGGATGATCCGCATCATCTCGTCTTGGCTGCGGTCGTCGAACTGACCTTGATGCTCGTGCAGGAACAGAATGAAGTTCGGCATGGTTCGTCCCCCCCCTCAGCTCGGCATCTCGAAAATCTGCCGTACCTCGACACGCCCACCGTGCTTGAGCATCGGATAGCCCTTCGCCACCTCGCACGCTTCGGCGAAGTCCTTGGCCGTGATGCCGTAATAGCCGCCGACGATTTCCTTGCTCTCGGCATAAGGACCGTCAGTCACGGCGAACTGGCCGCCCTTCGCGGTGACGGTCTTCACGGCCTCGGTCAGCCGGTCGCTGCCGACATAGCGTCCCTCGGCCCGCATCTTGGCGGTCCAGGTGTTGAAGTCTTTGAGCAACTGCCCCATCGCCTCGGGCGATAGGTCGCTCATGCTTTGTGCGTTTCTGTGCAGCAGCAGGATGTAGCTGGGCATTTGTCCCTCCTTGGGTAGAAGCCTACAACCCTTCAAGGACGAGCCACAGGGGCGGGAATCGACAGCCGCTTGGAATAAAAATGCACCCTCGTTAGGGTCCACCGCCATTTTCTTGAGAGCCCCGATGACAATCCGCCCCCGCCGCAGCGTCCTTTACATGCCGGGCTCCAACGCCCGCGCTCTTGAGAAGGCCGCGACCCTGCCGGCCGACGCGCTGATCCTGGATCTTGAAGACGCCGTCGCTCCCCAAGCCAAAGACATCGCCCGCGAACAAGTCTGCGCGGCGGTCAAGGCCAAACGCTTCGGCAAGCGCGAGGTCATCATCCGCGTCAACGGCCTCGACACGCCGTGGGGACACGATGACATGGACGCGGCGGTCGAAGCCGCCCCCGACGCCATCCTGGTGCCCAAGGTGAACGACCTCGTCGACGTCGAACACGCCGATCAGCACATGGGCGCGGCGCCGGACTCATGCGCGCTCTGGCTGATGATAGAAACGCCGTTCGCCATTTTCAACGCCAACGAGATCGCAAGCGCGCAAGGCCGGTTGACCTGTCTGGTCATGGGCACGAACGATCTGGTTAAAGAACTTCGCGCCCAACATACGCCCGGCCGCGAAGCGCTCCTCGCCAGCCTGAACCTGACGGTTCTTGCAGCCCGCGCGCACGGCCTCACCGTCATCGACGGCGTCTTCAACGAGATCGCGGACACGGCAGGGTTCGAGGCCGTGTGCCGTCAGGGCAGAGCGCTGGGTTTTGACGGCAAGACGCTCATCCACCCCTCCCAGATTGAGGGGGCGAACAACATCTTCGCGCCCGACCCGCAAGAGGTCGCCCGCGCGCGCGCCATCCTGGCGGCCTTCGAAAAGGCGGAGAACAAGGGCAAAGGCGCGATCGCCCTCGATGGGCGAATGGTTGAGCTTCTACACGCCGAAATCGCGAAGCAGACGGTCGCCCTCGCCGAGGCCATCGAGGCGCTGGGCGCGGCATAACGGACTTTTGCCCTCCTCGCGCCGCAATGATATTCTCATAAGTAACGGCTGGGGCCGGGCCTCCTTTTAGGGGGCTCGGCCTTGCTTTTTATGAGGCCGCCGTGCGGCGGTCTGAGTGCACAAAAACAGGATTTGGGGTGCCCAATGGTTAAGCGGTTTTTCGCGTTCCTGCTCATGACGATCATGGTCGCAACGATTGCGCTGCCTGCGCCCGCCTTCGCCGCCGAAGGTGTGTCGGAGCGTCAGCAGCGCAAGAAGATCGAAGCGCAGAAATATCCGAACCAGGCGCAAGAGGCGCTCAACGCAAACAATCCGGATCTCGCGATCGAACTCTTCACCAAGGCGATCAACTCGCACGCTTTCGACGATCAGCCCGATGCCATGGGCAATCTCTATTTCGGCCGCGGCAACGCGCACCGGCGCAAGAGCGATTGGACGGCGGCCATCGCCGACTACACGAAGGCTCTGGAATTCACGAAGAAGGGCGACATCTATTTCTCGCGCGCCGCCTGCTATCTCGAATTGAAGCAGGACGATCTCGCGCTGGCCGACATCGACGCGGCGATCAAGACCGACCCTGATGCCGTGTCCTATCGCAGCGCCCGCTGCATCATGCTTTTCAACCGCAAGGACTTTGCCGGCGCCCTTCCCGACTGCGAAAAGGCGCTCGCCGCGACGCCCAACGACAAGAATTTGTTGACCGCAACGGCGCAGTCCGCTGAGCAAACCGGCAACGCCCAGCGCGCTGCGGAACTCTATCGCAGGCTCTTGGCCGCCGATCCGGGGAACCCGATCGCGACTGAGGGGTTGCAGAGGACGGGCAGCTAGCCGGCGTTCAACCCCGGTTCATCCGGGAGCCACTTGAATACGGGCGGCCGGGGTGATGAGCGCCGCCGCCCGATGACTTGAATTGATCGGCTGCGCGCCCGACGAAAGGAGTGACGACGTGAAGCGACTGGTGATTGGTTTGGTTTGCATGGTGCTTGCCGCGTCTGCTGCGATGGCGCAGCCCACGACGCCCCCGGCTGCCGGCGCGCCGCCGGTGTCCAGCGGCGACCCGCCGAAGCGTTACGACTGGCAGGGCAATCACAAGAAGGCGCAAGCCGCACTCAAGGCGCGCGACTACAAAACCGCAATCATCATCTTCACCGAAATCCTGGCGTCCGGCCGCCTGCCGAAGGGTCAGTGGACCGCCACGACCTTCTACCTGCGTGGCAAGGCCTACCGCGAGTCCAGGCAGTACAAGCTTGCGGCCGATGACTATCTCGCCGCTATCGAGGTCGATCCCAAGATGGACGTCGCCCACTACGAACTCGGCGCGACCTATCAGGCGATGGATCAACATGCGAAGGCGGCGCAGTCGTTCGGCGCCGCGATCGCGCTGAAGAGCAACAACGCCGACTACTACTATGCGCGCTGCGTTTCCTACAGCTGGCAGGGCAACTTCAAATCCGCGATCTCGGATTGCGAAGCGGCGGTTCGCCTACGTCCGCGCGATGCCGACATGCTGGGTGTTCTCGGCCGTCTCTACGAAGACAGCGGCCAGAAGCAGCGTGCGATCGACACCTACAAGCTCGCCCTCTCGATCAATCCGAACCAGCCCGAAGCGCGCGACGGCCTGGCGGCTTTGAACAAGAAATAATGGCGGCGACACCGACGGCGGCCGGCGCAGGAAACTTCTTCGAAGATTTCCGCGCCGGCCAGATTTTGCATCACGCCCCGCCGCGCACCCTGACCGAAGGCGATCAGGCGCTCTACACGGCGCTCTACGGCGCCCGCTTCGCGACGCAAAGCTCTGCAGAATTCGCGCGCAGTTTGGGCATGCCCTCATCGCCCATCGACGACCTGCTCGTCTTCCACACCGTCTTCGGCAAGACCGTGCCCGAAGTCTCGCTGAACGCCATCGCGAACCTCGGCTACGCCGACTGCCGTTTCCTGAAACCCGTTTTCCCCGGCGACACGCTCAGCGCCAAGTCCGAAGTTCTGGGGACACGCGAAAACGCCAACAAGGAAAGCGGCATCGTCTACGTCCGCTCGACCGGCTTCAATCAACGCGCCGAAGCGGTCCTGACCTACGCCCGCTGGGTGATGGTGCGAAAGCGGACGAAGGACGCGCCCGTGCCGGAAGCGCACGTGCCCGAACTGCCGAAGGCGGTCGCCCACGACGCGCTGCACCTCTTCCCGCACGAAGCCCTCGCCCGCGCGCACCGCGCGGACACCGGCGGCGCACGCTTCTTCGACGACTACGCGAAGGGCCAACGCTTTGATCACGCCGACGGCATGACCGTCGAAGACGCCGAACACATGATGGCGACGCGCCTCTACCACAACACCGCACGTGTCCACTTCAACGCGCACACCGAACGCCAAGGCCGTTTCGGCAAACGAATCGTCTACGGCGGACACGTCATCTCGGTTGCGCGGGCCCTAAGCTACAACGGCTTCGAGAACGCGCTCTTCGTCGCCGGCATCAATGCCGGCCGCCACGTTTCGCCCTGCTTCGCCGGCGATACGATCTACGCGTGGAGCGAAGTGGCGGAAAAGGTTCCTCACGCCACGCGCACAGATTGGGGCTTCCTGCGTGTCCGCACGCTTGCCGCGAAAGATCGCAATTGCGCCGATTTTCCGGACAAGCTCCCCGACGGATCTTATGATCCGGCGATTCTTCTCGATCTCGACACCTGGATCGTCGTTCCGCGCGTTTAACACGCGTGCGAAACATCCGCTGAGAACAAAAGCCATGCGCGTTCTGTTGCATGTCGCCGTGCTGTCGCTGGCCGTGGCGTTGCTGGGAACGAGTCCCGCGCGCGCGTGGGATGAAATCCAGCCAGCCGTCGCCCGCGAGGCCGGCGACTGCGTCTCGTGGAGCCCGAACCGTATCGACTGCTTCACGCGTTCGCCGTCGGGCAGCCTCACCTGGATCCATCGCGACCACGGAAAGTGGAGCGCACCGCAAGATCTCGGCGGCAAACTCGCCGCCGCGCCAAGCTGTGTCGCGCGCGGTCCCGGCGGCATCAACTGCTTCGCGATCAGCGCCAAGGGCGTCCTCGCCACGATCTATCTGAACGGTGCGAAGTGGGGCGCATGGGCCTCGCTCGGCGGCGAACTGAAGTCGTCGCGCGTGTCGTGCCTCTCCCACGCGCGCGATCGCATCGTCTGCTTCGCGCGCGGACGGGCCGATCAACTGATGTCGCGCCGATGGAACGGCGGCAAGGCGTGGGAGGCGTGGCGCGATCTGGGCGGCGCGCTCAGCGCCGATCCCGAATGCATCATCGTGGGCCTCACCGGCGCCGCCTGCTTCGGCCGCAGCGCCACCGGCGAACTCGTCGCCTTCCTGCCCGACGCCGCGGGAAAAAGCGGCGGCTGGACGACGCTCGGCGGCCGCATCGAAGGCAAGCCGTCCTGCGTGCGCTTGAAATCCGGCGACGCCGCCTGTGCCGCGCAAAGCCGCAGCGGCCGCTTGCACGTCTGGCGCGGCATGCCGGTCTTCGCGCAGAACCCGGGTCTCGTGACGTCGACCGACGACGAAGTCACCGCCGAACCCGCTTGCGCGCTCGAAGGCAGCACGCTGGTCTGCTT
The DNA here is from genome assembly GCA_034440355.1 of Alphaproteobacteria bacterium. GTDB lineage: Bacteria > Pseudomonadota > Alphaproteobacteria > Micropepsales > Micropepsaceae > SZUA-430. The sequence goes on from JAWXBY010000050.1 coordinate 14,451, forward strand.
CACGCGCAACAGCCGCCGCCAACTCGTGCGCCGCAGCCTCGGCACCGGCGTCGACACATCGCACGACGGCGTCCTACCGGCGCCGCAGACGGCCGCGATCACGTGTCTGTCGATCGGCGAAGGCGCGATGGGCTGCGCGCTCACCGATGCCGACCGAAAACTTCACTTCGCCGCCAATCAAGATCTGCAAGCGGGCGGCATGGCCGAAGCCGACCCCGCACCGCCGCCCGGCACAGGCGGCCCCGAAAGCCTCGAGGGTGCGTGGTATCTGTCGAATCTCGGCACCGGCGGCATGTGCCGCATCCACCTATCGGACGATCTCGCGTTCGGCGCCAAGCGTCTCCGCGCAGGCCCGCGCTGCCGCATCGTCGATCTGCCGTCGCGTCCCGCGCAATGGGACGAAGACGGCGACGAACTCCTGTTCCTTAGAGCCGACGGCGGCATCATCCTTCGCTTCCACGCGACGCAAGACGGGCGCTGGATCAGCGCCCGCAACGACACGTCGTTCCTCATGACGCGCGGCATGCCAGAGGAGACGAGTGGCCTCATGGCGCCGAACGGCGAGGCGCAGAACGAACCGGCCGCCGCCGAACTCTTCGGCCGCTGGCGCGTCGTCGCCGACGGCGTCGGCGAACTCTGCACCATAAGGCTGACCAGCGCCCGCATCGACGCAGGCTTCGCCGCGCGCTGGGACCCCGATTGCGACCATCGCTTCGGTGGAGTCCGTTATTGGGCGGAAAGCGGCGCTGCGCTTGTCTTCGTGGGACAGGGTAACGTGATCCTTGCCCGGTTCGATTCGGCCGGCCCAGGCGCGTGGCGTTCGCGAGCTTTGGGTGGCCTGACACTCACGCGCTGATGACGAAGCCCTTCTCGATCGCCGAACGTCTCAAAAGTGTCTCCTTCGCGCTCAGCGGCATCGTCGCCATGCTGCGCACGCAGCACAACGCTCGGATCCATTTGACGGCGTCGATCGTCGTGATCGGCGCGGGCATCTGGTTCGCTATCCCGCGCGAGGAATGGGTTTGGCTCATCGCCTCGATGGTCGCAGTCTGGACCGCAGAGGCGCTCAACACCGCCTTCGAGTTCCTGTGCGACGTGGCCTCGCCCGAATTCCACCCGCTGGTGAAACAAGCCAAAGACGTCGCCGCCGCCGCCGTCCTGATCGCGGCCATCGGCGCGGCGATCATCGGCCTCTTGGTCTTTGTGCCGCACGTGTTTCCAAGCCTCTAAGCAGAGGTGGAGCGCAGGCCACGCCGGTGCTACACAACCGGCCAAATGGCCCGCTCAAGGGCGCGAACTTAGGTGGAGAAAACGATGGTGCGGGAACTGACGCATTTCATTGGCGGCCGTCACGTGAAGGGCACGTCCGGCCGTTTCAACGACGTCTACAATCCGGCGACGGGCGAAGTGCAGGCGAAGACGCCGCTCGCCACCACGGCCGAAATGCGCGCCGCCGTCGAAGCCGCCGCGAAAGTGTTTCCGGAGTGGTCGTCGCAGAACCCGCAAAAACGCGCACGCGTGATGTTCGCCTTCAAGGCGCTCGTCGAAAAGAACATGGACGAACTGGCGGCGATGCTCTCGTCCGAACACGGCAAGGTCATCGCCGACAGTAAGGGCGACATCCAGCGCGGCTTGGAGGTCATCGAGTTCGCCTGCGGCATCCCGCATCTGATGAAGGGCGAATACACCGAAAGCGCCGGCACCGGCATCGACGTCTATTCGATGCGCCAGCCCTTGGGCGTCGTCGCCGGCATCACGCCGTTCAACTTCCCGGCCATGATCCCGATGTGGATGTTCGGCGTCGCCATCGCCACCGGCAACACCTTCATCTGCAAGCCCAGCGAAAAAGACCCCAGCGTCCCCCTCCGCCTCGCCGAACTCTTTCTGGAAGCAGGCGCACCCGCAGGCGTACTCAACGTCGTCCACGGCGACAAGGAAGCGGTCGACGCCATCCTAAAGGACCCGGACATCAAAGCCGTCTCGTTCGTCGGCTCCACCGCGATCGCCGAGTACGTCTACATGACAGGCACCGCACACGGAAAACGCGTGCAGGCCATGGGCGGCGCGAAGAACCACGCCATCATCATGCCCGACGCCGACCTCGACCAAGTCGTCGACGATCTCATCGGCGCAGGCTACGGCTCGGCCGGCGAACGCTGCATGGCGATCGCCGTCGCCGTCCCCGTCACCGACAAAGTCGGCGACGAACTCGTCCGCCGCCTCAAACCCCGCGTCGAAGAACTGAAAGTCTCGCTCCCCACCGATCCGGCCGCGAACTATGGCCCGCTCGTCACCCGCGAACACCGCGACAAGGTGAAGGGCTACATCGACATGGGCGTGAAGGAAGGCGCCGAACTCGTCGTCGACGGACGCAATTTCCGCATGCAAGGCTATGAAAACGGCTTCTTCATGGGCGGTTCGCTGTTCGACAAGGTGACGCCGAACATGCGCAGCTATCAGGAAGAGATCTTCGGCCCCGTCCTGCAAATCGCTCGCGCGAAGACATTCGAAGAAGCCGCAAGCCTCCCCTCGAAACACCAATACGGCAACGGCGTAGCGATCTACACCCGCGACGGCGACGCCGCGCGCGAGTTCGCCAGCAAAGTCCAAGTCGGCATGGTCGGCATCAACGTGCCGATCCCCGTGCCGCTCGCCTATCACACATTCGGCGGCTGGAAGCGCTCGGCCTTCGGCGACGTCAACCAACACGGCCCCGAAGGCGTCCGCTTCTTCACCAAAATCAAAACCGTCACCGCCCGCTGGCCCAAAGGCGGCGTCCGCGAAGGCTCAAGCTTCGTCATCCCGACGATGAAATAAGCCGATGCGCGCCCTCGCCATCGCCTGTGCCGTTCTGATTCTGACGCAGGATGCGCAAGCCGCACCCAGCTTCAACTGCAACAAGGCGACGGCCACGGCCGAAAAAGAAATCTGCCGCGTCCCGAACCTGCAATGGTTCGATCGCCAACTCGCGCGTCTCTACAAACTGGCGAGAGAACAAGCCGGCGCCAACACGCCAGCCATCATCGCCAGCCAACGCGACTTTATCGAGAGCCGCAACGCCTGCAACGCCGACAACGTTTGCATTGAGAGCGCTTACAAAACACGCCTCACCGAACTCAGCCCGCAGGTCAACGTCTACGAACCCTTCGCCGAATACCGCGCAGCCCACGGCACACTCACGATCGTGCGCTTCGGCCTCGAAGCCGGCCTCAACATCCTGACTGTCGGCGACAACGGTCACACCTGCGTCTTCGAGACCGATCACGCAACGGTCGGCGGCAAAGGCGTCGTCAGATGGAACGACAAGTCCTGCCGCATCACCATCGTTCCTAACGACAGCGAAGCCTCGCTGGTCGTTGAAACGAAGAATTGCCAGGACTATTGCGGCATGCGAGCCGTGATGGACGGCACCTACAGCCGCGCGAACTAGGTGCGGCCTGCCGCGTCGCGCCGGATCACGTGCCCGGCCATGAACCCGCCGAACGCGCCCGCGATCGCAAAGGCGAGCGCGACGAGCATCGCCCCGAAATCGGAAACGACCGCGTAGTTCGTCGTGGGGTAACGCATGGTCTCGACGAAGGCCACAAGCAGAAACGCAGGCGCCGTCACACTGGCGACCAAGCCCGCCCCGGCATACGCCAGGCGCGAGATCACGCCGTTGCGATAGAGTAACCAGCCAAGCACTCCCGAAACCGGCCCGATGGGAAAGATGGCGAGCACCGTCGCGCCGACCGCCGTATAGACGACGGTCTGGAGCATGGCCGGCAACGCCCCTTCGCGAAGTTCGAACGACACGGCCAGAACGATCGACGCGACGATCGCGATCACAACCGCCGCGCCGATCCCGCAGAGCAACCCAACGCCCCATGCGCGGGCAAAGCCCTCACGGAACCGAGCTGGCGGACGAGAGGTCGACATGTCCGCAGTCTAGCCGCCGCCGGTCGGACACGCCACGACGCGCAAACAGTTACGCTCGCTCGAGCACGCGCCCGCCCATATACCCGCCGAACGCACCGACCAGCATCAACGGCAGATACAAGAACAGGTAGACCCTGAGATCGCCGACAGAGAAGACCGGCTGGTCGCCGCTCGCGAGGGCCAAGAACAAATCCCAGCTGGCGATCGCCAAGAACGCGGACAGCGCGCCCACCACCAGATACGCCCAGCGCGAAACGATTCCGGCGCGATAGACGACCCAGCCGATCGCGCCCGCGAACAGACTTGTCGGAAGAATGCCGACGAACGCTGCAATCAACGCGACCTGCACGGCCGCCAGTGGAACCGTCAGAAGGTCGTTCGGCGGCCTGCCGACTTTGAATCCGACATAAGCGAGGGACGCCATCGAAACGACAAAGACACCGACGATGGCCCAAAAGAACCCCGCCATCAGCGCCACGTCAAACCGGCCGCGCGGCCGCGTCGTTTCAACGTTCGACATCGAAAACCTCGGCACGCCAGCGTCTCAAGCAAGCCCGCCGCGCACAAGTGCCTGTTGTCACCACGCGGCAACCGGCGCCGTGAGCCACGCCAGTTGACCCGCGCCCGAAAAACCACGTATCGCCTGGACCGTGCCCGCCGACGAAGGCGGGCTTTGTGTTGAGACCCGATGCCCGCCGAACGCTACGCAGCCCTCGTCGCCGAAGGAAAACTGACCGGCGACCCCGCGCAGAAGGCGGTCGCGCAGGCGCTCGACGACCTCGCCGGCCAACTCGACGCCTATCGGCTGGTGAAGCGGTCGTTCTTCGGCCTGCGCAAAGCGCAAGAACCGCCGCGCGGCCTCTACATCCACGGCCCCGTCGGCCGCGGCAAGTCGATGCTGATGGACATGTTCTTCTCAACCGTCGACTTCGCGCCCAAGCGCCGCGTCCACTTCCACGACTTCATGGCCGAGGTGCACGCCTCGATCACGCGCTGGCGCGACAAAGACCCCGGCGATCCGATCCCGCACGTGGCCGACGACATCCGCACCGGCGCCGGTCTGCTCTGCTTCGACGAATTCCAAGTCCTCGACATCGCCGACGCGATGATCCTGGGCCGCCTCTTCAAGGCCCTCTTCGCCGCCGGCACGGTTGTCGTCGCGACGTCGAACCGTCACCCGCGCGACCTCTACGAGAACGGCATCAACCGCCAGCTCTTCGTGCCGGCGATCGACCTCATCGAAGCGCACATGAACATCGTGCCGCTCGACGGCCCTATCGACTACCGCCTCGCCCGCCTCGAACGAGCGCGCGTCTACTTCGCGCCCCTCGGCCCCGACGCGACGGCCGCTCTCGACGGCGTCTGGCGCGACCTCACCGGCGAAGCCCACGGCACGCCGTCCGAGTTGGAAGTGCTGGGTCGCAAGATCACGGTGCCGGAGCAGGCCAAGGGCGTCGCCCGCTTCACCTTCGACGAACTCTGCGTCACCGCGCGCGGGCCGCAGGAATATCTGGCGCTCGCCGACGCCTTCCACGCCATGGTCGTGAAGGACATCCCGCGCCTATCGCCCGACCGGCGCGACGAGGCCAAACGCTTCGGCACGCTGATCGACGCCCTCTACGAACGGGCCGTCAAACTCGTCTGCGCCGCAGCCGCCCCGCCGCACGAGCTCTACACGCAAGGCGACGGCGCTTTCGAATTCGAACGCACCTCGTCGCGCCTGATCGAAATGCAAACGCCGACCTACCTCGCGCAGGCCCACAGACCCAAGGCATAAAAAAAGCGCCCGATCTCTCGGGCGCTTGGAGACGTCTGCGTAAAACTTACGGCTGCGCGATCGGATAGAGCGGCGCGGGGCCTGACGTCGCGGGACCAGTCGGCTCGCTCGGCGCCGTCGACGGCACATACGTCGCGACGGGCGCGGGCGTCGAAGCCATCGGCGTCGTCGGCATCGGCGCGGCAGGAATGTCGCCCGGCGTATGAACGGGCGAAGCCGCGATCAAATCCGGCGTCGTCGACGAAGCGATCTCGTTCTCGCGGGACGGCGGCTGGTAGACGTCCGATTGCGGGGCGGGCGCGACAACCGGCTCGGCGCGCTTGCGGCGCACGGGCTTCGGCTTCTCGGCGGCGACTTCTTCGACAACCGTCTCGGTCACCGGAGCCAGTTCGACTGCGGCAGGCTTCGTGCGCGGGCGCGAGCTTTCGAGTTGCGGCTCGACGGCGGCGACTTCAACGGTTTGCGTCGTTTGATTCAACACCGCCAGCGGCGACGGTATCGAAGTCGAATACGCCGGCAGCGCCACGACCGTCGAGGCTTCGTCTTGAATGGCGCTCGGCTCGGCGCTCGCCGTGTCGATCGCCGACGCCGCGTTGATCATCGGCTGCAAGCGCAGGATGACGACCGGCTCGCCGTTGATCAGCGTCGAGGCGACCGGTGCGCTGCTGCCCGTCATGGTGATCAGCGGACCGCCTTGCCCGTTTTCCTTCGCGGCCTTGAGCGGCGCAGTCAGAGCGACCTCTTCGATCGCCGGCTGGTCGAGCGGCAAATCCGCCGCGACCGTCGTCATTTGAACCTTCTTCTCGGCCTTTGCCTTCGAGGCGTTCACGACCGGACGCACAGGAGCAGAAGCCGTCTGGCTCGCCGTCTCGCCGTCGGCGATCTCGGCAACGGCCGTCGCAGCCGGAAGAAACGCAAGCGACTCAGACGATAGCGACCCGGTGGCCAGCGCCGCCACGTCGATCGTCTGCGTCGCGGTGTTCGTGCGCGCCAGCTGACGTTCTGTTTCTTCCTTCGCTTTTCCGAGTTTGATTTCCGCCCACAGGCGATCGGGGGTCGATTCGTTCTCGCCCAGGCCCACGCCCGATGCCATGTACTTCGGCGCGGCGTAGATGATAGTGCCGTCGGCGTCGATGCGTTCGATGAAGATGCCGTGGAAGTCGTCGCGCGTCGCGAGAGAGCCGGGCTCTTCGCAGATGTCGCGGTCCGAGCGCATCAAGCCTTCGGAGAAACGGCAGTCCTTGCCGGTGACGAGAGAGGCGGCGTGTTCGCCGAGGTCGGCGCCGGTGAAGATGGTCGAAGCGAAACCAGCGTAGGAAGAGATGGAGCTGAGGGTGACACCGGCGATGGTGCCGGCGCATCCACCCAACATGGTGGTCGAGAGAAGAATTCCAGCAAGCGCGACTGGACGCATGAACCAACTCCACTTTTTACGCTACGAACCCGGACCGCGCTTCCCCCGAACCGTGGGGACCGGATGCGCCGTATGGTGACAGTTAACGGACTGCAACTTTGATGCCGCACCGTACATCGAAAGGTATGGTGAAGCAATATTAGAGTTGACAGTGGTGCATAAATCACATGCACACGCTCCGCTTGTGCGCTTGCGATTGAGTCGGCACATGCGCTACCCGTGCCGCGTTAAGTTAATCGAAACTATTCACCATCCACGCCGACGACACGAACGTGCTGTGCCGTCGTCGCACAACCTGAAAATCGAGAAAGAACCAAAATGGCTCGCAAGAAAATTGCATTGATCGGCGGCGGACAAATCGGCGGCACGCTCGCCCATCTCATCGGCTTGAAGGAATTGGGCGACGTCGTGCTCTTCGACATCGTCGAAGGCCTGCCGCAAGGAAAGTCGCTGGATATCGCGCAAGCGGGCCCTGTCGAAGGTTTCGACACGCAATTTAAGGGGACACAGTCCTACGCCGACATCGCTGGTTCCGACGTGGTAATCGTGACGGCCGGCATCGCACGCAAGCCGGGCATGAGCCGCGACGATCTTCTCGGCATCAACCTCAAGGTAATGGCCGCCGTCGGCGAAGGCTTGAAGCAGCACGCGAAAGACGCCTTCGTCATCTGCATCACCAACCCGCTCGATGCGATGGTGTGGGCGCTGCGCGAATTCTCCGGCCTGCCGCACAACAAGGTCGTCGGCATGGCTGGCGTTCTTGACAGCGCACGCTTCCGGCACTTCCTCGCCGACGAGTTCAAAGTATCTGTGGAAGACGTGACCGCGTTCGTCCTGGGCGGGCACGGGGACACGATGGTTCCCCTCACACGCTTCTCCACCGTCGCCGGCATTCCACTGACGGAACTGGTGAAGATGGGTTGGATCAAGCAAGAGCGCCTGGACCAGATCGTTCAACGCACCCGCGACGGCGGCGCTGAGATCGTGGGCCTCCTAAAAACCGGCTCCGCCTTCTACGCCCCCGCAACCTCCGCGATCGCGATGGCCGAGAGCTACCTGAAGGACAAAAAGCGCATCCTCCCCTGCGCCGCCCACGTGAACGGCGAGTTCGGCCTGAAAGACATCTACGTCGGCGTTCCCTGCGTGATCGGCGCGAAGGGCGTCGAGAAGGTCATCTCGCTGAACCTCCTGCCAGACGAACAAGCGATGCTGCAAAAGTCCGTCGACTCCGTAAAAGGCCTCGTCGATGCCTGCAAGAAACTCGAACCGAAACTCGGTTGATAACGAAGACGGGGGCGTGGGAAAACGAGCTATGAACATTCCCACGCTCTCGACCGACCGCATCGTCCTGCGCGCGTTTCGCGAAGACGACGTGCCCGCGCTGGCGCGGCTGCATAGCGACGCTGAGGTCGTGCGCTACCTGGGATCGGGGCGTCCGGAGCCGAGCCTCAGCAAGGCCTGGGATTATATTGCCCACCACACCGGCCACTGGCAGTTGAAGGGTTGCGGCAAGTGGGCGTTGGCTGACGCCAAGACCGACGAACTCTTCGGCCGCGTCGGCTACATCGATACGCCATACGAATGGCCTGGCCTCGAACTCGGTTGGGCCATTGCGCGCGAGCGCTGGGGCAAGGGCTACGCCAGCGAAGCGGCATCCCTCGCTCTCGATTGGGGCTTCAAGGCTCTCAGCAGGGACGAGATCATCAGCATCATCCACCCGGACAACACGCGCTCCGCCCGCGTCGCCGAGCGCCTGGGCGAGAGGCTCGTCCGCTCCTGGACCACGCCGAGCGACGCGACCTTGGGTATATACGCGATAACCCGTGACGAATGGCACGCCGCGCGCGGGCCGCGCTCTTGATTTGGGTTGCGCGCCGGGGTCCGATAGGCGAAACGAATAAAACGGAAACGCCATGGATCTCGCCCTCTCCCCCGCCGACGAAGCCTTCCGTTCGGAAGTGCGCCGCTTTCTCGATGAGAAGCTGACGGCCGATCTACGCGAGGCGGGCAAGAAGACGGGCGGCGTGCTCACCGACCCGCCGGCGACCGCGAAGTGGCACAAGGCGCTCTACGAAAAAGGCTGGCTCGCCCCCGCCTGGCCGAAAGAACACGGCGGCCCGGGCTGGACCGAGATGCAGCGCTACATCTTCTCATCCGAATGCGCGTCGGCGAACGCGCCGATCCTCGCCAACTTCGGCACCCGCATGTGCGGCCCAGTCCTGATGAAGTTCGGCTCGCCGGAGCAGAAGGCGTTCTATCTCCCGCGTATCCTCAAGGGCGACGACTACTGGTGCCAGGGCTATTCCGAACCCGGCTCAGGCTCCGACCTCGCGTCGCTCCAGATGAAGGCCGTGCGCGACGGTGACCATTACGTCCTGAACGGCACGAAGATCTGGACCACGCACGCACATTTCGCCAACCGCATGTTCTGCCTCGTGCGCACCTCGAACGCGGGCAAGCCGCAGGAAGGCATCACGTTCCTGTTGCTTGAGACCTCGACGCCGGGGTTTAGCGTGCGTCCCATCATCACGATGGCCGGCGACCACGAAGTGAACCAGTGCTTCTTCGACAACGTCCGCGTGCCCGTCGCCAACCGCGTCGGCGAAGAAGGCCAAGGCTGGACGATCGCGAAGTACCTTCTCGAATTCGAACGCGGCAACGCCTACGCCGCCGCGCTGCAATCGAAATTCAGCGCGGTCAAGAAGGCCGCGCAAATCGAACGCAGCGACGGCGGCGCGCTGGCCGACGACGAAACCTTCAAACGCAAACTCACCGAAGCCGAGATCGAACTCCAAGGCCTGATGGTGACCGAGCACCGCGTGATGTCGCAGCTCGCACAAGGCCAAAACCCCGGCCCCGCCTCGTCGCTCTTAAAGGCGCGCGGCACCGAGATGGGCCAACGCATCACCGAACTCAGCATCGAAGCTCTGGCCTTCTACATCGCCCCCTTTGAACCCGAAGCCCGCAAGCAAGGCGCGAACGTCAAACCCGTCACGCCCGACCACGGCCTTGTCTTCATGCCGCAATACCTGAACTCGCGCGCCGCCACGATCTACGGCGGCTCATCCGAAGTTCAACGCAACATCATGTCGAAGCTGATCTTGGGGATATGATCGGGGCATGACGACGCGCAACCAGTGGCACGAGATCGAACTGCCGGCGAAGCCCGAGGCGGTGTTCAATCTGCTGCTCGCGCCAAAGGCAATCCGCGGCCGCTGGGATCAAGTCGGCGCCGTCATCACCGAACTCGACGGCCTCTGGATTTTCGCCTGGGGCGAACGCGAAAGCGACCCCGACTACGTCACGGGCGCGCGCATCAAATCCTTCAGCGCCCCCCAACGCGTGATCTTGGCGTATGAATACGCCCGCTCTCGCGCCGGCATGCTCCCGTTCGCGTCGGCGATGACGGCCGAATTCACGATCCAGAAAATCGCAGCCGGATCGGTTCTGCGCGTAACGCAATCCGGCTTCCCGCCCCAAGGCCAATCCGACGGCTTCTACGAAGCCTGCGGCCAAGGCTGGCGCGCCGCCCTCCAAGGCATCGGCACCATCCTTACCCCACCGCCGACGAAGCGTTAGCGCCCTTCGAACTTCGGCTCGCGCTTCTCGAAGAACGCCTTCACGCCCTCGCGCACGTCCTGTGTCGGGTTCGCGACCATCACCGAGAGCGCCGCATCGGCGAGCGAGTGATCGAGCGACGTCGTCAGCCCGCGCACCATCATCGCCTTCGCCAGCCGCACGGCGAGCGGTGCGCGTGCGGCTAACGCCCGCGCAAACGTCATCGTGCGCGTTTCAAGATCCGCCGCGGGCACGACTTCCGTCACGAGCCCCAGCTCGAACGCCGCCTTCGCGTCATAGACTTCGGCGAGCATCGTCATCTTCAACGCACGGTCGAGCCCCATCGCGCGCGGGAACAACCAAGCACCGCCCTCATCCGGCAACAACCCGAACTTCCCCGACGTATCACCGAGCTTCGCGGTGTCCGCCGCAATCCGGAAGTCGCACGCGAGCGCCAGCGTCAACCCGCCGGCCACCGCGGGCCCGTTGATCATCGCGACGACCGGCTTGTCGATCCGGTGCAGCGCCAGGATCACGCGATGCATCCCATCCCGCATCTCGCGCGCATGAGAGAGCTGCGACTTCATCAAATCGCCGTGCGCGTCGTCCGCCCCCGACACGTCGCCGCCCGCGCAAAACCCGCGCCCCTCGCCCGTCACGATCAGCACACGCAACCCATCGTCGCGCCAATAGGCCTCGATCGCCCGCACAACCTCCTCGCACAGCCGCGTCGTGTACGCGTTCATCTGCTTCGGCCGCGCCAGCGTAATGCGCGCGATCGCCGGTTCCGGCCGGTCGAATCTGATGTCGTGGAACGCCTCGCCCATTGCGCCTCTCCTTCGTTGTGCGCTTAGCTTGGCGCACAAAATCATTGGAGGAAACAGCCCATGTCGACCTACGAAGACATCCTCTTCGATATCAAGGACCACATCGCCGTCATCACGCTGAACCGTCCCGACAAACTGAACGCCTGGACCCCGGCGATGCAGGCGAGCGTGAAGCGCGCCGTCATCGACGCCGCCAACGACAACAGCATCCGCGTGATTGTCGTGACAGGGGCGGGCAGGGGCTTCTGCGCCGGCGCCGACATGGGCAACCTGCAGCAGATCCGTCCGGAGAAATGGAACGAACGCCCGCTCGCCCGCGCCGCCGACGATCTCGAAGCGCCGAAATCGGATCTAGGCCCCGACGTCGGCGACCTCTACGGCGGCCGCTTCGGCTACCTCATGTCGATCAGGAAACCGATCATCGCCGCCATCAACGGCCCCTGCGCCGGCATCGGCCTCGTCTTCACGCTCTACTGCGACCTGCGCTTCGCTGCGTCGGAAGCAAAATTCACGACCTCCTTCGCGCAGCGGGGCCTGATCGCCGAACACGGCATCTCATGGCTCCTGCCGCGCATCACCGGCACGGCGCACGCGCTCGACCTCTTATTCTCCGCCCGAAAAGTCTCCGCCGAAGAAGCCGGCCGCATCAACCTCGTCAACCGCGTCTTCCCGCAAGACAAGTTCCTGCCCGCCGTCATGGAATACGCGAAGCAACTCGCCGACACCGTAAGCCCACGCGCGATGGCGGTGATGAAGGCGCAAGTCTGGAAGGCGCTCTACCAAGACCTCAACGACGCCATCGCCATCGGCGACGCCGAGATGCTAAAAAGTTTCGCCACCGAAGATTTCAAAGAAGGCGTCGCCCACTTCGTGGAGAAACGCGCGCCGCGATTCACCGGCAGATA
>JAWXBY010000051.1:0-34656 GCA_034440355.1 Alphaproteobacteria bacterium
CAGCGCACGGCTCGTGGTCTTGCCCGAAGCCAAGTCGGCGGCAAGCGCGCCAATCGTTCGTTTTTTCAGTATCATGGACGGCATTTGCCGCGATCCGGCAGCACCCGTCAACGACGCGCGCCGCTATCCTCGTCCAGCGCTCGCAAAGGCGACGCCCGGCGCGCGCGGTCGGCTCTGCCCGTGTCATCGTGCGCGCCAGCGCGGCCGGATAGGCGGGGTGCAGCCTTGCGCGGCTGTGGCGCGCGGGTGGCGCGCACGAACCGCCGTCCGAGTTTGAGAGACAGCGCCGCAATCCACGGCGCAACGTTGATGGCGACGGGCCGCCGGGCCTGACGCGCCCCGCGCAACGCCGCTGTCAAACACAGGGCGAAGTCTTCCGCAAACGACGCGCGCGATTCAAACAGCGGCGTGAAGGGCAGCACGTTGATGTGCATCGCAAACGGCCGATCATCGCGCACAAGATGTCCGTCGTAGCCGCCCCGCCCGGCGACCACGGTGTAAAGGCGTGGGGCTGCCGGCACCTCGGCGCTCAATGGCACAAGCGCGCGCTCGACATAGCCCCAACCGTCCGTGTCGCGGAACGACACGCGCATCACGTGCCAAAGCCGCCGGTAGGTCACACCGCCCTCGTCGACATCGACATGCAAGAACGGCGCGCCGGGCCAAGCGACCAGCACGAACCCAACCAACGAAAGCACGTACCCGGCGACAAGCGCACACACAGCAACCGCGCCGGCGAACGTCAATGTGAATGAAGGCTCAGCCAACGTCGCTGCAATTAGAGGCCCCTGCTCGACCCCGGCCGCAATCATCGGCACCGCCATCGCAGCCAAGACGCCGCCGAGCGTGGCGAGCCGCACGCGGCTCGGCCTGATCCGGAAGGGCAACGTGACGGTGGACATAGGGGGCGAAGGCGCGACAATGATGAGTAAGGGCGACGGGCTACCCTAATTCGAAGTTCCTTGCACCTTCTTAACGCGCCGCCTGTGGCGACGCTCACGCATCGGTCCGATCTAGGCCGGGTCGAGCCGGAGCACCGCCCCACCGTCGAACGAGGCTGCCCAAATCGCGCCGCCGCCCTCAACCATGGCGAGCGGCCAAGCCGGCATAGGCAAGCGCCGCGGCTTCGCATTGCCCACCGAAACATCGATGACAAGCAACTCGTCGCGCTTCGAGTCCGACACCCATAGATCCGGGCCTACGCGCAACAACCGCCCCGGCAAAGTGAAAACCTTTTCGATCCGGCGCACGATGCGCGCATCCTCGCCCGTCGAAATCTGAACAACCGACCGCGTATCAAGATCGGTCGCCCACAACGTCGTCCCGTCGGCGATAAGGTGGCTTGCCCGCATCCCGGTCGCCAGAGTCTGCACCACTGTATTCGTCCCGGGATCGATGCGCTTCACCGCATGCCCATCCGGGTCCGAGACGAAGACGCCCGCCGTCGTCGTCACGATCCCCATCGGGTCTTGCCCGACCGAGGCCACGGTCGTGACGTCAAGCGTGGTCGGATCGATGCGCGACACGGTCCCGTCGGAGCTCGTAACCCAGATGCTGCCAAAGCCGCTCGCCATGTGGTTGGGCGTCTTGCCCACCACAGCCGTCGCCGTGACCTTCATCGTCGCAGGGTCAATGCGCATCACATTGTCTGAGTTCTGATTGGCAACCCACATAACGCCGGCGAGCGACATCACGCCCACCGGTCGCCGCCCCACCGCCACGCGCGCAACGATCGCATTCGTTCGCGGATCGATCTTGACCAGCGTGCCCGCCTCGAACCCGATCGTCGCCCACAACGCATCGCCGGCATAGGTCATGGCCAGCACCTTGTCGCCGGCTTCGATCGTCTCGATCCGCCGCTCCAACCGCTCGAACTTCAAACTGGTCAAGAACCCGTCGCGCGCGGCCTGCGGTATGGGCGACTGCAACCCCGGCTCCACGCGCTCGCTGTAATCCATGTCGACCAGGAACGAGGGATACTGCGGATGCAGACAAAACAGATTCCACTTGGTCACCGTATGGACCTCGCCCACATGCCCCGGTACGCCGGTGTCGTCGGCGATCGCCTGCCCGCGCATGCACGCCGCCCCCTCATGCGCGACGAATTCTGAGGTAGCCGACGTAACAGTGGTGCGCGACCCGCCACGCTGCGCGCGCTCCATCGCCTGCTTCAGCGCATCGCGCGGATCCTTGATGCGCGCGGGCACGGCAAAACCGTAGGCCAGCGCCAGCGCCGTGCTGTGATCGCCAAACCCCGTGCCATAGGCGGCCTTCGGCGCCGCAGCGCCCGAGCCCGCCGCCTGCCCCGCCAGAAACCAATCGTCGCCCGGCGGCGGTGTCACCGAAAATGCCGTAGACACCGCGCGCTCATGTCCGGCGCGCTCCGCACCCCAAGGCGCGGCCAACGCCGCTACGCTGACGCAGGTCAGAAGGACCGCAACAACCAGCCTAAGCATAGCGCCACCTCCATCGAGACGGCGGCCATCAAACCAGCCGTCCAAGACAAGCCCATGACTTAGTCCGTCCCCGGCGGCCGCCCGTCTTTGCCGCTGAAGCCGGGCGTGGGAAGCGGACGCGGCTTAAGTTCGCGCCGGCGGCCTTGCAGCTCTTCGTCGTCGACGGTGCCGTCGGTGTTGATGTCGGACCGCTGGAACAACGTGCGCCACTGCGACGCGAACTCCGAATAGACCAGCCGCCCGTCCGCATTCCAATCGAACACCGGCGACGACGTCTTCTCCGCGCGAATGCGCTCGTTCAGCGCCCGCGTCTCCACGACGTCCAGCGCCTCATCCCCGTTCAAATCGTCCTTCTTGAAGTCGGCAGCCAAAACCTGCTCAAGCTCCGCCCGCGTCACCGCGCCGTCACTGTTGGCATCAAAGCGCACGAGACCGAGGCTCTCCGCCGGCCGCCGCGCCCGCACGGGCTCGCCGGGGACCGCGGCCTCCGTCCCCGAAGATGGCGCCATCGCGCGCTTGGACTTGGACGAACCGAACGGGTTGAGGCTCGCGCAGCCGACCATCAAACCCGAA
Source organism: Alphaproteobacteria bacterium (assembly GCA_034440355.1). Taxonomy (GTDB): domain Bacteria; phylum Pseudomonadota; class Alphaproteobacteria; order Micropepsales; family Micropepsaceae; genus SZUA-430. Next base: position 3,030 of record JAWXBY010000051.1, read on the forward strand.
ACCGCCAACACTGCCGCAACCGCAACCCAACGCTTCATCGTCTCCCCCGACTGTCGAGGCCGGGACATTAGCCCAAATCCGGGCCCCATCCCCAGCCCCAAATTCCCCAGGGAATGCGCCGCCCGTATGCTGGGTCAACCGCCGTGAGTCGCGGGAGGAACCTCATGTCTTACGATTTCATCGCTCCCCGCACGGTCCGTGTCGAAACCGCGAATTACATCATCCGCACAGTCGAAACGACCGACGTGACGCAAGGCTGGTGCAACTGGATGATGGACGCGCGCACCCAGGTGATGTTGAACGCAAAGCCCCGCCGAATGACACAAAACGACATCCGCGCCTATATCGCGCGGTTCGACCGCAAGACCTCGCACCTGTTGGGCATCTTCTCGAAAAAGACCGGCAAAATCATCGGCCTGCGCGTCGTCCATATCGACCCGCTCACGCGCGAATACCTGGTCAACATGCTGATCGGAGAGCCCGATGAACGCGGCAAGGGCGCACGCAAGGAGACGCGCTTTGCCATGCACAATTTCATGTTCGAGGATCTGGGCTTGGAGGCCGCCCGCTGCACCGTCGTGGGTGACAACGCCGAGATGATCGGCGTCCTGGCGGCGAACGGCTGGCGCTACGAAGACACAAAGATAAAGCCCCGCGCGAACGGTCAAGGCCACGTCGAGATCCGCCAGTACCGCCTCACCCGCGAAGCCTGGCGCGCCACCCAAGCCGACCGCGCCAAGCGCGATCAGGCGGCGGCCTAACGAAAAAGGGCGGGCTCCCAAGCCCGCCCCTCAAACTTCAAACCAACTCCGCGATCAGTGCACGCGTTCGCCGTGCTGCGTAATGTCGAGGCCTTCCATTTCTTCTTCCTCGGATACCCGCAGGCCGATCGTGAACTTGACCACCAGCAGAATGATCGTCGTGACGAAGCCGCAATAGACGGCCGCGTACGCTAGACCGATCGCCTGCGTTGTCACCTGATCCGGATTGCCGTCGATGAGGCCCTTGCCCAGGCTGTTGATCGACGACACCGCAAACACGCCCGTCAGGATCGCACCCAACGCGCCGCCGATGCCGTGGATGCCGAATGCGTCCAGCGAGTCGTCGTAGCCGAGAGCCGCCTTAAGCCACGTCGCGCCGATGTAGCAGACGATGCCCGCCGCAAGGCCGATATAGATCGCCCCGTCGATGCCGACGAAGCCTGCCGCCGGCGTGATCGCGACAAGACCCGCAACCGCGCCCGACAACATGCCTAGAACCTTGGGCTTCTTCGCCACGATCCATTCGATGAACATCCACGACAACGCCGCAGCCGCCGTCGCCACTTGCGTGTTCGCCATCGCGACGCCGGCAAGATCGTTCGCCGCCACCGCCGAACCGGCGTTGAACCCGAACCAGCCCACCCACAACAGCGAGGCGCCGATCAGCGCATACATCAGATTGTACGGCGCCATATTGCCTTCAGCGTCGGGCTTGCGCGGCCCCATGACGATCGCACAAACGAGACCTGCGATGCCGGCGTTCAAGTGAACGACCGTGCCGCCCGCGAAGTCCAGCACGCCCATGCTGCCCAGGAAGCCGCCGCCCCAGACCCAGTGCGCGATCGGCGCGTACACGGCCAACAGCCACAGCGTCATGAACACCAGCATCGCCGAGAACTTCATGCGGTCGGCAAACGCGCCCGTGATGAGCGCCGGCGTGATGATCGCAAACGTCATCTGGAAGGTCATGAACACCGATTCCGGGATCGAGCCCGCCAGCGAGTGCGCAACGCCCGGCACCATCCCGTGCAGCATCACGCGGTCCAGACCGCCGATATAGGCTTGGTTCGGCCCGCCGTTCGTGAACGCCAGCGAATAACCCAACACCGCCCACGCAATGGTGACCACCGCGGTGATCGCAAAGCTCTGCGCCGCGGTCGCCAGGATGTTCTTCTTGCGCACCATGCCCGAGTAGAACAGCGCCAAGCCCGGGATCGTCATCAACAGCACCAGCGCCGTCGACGTCAGCATCCACGCCGTGTCGCCGCTGTTGAGATTCACAGCCACCGCATGCGCCGACAACGCCGGCCCCGGCGCGGCGGCGGCCGCTTGCGCGAACGCCGCCCCCATCGACGAAAGCAACGCGGCCCCCGCCGCGGCGCTCCGCTTGAGATACGTACTGACTTCCATTTGAAGTGCCCCTCTTCTCTTTAGGATTAGACTCGTTCGAACCGTGCGATCCGCCGCCCCGACCGCGTAACGGGCGCAGCCATCGCCATCGTGCGCACAGCAGGACGCACGCCGTTCACGGCTTTCTTCGGATTGCGGCTCATCTGGCGCTGCTGCAGCCGGCCCGCCGCATCAAGCGACGGCGAACGCTGAAGCTCGACCGCCGAAACCTCGCGGCGCATCGACGCGAACACACGGATCGACGGTTGCGAACGCACACGCGGCGGCTGACGCCGGCTGGTCATAAAGAAAGCGCCGGCGCTCGCGGCGCCCAGCGTCGTCAACACGACGACCTTCGGCGCAACGGCTTCGGAGCGGGCGACGATGGCCGAATAGGCGGCCTTTGCAGGCGCGGCCAGGAAGTCGCCATAGACGAACGAGGCAAGCACGAACGCGGTAAATCCGATGGCAAGCACGCGCGCGACCGGCACGAAAATGCCCTTGCTCGCACGCAGAAAATCAAGCGACAGAAGCAACAGGAAGCCACCCACGAGTGCCGTCCCCGCGCCCGCTTCGCTGAGCATCATCCCCAATGCTTGCAGCGTCAGCCAATACGGCTCGGTCAACGACGCCAGACCATCGAGCAGCCCCGTAATCAAACTCATGCCCCATTCCCCCAGTTCTCATTGCTGCAAATGCTAACGGCGGGAACAGTTCTGAAAAGCGCTAAAACCTTATCGAAAACGCTCGCTCACAGATTGCAGTGTGATGATGCACGGCGGTGACATGAGATGCACGAAAGCCATGCAAACGACTGCACAAGCTTTGCGCTCGCCGCCCAACTTCCACGCACCGGCTTCAATCCTGCGCGAATGACGCACCCGACAATCGCGCACGGCGCACGTCGAGCACCTCGCACAGCGACGAACTCAGTTCCGGCGACACAATTCGCCCGCTAACGGTTGAATTTCCGCGGCAAAATCTTGGCATGGCCGCACCGGAACTGTTCGCGCCGCCCGCGCGTTTTCATGGCCAGCGAGCGGGGCTTCCTCGACCGATAGACAGGGTGTGCCATGCCATTCGTTCTGCAACCGTTACCCTACGCAAAGAACGCGCTCGAGCCCGTGATCTCGGCGCGCACGATGGAATTCCATTACGAGAAGCATCACCGCGGCTACGTCGACAAGCTGAACAAGCTCACCGCTAAAACACCGTTTGCGCAGGCCGCGCTCGAAGACGTCATCGTGCGCACGTGGGGCAAGCCCGACCACACGAAGATCTTCAACAACGCCGCCCAAGTCTGGAACCACGACTTCTTCTGGCACTCGATGATGCCGGGCGGCGGCGAAGGCACGCTGGGCAAGACGCTGCAAAAGCGCATTCAAACCGACTTCGGCGCCTACGACACGTTCGAGGACAACTTCACCGAAGCGGCGGTCGCTCACTTCGGCAGCGGCTATGCGTGGCTGATCGAAGAGTCCGGCCGCCTCAGCATCCTCACAACCCAAGACGCCGTCCCACCCATCGTCCTCGGCGCGCGCCCCTTACTCGCCTGCGATCTCTGGGAACACGCGTACTATCTCGACCACCAAAACGAACGCGAAAAATTCGTCCGCGGCTATCTCGAGAAGCTCGTCAACTGGGACTTCGCCGAAGAGCAACTAACGGCCACCCACGCAAAGCCGCCGTCACAAACGCAAGAAGTCCGGATTTAGAAGAGACTGCGCCAGCGTGCGTAAAACGGTGAATGCGCAAACGCGCGCCCATGTCACATCGCAACCACCGCGCGCACGCTACCAACCGCTCTATCTCCGGCACCATTTACCGAACTTCGCGGCGTGTGACGACCGCGCAAAGATAGTCCGCACACAAAAGCGCTCTTGTGATAAAGTTGCCCTCATGATGGTGCGCGAAAAAACTCAGATCTTCGTCCTACTCCTCGCGATAGCAGCACTGCTCTTCGCGATCTCGCGCATCTACACGACGCAGCTCGCGATGACGCCGCACAATCTCGAAGGCAACATCGCCACCGAAGGCGGCTCCACCGCCAACGCGCCCTCGCCGTAATAACGTCGTTATGTCGTCATGGCCGGGCTTGACCCGGCCACCCAGTGCGCGCACGTCCGTGCGCGCTGGAAACGCACTGCATTATTCAAGACGATCGACGAGTCTCTAGCCGCGCTATACGCGCGGCGACTGGGTGGCCGGGTCAAGCCCGGCCATGACGATCGAAGGGTTCAATACCCAGCCGCGCTCATCGCCAAACGCAACGCGCCCGCGACCATCGCCAGCGCGACCACGCCCGCGACCCAAAGGCCGAAGAACCACGCCAGCACTCGCGCGTTCTCGCGCATCAGCGACACCTCGCCTCGCGCAAGTTGCGCGAGCCCGCCCAAACGATCAAACCGCCTCGCCAAAAACCAGCGCGCAAAACGCAGCGCGACCCCACGCCGCGCCCTTTCCGGACGCGCGGCCGCAGGCCCAACTCTCTCGTAACAGCTGATCTTGGTTTAAAGCGAGGTGACCATGGCGATCGCGCTCGCCGGACACGCACCTCGAAATTCCTCCGATGCGCGCACGCCGTCCGGCACATCCTCCCACGCGACGCGCACAAATCCACGCCGCGCAAAGAAACGCTCCGCTGTCGCTGTCAGCAGTGCGACGCGCCGTACGCCGCGTCTCTTCAGCGCTGCGATCAGTCGCGCCACCAACTGATCAGCAATGCCGCGCCCCCGCCGGTCACCGCGCACGGCCAGCGACCGCAATAACGCCGCATCGCCATAAACCTCTGCGCCGACGCAGCCGGTCATCGCATCGCCTTCCGCCGCCACGACGAACGCGCCGAGATGCGCCCGTGCGCCGGCGACCGGCAAATCGCACGCCCGAAGCAGGCGCTCGATCGCTTCCCAATCGTCGTCCACGGCGGGCCGGAAGTTCATCATCGCCTAACTCTCACACGCGCCGCCGCAAAGGACCACGGGCTCAACCGCAACCCCCTCTTGACATCTGCACAACGTTTCCATACTTATCGAAATATGGAAGCACAACAAATCATCAAAGCCCTAGAGGCTCTGGCCCAGGAATCCCGCCTCGCCGCGTTTCGCGCGCTGGTAAAGGCGGGCCCGCCCGGCCTCACCCCCTCGGTCCTAAGCGAAAAGCTCGACCTCCCCGCACCCACGCTGTCGTTCCACTTGGCGCAGCTGCGCCACGCGGGCCTCGTCAACGTCACGCGCGACGGCCGCTCGCTCATCTACGTCGCCAACTACGACGCCATGAGCGGCGTCATCGGCTTCCTCACCGAAAACTGCTGCGCCGACGCTGGCTGCGCGCCCGCGTCGTGCAAACCATCATCGAAGGAGAAGACCAATGAAACGCCTGCACGTGCACGTCGCCGTGCCTGACCTCGAACAGTCGATCCGTTTCTACTCGACCCTGTTCGGCGCCAAGCCCACGAAGATCGAAAGCGACTACGCCAAGTGGATGCTCGACGATCCGCGCGTCAACTTCGCGATCTCTCAACGCGATAGTCGCACGCCCGGCGTCGACCACATCGGCATCCAAGTCGACTCGCGCAGCGAACTCGACGAACTCTCGACGCGCCTCAAAACCGCAGGCGAAACGACATTCGACCAGGAAGCAACAAACTGCTGCTACGCCAAGAGCGACAAAAGCTGGGTGAACGACCCCGCAGGTGTGCGCTGGGAAACCTTCTACACCTTCGGCGACGCCACGACCTACGGCCAAGACATCGAAGCGCCGCAAGCCGCCGCCTGCGGCACGTCGTGCGGCACGCTCGAACCGAAGACCGCACCAACCGAGGCCGCCTCATGCTGCGGTTGACCTTCATGTGGCAGCACGTGAACGCCACGTGCTGCCGTGCCGCTCGCGCGCGCCCGCGCAAACCATTCTGGTTCATGCTGGGCTAATGCCGATGACGAATGTTGAAGCTCTGGACCTCGAACGCACGCAGGCGGCACAGCTCGCTCAGCGCTTCAACCGTCTCTGCCAATGCGCAACCTTGGATGACGCGCTGCTCAGCGCCGCGCTGCAGGAGGAATCCGGCGACCCTGCCTTTCACGCGCAGCTTCTCGAAACGCGCCCGCACCTCTTTTCCAAATCGCCGGTCTTCCTGCCGCAAGCCGATCTCGCCGCCATGCAAGCGGTCGTGCGCGCAATCGAAGACGTCGCCGCCCTCCCCGCCTATCGCGCCAGCATCGAGGGCTGGATGCCCGACATCGCCAGGACGGATAAGGGTCAGCGCGGCGCGTTCATGGGCTACGACTTTCACTTGAGCCCGGACGGGCCGAAACTCATCGAGATCAACACCAACGCGGGTGGCGCGTTCCTGAGCGCATTCCTCGCCCGCGCACAAATCGCCTGTTGCCGCGAGGTCGAGCGCGGTCTCGCGGGCGCGCCGATCGAAGCCTTCGACGACGCGGTGCTCGGCATGTTCGAAGCCGAATGGCTCGCACAGCGCCCCCGCCGCAGACTGCGCCGCATCGCCATCGTCGACGACAATCCGCAAGCGCAATTCCTCTATCCGGAATTCGTACTGGCCCAGCGCCTGTTCGAGCGCAGCGGCATCGACGCCGTCATCGTCGACCCGCGCGACCTCCACTACAGCGCCGGCATATTGTGGGCCGACGGCGAACCCGTCGATCTCGTCTACAACCGCCTCGTCGATTTCGCATTGCACGAGCCCGCGCATAGCACGCTGCGCGACGCCTATCTGGACGGCGCCGTGGTCGTAACGCCGAGCCCGCGCAACCACGCCCTCCTCGCCGACAAGCGCAACCTCACGATCCTCTCCGACGCGGCGGCGCTGCGCGGCGCGGGCGCGACCGATGAAGCGATCGCGACACTCGCCGCAGGTATCCCGCGCACGCTGTTCGTGACCGCCGCGAACGCCGACACGCTCTGGGAGACGCGCAAGGGCTGGTTCTTCAAGCCAGCTTGCGGACACGGCGGCAAGGCCGTCTATCGCGGCGACAAGCTGACGAAATCGGTCTGGCAGGACATCATCGCCGGCACATACGTCGCGCAGGAAGTCGTCGCGCCCAGCGAACGCACCATCGCGCTCGACGGCGTGAACACGCAACGCAAGCTCGACGTTCGCCTCTACACACACGCCGGCGAAACGCTGCTCGCGGCCGCCCGCCTCTATCAAGGTCAGACGACGAACTTCCGCACGCCCGGCGGCGGCTTCGCGCCAGTCTTCTTTCTCCAAACGTGACGCCCGCGCGTTTGTGACAGAACGACGAACTTGCACACGCAGTGACCCGCCGATAGGTCTCGCCGCAACGGATAGAAGGAGCAAGCTCGATGGCCATCGGCATCAACGGCATGGGCCGCATCGGCCGCCTCGCCTTGCGCGCCGCGATGGGCGGCATCGCCCGCGAAGCGGATGATCCGCGCGCAAAAAACCGCCTCGACATCCGCCACGTCAACGAAGTCAAAGGCGGCGCGGCGACGACGGCGCACCTGCTCGAATTCGACAGTATCCACAGCCGCTGGCGCACGCCGTTCGCCGTCGAGGGCGAACAGGCGATCACCGTCGGCGGAAAACGCATCGGCTTCACTGCCGAGCCCGCGCCGGCCGAAGTGCCGTGGGGCGACCTCGGCTGCGACGTCGTCCTCGAATGCACCGGCAAATTCCTGAAGCCCGATCAACTCGACGGCTATTTCAAACGCGGCGTGAAGCGCGTGATCGTGGCCGCCCCCGTGAAAGACGCCACCGCTCTCAACATCGTCGTCGGCGTCAACGACCACCTCTACGACCCCACGCGGCACCGCTTGCTGACGGCGGCATCGTGCACGACGAACTGCCTCGCCCCCGTCGTCAAGGTCATCCACGAAGCGATCGGCATCCGCCACGGCCAGATCACCACGATCCACGACCCGACGAACACCAACGTCATCGTCGACGCCCCGCACAAAGACCTACGCCGCGCCCGATCGGCGATGACATCGCTACAGCCGACGACGACGGGCAGCGCCACCGCCATCGCCCTCATCTATCCCGAACTCAAAGGCAAGCTGAACGGCCACGCAGTGCGCGCGCCGGTCTTGAACGCAAGCCTCACCGACTGCGTCTTCGAACTGAAACGCGAAACCACCGAAGCCGAAGTGAACGCACTCTTCGACAAAGCCGCAAACGGCGCCCTTGCCGGCATCCTGGGCATTGAGTACCGCCCGCTGGTGTCGGTCGACTACGCCAACGACACGCGCTCCAGCATCGTCGACGCGCCCAGCACCATGGTCACCGACGGCACGCTGCTGAAAGTCTACGCCTGGTACGACAACGAGGTGGGCTATGCCTGCCGCATGGTCGACCTCGCCAACATCGTCATCGACAAAGGCGTTTGATGTCGGGCCTGCGCAATTACGCGATCGTCACGGCGTCCTACTGGGGCTTCACGCTGACCGACGGCGCGTTGCGCATGCTGGTGCTGCTTCATTTCTTCCACCTGGGATACTCGCCCTTCGCGTTGTCGTTCCTTTTCCTGCTCTACGAGACGGCAGGCATCTTCGCCAACCTCGGTGGCGGCTGGCTCGCTTCGCGCTTCGGGATCCCGCGCATGCTGGCGGTCGGCCTCACGCTTGAGATCGCGGGCCTTCTCATGCTGTCCCTGCTCGACCCGGCGTGGAGCGCGGTCGCGTCGGTCGCCTGGGTCGTCGCCGCGCAAGGCATCGCCGGCGTCGCCAAGGACATCACCAAGACCGCGTCCAAATCGGCGATCAAAGCGACGGCGATCGAAGGCAACAGCCAACTCTTCCGCTGGGTCGCTTGGTTCACCGGCTCGAAGAATGCGATGAAGGGCTTCGGCTTCTTTGTCGGCGGCCTGCTGCTCGACATTGTCGGTTTCCAGCCGGCGCTCTGGCTGATGGCGACGTTGCTAGGCGTGACCCTCGCCGGCGTGCTCCTCTCATTGCCCGTCCAACTCGGAAAGGCAGGCTCGTCGAAATCGCTACGCGAGCTCTTCTCGAAGAACGCCGGCGTGAACCTGCTCGCCGCCGCGCGCATCTTCATGTTCGGCGCGCGCGACATCTGGTTCGTCGTCGGCCTCCCCGTCTTCCTCTACGCACAAGGCTGGAGCTTCCTCGGCATCGGCGGCTTCCTCGCCGCCTGGACCATCGCCTATGGCGGCATCCAGGCAGTCGCGCCCTCGCTCGTCAGCCGCAGCGCCGACGGTCTCAGCCGCGAAGTCCCCGCCGCACGCGTCTGGGCTCTCATCCTCGCCGCCATTCCGGCAGTCCTCGCCCTCACCGTCGCAACCTGGACAGGCGAGCGCATCGACCTCATCGTCGTCACGGGCCTCGCGCTCTTCGGCATTCCCTTCGCCGTCAACTCGTCGCTGCACTCCTACTTAATCTTGGCCTATGCGGGATCGGAGAAAGCTGCCGAGGACGTCGGCTTCTACTACGCCGCCAACGCGGCCGGCCGCCTCATGGGCATCGTCCTCTCCGGCGCGCTCTATCAATTCGCGGGACTCATGGGATGCCTCGCGGGCTCGGCCGCGATGCTGGCCCTCTGCGCCGCGATCACCTTCCTCCTCCCCGCGCATCAGCCGCAGTCGATGACGACGGCTCGCCCATAACAGCGGACGCGTCGCCACTTCACTGCCGCTGAATTCGCTCACCGCGCCTGCGTCAATTGCCGCCTTTGTCGCCGCGCCGATGATCGGTCTAATCATCGTTCTCGCGCCGCATGGAGCCCGACCGCTAAGAATGACGATGAACGCGGTGCGCGATCCCTCGACACCCACGAACCGCCGCCTGATCGTCGGCGCGCTGGGCCTGTTCCAGATTCTTGCGTGGGGCTCGACCTATTATCTGCTGGCCGTACTCGCCACACCGATTGCAGCTGACACCGGCTGGTCGCTGACATGGATCGTCGGCGCGATGTCGATCGGCATGCTCGCGTCGGGCCTGATCTCGCCGCGCATCGGCCGCACGATAGACCGCTTCGGCGGCCGCCCCGTCCTCGCCGCCAGCGCCGTCCTGTTCGCCGCCGGTCTAGCACTCCTAGCAGTGTCCCCGCATCTGATCGTCTTCATCGCCGGCTGGATCGTCATCGGCTTCGGCATGGCCACCGGCCTCTACGATGCGGTCTTCTCAACCTTGGGCCGCCTCTACGGCGATACCGCTCGCGGCCCCATCACGGCGATCACGCTCTTCGGCGGCCTCGCGAGCACAACATGCTGGCCCCTCACCGCCTACATGGCCGAGACATTGGGCTGGCGCGGCGCGTGCCTCATCTACGCCGGCATTCACCTCACGCTCGCCTGCCCCACCTACTTGCTGCTCTTGCCGCGCGAAACACCGCACGAACCACACACCGCGCACGCCAACGGATCGCCCGCAACGCCCGTCGCGCCGATGGCGTTCGTCCTCCTCGCCGTCAACCTCGCGCTGACAGCGGTGATCACATCGGTGACTTCCGTCCACCTGCTCACCATCCTACAAGCCCGTGACCTCGCGCTCGCCGCCGCCGTGGCGTTGGGCGCGCTTGTCGGTCCGGCCCAAGTCACCGCCCGCATCGTCGAGATGGTCATCGGCCGCTACCACCACCCGATCTGGACGCTGGCCGCATCGGCCGCTTTCATCGCGGTCGGCATCGCCGTGCTGTGGTCGGGCGCGCCGGCCATCGCTGCCGCATTGATGATCTACGGCGCAGGCATCGGCATCCACTCGATCGCCCGCGGAACGGTACCGCTCGCCCTCTTCGGCGCGCAAGGCTACGCAACTCTGATGGGCCGCCTCGCCCGCCCCACCTTGATCGCAGGCGCAGCCGCACCGACGGCAGGCGCTGTCGTGCTGGAATACTGGGGCGCCGACGCGACGCTGGCGACACTTGCGGCGCTGACCGCGGTCAATCTCGCCGTCGTCGCGACGCTCATCGCCACAACGCCGCGCGAAGGACCGCTCTAGCGCGGCGTGGTCGCGTTCAGATTGCGGTCGAGTCCTGCGAGGATGGCGTCGATCTGAAAATACACGGTGACTTTGCCGCCCGAAGCGTCGGTCGCCTGCATCACGTCGTAAGCGCGCCCGTCCTTGCCCTTGACGATCTTCTGCGAGGCCCGCCGCAGCTTCTTCAGCCGCAGCACATTGTATTCCTCATCGATCAGCACGGCGACGAACGCGGTCTTCTCGCTCTTACCGTCGCCCGACGCCAGGATCGAAGCCTCGAGCCCACTCACGACTGCGCCATGAAACGCCGACTTGGCCGCGTCGCGCGCCTTGCCATAGCAACGGCTCGCCACGGTATGCGCATCGACGTCGATATAGACCGCCTCGACGACGGTCAGCGCATGACCAAGCGCCTTCTTGCAGTCGCCGCGATTGAACGCCGCAATCATCGCGGTCTTCGCATCGCCAGACGCCATGGCGTAGCCGTCGTAACCGTCGCTCGCCGCATACGCCAAACGCAGCGCCGTATAGTCGATCTTCGTATCGCCCGCCTTCACCTTCGCGAGCAGCGCCGCATACGACGGTGCATTCGCCGCCAACGGCGCACCGACGAGCGCAAACAAAGCAATCAGGAAGGCAAGTGCACGCATCGCTAGACCAACCGCGTCTCACCTGGCAGTTGCGGGAACGGCTGCCCGAACGGCATCGGCCAGGGCATCGGAGGGGGCGCATAGACGCGCAGCTGAAACTTCGGCATACCCGCATAGACGACGCCGAACGTATTCGCCTCGCGCAGATTCTTCGCACCGACGATCGTGTGCGTCAAATCCGTCCACGCCAAGTTCGCGTTCTTGAGCGACGCGCCCGACAAATTCGCATGCGCCAGCTTCGCCCGCGCCAACTGCGCGCCTTCGAGATTGGCTCCGCGCAAATCCGCATCCGTCAAATCCGCACCGTTGAGCAGCGCGCCCGAGAGATTGGCGTTGCGCAAATTCGCGCCCGCCAATTTCGCGCCGCGCAGATCGGCTTTGTTCAGCGTACAGCCCTGCAGATCCGCCTCATGCCAATCGACTCCGGCCAGCGTCACCCGCTCTTCGCCGATGATGTCCGCCGGCCGCCCGTAGAGGCGCGTCTTCGACGCTTCCTTGACGAAGTTCAGCCCGGCGAAATTCGCCTTGAACGGCGTGGCGCTGCGATGCTGATTCCAGTGCGCGACGCCTTGGCCGAAGAGCCAGCTGTGCTGCTCGGAGGAGCGCAGCTCTTTCTCCGGCGCATGCGCATAGATGTCTTCCGCACCGCCGCCGTTGCCGCCCGAAGGCGACATCGGCTCCACCTGAGGCGCAGCCGCCGTTTCTTGCGGCCGCTCGCCGAATATCATGTCGCGCCAGTTCATGGTCGGTAGTGTAGCACACCGCCCGCTTCGCCTGTCAGGCGTCTCAGACCCGCCGGAGCCAAGCCTGCAGCAACGGGAACGCCAGAAAGGCAACCTGCGCCGCCAGGCCGATTTGCGCGGTCGCCGCGCGATAAGCCTCGAAATGTTCCGCGGGCGACCGCCCGAAGGCAAAGACCGAAACCCCGGCCTCCGCCGCCATCAGCAAGACGAAAGCCGCCGCCCCCATAACAATCCGCGGGACCGCCGCTGCCGACACACCCTGCAGTCGCACGAGCCAGGCGCAGACGAACCAAGACAGCGTCAGCATCACCGGCAGTTCGAGCAGCACGGCGCCCGTCTCACCCAGCCGCGGCGCGATCACCATCACGCGCAACGCGCCGAGCGCGAAGCCCGCCGCAAAGACGATGGCGAAATACAGAACTCCGGCCTTCAGCGCCACCGCCATGCGGCCCTCCCTGAAGGGGCATCTTACCGCAGCGGTGCGCGCTTCGGCTTGACCGGCATCAAGCCGCTTTCGGCGTCTCCAGGGTCAGTTCGAACGCGTTGACCATCGACTGATAGGCAACCTTCAGCCCCGCCAGCGTCGCCTGCACGTCGCCCGCCTCTTCCGCGATGAGCGCCAAACCACGCCACGCAAAGGCCGACCACGCATGCGGCCACGGATTGCCCGTATCGGCCGCCGCCGCGGTATTCGCCGCATCGATCGCCGCGAGGAACGCCTCAAGCGCCGCCTTCACCTGACCATTCTTCAGCTGCTCGTAGCCTTCGAGAACCTTGGTCGCCACCGTGTCCGGCGGCGTGCCGTCGGCCCTCAGCTTCAGCTCGCGTGCGCCGACGGCAAACCCGTCCGGCTTCCACGCCTTGGTGGCGAGCGTCATGCGCTCCATGAAAACATCGGACGACAGGTTCGCATGCAACGCCGACAGTGCGGCAGGCGCCGTCTCATCGATGTTGAGCGCAGAACCGAGCGTCGCAAAGAAGCGGCGCTGTTCTTCGATCGGATCCTTCGGCGGCTCAGACGGCGCAATTGGTGCGATGTCCGAAACCGGCTCCGGCGCAGCCTCAACCTTCGTTTCAACCTTCGGCGCAACGTCAACGGCAGCGGCAGCGGCGACACGCGCCGACGTCGACATCGCAGGCGCATCGCCCGTCACCATGATCGGCGACTTGCCTGCGCGCGGGCGGCGCATCGACGAGAAGAAGGCTTCCGCCAGAAGACCGAGCAGCCCCATCCCGATCACGGCCGCGGCGACCATCATCGCCGGGTCCTGCTGAATAACGTTCAAGTCCATAAATCCCCCAACTCTCCAATAACGTCCGGCCTTAGATCCCCACCGAGCTGCCTGTGATCAAAGCCCTCATTCGAACGCAGGCGTCCCATCCGGCCGAAGCCGCATGCGCCTGACGTGCTGTCGAGTGCTCTGCTGCCCAATGCTCCGCCGATAAAGTCGGCGTAGGAATAAACTCAAGCCCGAAACAACCCCCCGATCAAGCACCCAGCGCCTGACCGCTGCGCAGCAGCCCGCGGACGCTAGGTCGAAACGAAACGCCTCGCAATGGCATTCGCTTCATCCACAATCGCGAACCCTTCGGCGTGATGCGCCGATGAGACGCTTTTCCCGTTGAAGGCGACGCGGCGAAATTGTGAAAGCGCACCCCGCGCGAAACATCACAGTTCCGCGACGGAAGTTCCATCGCACGCCCACTACCGTGGAATGAAGAGGACACTCGGATCCTCCCCGCCCGCGTGCCGGAAACACCGCACGAGGTCGTAAAAAATATCGGGCAGATCTGTGGACACGTTGAGCCCCAGCGCCTTTGCCGTATTCGCCATGATCGGAAACCCATGCGACCACTTGCCGCCGATCATCTCGTCCGCGATCGCGCAACTGCCGTCGAGCGTGTAGGTGCCGGCCAGAAGATCGCACGCCGTCGCGCGGCCTTCCGCCATGATCTTGCGCGCCTCTTCGGCGAGGATCAGGAACTCGTCTTTAATCGCTTCCTGCGGCTTCAACGCCAACAGCTGCAAGATCGACGGCGCAGGCATCCCATAGAGCTGCGTGTCGATCGGTCCCAGCGTCGCCTGCGCCCCCATCACGATCTGATCGGCGGCGAGCGCCACGCGCGTCCCGGCCGACATCGCGAAGTACGGCACGAACACCGTCTTGCGCGCGCTGTGCGCCTTGATCGCGCGCGCGATCTGCCGCCCCGCGAACGAGTTGCCGCCCTGCGTGTGCAGAATGATGTCGAGTGGCCGCGTCGGATCGCTGGCGACGAGCGCCGACAGCACGTCCTCAAGGTCCGCGAAATTGAACTGATCGTTCTCCATGTTCTCGCCATGGATCACGCACACGACGCGCGAGCCGCGCACCTCTTCGATGCGCCGGATCAAAGCCCCCGCGCGATCGGCCGCCAGCGCCGGCACCTGCACGCCCGCATGCGCCAGCCACACGGAGCGCGACGTCGACTTCGTATACTGCGGAAACACGGAAGGCGAACGCTCCGCAATCGCCGCGACGCCGCTGTCCAGCACGCCGACCGGCCCCGCATAACGCTGCCGCTCGCGATAGCTCTCGCCGCGCGTCTCGTCGCGATCCTTGTCGTCGAGATAGGTGACGCTCGACATCTCTTTCTCGGTCGCGCGCCGGCACGAACGAACGAGCTCGTAGACGTCATTCGGCATCGTCAGCGAAACGTTGAGCCCAAGCTCCTTCGCGATCGGCGCGGTAATCGCCCGGTCACGCGACCACTTGCCGGACACAAGCTCGTCCGCCAACCGGCAAACACCCTGGTGATCGCGCGCGTCGTCCATGAGTTCGCAGGTCAACCGCCGCGCCTCATCCAACATCTTCTTCGCGATGTCGGCCGAGATGATCGTCTCGTCCTCGACGCGCTCGACCGCCTTGCCCTTGATCCCCTGCAGCACCGACGACGCCGGTCCCGCGCCCACGAACGGATCGACTGGCGACATCGCCGAGTGCGCGCTCATGACGATCTCATCCGCCGCAAACGCCATGAACGTGGTCGAGCCCAGCGCGTAGTACGGAATGAACACGGTGGTCTTGCCGCGATGCGCCTTGATCGCCCGCGCGATCTGCTGCGAGGCGCGGATCAACCCGCCGGCCGAGTGCAGAATAATGTCGAGCGGCTTGTCCTTCGGCGCCTTGCGGATCGCCGTCAGCGTGTCTTCGAGATCGAGAACGTCGAGCCAATTGCGCTTCGAATGCTCGCGATGAATGATCGCAATCACGCGCGACCCGCGCTTGGCCTCAAGCCGCGCCAAAATCTCGCGCGTAGACCCCGTCATGGTCAGCGCCGGCGCATCCAGCGTGGAGGGAATATCGCGCGTATCGAACCGCGGCATCGCCTCGGTGATGAACGTGCCCCGGCCATACGCCGAGAACCCGTCATTCGCCGAAATCCCCTTGCCCCACCACCGCTTCGCCGGCGGCGCAACGACAGGCCGCACCGGCA
Source organism: Alphaproteobacteria bacterium (assembly GCA_034440355.1). Classification (GTDB taxonomy): domain Bacteria; phylum Pseudomonadota; class Alphaproteobacteria; order Micropepsales; family Micropepsaceae; genus SZUA-430. The sequence goes on from JAWXBY010000051.1 coordinate 18,957, forward strand.
ATTGCGATACAGGAGCTTGCGAGACGGGCGCCGGCAACGCCAAGGGCTCCGGCATCGGTTGAGCACGCTGCGTCTCGCGCGGCGACTCCAACCGGCGCGGCGCTTCCAGCAACCGCGGCTCGGCATAACGAGGCTCCGCGTAGCGGGGCTCTTCATAGCGTGGCTCTACGTGCCGCGGATGATAGGCACGCGGATCGACGTCGCGCGGATGGGCATACCGAGGATCCGCATAACGCGGCTCGGGCGCATAGCGCCGCTCTTCGTACCGGGGATCAATCTCGCGCCGCTCGACATACCGGCGCTCGTCATAGCGCGGCTCGTCATAGCGCGGCTCTTCATACCGAGGCTCCACATATCGCGGATCTTGATAGCGCGGCTCACGATGCTGGTCGGCATAACGCGGCTCGACGTAACGAGGCTCGGCGCGCGGCCGGGCACGTTCTTGCTCGGCATAACGCTGTTCGAACGTCTGCGGCGGAGCCACCTTCGCCGCCTCAACGGCCGCTGCCGCCTCGACCGACCGCGCATCGCTCTCCGAGAAAGCGGTTTGCATCAACACCGTCGGCTGCGGCAACGCATCGCCTGCCTCGCGCCGCTCGCCTGGCGCCGCACGCTTCAACAGCGCGAACACCAGCAACAGCACTGAGACGAGAATGCACCCGCCCGCGATCGCATACGCGGGCCACGACGGTCCTGCCATCACGGCAAGTCCGTTCCACCCGCTAACGAACGCATCGGCGATGCGTGAGAGGACGACCCAAACGTCCACGCTACCCAAACCCCAAAAATCTCAAAGCGGCGACCCAGCACGCCAGTCCAAGATCGCCATTACCTAACCACGGAAGGAACCGCCGCAGAAGCGGTCAAGCCCACTCAACGACTCTTAATCTTGACGGCGCCGCCGCTGCTAACCACTTCCCCGCGCAATCCTCAACCAGTGAGTGCAGCCGGTGCGAAAACCATGCAAACCGATCCATCACGCCAACACATCCACGGGACCGGTCACCTGCCCCAAAACGGGACGCCACGCACGCAAATAGACGTGGTGGTCATCGACGACCACCAGCAAGAGGTCAGCGCGAACAGACCGGCGCCACAAGCAGCTGTCGCTATGTCCCCGTATCAGCAGGGACCTAAGGTCCCGCTAACCGGCATACCTGATAATAATACACATGTGGAATGGCGGACGAACGGCATGCCCCTTCTTCCAAAGAGCTGGCGCGTCCACGAAGGCCGCGACCCAGACAAAGAACTGCAGCTGATCCAACGTCGCTTCGAAGCGATCCGCCGCCGCGCCGATCGTCGCGAGCGCATGCTGAAGACGCTACACGAAGCCCGCTCGCAACTGCTCGCCGCATCGCTCGTCTTTGCTGCCACCTTCGCCGTCTTTTTCTTCAGCCCGTTCTCGCCGTGGGACACGCTGCGCCACGTCGCAGCCGCGCCGAACTGCAACGCCGCGCGCTTCGTCGAACTCGCGCCGGCCCGCCGAGGCAACCCCGGCTACTGGTCGGGCCACGACGGCGACGACGACGGCATCGCCTGCGAACCAAACCAGCGCGGACGCTCCGCCCATCGCTAGCCACTCCTCTTGCGGGAGAGGATCATTTTCCGCATTCGGCGAGAATGGGGGAGTGGTTGGCTGAGTCTTCATCTGCAACGCCGTTGCCTGCATAGAGTCAGCGCCCCCTCACCCGCTCGCTTCGCTCGCAAGGGGAGACGAGCACTGAGCCTTCAGTCACCTTTCGCTCGCCGTCCGGCACGACAGATGCCAGCATAATATCCTCTTGGCGGCCCTGCTGCCCATAAAGGGTGCACCCGCACCGGGCCACGCCGTGCTACTGACGCAGGCGTCCCATATTCGGCGCGGGAGGATGCGTGTTGTTGGGACATGCAGTTTGGACCGCCATGCCCATTTTCACGATCAGGCACGTCACCACCTATTCCTACAAGCGCACCGTGGGGTTCGGCGAACACCGGCTGATGCTGCGGCCCCGCGACGACGGCGATCAGACCGTCGTCGATGCGAAGCTCGACATCACGCCTGCGCCGGCCTTCATTGCCTGGTCGCGTGATGCGTTCGGCAATCACGTCGGCACGGCCCGCTTTGCGGAACGCGCGAATGAGCTTCGCTTCGACAGCACCGTTCGGCTCGAACACAAGCGGGCCACGTTCGATGCCGCCACGATCGAGCCGCACGCGAGCACTTTCCCGTTCATCTACGGCGAAGAGGTGCGTCGCCATCTCGCGCCGTTCACCGCACCGCCGCGACACGATCCCAAGCTCGATAGCTGGATTGCGCAATTCCTGCGTCAGGATGGGACAGCCGCCACGCACGACCTTCTCACGCGTCTGACGCAAACCATCCACCGCACGTTCAAACACGTCGGCCGCCACGAAAAGGGCATTCAGGCGCCGGACCAAACACTGAAACTGGCCAGCGGCAGCTGCCGCGATCTCGCCGTACTCATGATTGAGGCGCTCGGTAGACTTGGGCTCGCCGCGCGCTTCGTATCAGGTTACCTCAACGTCATCGGCGACGACGCGAACCGCACGACCGGCGGCAACACGCACGCGTGGGTCCAGGCCTACGTGCCCGGCCCCGGTTGGGTCGACTTCGATCCGTCGAGCGGCTCGACCGGCAATGAAAACCTCGTGCGCGTCGCGGTGGTGCACCGCGCGGGCGAGGCCATTCCGCTGCAAGGCACCTGGATCGGCGCGGCGGCGGATCACCTGGCGATGAAGGTGGCGGTCAAAGTCACCCCCGTGACATCATGATCGCGACGCAACCAACGACGGAACTTTCAACGCCCACTCACAGTTAAGTAAGACCGGCTTGCCCGGACACGAAGGGAATTCGATGAAAATTCGCGCGGGCTATGAAATTGCCTACGACTGCCCGCAACCGACGCCCATGATCCTAACGTTGAGCGTCCATCCGTCCCGCACCGCCGACCTCGTGACATGGGATCGCCTGCGCTTCGACGCGCCGACGCCCATACAAGCGAACACCTACCACGACAGCTTCGGCAATTTCTGCCACGTGATCGAAGCGCCCGCGGGCCGCCTCACCGTGTCAACCGACTTCACCGTGCAGGACAGCGGCGAGCTCGACATCGTCCCTCACGGCGCGCGCCAGCACGCGCTCAGCGAATTGCCGGTGGACGTACTGATCTTCTTGTTGGGCAGCCGCTACTGCGAGACCGACCGCTTGTCCGACATCGCCTGGTCGCTGTTCGGGCAAACGCCGAAGGGCTGGCCGCTGGTGCAGGCGATCTGCGACTACACACACGAACGCATCACCTTCGGCTATCAATACGCAAGTCCGACCAAGACCGCGTTCGACGCCAACTACGAACGCCGCGGCGTTTGCCGCGACTACGCGCATCTAGCGATCGCGCTGTGCCGCTGCATGAACGTGCCCGCGCGCTATTGCACCGGCTATCTCGGCGACATCGGCGTGCCCGTCGACGGCGAAATGGATTTCAGCGCCTGGTTCGAAGTCTATCTCGGCGGCCGCTGGTACACCTGCGACGCGCGCCACAACAAGCCGCGCATCGGCCGCATCCTGATGGCGCACGGCCGCGACGCCACCGACTGCGCGATCGTGACGTCGTTTGGCCCCTGCACGCTCGCCGGCTTCAAGGTCATCACCGACGAGATCCACTCGGCTTAACTTTACGCGGCCTTGCGCTTGCGGCGGCCGCGGACCGCGTTGTCGGGCACCCGGCCCAAGCCAAAACTCTTCGCAAAGGCCGAGCGAACGCGCGCGTAAGCCGGCGCGACCATCGGGTAGTCGTGCGGCAGGTTCCACTTCGCACGGTAGGCTTCCGGCGTGAGATTATGGTGCGAGCGCAGATAGCGCTTCAGCATCTTCAACGGCTTGCCGTCTTCCAAGCAGATGATGTGCGAGTCGGTGACCGACTTCTTGATCGACACCGCCGGCGTCAACACGCCGCTCGAGGCCTTACCGTTGCCGCCGTTCAGATCGGCCAGCGCCTGGTGAATGCTGCGCATCGCGACTGGAATGTCGGCAGCCGGAACATGGTTGCGCGCGACGTACGCCGAGACGATGCTCGCCGCCAATCCGACGAGCTGTGTGTCGTCGACGGGGATGGGTGTTTCCGGCTGGTCGTCGGCGTTTGGGCGGGCGCGTGCTGGCATCTGAACCTCGTTGTGGGATCGAGACCGCGGGTAACACCGGTCGCGGCTGTGGACTACTGATCTGACGTCACGTTGCCGCGAGAGCCGCGGCCGCCTGTTCATGCGCGATGGCAGCTTGCACCACGGTCGCCCGCGCCTGCCGGAGCGTCAAAACACGCGCAATCCGGCGCAACGTGGCCGCTTCTTTGAGGTGGAGAGCGATACGCTCCGCAATCGATTGGGTCTGAATCACTCATCCACCGCTACAAACGCATTCCCGGGCCGATTAGCAAGAACAAGCGACGGACGCATTGGTTCCTGCCCCCTACGAACTTTTTCAGACTGTGACAACCGTCGGCCAATCTCGTAGCAGAGTGCCATCGTCGCCTCCGTCGTCGGCCAATCGCCAAGCGCCACCGCCGCCGCAGCCCTGCTGCGCAAAACCATCGAAACGCCGCGGCGGCAGATCACCCCTTGGCACGCATCAGCATGCCGTAGAGATCCCGCGGATCATCCGGATCCGCGATCATGTCGAGCTCCTGCACGAACGACGTGCCCTTCACCCTCGCATGGACATAGCGCAGCGCGGCGAAGTCTTCGATCGCAAAGCCCACGCCGTCGAAGAGCGTGATCTGCTTCGCGTTGGTGCGGCCCGGCGCAAGCCCCCCGATCACCTGCCAAAGCTCCGTCACCGGATGATCGGGCGCAAGCTGTTGGATCTCACCCTCGATGCGCGTCTGCGGCGTGTACTCGACGAAGATGTCGGAGCGCAAAAGAATGTCGCGGTGCAATTCCGTCTTGCCCGGGCAGTCGCCGCCGATCGCGTTGATGTGCACGCCCGAGCCCACCATGTTGTCGGTCAGGATCGTCGCCAGCTGCTTGTCGGCGGTGCAGGTCGTGATGATCTGTGCGCCTTCCATCGCCGCCTCCGCGTGTCTGCACGACGTCACGCGCAAACCGGTGCCGGCGAGGTTCGCCGCGCACTTCGCGGTAGCGGCAGGATCGATGTCGTAGAGCCGCACATGCTCGATACCGCACAGAGCGCGAAACGCGAACGCCTGAAACTCCGACTGCGCGCCGTTGCCGATCATCGCCATCGTGTGGGCACCCTTCGGCGCCAGGTGCTTTGCCACCATCGCCGACGTCGCCGCTGTGCGCAGCGCAGTCAGAATCGTCATCTCCGACAGCAGCAACGGATAGCCGGTCGCGACATCGGCCAGCACGCCGAACGCCGTCACCGTCTGCAAACCCGCCGCCATATTCTTCGGATGGCCGTTCACATACTTGAATCCGTAGAACTCCCCGTCCGACGTCGGCATCAACTCGATCACGCCGACGTCCGAATGGCTCGCCACGCGCGGCGTCTTGTCGAAACGCTCCCAGCGGCGAAAGTCCGCTTCGATCTCCGCCGCCAGCTCGATCAGCACGCGATCAAGCCCCACATGCAGCACGAAGCGCATCATGTTCTCGACGCTAATGAACGGCACAAGCGCTAATTTTGACGGCGCGGACATGAGTTCATCCTATCCGTGATGACCGCGCGTCGGCCGGTCGAACACCTTGCGTCCCATCAAACTGGCGACGAGATCGACCATCAACCGCGCCGTTCGCCCGCGCTCATCCAGAAACGGATTGAGTTCGGCAAGATCCAGCGACGTGACCAGATTCTGTTCGCACAGCAACTCCATCACGAGATGCGCCTCGCGAAACGTCGTGCCGCCCGGCACGGTCGTGCCGACACCCGGCGCAATCGACGGATCGAGAAAATCGACGTCCAGGGATACGTGCAGCATCCCCTTCTTATGCTCGACCAGCTGCAAGAACTCGCGCAAGGGCGCGACGATCCCGCGCTCATCCAAGACGCGCATGTCGTTGATGGAATAATCGCGTCCCTTCAACGCCGCCTGCTCCGCCGCATCGACCGAGCGAATGCCGAAGAGACAAATGTGCCGCGCCGGCACGGGCGCCGGAAAAGGCGGAAACGCATCGAACCCCTCGCGCCCGGCTATGTAGGCGACCGGCATGCCGTGATAGTTCCCGGTGTCCGACGTCGCCGGCGTATGCACGTCCGAATGCGCGTCGAGCCACAGCACGAAGAGCGGTCGTCCCTTAGCTTTCGCATGCGCCGCGACACCGGCGACCGTGCCCAGCGACATCGCATGATCGCCGCCGAGAAAAATCGGAAACCCCGCATCCATCGCTTTGAGCGAGACTTCGCTCAAAGCCTTCGCCCAAGCAACGGTCTCCGCCTCGCCGTGAACATGCGGCAGCGAATTCGGCCGCTCGACCAGCGGCGCAGGCTTCGCATCACCCCAATCGCTCACGCGATGACCGAGATCGGTGAGCATCGTGGAAAGCCCTGCGACGCGATAAGCGGTCGGTCCCATCAAACAGCCGGGCGTCTTCTGCCCGGAATCGACAGGCGCCCCGACAAGAATGCAATTCCTAGACACGGCCAAAGCGACTCCTAAAAGCAAATCGCTTTCAGGATATCAGCAATGGCCAGGCGAAGCGAAATGCCCCGCTCAAAAGTACTGAAATATCTCTTCGAACTCGCCCGACGCAATCATCGCAACGATTAGGAGGACAAACGGCACGACCGCAGCCGCAATCCCTACGATCGCGACGACGCTGGCGCGAACCCACCCGGCGCGCCCGTCGAACCCGTCCTTCGCCCGCCACACCAAAACATTGCCCGCCAACCCCACCCCCGTCAGCTGGCACAGCGCAAACCCGATCGCCGGCGGCAGCAGATAAAGAAACGGTGACACAGTACCAGCCACCGCCGGATCCTTGAAATACCAATACGCCTTATCCAGCGCGTTGAAGCACAGCTCCGCCGCGATACTCCCGCCAAGCCACGTCAGCACCACCAGCACCGCCGTCACGAAGCTCCGCCCAAGTCCGGCGCGCGGCGCCCCGCCCCGCGCGGCCAAGCGCGTCCCAATCATCACCGGCAACGTCGCCACGGCCCCACCGACGACCGCAAAGAACAGCGCCACCATCGACAGGCCCAACAACCCTTCGATGTAACCCTGTTGCGTCTCCTGAACGCCGTCGACGATGCGTCCCGCGCTCGCCGCAATCACCTGCGTGCTGATCCAAAGGCACAACATGCTTACCAAGATCGCGCGAAAGAACCCAAAGACGCCGGCGAACACGGCGAACTCGGCATGCATGCGCCACCACATCACCGCGGCGCACGCCAGGATCGGCAACGAATAGACGTTGACAACGAAGTCGAACCACTCGGCCGTCAGCGGCAACGTCGTCGTGTGGTACATGTCGCGCCCACCCGCCTCGACCTGCAAAATCGCGACGAGAAAGAACGCGAAGAACCCGAAGAACGCCGCCGTGAACGCATACCCCCACCCGGGCGGATTGTCCCACTCGTAGAGCTTCCCAACGACACGCAGCACCGGCCCGGCAATCGCCGCCGAAATCGCAGCCACCACCGACAGCAGCAGAATGAGATAGACGACGGCGAGCATGATGATGCCCCCGCCGCCGGGTATCGGCAGTCCACCGTAATACCACTGCACACGTTCGCGCGCCGGATCGAAGGGCGGCAAGTTCGGATCGTTCGTCAAAGCGAGGCCTCAGTACGAAATGACAACGACGCGATTATAGGGCTCGTGCACATCGGGGCCCGTCGGCACGACAGGTTTGTCCGCGCCCACGCCCGACACCGCGATCGTCACGCTCTCCGGCACGCCGCCGCGTCGCAACGCCGCCGCGACGGCTTGCGCGCGAAAGCGCGACAACGCCATCGGCGCCATATCCGCGGTATCAGCGTGCCCGACAAGAACGACATTCCGCACGCCCTTCTCGCGAATGTCCTTTACCGCGTACTCGATAACCTCATGCGCGGGATTCGTCAGCGCGGCGGATTTCTGGTCGAAGAAGATCCTGAACCGCTCTTGCGCTGCCGACGCGGAGAGGCACAAGAAAAGCGCCGCCGCCACGACCACCGCCCGCTGCAACATCATCCCGTCCCCGCTTCACCCGATTGAGTCGCCGCACTTCACCACCCTTTCGGCCGCCGCGCGAGCATTCCGGCTGTCGCACCGCATAGATGTTGCCCGCCGATCACAGGAATGAGTACGGTGGCCCCGAATCCGCCGTGGCAAAAGGTTCGCACGATGCGCCGTATCGCCTTTCTTCTCCTGGCCTTCGCAGGACTCAACGCACACACCGCGTGGGCGAGCGACAATTGGATCATCTACAAAGGCCAAGCCGCATCGTGGGGCTACGACGCTGGCGACCTCGGCCATAATCAGCAATTCGGTCAGATCACCGCAACGTCCGCCACATACAAACGGCGAGGCGACGTTCTCGACGGCGTGCCGTACCACTACGCAGTCACCACCACCGTGCTCGATTGCACCGAACGCACCGTGCGCATCAAAGAAATCGCGCTCTACGACAAAGACGCAAGCTTGGTCGACAAACTCGCCGCAAACCCGACCGCGCCCGCCGCACCGGTCGCCGGCAACGACGCCGACCAAATCAGCAAAATCCTCTTCAGCATCGGCTGCCAAGACAAACACGGGCCCCCAGGCGCCATCGAAGTCAAAGGCTTCGCCGCCGCGATGCTGAAGATGAAGCTCACCGACTGACGCAAGCAACCCGAAGGATCGCGCCGATGAAGCTGAACGAGGTCGAATACAACATCGACGGCAAGCCGTATCGGGGCTTCCTCGCCGACGGCTCGAATGGGCGCAAGGTGCCGGGCATCCTCGTGGCGCACGAGGGTGGCGGCATGACCGGCCACCCGAAGGAACGTGCAAAGATGCTGGCCGAACTCGGTTACGTCGCCTTCGCAATGGACACGTTCGGCGAAAAAATCGTGAGCCGCGAACAAGCCATGTCGACCATCATGGGCCTGATGAGCGACCTGCCGACGCTGCGCAAACGCAGCCAAACCGCACTCGACATCGTCAAGGCCCAACCGAACGTCGACCGGAAACGCACCGCCGCCATCGGCTTCTGCTTCGGCGGCACGACGGTCCTCGAACTCGCGCGCAGCGGCGCCGACATCGGCTGCGTCGTCGGCTTCCACTCGGGCCTCGCGACCAGCGCCCCGCAAGACGCGAAGAACATCAAGTGCAAGGTGATGGTCTGCCTCGGCGCGGCAGACCCCATCATCCCCGCCGAACAACGCGAAGCCTTCGTGAAGGAAATGCAGGCCGGCAAAGTCGACTGGCGCATGGAGCTCTACGGCGACGCCGGCCACAGCTTCACCAACCGCGAAGTCGACGCGATGAACATTCCCGGCTTCGCCTATCACGAAGCAACGGACAAGCGCTCCTGGCGGACGATGCGCGACTTGTTCGACGAAGTGCTGGGACCGATCTAAGCATGACGATCACCATCGAACGCACGACGCACGCCACCGACGACGCCCACGCGCTGATCGAGGAACTCGAAGCCGACCTCTCCGGCGACTTCGAGCCGCATCAACGTCACGGCCTCAGCCTCGACAAGATCTTCCAACCGCACATCGCCTTTTTCATCGCCCGCGTCGACGGCAAAGCGGTCGGTTGCGGCGGCATCGCCTTCGAGGAAGGCTTTGCTGAACTGAAGCGCATGTACGTCCGCCCCCACGCCCGCGGCACGGGCGTGGTCCAAGCCGTCATTGCGCAACTCGAAGCCGAAGCAAGAGCGCGCGGCGTCACCCGCCTGTTGCTCGAAACCGGCGACGTCCTGCACGCCGCCATCCGTGTCTACGAACGGGCCGGTTTCAAACGCTGCGAAGCCTTCGGCGACTACTTGGCTCTACCGCCGAACACGATCGAACGCAGTGTGTTTCTCGAAAAGCGCCTGGCGTAAACGGCAAAGCACAACGCCGCGTTCGCTCACACACAACATGGCGGAACGCACCACACCTTAACCACTCGTTAACCTCGCTTAACCAGCATTAAGCTTTGATTCTGGGGGCGTTGTATAATGAGTATGTTTTATCGCTTGGTGATGAATTCGGTCTGCCGCAGCAACCATCACCGGCTTGCGATCGATGCATTGCGGCATTTGAAGAATCCGCAGGCCGAAGCCTGGCGCGATCTCTTCCTCGACAACCACGGCAAGTACCTCGCTGGCGCAAAAGCGCCGGATGAGGTCTTCAAGGACTTCAAAAACCACGTCCTGCACGTGCGCGACGGCGACTGGGGCGGCGCCCCGATGGCCGCACGCGAGTGGTACAAGCGCACCGTGCGCGCGCTGCAGGAGAAGGACTGGCCGCACGCCGCCTACTGCGCCGGCGTCATGAGTCACTACGTCGTCGACCCGATCCAGCCGCTGCACACGGGGCAGACGGAGGAAGAAAACGTCATCCACCGCGCCGTCGAGTGGAGTTTTTCCAAGAGCTATGCCGATCTGCAACAGATCCTGGAGCAGGACCTGGGTGGCTACACAGAGGTCGCAATCTCACCGGGCAACGACTGGCTTGAACAAACGATCCGCGCCGGTGCGCGGCATGCGAACCAGCACTACGAAAAGGTCGTCGACCACTTCAACTTCAAAGCGTCGGTGAAGGACCCCAAGGCCGGCCTCGACCAGGAACTGAAGGACATCACCGCCAAGCTCTTGGGCTACGCGTCGATCTTGCTGGCCCGCGTCCTCGACCGCGCCTTCGCCGAAGCCGCGGTCGCGCCGCCGAAAACGAACCTGACGCTTTCCACCATCTTCGCCGTCATGGCCGTTCCCATCCGCGCCGTCCTGAAAACGATCGGCGACGTGAAGGAACGCCTGCTGGTCGCCGCGATGTACGAAGAATTCCGCACCACCGGCAAACTGCGCGACACGCTCAGCGAAGACGACAAGATCGTCCGCGAACTCCACGCAACCGAAGTGCTGAAGAAGCCGATCTCGACCCTCGACGCGCAATGGCCGCGCGAGACAGGCACCGCGCACGGCACCGGCAAACCGGCACGCTCACTGAAGAAGGCGCCGAAGCCGAAAGCGGAGAAGCCGCGCCGCGAAGCAAAGCCCGCGCCCGCTGCAAAAGCGAAAACCCCGCCGCCGCCCGCGAAAGGCGCATCAGGCAAGCCCGCCATCGTGCCCGCGCCGGGTTCACGCATCCGCCTGAGCATCGACGCGCCGGTGGAAGACGCACCGTCGATCGGACCCAAGACCGCGACGCGCTTCACGGCGATCGGCATCAACACGGTGAAAGACTTGCTCTCGGCGTCACCCGATGGCGCGGCCGCACAAATCAAATTCCGCCACATCAGCGCCAGCGTCATCCGCGATTGGCAGGCGCAAGCCGACCTCGCCTGCACGGTCCCCGACATCACAAGCTTGGCCGCACAGTTGCTCGTCGCGGTCGGCATGCGCGAAGCCGACGACCTGGCGAACGCCGACGCCGACATGCTGGTCAACATGATCGAGGAATACTGCGAAAGCGCCGACGGCCTGCGCGTCCTCCGCGACGCCCCGCCGCCCAGCCGCGAAAAAGTAAAATCCTGGATCGCCGCCGCCCGCGACATCGCCGCCAAACGCGCGGCGTAGGCCGGACACCAGGTGCCGCGCGCGGGGGAACCACCCGGCGCGGCACCAATTCGCCTCGAGATGCGTTCTGAGAGCTTATGAGTTCCTGAACGCTCTGAGGACGCTATGCAAACACCTGCGCAATCGACGCTAATCCTGGCCCGCATCATCGGCCCGCTTTTGGTGGCGATGGGTCTCGCCGTCGTCATCCGCCCGAGCGTTTTCATCGGCGTCGTCGACTCGTTCGCCGCCGATGCGGTGACGCCGTTGATGTGGGGCTTCGTGGCGCTGCTCCTCGGTCTCATCGTCCTGGCGTTCCACCGCTTGTGGAACACGTGGACCGAAATCGCGATAACCGTGATCGGCGTGATCTCGGTCGTGCGCGGCTTGATCCTCCTGTTCATCCCGACCCAGGCCATCGCCGTCGCCCGCGACCTCCTCGGCACGGCGCCTGCCGTCGTAATGCTCGCCGCCGTCATCGCCGCGCTGCTGGGCGCCTGGCTCGCCTATGTTGGCTATGGCGAAGAACTGCGCAGCACGACCCGCGACGCCGAACCGCCGGCCGATACAGCCCTGCGCGACGTCACCACCTAGCCCGAGATATCGACGCCAGCGCTGTTGAGCAGCGCGCTGCGCAACACCGCGTCGTTCTTCAGCCGCTGGCGCAATTGGCCGACCGTCGCGTGCGCGTCGATGGTATCGGCGGAGTTCAGCGCCATCACCTGCGTGTTGACCATCTCGACGGCGCCCGGTGAACGATCGCGGATCTTCACCGCATCGCTCGCATCGGCGAGCGCCAGCGTGCGCATGAGCGCGCCGACTTCCATCTCGACCTGCGACACGGCCAGCGCCAACCGAGCGCGCTCCGCATTCTGCGTCGCCGTCGCCGCTTCGACGGTGGCGTTGGCGGCAGCGGTGCGTGAATCCGCCGCCTGCTTTTCCTGAACGGAAGCGACCGCCTGCTGCGCCGCCGCCACCGACGTGGCTTGCGACGCCGCGCCGCGCAACCGCGCCTCGCTCAAATTCGCTGCCGCCTGCATCTGCCCGCGCACGGCAGAGCCGATCTCAGCCCGCTCAGCCAAATAATCGGCGGCAGCGCCCGTCGCGATCATCTGCGCCGTGCCGAAGCCGACATCTGGCGCGCCGCCGTTCTCGGCCATGCGCGTCGTCGGCACGTTGTAGCCGGTCGACACCATCGCGAGCGCCGAGGGGAAATGATCGCCCGCCTTCGGATCGTCCGGATTGGTCCCGCTCTGCACCGGGAAATACGTCATCTCGCGCCGCTGATAACCGAAATGCAGCTGGGGCCAGTTCTGCGTGCTGACGCCCGACTCGACGCGCAAGCCCCAGTCCGTCTGTGTCCCCACAACCGCAAGCCGCCGCTCGCCCGAGCAACCGAGATTCGCCTCGCACATCGCCTTGTCGCGCACGCGCGTCCATTGCGAGGCGATGGCGTTGATGCACTCGCTGCGCTGCGGCTCGACCTCGCTGCTGCAAATCTGATCCTGCAATTCCTTCAGGTTCAAATTCTTCTTGCCCGCAAGCAGCATCGCCGCCGAGCCGGTGGCCAGCGTCTGGTTCACCTCCGGCGCAAACACGCTGCCACCGGCGACGAAGCCCGCGATCACCGGCGGCACCGCGCCGGTGTCGGTATAGGTCGGCGCCACATAACGCTCGCGCCGCTTGTAGCCGACCTGCACACGCGCATCCCTCGGCTCCGCACCGATCGAAATGCCGCCCGCCGTCTCAACGAAGATCGCGTTCGGATCCGCGCAACCCGCCAGAACACTCGCGCCCAGCAAAACGACGACGATCTTGTTATGCATAACTCGCTCTCATCCGTTAATTGAGCCGCGCAGGAGATCCTGCACGCTCGCCTGCGCCGGCTCGACCGCCACTGCCGAAGGCAGGCGAGGCCAGGCGACCAACGCATTCTCATTCGTCACTTCAAGCAACGTCTGCCGGTGATACCCGACGCCGAAATGCCGGTCGCGCGCCCCAACCCCGACCGAAATGCCCGCAACCGCAATATCGAACAACTCGCCCGCACGCCCGCGATCGACGGCCGGCAACGAACACCAACGAAAGCCGAAGCCTTCATCGGTGGAACAATCGCCCGGCCTATCGTCGCTGACGCGAAGCGCAGGCGCGCCGGCCCATTGATTGCGCAAATCGGCAACCGTCAGCTCGACCTCGCCAACCGCAACCGACGCGCCGCGAAACGCGTCATCGACCCACACGCCGTAGAACTGAAACCGATGCACATCGCCGACGGACGCGGCCGCGCCAGGCACGTCGTTCGCGACGGAGAACAACCCGACCACCTGCCGCCGCCCGTCGCCGTCCTCAAAACTGAAAGCACACCCGCCAAGCGCAAACGCAAGCAGCGGCGCGGCGCTGTAAAGCGCACGCATCCGGCCGAGCACGTCCCATTTGCTCCGCGAATCCCCCGTCATGTGCCGAACGTGCGCGCCAACGCACGCGAGGGCAATTTGAACCCGTCACGTCCCAGGCGATCCGCACACGGACTGTTGCCGCCTTGCGCGCTTTAACGATTTGTTAAGACATCGAGGGGCGATTCGACACGCCGTCTCGTAATGGAACTCAGTCGGCCGGCTCGCAGGGCCAGGCGGACGGCGCGGCTTTGCACTGCTCGGCGGCGCCGCGATAGACGCGGCCCTCGCGCATCACGAACTTCATCCGCTCAAGCACCGTAACGTCGGTCAGCGGATCGCCCTTCACTGCAATAATGTCGGCAAGCCGCCCCGTTTCGATCGCACCGTAATCCTTTTCGACCTTGAGCAGCTTGGCCCCGGTCCGCGTCGCCGCGACGATCGCCTGCATCGGCGTCATGCCGTAACGCACCATGACGGCGAACTGCTTGGCGTTGTCGCCGTTGGGATAGACGCCGGCGTCCGTGCCGAAGCTCATGGTGACGCCGGCCTTCAGCGCCTTGCGGAAATTCTCGCGCTGAATCTCGGCGATATCGCGGTCCTTCTTCAGATACTCCTCCGGCGTGCCGTTCTTCGCGCCCTCGGCCTGCGTGTAGTCGGTGTTGTAGATGTCCATGGAAAAAACCGTGCCCGCACGCACCGCCATGCGAATGCCTTCGTCATCGACCAGGCTCGCATGCTCGATCGAATCCGCGCCCGCGCGGATCGCGATCTTGATGCCCTCGGCGCCGTGCGCATGCACCGCGACCGTACGGCCCATGAAATGCGCCTCATCGACGATCGCTTTCGCTTCCTCGAACGTATATTGCGGGGCGCCCGGCTCGTCGCCCTTCGAGAACACGCCGCCCGTGCCGCAATACTTTATCAGATCGGCGCCGTATTTGATGTGCCGGCGCACCATCTTGCGCACCGCGTCAACGCCGTCGGCGACGCCCTCGGCGGAATGATTGTATTCGGGCGCGAGATTGTTCTCGTCGCAATGCCCCCCGGTGATGCCGATCAGCGGACCCGACGCAAAGACCCTAGGCCCCATCACATCGCCGCGCTCGATCCCGTCGCGCAAGCCGACGTCCGAGTATCCCGTCGCGCCCACATTGCGCAACACGGTGAAACCCGCGAGCAGTGAGCGGCGCGCATTCATCACGCCCAACACCGCCTCACGCCCCACCGACACATGATAGTAGTCATAGAACGAGATGGTGGGATCGCTCGTCACATGCGTGTGCGTGTCGATGAAGCCCGGCAACACCGTGTAGTCGGAAAGGTCGATCAGCGGCGCCCCAGCCGGATAACTGACGGCCGCCTCCGGCCCCACGGCCGTGATGCGCTTGCCTTCGATCAGAATGAGCTGGTTCTGCAGCACGCGCTCGCCGACGACATCCACAAGTCGGCCCGCCTTAACGACGACCATGTCTGTGGCAAGTGCGGGCGTCGCGAACAACCCGGCGCAAACGACCGCCGCAGCCTTGAACAGTCTCATGAGCATCCCCCGAAGCAATGACGCTAAGTGAGCGCATCGCCGCCCGCGGGCGCAAGGCCTTTTCAGTTTACCATCGGCATCGGCCTAAACGCGCAGCAGCTTGAGGACAAAAGTGAGTACGCCCGCGACGCCGGCGCTG
>JAWXBY010000052.1:0-9943 GCA_034440355.1 Alphaproteobacteria bacterium
CGCAGGCGGCGGCAACGTCGTCATCGGTCCGCTGACCACGGGGCTCAGCGCCGAAATCGCCGGCTCCGGCAGCGTGCGCGTCGCCAGCGTCAACGGTCCCGTCGAGATCGAAGTCGCGGGCTCCGGCGACGTCGTCATCGAAGGCGGCCGCGCCGATCCGTTCTCGGTGGAAATCATGGGCTCGGGCGACGTCACCTTCAAAGGCGAAGCGGTCAATCCCAACGTCGACATCGCGGGCTCGGGCGACGTGAGGGTCAATTCCTACACCGGCAACAAGCGCGAAGACATTGCAGGCTCCGGCCGCTTCACGGTACTCCAGCCGACGAACCCCGCAACGCCCACCCCGCCGCCGCCACCCGCCAAACCGTAGAATCCATCCGTGATAAAATCAGTGATCGCCGCGGCGGCGTTGGCGGCCGCGGCAACGCTTGCGCTCTATCAACTCGACGGCGCCGGCAGCCCGGCCTTCGCCACAATCGAGCCGGCAACCGCCGACGCCGCAATCCGCGCCAAACTCGACGCGCAAGCGCCGGCCTGGCTGAAGACGCACGGCGTCCCCAGCGTCAGCATCGCCGTCATCCGCGACGGCGCGATCGCCTGGACGGCAGCCTACGGCGAACAAGGTCCAGGCAAAGCTGCAACGCCGGCAACGCTCTACAACATCGCGTCGATGACGAAACCGATCACGGCCGAGACGATCATGCGTCTCGCCGCGCAAGGCAAACTTGGGCTCGACGAACCGATGTGGCCGCACTGGGTCGACCCCGACATCCTCGCCGACCCACGCCACAAACTGCTGACGCCGCGCCTTAGCCTCTCGCATCGCACGGGCTTCCCGAACTGGCGGCGCGAAACGGACAAGGTGCTGAAGTTCACCTTCGACCCCGGAACAAAATCGTCCTACTCGGGCGAAGGCTACGAATACGTCGCGCGCTTCGCAGAGAAGAAACTCGGCGAACGCTTCGACGCGCTCGCGCAACGCGTCGTGCTCGACCCCATAGGCATCAAGGAAACGTCCTACAACAAGCGCGACTGGTTCAAGGATCGCGTCGCGCAGCCCTTTGACAAAAAATTCCTAGAACCGGATTTCGCCGACACCTGGATCGCCTCCGACCTCGTCTACGCAACGGCGGCTGACTACGCGAAGTTCGTGATCGCCGTCATGAACAACGACGGCGTCGGCGAAAATCTCGCCGCCGAACGCAAGGTCACCGTCGACGATTTCGCACCCGAAGTCTGCGCGCAAGCGAAACTCGCCGGCGACAACTGCCCGGCGCGCGTCGGTTTCGGCCTGGGCTGGGCCGTGCTGAACTACAAAAAAGAAACCATCGTCATGCACGGCGGCTCGGACACGGGCGCGAAGACGCAGGGCTATTTCGTACCCGAGCGCCGCTTCGGTGTGGTGATCTTCACCAACGGCGAAAACGGCAACAAGATCATCCACGAGGTCGCCGCCGCCATTGATCCCACATCGCCCTACATCGCCTTCCTGGCGATGCAGGCGCGCTAACCGGCGAACCCACCGCCGTCGATGAACGCTTGTTCGTCAGGCGTAATTGCGCGCCCGAGTATCTTGTTGCGATGGGGAAAGCGCCCGAACCGGCGAATAATGTCGCGATGAAGGTCGGCCCACTTCGCCGTTTCGGCGTCCAGAGTCCGGCAGAGTTCGACCGACCGATCCTGATCGGCCAAGTCTTCAGAATGCTCGAACGGCAGATAGACGAACGCCCGCAGCGTTGTGTCGATCTCTTGATCTTGGCCCCGATCTATCATCGCGCTCGCCACGCGCCGCGCCAACGCATCCGTCGCGAACATGCGCGCCGTGCCGCGAAACGAATTGCGCGGAAACTGATCGAGAAGAAGGATCAGGGCTAACGCCCCGTCGGCGGTCTTCGTCCACGCCGACAATTCATCGCGCGCCGCTCGTTCGTGCAGCGCCAAGAACCGCTCACGAAATCGCGTATCGAACGCCTCGTCGCGCGCGAACCAAAGCTTCGGCCCGGCGTCGCGCCAAAAGGCAAGAACCTCGCGCGCCGCATCGGGCGTAGCGGCACCATCGCTCTCGGACATGAATCGTCGCTCCGTGTACGGATATGAACGCGTTAGGCGGCGATCAGGCGCGCTTGAACCGGTTGTGCGAATAGACGGTGAAGTCCTTCGAAGGCTCGGACAATTCGAAAATCTCTTCAAACGCATCGGTGCCGGAAAATTTGTACGTTTCCCGCGCACGCCAGCCGGCGGGAATATTCTCGATCGCCTCCGAATCGAAAACCAGCGTGTCTTTGTCGAACGACGGCGTCGCGGCGACAAATTGGTTCACAAAGCCTTCGACATGGAATTGCCGGAACACAAAACGCTTCCGCGCCTTGTCGAAGCTGAAATAGCCGACATCGTCGTGCACCTCGCCCTTCGGGTTCTTCTCCTGCGGCGCATAACTCGATCGATGCCGCGCCAGAATGAACCGCCCGCCAAGCGTCGCTTCATACGTCCGCTCGACGGTACTCTTGCCGGGTTGCCCTTCGCCCTCGCCCGCCCATCGGCCAATGAAGCGCTTGAGGTCGCCCAAGTTCGCGTGCAGCGCCACCGGCGCGTCGGCCGCAAAGGCGATCGTCGCGGCCGGCAGCGTCAGCAAAGCGCCGCCCGCCGCCATGACCAAACGTCGCGAAATATCCGCAGATCCGTTGCCCATGCCGCCCTCCTCATGCGCATCCGCACATGAAGGCGGAGGCCCGCTATTCGTACCGCAGCGCCTCGATCGGATCGAGTCCCGCCGCCCGCCGCGCCGGGAAGAACCCGAACACGATCCCGACCGCCGCCGAAAACCCGAACGACACCACCACAACCCATGGGCTCAGCACGAACGGCACCCCGATCGCGTAAGCGATGGCAGCCGAGGCGCTAAGGCCCAGCGCGGCGCCGATCAAGCCGCCGACGCACGACAGCACGACGGCCTCGATCAAGAACTGAAGAAGCACGTCGCGCTCCAACGCGCCGATGGCCAGACGAATGCCGATCTCGCGCGTGCGTTCGGTCACCGAGACCAGCATGATGTTCATGATCCCGATGCCGCCGACCAGAAGACTGATCGCCGCCACCGCCGACAGACCGGCGGTCAAAAGCTGCGTGGTCGACTCGACAAGGCTCGACACCGACTGCAAATCGCGGATCAAGAAGTCATCCTGTTCACCCGGCCGGATGCGCCGCCGCTCGCGCATCAGCGTGGCGATGGACTCCTGCACCGGATGCACCTGCGCCGCCGTTGCCGCCGACACCCAGATCTGTTGCACATCGGTGGCGCCTGTCATGCGCCGCTGCACGGCGAGGATCGGCATCAAAATCGTGTCGTCTTGGTCTTGCCCGAACGTCGATTGCCCCTTTGGCGCCAGCACGCCGACGACATCGCATGACGTCGCGCCCAGGCGGATCTTCGCGCCCAGCGGCGTCTGCTGCCCGAACAACTCCTTGCGCGGCGTCTCGCCCAAGATGCACACCGTGCGCCCGCCGCGTTCTTCACTGTCGGTGAACGCACGGCCCTGCGCGATCGGCCAATCGCGCACGGTCAGATACGCGTTCGACGTGCCGTTGATCGCGATCTGCCAATTGTTCGAGCCATAGACGGCCTGCGTCTGCTTGATCGTCGACGGCGCGACCGCGGCGATACCCTGGATCTCGCGCTCGATCGCGTCGGAATCGTCCATCTTGAACGGCGTCTGTGGCGTCGCCGGCCCCGCGCGTTGCGGTGTGAACGGCAGCACGAACAGAAGATTGCGCCCCATCGACGCGATGTCGGCCGTGACCTTCATGGTGAGGCCCTGCCCCAGCGTCACGACGATCACGACCGCGGCGACGCCGACGATGATGCCAAGCGTGGTCAGCAGCGAACGCAACACGTTCGCCCGCAACTCGCGCCAGGCCAGCTGGAGGGTGTTCCACCACATTATGCAGCGCCTTGCTGCGTCAGCGTATCCGACGCGATCTTGCCGTCACGAAAACGAATCTGCCGCCGCGCATAGCCGGCGATGTCGTCCTCATGGGTGACGAGCACGATGGTGATATGGCGCGTACGGTTCAGATCTTCCAGCAGCTTCATGATTTCATGGCTGCGCGAGCTATCGAGGTTGCCGGTTGGCTCGTCAGCGAAGATCACCGCCGGTTCCGTCACCAGCGCCCGCGCGATGGCCACACGCTGCTGCTGCCCGCCCGAAAGTTCCGAAGACGTATGATTGGCCCGGTCGGCGAGCCCCACAAGCCCCAGCGCCTTCAGCGCACGTTCCTTGCGCACGGCGGCCGGATCGCCGCGATAGATCAGCGGCAGCTCCAAATTCTCCCGCGCCGTCGTGCGCTTGAGCAAATTGAACCCCTGAAACACAAAGCCGATGTAATTGCGCCGAAGCAGCGCACGCTGACTGCGGTTCAACGTGCCGACATCGACGCCGCGGAAAAAATACCGCCCGCTCGTCGGCGTATCGAGACAGCCCAAAATATTCATCGCCGTCGACTTGCCCGACCCCGATGGCCCCATGATCGCAACGAACTCGCCGTCGTCGATCGACAGAGTCACGTCGTCCAGCGCGCGAACCTCGGTCTCGCCCTTGCCGTAGATCTTGGACACATGGTCGAAGCGGATAAGCGGCGTGCCGGCCATGGCCGTTACGACCCCGCGCCGGTGCCGGGCTGCGCGATATCCAGAATGAACTCTTCGTCCGCCTTGACGTTGTTGCTCGTGACCTGCGTGCGCCGCCCGTCGGTGACGCCCAACGTCACGTCGCGCGACACCGGCGTCCCGTCGGCCCCGATCGTCCAAACCTTGCCCTTGCCCGATGCGATCGGATCGACGGGGGCGGTCGTCGCCACGGGTACGAAACTGTTCGTCGCCGTGCTCTGCGGCGTGAAGCGCAGCGCGCCGTTCGGCACGCTGATCACATCCTTCACCACATTGACCGTGATGTCGGCGGTCGCGGTCATGCCGGGTTTCAGACGGCCGTCCTTGTTATTGACGCTCAGGACGCCTTCATAGGTCACGACGTTGGTGATGGTCGTCGCTGCATTGCGCAACTCCATGACCTTCGCGTCGAACGTCTGCGCCGCATAGGCATCGACGGTGAACGTCGCATCCTGCCCGACCTTCACCTCGCCGATATCGGCCTCGTCGATATTGATGGTCAGCTCAAGCTTCGTGAGGTCCGACGCGATAATGAAAAGCTCCGGCGTCTGAAAACTGGCGGCGACGGTTTGCCCCCGCTCGACCTTGCGGCTCAAGACGATGCCGTCGATCGGCGACTTGATGTCGGCCTTCGCCAGATTAGCCTCCGCTTGGTCCGCGGCCGCGCGCGCATTGGCGAGCGTCGCGCGCGCCACGTCGCGCGACGCCAGCGCCTGATCGTAAGCCGACGCCGAAACGAACCCCTGCTTCTGCAGATCGCCCGCGCGCTTCAAATCGTTCTGCGCCTTCGCGAGATTGGCCTGCGCCTGCGCGACGCTCGCGCGCGCTTGGACGGTGCGCGCACGAAGTTCGTCCGTGTTGATGCGCGCGATGACTTGGCCCTTCTTGACCTTGTCGTTGAAATCGACCAGCACGTCGTCCACGCGCCCCGACACTTCCGCGCCGACGGTGATCTTGTCGATCGGCTGCAGCGTGCCGGTCGCGGTGACCAGCGCGCGGATGGTCGCGACCTCCGCCTTGCCCTTCACGTATTCGGTCTTCTTGGCCGGCGTCAGAACCCACCACGCCGTGATCGCGGCAACCGCCAGCGCGATGGCGATAACCCACCATCGCCGCCACCAAGGTGCTTTGGAGTTGCCCACGCCGAGCGTGCGTTCGATATCGCTGGGCGTCGCCGCCCGCACAGGTGTCGCGTCGTTCATACGCCGATGCTCAAAAGTGGCTGCTCCCCAAGACCGGGAACTTATATAGGAAGGCTAAAGGTCTAGTTCAAACGTTTGTTTGAACTGTGTCCGTCGCGTAAAGTATTGTTAATTCGAATAGGGATCGACGGCATCCCGAAGCCCGTCGCCCAAGACGTTGAAGGCCAGCACCACCAAAACCACCGGCGCCAGCGGGATCAACAGCCAAGGATAAAGCTCAACCGCGCTGATGCTCTGTGCTTCGCTCAACAAGACGCCCCAGCTAACAACCGGCGCGCGAAGCCCCAGTCCCAGGAACGAAAGCGCGGTCTCGCCCAAGATCATGCCCGGCACGGCGAGCGTCACGCTCGCGATTAAGTGACCCGAGAAATTGGGCAGCATATGCCGGAACAAAACCCTAACCCGGCTCGCCCCCAAAAGTTCGGCCGCCACGACATAATCCTCATCGCGCAGCGACAGAACTTTGGCCCGTACCGCTCGCGCCAGCCCCGGCCAATCGAGCAGCCCCAAGATCAGCGTGATCCCGAAATAAATCCAAAGCGGCGACCACGTTGCGGGCAGCGCCGCGGCCAGCGCCATCCAAAGCGGCAACTCCGGCAACGACCGCAGCAACTCGATCACGCGTAAGATCGTGGCATCGACCCAACCGCCGAGATATCCCGCAAGCCCGCCGAGCAAACAGCCGAGCACAAAACTCAGCGCGACCCCCAACAACCCGATGGTGAGCGAAATCCGCGCGCCGTACATCACGCGGCTGAAAATATCGCGCCCCAGCCGGTCGGTGCCGAAGATGTAAAACCCGCTCCCGCCTTCGGCCGGACAAACGAGATGAAAATCCATCTCGACCAAATCCCAAAATCGGTACGGATCGCCCGAGCACAAGAACCGAAGACGTTCGACCTTGGTCGTATCGGTGGTGTAGGTCCGGCGGAACGTCTCAAGATCGACGCTCGCCGTCGTCCCATAAACGAACGGCCCGACGAATTCCCCGTTATGAAACCAATTCACATCCGCAGGCGGCGCAAACAACGCATCGTTGCTCCGCGTCTCCGTCCCATACGGCGCGATCATCTCGACGAACGGCAAACTCCCGTAGAGCAGCCCCAGAAACACAAGCGAGAAGAACGCCCCCGGCCGCCGCCACAGCCGGTCCAAAAACCCCGGCGTCTCGAACTTGGCGAGCGTCGCGTCGGTGACCGCGCTCATCGCTCAACCCCTTGCCCCAACCGCACGCGCGGATCGATCAGGCCCAAGAGTAAGTCCGACACAAGCGTGCCGACCAACGTCAGCACGGCGGCGAACAACAGGATAAAGCCCGACAGAAACAAATCCTGCGACTTCAATGCCTGCACCAGGATCGGCCCGACCGTCGGCAAGCTGAGCACGATCGAAACGATCACCGACCCCGACACCAGCGACGGCAGCAAATTCCCGATATCCGCGATAAACGGAATGATCGCCATCCGAACCGGATAGCGCACCAACAACCGCGAGCCCTTGATGCCCCGCGCCCGCGCCGCCACGACATAAGGCTTGCCCAGCTCATCCAGCAAATTCGCGCGCAAGCGCCGTATCATCGCCCCGACGCCGGAGAACGCAATAATAACAACCGCGATCGTCAAATGCGCAATCAGCGACTGGATCTTCGGAAACGTCCAATCCGCGTCCGCATACTGCGGATCGACAAGCCCGCCGATCGAAACGCCGAACCAAGCGTTCGAGTAAATCAAAACGACCAGCGCCAGCAAAAACCCCGGCGTCGCCATCGCGATATAGGCGAACCCCGCGATCAGATAATCAACCAAGCTGTACTGCCGCACCGCCGCGATAATCCCGAGCGGCAGCGCAATCAGATAAATCGCCAGCACCGCCAGCACGTTGACCGCAATCGTCGGCCCCAACGCATACCCAACGACATCGGCGACCGGCTTGTTGAACTCCAGCGACATCCCCCAGTCGCCTTGCAGCAAACCGGAATACCCGCGCGGCCCCTCCCAAACGCCAAGCCACACGCCGAACTGCTCGATTAGCGGCCTGTCGAGGCTATAGGCCGTGCGCAGATACTCGGCCTTCGCCGCGGCCGCGGCGTCGCCGCTGGAGCGCAACTCCGCAATCTGGTTCGACAGAAAGTCGCCCGGCGGCAATTGAATGATGATGAAAATAAGCGCGGCGATGGCGACGAGCGCAGGCACCATCAAAATCACACGCTCGGCCGCGTAACGCAGCATCATTCCCCCGTCGAGGCACGTAAAGCCCGGCGCGCGCCGCCGAACCTGTTCACGAATGCGCCCCTAACAATAACCCGTCACGGGCCAAACCAGAACTCGTCCATCCGGTACATGCCGAACTGCGCCCCCGGGTCCCACGAGAACACGCCCTTCTCCGGCACGTTCTTCAACGTAGTCCGCACCGCAATCGGCTGCATCACGCCGGCCACCGTGCCGATGATGAATTGCTGCTCGGTGTGGATCGCCAGCATCTTTTCCCACGCGGCCTTCCGCTCGGCCGCCGTCTTCGCCGAACTCCAAGCCGCATCAAGTTTCAAAAGCTCCTGCGCCGCCGGCAGATCGGCCACCTCACCAACCTTGCCGTTCGTCTCATAGAACTGGCCCCACTTCGGCCAAATCAGATTGTCCTGCCGCGTCGGCGCCAATTCATCGGGGCTCGTCTCCGGCGTAGGAATCCCCGTGTCCCAACCCGACCGCGCCGTCATCACCGCCTCGCCCGCATAGGCGCGATTGCGCATGATCGTCCGGTCCGAAGGCTTCACCACAAGCTTGATGCCGATGGCTTTGTAATGCTGCGCCACCAGCTGCAGCACATCGGTCTCTTCCTTCGCCTCGCCGGCCGTCTCGACCACCATCTCCAGCGGCCGCTTATCCGCCATCAACCGCGTGCCTTCGCCATTGCGCGCCTTCAAACCCAATTCGTCGAGCAGCGCGTTCGCGCCCTTCGGATCGTAAGACGCATTTGTCGTCAGATAAGCCGGCTTAAACAGCGGCGAATCCTTCAAAACCGTATTGTTCCCTTCAGCGGCGAGCCCGAAGAACAACGCCTTGTTGATGTCCGCCCGATTGATGCCGAGGGACAAGGCGCGCCGGAACTTCACATCGCGCAGCAGCGAACGCCACCCGGCATCGCTCGCGTTCAAATTGGGATAGAGCGCCACGTGCGATCCTTTCGCGATCGGCCACGTCAGAACCTTATAGCTGCCCTTCGCCTGGTTCGCCTTCAGCACCGTGATGTCGCCGAACGACAAACCCCGCGCCTGCAAATCGCTGTCGCCCGCCGCCGTCTTCGCCGACACGAGGCCGGAATCCGTGATCGCCACCTCGATCGCGTCGATATACGGCAACTGCACGCCCGCCGCGTCCACGCGATGGAAGTAAGGGTTGCGCTTGAAGACAAACCGGTTCGACGGCATCGCCGTCGTCGCGACCCACGGCTGCAAGGTGGGCAGCGCCGGATTGTCGTTGTCGTCGATGGAATCCATCTGATTGTGCAGCCGCGCCCAACTCTGCACCCGCGCCTCGGCAACGCGCTTCGAAAGCGCGGCCTTATCGGCATACTTCGTATGAAACTGCTTTAGATAGTGCGACGGCCGGTAGATGTACGGCTCACGCGCCTGGGCAAGTGCTGCCAAGAAGCGCGAATTCGGTTTCGACCACGTGTAACGAACGGTCAGCGGATCGACGATCTCGACCTTCGGCAACTCGCCGCCGTTGATCAAATCGACCGGCGGCCCCGCAGGCGCAAGCTCCTTGTTCGACGCGACGTCTTCCCAGAAATAGCGAAAATCTTCCGCCGTGAACGGCGCGCCGTCGGACCACTTGTGCCCCGCGCGCAAGCGCATCGTGAAAATGCGCCCGGCCTTGACCTCGATCGACTTCAGAAGATCGGGCTTCAGCTCCAGCTTCGACGTCCACCCGACCAGCCGCGCATAACCCCACGTGTTGAGCAGGCGAACATCCTTCTCCTTGCTCATCAACATGCGCAGCGTCCCGCCGCGCTTCCCCGGCAAGCGACCCGCCGCCTTCAGATCGACGACCAACGGCTCGCTCGGCAGCGTGCTCGAAGA
>JAWXBY010000053.1:0-27286 GCA_034440355.1 Alphaproteobacteria bacterium
CGTCGCCGGCGACGAAGCTGACGATGGGCTCAGCCGTCATCAGACCCGCGACGTAGCGAGAACCAGACGGCGTGTGGTCTGCGGCGGATTGAATCGCTCCCGCCAGAGCGAACGAACCGCCGTGCGGCTTCAGCCAGCCATCTTCGCTCTGCGCGGGCAGTAAGCCACCGACCGTGAGACCTACGATGCCGGCGGCCACCGCGGCACCTGCGGGGATCCACTGACGCAGCCGTCCGTATGCGGACGGTTGTGGCGGTTCGAGCAGCCGGGTGATGCGGCGTGGCACATCCTCCTCGTCGAGTTCGAAGGCCGCGCGCAGTTGATCGTCGAGGGACGTGAGGCGCGCCAGCCTGGCGCGCAGCAATTCGTCGTTGGCGAGCGCGCGCGACACCTGCGCGGATTCGGCGTCGTCGAGTTCGCCGTCTGCGTAGGCCGCCAGTTTTTCGTTCGTCACAAAGGTCATTGTCGTTTATTCGCCCGCGACCGATTTTAGCATCGGCGGTTTGTTATCTTCATCGATCATCGTGCGCAGCGCCTCCCGCGCGCGCGACAACCGGCTCATCAGCGTGCCGACTGGGATATCCAGCTGTTCTGCGGCGTCGCGGTAGGATAGGCCGTCGATCACGACAAGCGCCAACGCCAAACGTTGATCGTCCGGCAGGCGCGTGAAGCGCTCGCGCGTTTGGGCCAGCATAAGGAGCGTTTCGGTGACGCGCCGGCCGTCGACGCTCTTGTCGGCTCCGGCAATCGTGGCGGCAGCCTTTGTCCCGCTCGTCTTTCGCCTACGCACTTCGTCTCTCCATAGATCCTGCATCATGGTGAACAGCCAGCCGTCGAGCCGTGCGCCCGGCGTCCACAGGTTCGGCCGGCTGAGCGCGTTGGCGACTGCGCCTTGCACGATATCGTCGCCCTCTTCGCGGCTTCCCGTGAGCGCCAGACCAAAGCGACGCAGGCGCGGCAGCAATTGCGCCACACCTTTTCGCACTTGATCTTGGATGTCTGACATCAGGCTCGTAACCAAAGAACGCTTGGCGGAATTTATTCCAGCCTGAAGACCATGTATGTTGCAAGCCGCCTGCGGGGCCGGGCAGCGTTGTATCGACGAGACATAGCGAGCGTGGGTAGCACATTTACCATACAACACCTGACATTGCGGCGTGCGGGCTTGCGTGTGGTCGCCGCCGTCACGGTGTCGCTATTATTGCTGATCATGCTTTCCGCACCTCTCTTCGCCAAGCATGGCGGCGAGGATCGTGACAGATCGGATCGCTCGGAACGTGACGACAGAAGCGGCAGCGATCGCGAGCGCACGGAGCGCGATACCGATCGCGACGACGACAGGGATCGCGATGTCGCCGACCGCGACAAAGATTCCAGCGGTCCCGGGTCGGGTGAGACCGACGATTCCGATCGGTCGGATCGTGACGACGATTCCGGATCGGGCAAGTCGGGCTCCGGCAAGGAAGACAGCGACCGCGACGACAATTCCGGCAGCGGCAACTCGGGCTCGGATAAAGACGACGACAAGTCGGGCTCGTCGAAAGATCGCGATCACGTCCTGCGCGACGGCGATCGTGCGCCGTTCGCCATTTGGCGCAACGAGCGCGGCGACCGCGTGCGCAGCGGCGAAGTCATCTTCATGTCGGCGCAGCGCGACGGCGCCTCGCGCGTGCGCGCAGCCGGGCTGCATGTCATCGAAGAACAGCGGCTCAGCGCGATCCGCGTGCGGATGATGCGCATTGCCGTGCCGAAGGGACGGTCCGAGCAGGACGTGATCGAGAGTCTCCATTCGATCGATCCCAAGGGCACGGCGACATTCAATCACATCTATGAGCCGGCGGGCCGCCCTGCCCTGCCCGCGTTGCTGACGGCCGCGAAACCTTCGCGAGCCAAGCCGACGAAGGCCAAGATCGGTCTCGTCGATGCGGGCGTCGCGGCGAGCCATCAGATGTTGGCGCAGGTCAAGGTCACACAGAGGCAGTTCGGCGACGGTTCGAAGCATGACGTTCAGCACGGAACGGCGGTGGCTTCGCGACTCGCTGCCGCTGCACCGGGCGCCAGCATTATCGCCGCCAACGTGTTCACGGAGATGCTCGACGGACAGGAGATTGCATCGGCTTATGCGATTGCGCGCGCGCTCGACTGGTTGTCGCGTCAGCAGGTGGCGGTGATCAATCTCAGCCTCGCGGGTCCCGCGAACCCCGTGCTTGAGGAAATCACGAAGCGGATGGTCGACAAGGGTCACGTGCTTGTCGCCGCGGTGGGCAATGAGGGTCCGCGTGGGGCGACGCAGTATCCGGCGGCCTACGACCAAGTCGTCGGCGTGACGGCGGTGGATACCGGCAACCGCATCTACATCTATGCGAACCAAGGCGACTCGGTCGACTTCGCGGCGATGGGCGTCGATGCGCCGGCGGCGACGTCGGCGGTTTCGACCGAAGCCGTGTCGGGTACATCCTACGCAGCGCCGATCGTAGCGGCTGCATTTGCGCGACGGCTCGCCAGGCCCAACCCGAAGCAAGCGATTGCCGCCTACAACGCGCTGCGCCGCCAAGCGCGCGATCTCGGTGCGCCGGGGCGCGACCCCGTGTACGGTCATGGACTGATCGATGTCGCGCGGTGAAGGCTCAGCGGAGCGAGGCGTAGGCGTCCGTCAAGTGCGTGCGGAATTCGCTGTTGCCGATGAGGGTTGCGGGAAACACTTCGGTCAGCGTCAGATATTGCGCGACTTCCGTTGCCGCGTCGGCGCGGACACGGGCGCAGCGCCCCATCGCGGATGACAGCGGGTCCACGAGCGTGCGTCCCGCATCCACTTGACGGCGGGTGAAGTGCATCCAAGCGGCGACGGCGAGGCACAGGCGGTCGACGCGTCCGCCGCTGATCAGGTTGTCGGCGATCGTGCCCATGAGGCGGAACGGCAGTTTCTGCGAACCGTCCCAGGCGATTTGCGACAGCAGGTGGCGCACGGCCGGATTGCGAAAGCGCGCCAGGATGCCGTCGATATAGGCGTGAAGGTCGAGTTCTTTCGGCGGGCGCACGGTGGGCGCGATGTCTTCGAGCATCAGGGATTTGATGAAGGCGGCGAGCGTCTTGTCGCGCATGGCATCGGCGACTGTCTCGTAGCCTTTGAGCAAGCCCAGGTAAGCGAGGCTTGAGTGGGCGCCGTTCAGAAGACGGAGTTTCGCGCGCTCGTGGGCGGCGACGTTCGCGGTCAGTGTGACGCCAACCCGCGTCCAGTCGGGACCTAGGCCGGGCACATCCTCGATGACCCATTGCGTGAAGGCTTCGCGCTGGACGGGCCAGGCGTCGGCGAGGGCCGTGGCCGCGTGTGCGCGTTCGCGCAACGCGTCGTCGGTGGCGGGCGTGATGCTGTCGACCATGGTGCGCGGGAAGGCGACTTCGCCTTCGATCCAGGCTGCGAGATCGCGGTCGATGTCTTGCGCGTAAGTCAGCACTGCGTTTCGCAGGCGCTTGCCGTTGTCGGTGATGTTGTCGCAAGAGATGGCGGCGAACGGTTTTGTTCCGTTGGCGCGGCGGCGGCGTAGGGCCTCTGTCAGGTAGCCGATCAAGGTTTGAGGTTGCGTCGGGTTCGACCAGTCATGGCGGATCGCGGGATGCGTTGCGTTCAATGCGCCGGTCGCATCAAGGCAATAGCCCTTCTCCGTCACCGTGATCGTGACGACTTGCGTCGAGGGCGCGACGAGGCGTGTGAAGACATTTTCCGGCGCTTCGGGTGCGACGAGGACTTCTTTGATCGCGCCGATGGCACGGTACGTGGGTCTCTCGTCGAGGATGGCGAGTGTGTAGAGGCCGTCTTGCGGTTTCAAGGCGTCGCGCACGCCGGAGCTTTGCAGTGACACGGCGCTGATTGCCCAACGTGGATCGATCGCGAGCAGTTCGTCGACGTAGAAGGCTTGGTGTGCGCGATGGAAGGCGCCTGGACCGAAATGCACGATGCCGATTTGCGTCTTGCTGCGGTCGTAGCGCGGGCGTTGCAGTGCGGGTTTGGCGTTGGCCAGCGTCTGGGGCGTTAGGGCGGGCGTCGCTTGCGCGCGAATGTTCACAGTGTGACGCCTTGCTTCCAGATGGCGATTTCGCGTTCGCCGTTTTGTTCATTGCGCGCGGGCTTGCCGGAGGCGGTTTCGATCAAAAGGTCGAGGAGTTCGTCGCCTGCCGTCTCCAGCGTCTTGCCGTCGAGGAGCGTGCCGGCGTCGTAGTCGATCCATTTTGGTTTGGCTGTGGCGAGTGCGGAGTTCGATGCGATCTTCAATGTCGGCGCAGGAAAGCCGAGCGGTGTGCCGCGGCCTGTCGTGAAGAGCACGATCGTCGCGCCGGCCGCCACCAATGCCGTCGATGACACGGCGTCGTTGCCGGGTGCTTCCAGGAAGGCGAGGCCCGCTTTCGTTGCGCGCTGGCCGTAGCGCAGGACTTGTGTGACCGTGGCGTGGCCTGCCTTCTGGACGGCGCCGAGCGATTTTTCTTCGAGCGTCGTGATGCCGCCGGCGATGTTGCCGGGTGATGGGTTTTCGTAGACGGGTTGATTGTGATCGAGGAAGTAGCGTTTGAAGTCGTTCACGACGGCGACGATGCCGTCGAACACAGCGTGGTCTTGCGCGCGCGCCATGAGCAGCCGTTCGGCACCGAATACTTCGGGAATCTCCGTTAGGATGGGCGTGCCGCCTGCGTCGGCCACGCGATCGGCGATCGCGCCGACAAGGGGGTTGGCCGTCAGGCCGCTGAAACCGTCGGAGCCGCCGCACTTCAAGCCGATGACGAGCGATGAGAGTGGGCAGGGTTCGCGTTTGTCGCGTTCGGCGATTTGGACGAGTTGTTCGACGGCGGCGAGGCCTTCTTCGGTTTCGTCGTCGACCTTCTGTGCGCTGAAGCCGCGCACGCGGTCGCGATCGGCGGTCGGCAGTTCGGCGAGGAGCGCGTCGAGTTGGTTGGACTCGCAGCCTAAGCCAATGACGAGGACGCCGCCCGCGTTCGGGTGGGCGGCTAAGGCGGCGAGGACGCGGCGCGTGTTCGACAGGTCGTCGCCGAGCTGCGAGCAGCCGAAGGGATGCGTAAAGGCGTGTACGCCGTCGACTCGGCCGGCGAAGCGTTCGTTGGCGATGCGGGCGATGCGTTCTGCCGTTCGGGCGACGCAGCCGACGGTGCAGAGGATCCAGATTTCGTTGCGCGTCCCCACTCTGCCGTCGCTGCGGCGGTAACCTTGGAAGGTGCGGGCCGAGGCGATTGGGCCACGCGGAATGTTGGGGCGGAAGTCGTAGTCTTCGACACCTTCGAGGCGGGTCGCGACGTTGTGGGTGTGGACGTGTTCGCCGACCGCGATGTCGCGCAGCGCTTTGCCGAAGGGCCAGCCGAATTTGCGGACGCCCGCACCCTGCGCGATCGGGCGGGTTGCGATCTTGTGGCCCTTTGGGATGTCGGCGCGCAGAACGATGCTTGTGCCGCCGACTTCGACCTGTGTGCCGGCAGCCAGCGGACGCAACGCCACCGCCACGTCGTCGTCTGCGGCGACGCGGATTACGTCTCGGCGGGCCAAAGTCTCAGTCGACATGCGCGCTGCACCTGAGCAATATCAACAATGGTAACCGGTGTCAGAGCAACGTTGAAGCGCATTCTTCGTCGCGGGCGCGCGCCTGTGCGCCCCGCGGCCCTGGCACTGCCTAAGGGCTCAAGGCTATGAACGTTCGAACGAGTCGGACAAAGAAACGATCGATGTCAGCGCGTAGGGGTTCCGTGCCGCCGTCGGCCGCCACATCGGCGGCGCCTGCAGCCGACAACGATCGCAGTCGCAAGCGCACCACGATTAACGATATCGCGCGGATGGCGGCGGTGTCGAAGAAGACGGTCTCGCGCGTCATCAACAAGTCGCCCTATGTGCGCGAAGAGACGCGGATCAAGGTCAACGCGATCATTGCGAAGACGGGCTTCGCGCCCGATCCGCAGGCGCGCGGGTTGGCGTTCCGGCGGTCGTTTTTGTTGGGGCTGATCTACGACAATCCGAATGCGCAATACATCGTCAACATACAGCAAGGTGTGCTCGATTGCGTGCGCGCGTCGGGATATGAGTTGGTCGTGCATCCGTGCGACAGGAACAGTCCGTCTTTCCTCGACGATGTGCGGTCGTTCGTCGAGCGGCAGAAGCTGTTCGGCGTGGTGCTGATCCCACCGGTGTCGGAAAATGAAGACCTGGCTCAGCTTCTGAGCGATATCGATTGTCCGTATGTGCGTATTGCATCGACGCCGCTGGACGAACCTGAGCGGATGATCGTGTCGCATGATCGCACCGCCGCCGCCGAAGCCGGCGAGCATTTGGTGTCGCTTGGGCACAAGGAGATCGGCTTCATCACCGGACCCTCGCACTATCGTTCGGCGCATGAGCGGCGCGAAGGTTTTGCCGGCGCGTTGGCGGTACATGGGTTGAAGCTGTCGCCAAAGCTGATCGTCGAGGGCGCGTACTCGTTCGAGAGCGGTGTGAAGTGCGCTGAGGTTTTGCTGGCGAAGAAGCCGCGGCCAACGGCGATCTTCGCCAGCAACGACGAGATGGCGGCCGGTGTTTACAAGGCGGCGTATGCGCAGGGCCTGCGCATCCCCGAAGACCTCTCCGTCGTGGGCTATGACGACAGTCCCTTGGCGACGCGGGTGTGGCCGGCATTAACGACGGTGCGCGTGCCGATCCGCGATATGGGGCGGATGGCGGCCGAGAAGCTCATCGGCACGGAACCTGATCCGCAGGCGAGCGATGAGATCGAAGCGCGGCTTGTGGTGCGTGACTCGTCCGCGCGCGTCGGTTGAGATCGGCCCCAGGGTGTGGCCTTCCGGTGGCTTGCCTTCTCGTATGACACCGGTTACCTAATTGACCTGATGGCGGTTGCGGGACGCACCGTCCGGGAACGTTAGGACCGATGGCGCGCCAGCTTAGGCTTCACGACGACCGCCTGTTTCCGTCCGATCCGGCGACGCGGGACGTGGCGCGGCGGCTCTACCAATCGGTGCGCGGCCTGCCGATCATCAGTCCGCACGGACACACCGATCCGATCTGGTTTGCCGAGAATGCGCCGTTCGCGAACGCGACCGAGCTGCTGCTCGCGCCGGATCATTATCTCTATCGCATGCTCTACAGCCAGGGCATCGCGATGGACCGGCTGGGCGTGCCTTCTCGCAGCGGTGCGCCGCGGACCAAGCCGCGCGATGCGTGGCGGTTGTTCGCCAAGAACTTTCATCTGTTTCGCGGGACACCGTCGGCGCTGTGGTTGAACCACGTGTTCGTCGAGCAGTTCGGCATGACCGTCGCGCTCGATGAAGAGGCGGCGGATATCTACTTCGATGCGATCAACGCGAAGCTTGAGACGGAAGCGTTTCGTCCGCGGGCGTTGTTCGACCGCTTCAATATCGAAGTGCTGACGACGACAGAGGGGCCTTGCGACACGCTCGCCCATCATCGCGCCATTGCGACGAGCGGTTGGGCCGGGCGCGTGCTCACGGCTTATCGGCCGGACTCCGTGACCGATCCGGAGCATCAGGATTTTGCTGCGTCGTTGAAGCAGTTCGCTGAGTTGACCGGCAAGGATGTCGGGTCGTGGCGCGGTTATCTTGAGGCGCATCGCGTGCGGCGGCGTGCGTTCGTCGAGGCGGGCGCGACGTCGACGGATCATGGTCATCCGACGGCGGCGACGGCGAATCTGCAGGAGGCGGACGCCGAACGGTTGTTCCGCACGGTGACGAGCGGATCGTTCACGCCTGGCGATGCGGAATTGTTCCGCGCGCAGATGTTGACCGAGATGGCGCGGATGAGCGTCGATGACGGGCTTGTGATGCAGATCCATCCAGGGTCGTTCCGCAACCACAATCGGTTGCTGTTCCGCGAGTATGGGCCTGACAAAGGTGCTGATATTCCGCAGGCGACGGATTATGTGCGGGCGTTGAAGCCGTTGCTCGACCGGTTTGGCAATGAGAAGCGGTTGTCGCTGATCGTGTTCACGCTGGACGAGACGTCGTATGCGCGCGAGTTGGCGCCGCTGGCCGGGCATTATCCGGTGTTGAAGCTGGGGCCGGCGTGGTGGTTTCACGACAGTCCGGAAGGGATGCGCCGGTTTCGCGAGCAGACGACGGAGACGGCCGGCTTCTACAACACCGTAGGCTTCAACGACGACACGCGGGCGTTCATGTCGATCCCGGCGCGGCACGATGTTGCGCGGCGCGTGGATTGCGCGTTCCTTGCGCGGCTTGTGTGCGAGCATCGTCTCGATGAAGACGAGGCGTTCGCCGTCGCCGCCGACCTTGCCTACAATTTGGTGAAGCGCGCGTACAAATTGGATCAGACGCAAGACAGCAAGCTTGCGCTTACGGCCTAGCCCTTTCGCCGATCGGAGATCACATGTCCATCAAGACCCTGCAAGCCACGCATCCGGACATGATCGTGGGGTTGAGCACGCAGCGTTTGCGCGATCATTACCTCGTCAGTGGCTTTTTCCAGGATGACAAGATCAGTCTGACGCACAGCCACGTCGAGCGGTTCGTCATCGGCGGCGCGAAACCTGTCGGCAAGACTCTGAAGCTTGAGCCGATGCGGGCGGGCGGCGAGCCGTTTCTGACGCGGCGCGAGATCGGCGTGATCAATATCGGCGGACCGGGCCGCGTGGTGGTGGACGGCGAGACCTATCCGCTGCAACCGCGCGACGGCATTTACGTGCCGATGGGGACGAAGGAGTTGTTGTTCGAGTCGCGCGATGCGGCGACGCCGGCGAAGTTTTATCTCGCCAGCACGCCCTCTCACACGCGGACGGAGACGTTCAAGATTGCGACCGACCGGGCCAAGCCGATGGAGCGCGGGGCGCGCGAGACGTCGAACGAGCGGACGATCAATCAGTATGTGAATCCGGACATCTGCAAGTCGGCGCAGTTGCTGCTGGGGTTGACGACGCTGAAGACCGGAAGTGTGTGGAATACGATGCCGTGTCACCGGCATGAGCGGCGGTCGGAGATCTATTTCTACTTCGACATGAAGGATGAGGACCGCGTGTTCCACTTCATGGGCGAACCCGGCGAGACGCGGCACATCGTCGTGAAGAACGAAGAGGCGGTGATTTCGCCCCCGTGGTCAATCCATATGGGTGCGGGGACGGCCGCCTATAGCTTCATCTGGGCGATGGGCGGGGAGAACCTCGACTACACCGACATGGACGCCGTTCCGATTGACGATTTGAAGTGAGCGGCGCGCTCTTCGATCTTTCCGGCAAAGGCGCGGTCGTTACCGGCGCGAATACGGGCCTTGGCGCGGCGATCGCCGTGGCGCTCGCGGGCGCCGGCGCCGATATCGCGGCCGTCGGGCGGACCAATCCGAAGGAGACCGAAGCGCTGGTTCGTGCGGCTGGGCGCAAACTTCATTGGATCGAGGCGGATCTGCGTTCGGCCAAGCAGGCGACGCGCATCGTCAAGGATTGCGTCGAGCGGTTGGGCGGCGTCGATGTGCTGGTCAACAACGCGGGGACGATCAAGCGCGCGGATGCGGTCGACTTCAGTGAGGCGGATTGGGACGAGGTGTTGGACGTCAATCTGAAGTCCGCGTTCTTTCTCGCGCAGGCCGCGGCGCGGCACATGCTGGACACCGGTCGGCGCGGCAAGATCATCAACATCGCGTCGATGTTGTCGTTCCAGGGCGGCATTCGTGTGGCGTCTTATACGGCGGCGAAAAGTGGGCTCGCCGGGTTGACGCGTCTGATGGCGAACGAGTGGGCGGCGAAGGGGATCAACGTCAACGCGATCGCGCCGGGGTATTTTGCGACGAACAACACCGAAGCGTTGCGCAACGATCCGACGCGCAGCCGCGATATTCTGGCGCGCATTCCGGCTGGGCGTTGGGGCAAGCCGGAAGATCTCGGCGGTGCGGCTGTGTTCCTGGCCTCCAGCGCCTCAGACTACGTGCACGGCACCATCGTTGCCGTCGACGGCGGGTGGTTAGCGCGGTAGCGCGTTCAAGTATCGCTCGAGGTTTGTGTAGCCATCGCTTGCTGACGATGCGCCGTCGGTCGGATCCAGCGGGTCGAGTTTGTGTTTGCGTTCCCACGCATCCGGCATGCCGTCGCCGTCTTTGTCTTCTGGTGTGGGGGTTGAGCGTAGCGTTGGCCAGCCGCCGACGGATTTTTCGCTGTCGATGATGCGGCCCCTGCCCTTTCGCACTTCGGTGACGATGCGCTTATCCACGATGTCGCGCGTCTTTGATGCTCCGGCGGTGGCCAGGACGCGCTTGTAGGCGGTGATTGCCGTTTCCGTGACTGGTTCAGCGATGCGTGCGGGTGATGCCAAACGATATGACGCGGGCGGATCGCAGGCGACCAGGCCCCATTGGTCGGCGGGGAGTTTGCCGTTCATGGCGTTGCCGGACAGGAAGGTGCGGGCGGCTTGGTCGTGTTCGCAGAAGATGAGGTTGGCGCGGGAGTCGGGGCCGCGTTTGTAGGCGTTGTTGATGAAGTTCACCGTGACGGCGGCGTTGGTGTCGGCGTTGTAGCCGGCGGCCAGCTTGTCGATGCGGCCGGTGCCGGCGAGTGGGCCGTCCTTTGTGTGGTTGGCTTGCGGGTCGCCGCCCCAGTTGTAGAAGACGTTGTTGCGGAAATCGATGATGGGGCCTTCGGGGTCGAGGCTTGCGTCCTTGTAGTTGCCGGGGCGGGGCATGCGGGCTTGGTGGTGGGCCCAGAGATTGTGGTGGAACGAGATCTTTGCGCCGTTCGAGGCGCGGATCAGCGTGCCGTAGCCGTGGCGGCCTTTCTCGTGCGTCGAACGGTCGAGGGATTCTGAGATGATCGACCACTGCACCGTCACGTCGTAGAAGCCGTTTTCGGGTGGGTTGAAGCGGCTGGAGAGTGAGAGAGCTTCGTCGGTGGACCAGCTGGCGGAGACGTGGTCGATGATGATGTTGCGGCCCTTCACCACCGTCATTGCGTCAGCTTGCGCGCCGGACTCGCCGAGGCGCGAGCGGATGTAGCGGACGATCACATCGTCGGCGGCGATGATCAGCGGCTGGGCGCGCAATGTGATGCCGTCGCCCGGCGCGGTTTGGCCGGCGATCGTGATCTGCGGGTTTTCGATCCTGAGCGGCGTCGCGAGTGTGATCGTGCCGGACACATCGAACACCACGGTGCGCGCGCCTTTCGCTTCGATCGCGGCGCGCAGCGTGCCGTCGCCGCTGTCTTCGAGCGATGTCACCTTGTAGACGGCGCCGCCGCGGCCGCCTTGCGCGTACTGACCTGCACCTTCCGCGCCAGGGAACGCGAGCGTGC
This sequence comes from Alphaproteobacteria bacterium, assembly GCA_034440355.1. GTDB lineage: Bacteria > Pseudomonadota > Alphaproteobacteria > Micropepsales > Micropepsaceae > SZUA-430. Next base: position 11,286 of record JAWXBY010000053.1, read on the forward strand.
GCGCGTGTGCGTTTGCTGCGACCGCGTTAAGCACGAGCGCGCATGCGACGGCGCGTGTCGGGCGCGTTTTGATTGAATATGACACCGGTTTCCTATAGACGAAACCTGCGCTTCTGCGCCAATAAAAAGCAGCGACTGAACGGGGAGAGCGTGGCTCAGAGCAGTGTCGCGTTGCGCGACGTCGTCAAGACGTTCGGCGGGGCGCAAATCATCAAGGGTTTGAGCCTTTCGGTCGAACCGGGCGAGTTCGCGGTGTTCGTGGGTCCCTCGGGCTGCGGCAAGTCCACGCTGTTGCGGTTGATCGCGGGCCTTGAGACGCCGACCTCGGGCACCGTGCACATCAACGCGCGCGACGTAACGCATGTGCATCCGTCGAAGCGTGGGATCGCGATGGTGTTTCAGTCTTATGCGCTCTATCCGCATATGACGGTCGCGGACAACATGGCGTTCGGGCTCAAGATCCGGGGCATGAGTGCGGCGGACGTCAAGGCGAAGGTCGCGCGGGCGGCGGACATCTTGCAGATGGGCGATTTGCTCGATCGCAAACCGCGCGCGTTGTCGGGCGGCCAACGGCAGCGGGCGGCCATCGGGCGGGCGATCGTGCGCGAGCCGGATGTGTTTCTGTTCGATGAGCCGCTTTCAAATCTCGACGCGGCGCTGCGCGGGCAGATGCGGGTGGAGTTGGCGCGGCTGCATGCGCAGCTTGGCACGACAATGATCTACGTGACGCATGATCAGGTCGAGGCGATGACGCTGGCGAACCGCATCGTCGTGCTGAACGGCGGTCTTATCGAACAGGTCGGTGCGCCGCTCGATCTCTATCGGCGACCCGCGAATGCATTCGTCGCAGGCTTCCTCGGTTCGCCGAAGATGAATTTTCTCGACGGCAAGATCGACGCGGTTGGCGGTGGCGCGACGAATGTGGTGCTGGGCGACGGGCCAATGGCCCTGCCCTTTCACCACGCGCGGCTTAGCGTCGGGGATGCGGTGAAGGTGGGCGTGCGGCCGGAGGATTTCGTGTTGGCGCAAGGTAGCGCGGGACGCGTGTTCAACGGGCGCGTCATCCTTGTCGAACCGCTCGGTGGGGAGACGATTGCGCATGTGACGCTGGACGGCGGCGGCGTTGTCGTCGTTAAGCTGCCGGGCGAGACGCCGATCGCGCAAGGCGCGACGCTGGCTCTGTCCGTTGATCCGGCGCGCTGTCATTTGTTCGATCGCGACGGCGTTGCCGTTCGAGAAGGTTAGCGATGTACGCGAACCGCGCCGAGGGTCTTGCCTATCTGTCGCCCTTCATCATCGGGCTCATCGTTTTCACGATGTTTCCGTTCGTGGCGTCGCTGGCGCTGAGTTTTACCGACTATCAGCTGCAGAACCCCATTGGCGCGGCTCAGTTCGTCGGCGCGGAGAACTACGCAGCGTTGGCCGACGATCATACGTTCAAGCAATCGCTCGGCGTCACCCTGCTCTACGTTTTCATCACCGTGCCGTTGAAGCTCGCCTTCGCGCTGTTCATTGCCTACGTGCTGAACTTCAAGCTCGTCGGCATCGGTTTCTTCCGCACGGCCTACTACCTGCCGTCGATCTTGGGCGGCAGCGTCGCGATCGCGGTCGTGTGGCGGTATGTGTTCGCCGGTGACGGGTTGATCAATCAGATGCTGGTCGGACTCGGCGGCGAGGGGATCAATTGGCTGGGCGAGCCGGACAGCGCGATGTTCACGATCATGCTGCTGCGTCTGTGGCAGTTTGGGTCGGCGATGGTGATCTTCCTGGCCGGGTTGCAGGCCATTCCGCAGGATCTCTATGAGGCGGCGAAGATCGATGGCGCTGGGCCCTGGCGCACGTTCTGGCGCATCACGTTGCCGATTTTGACACCCGTCGTGTTCTTCAACTTCGTCATGCAGGTGATCCAGGCGTTTCAGGAGTTCAACGCGCCTTACATCATCACGGGCGGCGGGCCGTTGAAGTCGACCTATCTGCTGCCGCTAATGATCTACGAAGAGGCGTTCAAGTACTTTGAGATGGGATATGCCAGCGCCATCACGTGGGTGCTCTTCCTGCTGACGGCCGTGTGTGCGGCGGCGGCGTTTTCGTCGTCGCGGTACTGGGTGTTCTACGCGCAGGATTCCAAATGAGCGCGCGCCAACTCCTTCAACCCACGCTGCGGTACGGCATCTTGATCGGTGTCGGGTTTGTCATGATCTATCCGCTGTTGTGGATGATCGGCGGCGCGTTTAAGCCGAACTCCGAGATTTTTTCGTCGATCGGGTTCATCCCGCAGAATCCCACACTGGATGGGTTTGAGAAGGGTTGGCAGACGAGTACGGAGTACACGTTCGCGACCTATCTTGCGAATACGTTTGCGATCATCATTCCGAAGGTGATCGTCACCGTGGTTTCGTCCGTGATCGTGGCGTTTGGATTTGCGCGGTTCAATCTGCCGGGCAAGCGGCTTCTGTTCGCGCTTCTGATTGCGACCGTGTTGCTGCCCAAGAGCGTGCTCTTGATCCCGCAGTATCTGATGTTTCGGGAGTTTGGGTGGCTCGATACGTTCTTGCCGCTTTATGTGCCGTCGGCATTTGCGACCGAGGGGTTCTTTGTCTTCATGATCGTGCAGTTCATGCGGTCGTTTCCGCCCGACATGGAGGAGGCCGCGGTCATGGACGGGTGCAACAGTCTGCAGGTGCTGTTCTATGTTGTCGTGCCCGTGATTATGCCGGCGGTGATTTCGGTCGCGCTGTTCCAGTTCATGTGGAGCATCAACGATTTTCTCGGGCCGCTAATCTATCTGTCGAGCGTCGAGAAGTATCCGGTTTCGTTGGCGCTGAAGATGTCGATCGACGTCACCGAGGCGACGCAGTGGAACCAGATTTTGGCGATGTCGACGTTGGCGTTGCTGCCGTCGCTCGTCGTGTTCTTCGTGGCACAGCGGTACTTCGTCGAAGGCATCTCGCTGGGTTCGGTGAAGGGATGACGATGCGGCTCACACGGCGCGGCGTTTTGGCGGGTGCGAGTGCGGCGGTCGCGGCTGTGTCGGTACACGCGGCGGCGCCGGTGACGTTGCGCCTGTCGTGGTGGGGCGGGTCGGATGTGCATCGGGCGTATCTGTCGACGATCCGGCGGTTTGAGGCGAAGTATCCGCATATCTCCGTCAAGGCGGAGTACACGGGATGGGCCGGACATCTGGAGCGATTGACGACTCAGATTGCGGGCGAAACCGCGCCCGACGTCATGCAGATCAATTGGAATTGGCTTGTTCTGTTTTCGCGGCACGGCGACGGGTTTTATGATTTGAACCGTCTGCGATCGGCGATCGAGTTCGATCAGTTCGACGCGGACTCGCTGGGCATGGGCACCGTCAAGGGACGGCTCAATGCCATTCCGACGTCGATGGCGGCGCGGCTGTTCTATTTTAACGCCACGACGTACGAGAAGGCGGGGCTCAAGATTCCGTCCACCTGGGACGATCTGTTTGCGGCGGGGCCGGTCTTTCGCGATCGGTTGGGGCCGGATTATTTCCCGCTCGACGTCAACCTGCAGGACGTCGTTGCACTGGCGCGCACGTGGCACATTCAGAAGACCGGCGTCGCCTTTGTCGACGAGGGCCGGTCGCGACTTAACGCCGACGTTCCGCAGATGGTTGGTGCGGCTGATCTTTACCGCCGGCTCGTCGATGAACATGTCGTGCCCGGTGCGCGGGCGCGCGCGTCGTTCGGCAATGTCGCGCCGCAGGAGATGCGGCCGTGGATCACCGGGCGCTATGCGGGCGTGCATCAGTGGGTGAGCGCGATCGGCAAGTCGGCGGATACGCTTGAGCCCGGGCAGCGCCTCGTTCTCGGCGACTTTCCGTTGCTGCCTGGGGCGAAAGATGCGGGGCTGCTGTACAGGCCGGCGATGCTGCTCGCCGTCAATCGCGGGACGCGGCATCCGAACGAGGCGGCGCTGCTGCTGAATTTTCTGCTGAACGATCCGGAAGCCGTGCGCATCTTCGAGGTGAAGCGCGGCGCGCCGGTCAGCAAGAGCGCGCTCAAGGTCCTCAAAGGCGAAGGCGCGTTAAAAGGGCTGGCTTGGGAAGGACTGCGCCAGATTCAGGGCCTTCCCAATCGCGTGCGCGAGAGTGGGTTCTTTGAGCATCCGCGCGTGCGCGACGGGTTCATCGATACGTACGAGCGGTTGGGATATGGGCGGCTCGACGTCGAGAGCGCGGGCTTGCGCATGTTCGAGGATGTCAACGCGATCCTCCGCCGGGTTATTCGATGAACCGCGCCAAGGCCGCCGTGCGGATACGTTTGGTGATGGCGACATCGCGGAGCGCGACGCTCGAGATTTTGAATGGGCATCCGTATCGCTCGCCTGCGGCGCACGCGGTGTCGGTGGGCGGCAAAGTCGTTTGGTCGGGGTATGAGAACGTCTTCACGTTGCGTGGCTTGGCGCCGTCGAAGACTCATACGGTGAAGCTTGAGAGCGCCGGGGCGCGCGCGTCGCTGTCGCTGCGGACAAAGGGCGAGACCGCTGCGTTGTCAGTCGCTGCGTTCGGTGCGGTTGGAAATGGCACTGCGGACGACACGGTTGCCATTCAGGCGGCGATTGCAAGTTGTCCGGCGGGCGGCGTCGTCGTTTTGCCGGCGGGGGATTGGCTGAGTGCGCCCTTGTTCTTGAAAAGCGGCGTCGATCTGTTGTTGGAGCGTGGCGCGCGGTTGATCGGGCATCCCGACATTGATCGCTGGCCCGTGCTGCCTGGGACGGTGCCCGCGAATGGGCGTGGCGATCAGGTGTTGGGGACGTGGGAGGGCGAGGCTGCGGATATGCATGCGAGCCTGCTCACCGGCATCGAGGTCGAGAATGTTGCGATCCACGGCGAGGGTGTGATCGACGGCAATGCTTCGTTCGAGACGTGGTGGAGCCGGCCGAAGACGCCGTTTCGTGGATGGCGACCGCGCGCTGTGTTTTTCGTGCGCTCTAAGAACGTGGCGATGGAGGGCGTGACGGTGCGCAACTCGCCGTCGTGGACCATTCATCCGTTTCGGTCGCGCCGCGTGACGCTTGCGAAGTTGAAGGTCGAGGCGCCGTTCGACTCGCCGAACACAGACGGTATCAATCCGGATTCGTGCGAGGACGTGACGATCGCGGGCGTACATTTTTCGACCGGCGATGACTGCATCTCGATCAAGTCGGGAAAGATTTCGCTGGCGAAGAGCGACCCGATGGCGACGCGGCGGGTGCGCATCTCGAACTGTCTGATGGAGAACGGACACGGCGCGGTGGTGTTGGGATCGGAGATGTCGGGCGGGATCTACGACGTTGAGGCGCGCGATTGCTTGTTCGTTGGGACGGATCGCGGCTTGCGTCTGAAGACGCGGCGTGGGCGCGGGAAGCTTGCCGTCGTCGACGGCGTGAAGTTGCGGAATATTCGTATGGAGCGTGTTGGGACGCCGTTCGTGATCAACAGCTTCTATTGGTGCGATCCGGACGGCAAGGAATTTTGGATCGGGGATCGCAACAAGCGGCCGGTCGATGATGGGACGCCGACGTTGCGCAACGTTTCCATCAAGGACATCGTTTGCGATGGGACGACGGTTAGCGCGGGCTTTGTGCTGGGTTTGCCGGAGCGGCCAGTGCAAGGGATCAGCATCGACAACTATCGCGTGCGGTTTGATCCGGACGCGAAGCCGGGCGAGCCGGATATGGCGGCGGGGATCGAGATGGTCGCGCGCGAAGGGTTTCGCTTGCACAATGTGCGCAAGCTTTCGCTGAAGCGGATTGACATTGAGGGCGCCGACGGCCCGTCCATGATCAGAGAGAACGCGACATGACGGGTCCCTCCGCCGCCTATGTGCCGCTTGAGGTGCAGACGTCTTGGGCCGGGGTGCAGGCCGCACCGTATATTCGCTATACGCTTGCGACATGGAAACCCTACCGGCCGTTTTGGAATTATGAGGACGGGTGCATTTACAAGGGCGCGCTCGATTTGTATGCGGCGACGGGGCTTCGGTCGTTTTTCGATTTCGTTTATCGCGAGGTTTCGGCGCGGGTCGCGTTCGACGGCGCCATCCGCGGGTTTGATCCGGGCGAGTTCAATATCGACAACATCAATGCCGGCAAGACGCTGTTCACGCTGTTCGAGGTCACGAAGGAAGAGCGGTTCCGCAAGGCGATCGATGTTCAGGCGGCGCAACTCGCGCGGCATCCGCGCACAGCGTCCGGCAACTACTGGCACAAGAAGATCTATCCGAACCAAGTGTGGCTCGACGGGCTTTATATGGCGCAACCGTTTCAGGTGGCGCTGTCGCAGTTGAAGGGCGATGCGTCGCTCGCGCGCGACACGGCCCAGCAGTTCGCCCATGTGCGTTCTGCGTTGCGCGACGGGAAGACCGGGCTTTACCGGCATGGTTGGGATGAGAGCGGCGCGCAGCGCTGGGCCGATCCGGCGACGAAGCAGTCCGCGCACGCTTGGGGGCGTGCGATGGGTTGGTTCGCGATGGCGCTCGTGGATTGTTTGGAAATGGCGGATGCGTTCGAGGCCGGCGATCGCGAGACGATGACGGCGTTGTTGCGCGACGTTGCCGCCGGCTTGTTCGCGGCGCGATCCGCCGGCGGACTGTGGCAGCAGGTGCTGGATGCGCGGGAGCGCGAGGGCAATTACGAGGAGGCGTCGGCGACGCTGATGATCACTTATGCGTTGATGAAGGGTGCGCGCATCGGCGTTCTGGGCGCGGATGCGCGTGCGATCGGATTTGACGCGTTCGTGCGTGCGACCGAGCGGTTCTTGACGGCGACAGAGCTGGGTGGGATTTGCGGCGTGGCAGGACTTGGCGGCACGCCGTATCGCGATGGGTCTTACGCCTACTATCTGTCCGAACCTGTCGTGGCGAACGACCCAAAGGGCGTCGGCGCGTGGTTGATGGCGCTTGCTGAGGGTATTCGGGCGAGGCAATTCGCGGCGTAAGGGAGTTGTGCTCCGCCACCTTCTATTTGCGGCGTCTGCACAGCTCAACATTGCGTCATTGCGGCAACAGTTAAGGCGCAGATTGCCTAAGCTGGCGGTGCGCGCCTTGTCACTCACGGGAAGGCGCTGTTAGGCTCAAATGATACCGGTGTCAGGACGCTTTTGACCGCGAAATGACACCGGTGTCATAGGGGGCGTAACGGGCGGCATGGGCCGTCGTAACTAAGCTGAGCCATGGGCGAACAAAGACCCGGAAAATAGGCTCGGCAATTGGGGGGACAATGTCGAAGTCGAGCGTACTGACGGGAAAGTTGCATCTTCTGTGTGGCGCGTCGCTGCTTGCGATCGCGTTTGCGTTCTCTGCGACGACGGCGAGCGCGGCCGAGGCCAAAGCCAAGGACGAGGAGGCCGCGAAGGAAGCGCAGGTTGCACAAAATCAGCCGGCGCCGCCCGCGCCCGCCGCTGCGCCCGAAGATCCCGACAAGGTGGAGAAGGTCACCGTCACAGGTTTCCGCAAGTCGCTGCGCTCAGCCCTTGAATCGAAGAAGAGTTCGAACAATCAGATCGACTCGATCAAATCCGAAGACATCGGCAAATTTCCCGATCTGAATCTTTCGGAAGCGATCCAACGCATTCCGGGCGTCGCGATCTCGCGCGACGCAGGCGAAGGCCGCAACGTGACAGTGCGCGGTCTTGGGCCCCAGTTCACGCGCATCCGCCTCAACGGGCTGGAAGCGTTGTCGACCGCGGGCGGCACCGACGCCGCGGGCGGCACCAACCGCGACCGGCAGTTCGATTTCAACGTCTTCGCGGCCGACCTCTTCAACGAAATCACCGTGCGCAAGACCGCATCGGCCGAAGTCGAAGAAGGTTCGCTGGGCGCCACGATCGATCTTGCGACACCCCACCCGCTCGACTACGGCAAGTTCACGATGGCCGCCTCGTCGCAGTACGGCTACAACGACTTGTCGGAGACCAATGATCCGCGCGTTTCGTTCCTGATCTCCGACACGTTCGGCGACGGTAAGTTCGGCGTGCTGTTCTCGATCGCCTACAGCCAGCGCGAACTTCTTGAAGAAGGCGCGAGCACCGTTCGCTGGATGGCCGGCACGGCGGCCGCCAATGCCTTCGGACCGCTCGATCCGACCTATACTGGGACGCCGACTCTGGCGCAGATCAACGCCGCCTTCCGGCCGCGCATTCCACGCTATGATATTTACCGGCACGAGCAGGACCGTCTTGGGATGACGGGATCGCTGCAATGGCGGCCCGGCGAGAACACCAAGTTGACGCTTGATGCGCTGTATTCGAAGTTCGACGGCACGCGACAGGAGATCTTCCTCGAGACGCCGGTCTTCAGCACCGGCGGCGCCACCGGCATCAACAACGTCAACGTCGTCAACGCGGTGATTCAGAACAATAGTCTCGTCTACGGCGTGTTCAACGACGTCGACGTGCGGTCGGAGACGCGGTTCGACGAACTGTCGACCGAGTTCAAGCAGCTGACGTTCAATCTCGACCAGTCCTTCTCGGACAGCTTCAAGTTCGTCGGTCTATTGGGTTGGTCGGAATCCGATCACCAGAACCCGGTTCAGACAACGTTGCTGTTCGATGCCAACGACATCGACGGCTATAGCTATGACTACCGTCAGGACAGCCGTCTGCCTTCGTTCACTTACGGGACGAATGCCGGCGGTTTCGACGTGACCGATCCGCAGTATTGGACGCTGTCGCAAATTCGCCTGCGTCCGCAGACGGCCTTGAACACTTACACCGGCGCCCAAGGGCGCTTTGAGTACAACACCTCGGATTGGCTCATGCTCAAGGGCGGCCTCGAGTGGAAGAAATACGAATTCGAAACGACCGAACTGCGGCGCGCAAGTGAAACCGCCATTCCCGCCGGCGCGGCAGGGACCCCGATTGCCAGCTACAGCGAGTTGGTCACCTTGTCGGGCAGCGGGCTGAACATACCGCCGGGCAATACGATGTCGTGGCTCATCCCCGACATCGACGCGGCAGCGGCATTATTCGGTCTCTATGATCCCGCACTGTTCCCGCTGACCATTGGGCCGGCGCGCGGCAACAACCGTTCGGTCACTGAGGAGGTCACGGGCGGCTTCCTGCAGGCCGACTTCGAATTCCCCGAACTCGCGGGACTGCGCGGGAATATTGGCTTGCGCTATCTCGAAACACGCCAGAGTTCGAAGGGCTGGGGCACGCTTGCCGGGGTGCCGACGGAGATCACCGTCGAGCGCGACTATGACGACGCGCTGCCGTCTCTCAACTTGGTGTTCGAGCCGATGGAGGATTTCCTCATCCGCTTCGGCGCGGCGCAAGTCATGTCGCGACCTGGCCTCGGCAACTTGAACCCGAGCGCCGCGGTCAGCGCGGCCGGCAACAACCGGACGATCACGGGCGGCAACCCGCAGCTTGATCCGTTCCGCGCGGACACCGCCGACTTGGCCGTCGAGTGGTACTTCGAACCGCAAGGTCTGATTTCAGTCGCTGGGTTCTATAAGGACATCGGTTCGTTCGTGCAGACCGTGCGCGAAGAGTTGCCGAACTTCGCTGCCAATCCGTTCGGGCTTCCCGACTCTGTTGCGATCATTGCTTGCGGTACGCCCGTTCCGCAGGCCGGATGTTCGCCGGCGGCGACGTGGCAGTTGAGCGTGCCCAAAAACACGCCCGGCGGCGAACTGCTCGGGTTCGAAATCAACTATCAGCAGCCGTTCTCGTTCATGCCGGCGCCGTTCGATAATTTCGGCATGCTGCTCAATTACACCTATGTGCAGACCGAGATCATTTATCTGAACTCGACCGGCGGCGTGGCGGCCATCGATGATCTGACCAACCTTTCGCGCCGCGCGTATAACGCGACGCTCTACTATGAAGACGAGGTCTTCAGCGCCCGTGTGTCGGCCGCCTATCGCAGTAAGTATCCAACGACGATCCCCGGCCGCGACGGCAATACGCTCGAAGCGACGAACGAGACCTTCAACGTAGATGCGGCGGCGAGCTATGCGCTCAGCGAAAACATCAAACTCACCTTCGAAGGCATCAATCTGACCGACGAAGCGAGCGACCAGTACCTGATGCCGGACGACCGGCTGTCCTTCTACCACCACTACGGCCGCCAGTATTACTTGGGCGTCCGGTATTCGTACTAATTGCCTGCCTCCTACCACCTCATCTGGCGCCGGGTTGTTCCGGCGCCATTTTTTTGCCGGCCAGCATGAACGGTCTTGATCGCCGAACAGTACTTTGGGCTTCGGCCGCCGTGCTGGCGGCAGGCGCGTCGCGCTCGGCTGCGGGCGACTTCGACGCGGTGCTCGGCAAGACCCATGCCTCTCTGGCCGCCGCGATGGCGGCGGCTGACGGGACACGTCCCTTTCGCGTGCTCATTCCGCGCGGCGAATGGCGCGAGAAGGTCGTCGTCACGCGACCGAATGTTCAGCTGGTCGGCGAGGACCGGCGGGGCAGCGTGATCGCGTTCGATGCCGCGGCCGGGCACTTGGACGGGTACGGCGCGCCTTACGGGACACGCGGGTGCGCGACGCTGACGGTTCGTGCGCCCGGGTTTGTCGCGCGCAATCTCACTGTCGCGAACACATTCGACTATATCGGCAATCTTCAGAAGAGCGAGAACGACCCGACGCGGCTCAAGGATCCGCAGGGGGTGGCGTTGATGCTGGATGAAGGCTCGGACCGTGCGCTGATCGAGGATGTCGAATTGTTCGGGCATCAGGACACGCTGTTCATCGACCGTGGCTTGAGTCTGTTTCGGCGGTGCCGTGTGCAAGGCAGCGTCGATTTCGTGTTCGGCGCGGGGCAGTCGGTGCTGCAGAACTGCGAGATTGTTTCACGCTTTCGTCCTGGAAAGCCCCGGCAAGGTTATGTAGCCGCACCGAGTACACCCGTTGCGCAGCCCTTCGGCCTTGTGTTTTGCGATTGCCGGCTGACGAAGGAGGCGGAGGTGCCGCCGTCATCCGTCGTGCTTGGGCGGCCTTGGCGGCCCGCGCGGCAGTTCGACGATGGGCGGTATGGCGATCCGGCTGCCGTCGGAAACGCGGCCTTCATCCGCTGTTGGATGGACGATCATATCTCGCCTGATGGCTGGGACGAGATGGGTTATACGGCCAAGTCAGGCGAGCGAGTTTTTTTGCGGCCGGAAGATGCGCGGTTGGTCGAGGTCGACAGCCGCGGGCCTGGCACGGTGGCGGGTGCGCGGCGGCGTGTACTGACGCCGGATGAGGCGGTGCGTTATTCGCCTGAGAACGTTCTCGATGGCTGGCGCGCTTGAGGTAGTATCGGAGTCGATGATCCTACGGAGATGGCGTTGACGGCCTCTAAACGTATCGTTTGCTTCGGCGAGGTCTTGCTGCGTTTGGCCGCGCCGGGGCGTGAGTTGATGCTGCAGTCGCCGCGCCTCGACGTCACGGTCGCAGGCGCAGAGGCTAATGTGGCCGTGGCGCTTGCGCATTTCGGACACGATGCGCGCGTCGTTAGCGTCTTGCCGGACAACGCGCTGGGGCATGCGGCGCTGGGCGAACTGCGGCGGCACAGTGTCGATACGCGCGGAGTCGTGTGGGGCGCCGGGCGCATGGGGCTTTATTTTCTGTCGCAAGGCGCGGTGCGGCGGCCGTCCGAGGTTCTCTACGACCGCGCCGATTCTGCGTTTGCGCGTTCGCCGTCGCTTGCGAAGGTGGAGCTTGGCGAGGCCGATTGGTTTCACGTCTCAGGAGTGACGCCGGCTTTGAACCGCAGCGCTGCGGACGCCGCGATTGCGGCGGCGCGCGCGGCGCACGAGCGGCGGGTGCCAGTGTCGTTTGACGGGAACTATCGGTCCAAACTCTGGGAGTCTTGGCGCGACCAGGCGCCGGCCATTTTGCGGCAGCTGTTCGAGCAGGCCAACATCGTATTCGGCGACGACCGCGATATCGGCTTGGTGCTCGGGCAACGGTTCGATCACGCTTCGGCGGAGGAACGGCGCGCGCGTGCGGCGGCGGCGGCGTTTCAGGCGTTTCCGCAATTGACGCGCATCGCCTCGACCACACGGGTTTCGCATTCCGTCGATGCTCAGGACTACGGTGCGGTCATGTTTACGCGGGCCGGCACTCATCAGCTGCCGGCGGTGTCGCTCAGCGGGATCGTCGATCGCGTCGGTACCGGCGATGCTTTCGCGGCCGGCGTCATTCATGGGCTTCTCACCGGGGAGAGCGATGAAGCGGCGTTGAAGTTTGGGCTTGCGGCGGCGTGCCTGAAGCATTCGATTCCGGGTGACTTCTTCACGCTGGGCGTCGACGACGTTCGGGCGGCGATGACCGATGAAGGTTTGGATGTGAAGCGATGAGTGTTGCCCGACCGATCGCCAGCATTGTCGCGGCATCTCCGGTCATTCCGGTCGTGACGATCACCGACGTCGCGCATGCGGTGCCGCTCGCAAAGGCGCTGGTGCGGGGCGGCATTCGGGTGGTCGAAGTTACGTTGCGCACGGGGGCCGCGTTGAAGGCAATTGAAGCGATTGCCAAAGAGGTGCCGGAGATTTTGCTCGGCGTCGGCACCGTGTTGAAGGCAAGCGATCTACACGACGCGGCGCGCGCGGGCGCCGCGTTTGCGATCTCTCCCGGATCAACCCCTGCCCTTCTTGCGGCGGCGAAAGATGGGCCGCTCCCCTTTCTTCCCGGTGTCGCTACGCCGTCCGAGATCATGCAAGCCGTGGACGCTGGGTTCGATCATCTCAAGTTCTTTCCGGCTGCCGCGTTCGGTGGGACGGACGCGTTGAAGGCCTTTGCGGGGCCTTTCCCTTCGCTGCTGTTTTGTCCGACCGGCGGGATTTCAGCGGATAATGCGGCGCGGTATCTGGCGCTGCCCAATGTTGTCTGCGTCGGCGGGTCTTGGCTGACGCCCGCGGCGGCAGTCGCTGCCGGCGATTGGACGCAGGTCGAACGGCTTGCGCGCGAGGCTGTCGCCAACCTAGCGCGTCCGGCACCGGCGCATTGAACTTCAGCCTACGCGGCGCAATGGTTCGCGTTTGCGTTCTTCGCGCGCCGGCGTCATGTAATCGCGCACGATTGGAAGTGCGCCGACGCGTTTGGCGAGCTGCAGCTGGAATACCACCAGCCCTTGATAGCGGAAGCCCATCTCGGCGCCCGACAAATAGAATTCCCACATGCGGCAGAAGCGTTCGTCGTAAAGGTTCTTCGCCGCCTCCCAGTTTGCCATGAAGCGGCGGCGCCAGTCGGCGAGTGTCAGCGCATAATGCAAGCGAAGCGTTTCGACGTCGGTGACGATGAGGCCAGCTTTTTCGACCGCGGGAAGTATCTCGCTGAGCGCGGGCGTGTAGCCGCCGGGGAAGATGTATTTCGTGATCCAAGGATTCGTGACGCCGGGTCCATCGGCTCGGCCGATCGTGTGGATGAGAGCTACGCCGTCGTCTTCGAGCAGCGCCCCGACTTTCTTGAAATAGGTGTCGTAGTTGTTGATGCCGACGTGCTCGAACATGCCGACGGATACGACGCGGTCGAATTTCTCTTCGACGTGGCGATAGTCTTCAAGCCGGAAGCGCACGTGTTCGCCGCGCCCGGTGGCAACCGCGCGATCGTTCGCGACTTTGAGTTGTTCTTGGGACAGCGTCACACCGGTAACATCGGCGTCGACGGCTTCGGCCAAGTGCAACGCCATTCCGCCCCATCCTGAGCCGATGTCGAGGATGCGCTGACCGGGCTTCAGGTCCAGCTTTGCGGCGATGCGGCGTTTCTTGTTTTGCTGCGCGGTTTCGAGACTGTCGGTCGGCTTCTCGTAGAAGGCGCAGGAGTATTGCTTGTCGGCGTCGAGGAAAAGATCGTAGAGCGCGCCCGACAGATCGTAGTGCGTGGCGACGTTCTTGCGTGATCGGGTAATGCCGTTGCGTTGCATCGCGCGGCGCGCGAGGTAGCGCGCCTTGGTGAGCCATTCCATGTGGCCGCTGCCCGCCCCTGTCCCCATGTTGCGGGCGAAGAGTTCGAGAACGTCGGCGATCGTGCCGCCCTCGATCGACATGCGGCCGTCCATGTAGGCCTCGCCGAACTTCAGATTCGGGTTCCAGGCGATCTCGAGTGCGACCCGCTTGTCGTGGAGCCGCAGGGTGAGCGGTACGCCGGTCCCGTCGCCTAGGTCACGTTCGCGACCGTTCCAGTCGATCAACTTGAGGTGGCCGGTCTTAACGATCAGCCCGAGGAGAGAGGCCAGAAATCTCATGTGAACAGCTCCACGCGCGGTATTTGCTCAACCACAAAACGTGCAGGGGAACTTCCGGTTCCATCGATTCGCCGGATGCCGATAACAAAACGGTGGCCGTTGCGGGCCACCGTTCTGCGGGCGCGGGCGGAAAACCGCGCTTGAAGAGCGACCCTTTACGGCGTCGCTTGGATTTCGGCCTTCGTCTGCGCGCTGGTCAGCGTGTTGTTCGCCTGCGCGTAGGTCAGACTGTTGGCTTGAAGGGCGACGGTCTTGTTGCCGATCTTGACGTCGACCGATGCGACCTTGCCATCTGGGCCAAGCTTCACCGCCCGCACCTCACCGACCGCTTCGCCCTTGCTGTCCTGCACCTTGGCGCCGACCAACGTCTTGTTGGCGTTTTGTACGTCGGTCAGAGGCTGTCCGGCCGTCGGCGCAGGTGTGGTCATCGGGCCGGCGGGCGCGGGATCTGCGACCTGCGCCTGTGCGGCGACGGAGAGACCGCTGACGAGCGCGATGGATGCAACGCCCAATACCAATTTCGAACGTAAGTTCATGTCTAAGCTCCTTCGGGGTTTCGGCCGGCCAGCTCACGTGAGGGGGGAGGTGCGCGATCTGACGGACCAGGCAAAACAACGCATCGCGTTCACCATGGTTCCTACGCAGGCGTTCTTGTCGCTGTGCGCATGCGAAAAACGCCGGGAAGAGTTCCCGGCGTTCCGTCAAACACACTGTGATCTTGCTGCGTTAGACGCCCGTGCCCGGGCGAATTCCGTCGCGCGCTTGCTCTTCGGCAACTTTCGGGTTTAGTGCGAGCGCCGCGTCCATGTCGGCGCGACCAGCTATTGCATCGCCGCGATGGGTCTTTGCCGCGCCGCGCGCGAACAGCGCATAGGACAGCTGCGGATTGAGCGCGATCGCGTGGCTGTAATCGGCGACGGCACTGTTCCAGTCGCCGGAGAGAAAATAGGCGTCGCCGCGATTGTTGTAGGCCCAAGGGCTCGCTTCATCGAGCTTGATGGCCATCGTGAGATCTTTGATTGCCAGATCGGTCTGCCGTTTCGATTTGTACGCCACGCCGCGGTTGTTGTAGGCGACGGCGAGATCGGGTTGAAGCTTGATCGCTTGGCTGTAATCGACGATCGCGCGATCCGTGTCACCCAATGCGTTATAGGCCACGCCGCGGTTTTGGAACGCTATTGCGAAGTCGGGCAGCAGGCTGATGGCTTGCGTGTAATCGGCAACGGCGCTTTTGTTATCGCCGTTCGCGCGATAGGCGCGCGCTCTGTTGTAGAGCGCGACAGCGCGCCCCTTTTGCGAAGCGTCGGTGCTGATCGCGACCGAGCATGCTTCGATCCACGCGACAGGCGTGACGTTTCCGCCGCCGTCGCACAGCTCAGCGCTTGATTTCGCACCGGCTGTCGCGGCCGACTCCGCGCTCGCTATGGCAGCGACGGCGACGGCGGCTATTCCTAAACAACGCAGCAATTTCACAACGTCTCCTTCGGGCGCAAAGCCCTGCTTCCGCCCGCGCACCCGCGCCGGCAGTTGGTGGTGGGTTGAAGACTCCCCCGCTGGTTCCCTAGCTTTCGTGCGGCGTGATGCGCATTTTGTCGCAGTCAATCGCCTCATGCGTGAGTGCCGAATGTGCGCTCGCGTGTCAAGCGACATCCAAACAACCCATTGTGTTTTTGAAGATGGTGTGGCCTGGGCGATGCAATTTCGTCCGCAGGCGGACGATGCAGGTTCCGGGCCCGGAACCGTTCAACATTACGAACAATGCATGTGTCGCAGAATTAGGAACCAAAGCCTAAGAGCGGTCGTTTAGCCCGCGCTCCCCCAC
>JAWXBY010000054.1:0-111076 GCA_034440355.1 Alphaproteobacteria bacterium
CGCGTGTAGGATCCGATCACCATCGGCGCGCCGCCCGTTCCGGTCCGCACGGCTGCGAATAGTTCGGCGGCCGGCTGGTCGTTGCCGAGAGCCATGGGCGGGGAGGGCGGGGCGACGACGGTCGGCACCGTCCGCTCGCAAGCTACGACGATTAACGCGATGAGGGCGGCGATGATGACAGGGCGCAACGACGGGGTCTCCGGCCAAGTTTCGCGACTCTGGCGGCGCTTCGTGGCGGAAGCTTGACGCAGTGTTGCTTGTTTTGGGAGCCGGAAAACCCACATATGCCGCGGAAGGCAGGGGTAGCAACGCAGGCCTTCATGGGCTACAACCCGCCGCTTTCCAGGCTAGAAAACGAAACGAACGCCGCACCATGGTAGCTGTCCTTCTGACCATCCACGTCCTCGTCTGCATCGCCATGATCGGCGTGATCCTGTTGCAGCGCTCGGAGGGTGGCGGTTTGGGCCTTGGCACCGGCGGCGGCGTCGGCGGCCTAATGACCGGCCGCGGCGCGGCGAACGCTTTGACGCGCACCACTGTAATCTTCGCGGCCATCTTCATCTCGACGTCGATCGCGCTCGCGCTCGTCGCCAAGCGCGGCGACACCAGCAATCCGCTCGCACCCGCCAATCCCGGGTCGACGCTTCCGTCGACGACGCTGCCCGCCGGCGGAACGACGCTTCTGCCGAATACGACGCCCGCGGAATCCGAATCACAGCCCTCGGGTCCGTCGCCCACGCCTGTCCCCGCAACACCGGCGCCGGCAACGCCGGCTCCCGCAGCACCGGCAAATCCGGCAGGCGCACAGCCTGCGCCCGCACCCGCGGAACCGGCAGGCGGCGGAAATTAGCCTCATCCCCTGTCGTGGAACGGCGTTTCACGACAGCAGAAATTTCTTCCTTGTTCCGACACCTTCAAGTTGCTTAGGGTGATCACCCATGGCGCGGTTCATCTTCATTACCGGCGGCGTGGTTTCATCCCTCGGCAAAGGTCTCGCATCGGCAGCTCTCGGCGCGCTCTTACAAGCGCGCGGGTTCAAAGTCCGACTCCGTAAACTCGATCCATATTTGAATGTGGATCCAGGGACTATGTCCCCGTATCAGCACGGCGAGGTGTTCGTCACCGACGACGGCGCCGAGACGGATCTCGACCTCGGTCACTACGAACGCTTCACCGGCGTGTCGGCGACCAAGGGCGACAACATTACGACGGGTCGTCTGTATCTCGACATCCTGACGCGCGAGCGAAAGGGCGACTACCTCGGCGCGACGATCCAGGTGATCCCGCACGTCACCGACGCGATCAAGTCCTTCGTCCTCGATTCCACCGACGACGTCGACTTCGTGCTTTGCGAAATCGGCGGCACGGTCGGCGACATCGAAGGCCTGCCGTTCTTCGAAGCGATCCGCCAGCTCGGCAACGACCTCGGCCGCGAGCGCAGCCTGTTCATTCACGTAACGCTGGTGCCCTACATCGCGGCGTCGGGCGAACTGAAAACCAAGCCCACGCAGCACTCTGTCAAAGAACTGCGTTCGATCGGTATTCAGCCCGACATCGTGCTCTGCCGCTCGGACCGCGAGGTCCCGGCCGACGAACGCCGCAAGATCGCGCTCTTCTGCAACGTCCGACCCTCAAGCGTGATCCAGGCGCTGGACGTATCGACGATCTACGAAGTCCCGCTTAGCTATCATGCGCAGGGCTTGGACGACGAAGTTCTCTCGATCTTCGGCATCAAAGACGCCGTCGCGCCGACGCTCACGCGCTGGCAAACGGTCGTCAAGCGGATCAAAGAACCGGAAGGCGAAGTCAAAGTCGCCATCGTCGGCAAGTACACGGGCCTCAAGGACGCGTACAAATCGCTGAACGAGGCGCTCGCTCACGGTGGCATCGCCAACAACGTCCGCGTCAAGGCGGAGTGGATCGAATCCGAGATCTTCGAAGAAGCCGGCCACATCCAGGCGCTTGAAGATGTCCACGCGATCCTCGTCCCCGGCGGCTTCGGCGAACGCGGCACGAAGGGCAAAATCGAAGCGGCAAAATTCGCCCGCACGCGCAAGGTGCCATACTTCGGCATCTGCTTCGGCCTGCAGATGGCCGTCATCGAAGCGGCGCGCAATCTCGCGCACCTCGAAGGCGCAAGCTCATCCGAATTCGGCCCGTGCAAGCACACCGTCGTCGGCTTGATGACCGAATGGATGCGCGGCAACCAGCTTGAGCGCCGGGAAAAGGACGGCGACATCGGCGGCACGATGCGCGTCGGCAAATACGTTGCCGCCCTCGCGCCGGGCAGCAAGGTCGCCCAAATCTACGGCAAGCTCGAAATCGAAGAACGCCATCGTCACCGTTACGAGGTGAACCTCGAATACCGCGACGTGCTGGAGAAGGCAGGCTTTTTCTTCACCGGGATGTCGCCGGACGGGCTGCTGCCGGAGATCTGCGAACGCAAAGACCACCCGTGGTTCATCGGCGTGCAGTATCACCCCGAACTCAAGTCGCGCCCCTTCGAACCACATCCTCTGTTCGCAAGCTTTATCGAAGCCGCGGTGACACAAAGCCGCTTGGTCTAACGAGGTGATACGGACGTGACGGAAGAAGCCTCGCAAACGCCGCCCGCCACGCCCGAACCGCCAAAGCCTCCGCCTCAGCCGCCTGCGCGCCCGATCGCGCAGGCCTTCGCGCAAAATCTGCACGCGGTGCTGATCGGCACATTCACGATCCTGTCGTCGGTCATCTCGGCGCTGCTCGGATATTATTTCGGCCACGAAGACCAGAAGCGCATGCTCGTCCTCGAGTACGACAAGCTGCGCGCCGAGCGCACCCTCGAGATCACGAAGGCGTTGGTGAGCGCGGAGTCCGCCCTTCAGCATCTGGTGCTGACCGGCCGCAACTCATCCGAGCGCTACTGCACGCTGGCCAACAACTTGGCCACCTTGAAAGCTGATGTAAGCAAATACGCATCGCTGCCCGCCGCCGGCGGCACGCTCAACCAAATTCTGGAGGGCCTCGGCCCTCTGATCCAAGCGTCTACGGCGCCCGACGCCGTTCGCCTCGACATGCTCTCGCGCCTCAAGGCGATGCAGGACGAACACCACGAACAAGATGTGGCGATCCGTGCGAGCTGGAAGAAGGACGATGAAATCCGCGAGACCTTGTACGGCGACGCCGCGGCGATGGTGCGCGTCTACTATCGCGACCGCAGCATCGAACTCGCTCAACTCAGCAATGCCTACGACAAGGCCGGCATGGCCACCCGCCACATCATCATGGACAACGGCCTCTGCAATCTAGAGCCCCGGTGGAAAGAGGCCGAGGGCGAAATAATCCGTTGGGACACGGCCTCCTTCGAGTTCACAAGCTCGCTCGGTCTTGAACTCAAGCCGGACTGATCCCAAACGGGAACCTTTTCCTCATGCGCGGGTTCTAACCGGACCTGCCAAGCGGAGAGGAAACATGGCAAACGATAATGGCGGCGGCAGCACGACGATGATCGCGCTCGTCGTCGGCGCGCTGTTGGTGCTCGTCATCGGCTTGTACGCGACCGGCTCTTTCGGACCGCGCCAAGACACGACGTCGGTGACCATCGACACGCCGGCCGTGCCGGCAACGCCCGAAGCACCGACAACAACGCCACCGACGCCGACAGACCCTGCACCCGTCGAACCGGCACCGGTCGATCCGCCGCCGGCGGAAACGCCGAGCCCGTCCGAACCGACTCCGACGCCCACTGAGCCGCCGACGCCATAACGTCAGCTGTCGCTATCGCTGTGCCGTCAGTTCAACCTGACGGCACACGCACGTCTGCATTTCAGATATGCCCGCACACACGTTGCGTGGCGTTAATGTCCGGAACCTCTTACAGCCGTTTAGGGTTCTTCCATCATCATACGGAGACCCAACATGGCGAACGAACCCAGCGCAGTCGGAATGATCATTCTCACCGGCATGACGATCGCCGCGGTCGTCGGTCTCTATGCCTATGACGTGATCCCGCGTCGCGACGGCATCGTGCAGGACACCAACATCGCGTGGCCGCGTTGGCAGTCGAACGATGCAGCCCCTCCGCCCGAACCCGTGCAGACCCAAAGCCCGCAGCCGCCCGCGTATTCGCAACAGCCTGCGTACTCACAACCGAACAATCAGCAATATCCGCAGCAAGACCAGGGCGGCTACAGCCCGCCGCAACAGGGCAACGACCAAAACCAGCCGCCGCAGGATCAACGCGGACAAGTCCCCGACGATCAGCAGGGATCGGACGCAGGCGCAGGCCAACCGCCGCCGCCGGACTACAGTCAGCGCCAGTAGCTAAGCGCGCACGGCCTCGTGGACGCTCTTGAGCGTCGCAAGCAATTGCGCCGCGCCGTCGAGCGCCAAACAACTCGGCGCATCGCACAGCGCCTTGTCAGGGTCAGGGTGGAATTCCAAAAACACGCCGTCCGCGCCCGCCGCCACCGCAGCCTTCGCGATAATCGGCACGCCCTCGCGCCGCCCGCCGGTGGAAGCGCCGCTCGTGCGCGGATCGGCGCCCGGCAACTGCACCGCATGCGTCGCGTCGATGGTCACCGGCACGCCCAGCCGCTGCATCTCGCCGATACCCAGCATGTCGACGACAAGGTTGTTATAACCGAACGAACTCCCGCGCTCGCACAGCACGATGTCGAGATTGGGCGCCGCCTCGCGCGCCTTCGAGATGATGTTCTTGCAGTCCCACGGCGCCAGGAATTGCGCCTTCTTCACATGCAGCCAACCATCGGCGGCACTCGCCGCACGCGCGGCCGCGACGATCAAATCCGTCTGGCGGCAAAGGAAGGCCGGGATCTGCACCACGTCGGCAACCGCCGCGGCCGGTAGCGCATGCGGCACCTCGTGGATGTCGGTCGCGATCGGCACGTTCAGCGTGCGCTTCACCTCCGCCAGCATCGCCAGCCCTTCGGTGAGTCCCGGCCCGCGAAAGCTCTTGATCGATGACCGGTTGGCCTTGTCGAAGCTCGCCTTGAACACAAAGGGCAAGCCCAGCTTCCCGGTGATGGCCTTCAACTCGCGCCCGACGGTGAGCGCCAGGTCCAAGCTCTCAAGCACATTGATGCCGGCGATCACAAACAGAGGCTGCCCCGCCCCGATCGACATATTCCAACGCTTCAACCGAACGGCCGACATCGCGGTTCTCCCACGTCACAACGCGCTCAAGACCGCGCGGGCCGCATGCCTAGCATCGGGCGCGGGGTTGACGCTAGATCGCCTTATCTAGGCGCTCAGGCGCCGCTCACAAGCTGCATGACCGCGCCCACAACCGCACCGATCACAAGGGCGAGCACGGCCAGCCCCTGGATCGAAAACCCAAGCGACCGGTTCTCACCCTTGCTGTAGCTCTGCATGTACAGCACCCGCCCGACGATCCAGGCCACGCCGCCCAGCGCCACGATCCGCGGGTCCCAAAACGAGGCGCACATCCAAAACGCCGCGACGAATACGGGCAGCCACTCCAGCGTATTCATCTGTACACGGACCACGCGCTCAAAGTCCGGATTGCCGGTCATCGCCGGCGCGGCGATGCCGTGCTTCACGCGCGCCTGGCTCACGGCGACGCCCATATAGACGTAGAGCAGCAGCGCTGCCACGGTCACCAGTACGATCCAGCCTGACATTGTGTCCCTCCCTCAATCTCGCAGCCGCACAAGCCCCGCGCCTGTAGCGACTCGATGTTCTATGCGCTAAAGCTCGCATAAGACGCACGTCGAAGGGGGAACAATGTCCGCAGCGCCGGAAAAGCAAGCCTGGTCGGGCCGCTTCGCATTCTTAATGGCCACCGTCGGCTCGGCCGTCGGTCTGGGCAGCATCTGGAAATTCCCATACATGGTAGGCGCCAACGGCGGCAGCGTCTTCCTGTTCGCCTATCTCGCGGGCCTGGTGGTGCTCATCCTGCCGTTGATGATCGGCGAGTTCGTCATCGGCCGACGGGGCGGCAAAAGCGCCGTGGGCAGTATCGCCAAAGTCGCCCGCGACAACGGCGCGACGCCGTGGTGGGCCGCGGTCGGCGGTTGGGGCGTTCTCACCGGCTTCCTGATCTTGAGCTTCTACTCCGTCATCGGCGGCTGGACCGTCGCTTACATCCCACACGCGCTAAGCGACGCCTTCGCAGGCCAAACGGCGGAGCAGGTCGGGCAACAGTTCACCGCCATGCTGGCCGATCCCATCGGCCTAACGTTTCACCATGCCATCTTCATGGCGATGACGGCGGTCATCGTCGCGCGCGGCGTCAGCGACGGTCTCGAGCGTGCGGTGACCTTCCTGATGCCGCTGATGTTCGTGATCCTGATTGGCCTCGTCGGCTACGCCTACGCCACGGCGGACTTTGGTGCCGCGGCGACCTTCTTCTTCACGCCCGATTTCTCGAAGCTAACACCGGACGTCGTACTGAGCGCGGTCGGCCTCGGCTTCTTCTCGATCGGCACCGGCATCGGCGCCATGATCACCTACGCAGCCTATGCCCCTCGCGAAATCAGATTGGGCGAAGCGGCCGTGTGGACCATCGCCGCCGACACCTTCGCGTCCTTCCTCGCTGCCTTCGCCATCTTTCCGCTCGTCTTCGCTTACGACCTGAATCCGGCAGGCGGCGCAGGCCTCATGTTCACGACACTGCCGATCGCTTTCGGCCAGATGCCGGGCGGCGCTTTCGTCGGCGCAGCGTTCTTCCTGCTGTTGGTCGTATCGGCGCTCGCGTCCGCGATCTCGCTGCTTGAGCTCGTGGTGGCGTGGGCAACCGAACGGTTCGGCGTCGGCCGCCCGACCGCGGCCTACACAAGCGCCTTCGTCTGCTGGGCGGTAGGCTTGGGCACCGTGCTATCCTTCAACAACTGGAGCACCTGGTATCCGCTCGCCGCAGTGCCGAGCTTCGAGTCCAAAGGCTTCTTCGACGCGCTCGATCACTTGACCTCGAACATCATGCTGCCCCTGGGAGGCATCTTCCTGGGCCTCTTCGTCGGCTGGGTGATGTCGAAGAAAGCGGTGCTCGAAGAACTCGGCATCGAGGATGGCCCGCGCTGGCAGCTGCTGCGCTTCCTGCTCGGCGTCGTCTGCCCCGCTGCGATCACGGTCCTCTTCATCGTCAACCTCGGCTTCATCAAGCTCGCCACAGGCGAATGACGCAAAAACGGCGCAGGCTGCGAGGGCCTGCGCCGTAAGTTTGAGGGACAGTTTCTTCTTGCGGGTTCAGTTGGCCGGGTCGACCGTCACGGTCTGCTGACCGCTGCGCGTTCCGCCATTCGGCCCGGTAACGACCACATCGCGCGTCCAGGTGTTGCCGTCGCGCGTGACGTCGACCGACTTGCCGTAGGTCTTTCCGCTCGGCGTTGTGACCGCCTTGTCACGCGAAAATCCGTTCGCCGTCTTCTCCGCGCTCGACGAGAAGGTGCCCGATCCGCCGTTGCCGGTGGTGTAGGTGCCCGTGCGGTTCCAGCCCGTCGGCGTGCGTGCGACGGTGGCGGTCGAGTCGACGGAATGGCCGTTGCTGTCCGTGTACGATTTATCCACGGTCAGACCGCCGCTCTCGCGCGTCACGTCGCGCGTGATGGTGGCGCTGTTGCCCTTCGGCCCCGTCTTCGTCGTTTCCGACGACCATTGTCCCGGCGCGGTGCGCTGAGCGGTCGTCTCCGACGTCGATGTCCCGCGCGCCGTCGTGCGCGAACGGCTTCCGCTGGCAGTGCCCGCCTCGCGGTCCCACTGCCGCTCGACGGAGGAATTGCCGCCGCCGTTCGGCCCGGTCCAGGCGCGGTCGCGCTTGAAGCGTCCGCGCTCGCGCGTGGTTTGCGAATTCCAAGTGCCCGACGCACCGTTCCCTTTCGACCAACTGCCTTGACGCGAACGCTCGCGGGCGTCGGCATCGTCGCTGGTGGCCAGGAACAGTGTCATCGCAACTGCCGTGACGGAGACGGCGGTACCCAACAATCTCATCGGTCTCTCCATAAACTCGAATACAAGGGTGGAACGACGCCGCAGGCACCCGCGAGCCAACGTCATCGATGCAAGGTTCAACGGCCTTCCCGCGCCGATCCGTCGCCCGCAAATTGTGCAAGCCGGCGGTTAATTCCCGCGCGGAGCGGCGTTTCGCGGCTTCCGCAGCCGCCCCCCATTGGTTATGAACCGCCCAACGAACGACAAAGGGCCCGGAAGCAATGACCGCCATCATCGACATTCGTGGACGCGAAATCCTGGACAGCCGCGGAAATCCGACGGTCGAGGTCGAAGTGGAACTGGAGGACGGCAGCATCGGCCGCGCCGCGGTCCCATCCGGCGCTTCCACCGGCGCACACGAAGCGGTTGAGAAGCGCGACGGCGGCAAGCGTTACGGCGGCAAGGGCGTGGAGAAGGCAGTCGGCTCGGTCAACGGCGAACTCTTCGAGGCCCTCTCTGGCATGGAAGCCGAAGAGCAAATGCGCATCGACCGCACACTCATCGATCTCGACGGCACGCCGAACAAAAGCCGCGTCGGCGCCAACGCAACCCTCGGAGTCTCGCTCGCCATCGCGCACGCAGCCGCAGCCGCACGCGGCCAAAAGCTCTACCGCTATGTCGGCGGCACACAGGCGCACCTCTTGCCGGTGCCGTTCATGAACATCATCAACGGCGGCGCGCACGCCGACAACCCGATCGACTTCCAGGAATTCATGATCCTGCCCGTCGGCGCGCCGACCTTCCGTGAAGCGCTGCGCATGGGCGCCGAAGTCTTCCACGCGCTGCGCAAGGCATTGAAAGACGCCGGCCACAACACCAACGTCGGCGACGAAGGTGGCTTCGCCCCGAACCTGAAGTCGGCCGACGAAGCGCTGTCCTTCGTCATGCGCGCCATCGAAGCCGCCGGCTACAAACCCGGCGACCACGTCAAACTCGCGCTCGATCCCGCATCGACCGAATTCTACAAAGACGGCATCTACGACCTGGCAGGCGAGGGCAAGAAACTCGATGCCGGTGCCATGTCCCGCTTTTACGAAGACCTCTGCCGCCGCTACCCGATCGTCTCGATCGAAGACGGCATGGCTGAAGACGACTGGGCCGGCTGGAAAACGCTGACTGACGCCATCGGCAAGAAAGTCCAACTCGTCGGCGACGATCTCTTCGTCACCAACCCGAAGCGTCTGCGCGAAGGCATCGCCAAGGGCGTCGCGAACGCGATCCTGATCAAGGTCAATCAGATCGGCACCCTCACCGAAACGCTCGAAGCGGTCGAGATCGCGCACAAGGCCGGCTACCGCGCCGTGATGTCCCACCGCTCCGGCGAAACCGAAGACACGACCATCGCCGACCTCGCAGTCGCGACGAACTGCGGCCGCATCAAGACGGGCTCGCTATCACGCTCCGACCGCCTCGCGAAATACAACCAGCTTCTGCGCATTGAAGAAGCGCTTGGCTCATCCGCCAAGTACGCAAAGCTCGATTGATGTCGGCCGACGCGCAAGCGTTGGAAGCCAAAGCCCGCGCCGGCGATGTCGGCGCGCAATTCCAAATGGCGGTCACGCTCGACCGCGCCGGCAAACGCGCCGAAGCCTCGCAGTGGCTCGAACGGGCAGGCGAGGGCGGTCACCCCATGGCGCTGACGCTTCTCGCCGTCACCGATCTGCAAGGCCTGGAACGCCCACGCAATCCACAAAGCGCCACCGCGCGCTTAGAACGCGCCGCCGCCGCAGGAAGCACACAAGCGCGCCGCATGCTCGGCAGCCTCACCGCCATTGGCATCGTGTCCCCGCCTGATTGGCACGCGGGCATCGCACTGGTCATCGACGCCGCGAAGGCGGGCGATTGGGAAGCGCTCCGCGACGTCGCGCTGCTGCTGGAAATGGCACACCCCGGTTCGCTGCTTGCACAAGATTTGCTCCTGCGCGCAGGGCTCAAAGGCGACGGCCTAGCTGCCTTCGCGATCCTGCGCCGCCAAATGCGAACCGGCCGCGCACTCGCACGCGAAGAAATCTGCGTGCAATGGCGCAACGGCATGTCGCAAGTGAACCACCCGCTGGCAAGCACCGTCGCCAATGCCGTCGTGCAGCCGGACGCACAACCGCCGCTTCCCGAAGGCGAACCCGATTGGGCTACGATCGCCGAACGCCTCGCGACACCGCCAGGCACAACGATCGCAAGCGCGCGAAGCGCGTCCGAACGCCCGCTCATTCGCCGCTTCGACAAACTGCTCACCGTCGAAGAATGCGAATACCTGATGGGCCTCTCGGCGCGCCATCTACGCCCCGCCGAAATCGTCGATCAATCGAGCGGCCAACCACTGCAAAGCCGCGTCCGCACAAACCACGTCGCCGTGATGTGGCCGGTGCAGCAAGACGTGGTCCTACACGCGCTCAATCTGCGCCTCGCCATCGCCGCAGGGCTGCCGCCGCAAAACGGCGAGATGATCAACGTCCTGATGTATCGCCCCGGCGAAGAATACCGCCCGCACTACGACTTCTTCCCGCTCGAAGCTGCGAAGGCCGACGCAAGCGGTCAGCGCATCCGCACGCTCCTCGTCTACCTCAACGCCGGCTACGACGGCGGCGAAACGCATTTCTTGACGGCGGGGATGAAAATAAAAGGCGACGTCGGCGACGCGGTTCTCTTCCACAATTGCGACGCCACAGGTACGCCCGACAAATCGTCACTGCACGCTGGCCTTTCCGTCACCGGCGGACAGAAATGGCTGCTGTCGAAGTGGTATCGCGAAAAACCGTTCGTCTATTGATCCACCAGTTAACGCGGCTTAACGAAACTCTGCTTGCCTCACGCCCATGGCATATGATTCGCTTCAGGGCATGGAAGAACAAGCGACACTCACACGGGCCACGCGGGGCTTGGGCTTCACGCTCGTCGTGATGGCGCTCGTTCTCTACTTCGGCTACTTCGCGATTTACGGGAACCACGGCCTCGTCAATTGGATCCGGCTGAACCACGAGATCGAGCTGAAGCAGGCCGACCTCGACCGCGTCCAGGCCGAACGACTCGCGCTCGAACACCGCGTCCGCATGCTGCGCCCCGAGAGCGTGGACCCCGATCTGCTGGAAGAACAGGCACGCGCCCGCCTCGGTTTGAGCGAGCCGGATGAGGTCGTGATCCTGAAGGACAAGCGCTAGGCTCTGCTGCACTGCAGCAACTGCCTTTGCGCGACTTGCGCCCCCGTCAGGCGGACGGTACACGAACAGCCGACAGTCCTCATTTTATTGCGCGAACACGAAACACATGGCCAAGGCCGAAGCGGCAAGCCGCGCCTCGTCGCCCGCAAAGGGCAAGCCCAACAAGGACGAGCTACTCCGCTATTACCGGGACATGCTGCTCATCCGCCGGTTCGAAGAGAAGGCCGGCCAGCTCTACGGCATGGGCCTGATCGGCGGTTTCTGCCACCTGTATATCGGCCAGGAAGCCGTGGTCGTCGGCATGCAAGCGGCGATCGGCGAGGGCGACCAAGTCATCACCGCGTACCGCGACCACGGCCACATGCTGGCCTGCGGGATGGACCCGGCCGGCGTCATGGCCGAACTGACGGGAAGGAGCGGCGGCTACTCCCGCGGCAAAGGCGGTTCGATGCACATGTTCAGCCGCGAGAAAAACTTCTTCGGCGGCCACGGCATCGTCGGCGCACAAGTCCCGCTCGGCACCGGCCTTGCCTTCTCGAACAAATACCGCGGCAACGATCGCGTCTGCCTGACCTACTTCGGCGACGGCGCGGCGAACCAAGGCCAAGTGTACGAGAGCTTCAACATGGCCGAGCTCTGGAAGCTGCCGGTCATCTACATCATCGAGAACAACCAATACGCGATGGGCACGTCGGTCCAACGATCAAGCGCCGAAACCCACCTTCACAAGCGCGGCGCGTCGTTCAACATTCCGGGCGAAGCCGTTGACGGCATGGACATCACGGCCGTGAAGGCCGCCGGCGACAAAGCCGTGAAGTGGTGTCGCGACGGCAACGGCCCGATCATCCTCGAGATGAAGACCTACCGCTATCGCGGTCATTCGATGTCCGACCCTGCGAAGTATCGCACGCGCGAGGAAGTCGACCACGTCCGCGAAACGTCCGACCCCATCGAACACGTGCGCAAGCTGATGCTCGATGCGAAGTTCGTGACCGAGGAAGAACTGAAGGAAATCGACAAAGAAATCCGCGCCGTGGTCAACCACGCGGCCGAATTCGCGCAGACGTCGCCGGAGCCCGAACCGTCGGAGCTCTGGACCGACATCGTTCACTGAAATGCGGGATGGGGGCCGGAGGAAGACCATGAGACTGCCGATCATCGCACTCGCCTGCATCGCAATCGCTGGCATCGCCAATGCGGCGCCACCCGAGGGCGTATCACCGGTAAAGCCGGGCATCCCGCCGGTCATCGCGGTGAAGGCATCGAACCTGGTGCCGATCGCCTCACGCATGACGAAGGGCACCATCTCGGTGCGCAACACCGGCACGATCGCCGCGGGTCCGTTCAAAGTCACCGTCGAGTGCAAGAACCTGGGCAAAGGCAGTTGCGTCGATCCGCCGGAAGATGCCGTCGCGCCGTATGAAGATGCGGCCTTCCCCAACAAGCTCACCGTGACCGTACCGGGTCTCGCGCCGGGCCACGTGTTCAACCACAAGATCAGTTTCTGGGACGGCCTCGTCTGGCCCTCTGGCAATTACGAATTCACCGTGGTCGCGGACGCCGGCGGCGCGGTGGCCGAAACAAACGAAGGCGATAACAGCGGCGGCACCGTCATGGGTGTGCCGTAACCTGAGGAGGATGCAGTGCCTATTTCCGTGGTGATGCCCATTGAGTTGCTGATGCTCACACTGAGCGTCGGGTTGTTGTTCGTGCTTATCCTCATCCAGGCGTCTGCTGGAACATCCGCGCAGGGCCTGATGACCATGGCCAACAGCCGCGACAATCTGGGACCGATGTCGGTCTGGCAGGCGCGCACCAAGCGCTGCGTCGACAATCACCGCGAAGGCCTGATCCTGTTCGCGCCGCTCGTGCTGATCGCGGCGCAGCTTGACGTACATACCTGGATGACGGTCTGGGGCGCGCAGCTCTTCTTCTACTCGCGCGTCGCCCATGCCGTCGTCTACCTCGCCGGTCTGCCGATGATCCGCCCGCTGTTCTGGGCCGTCGGCATCGCGGGCACGGTGATGATCTTCCTCGCGCTCTTCGGAATCGGCGCTTAAGCGGACTGAATCGATGCCCACCGAAATCTTGATGCCGGCACTTTCGCCCACGATGGAAGAGGGCAAGCTTGCCAAGTGGCACGTGAAGGAAGGCGACAAGATTTCGTCGGGCGACGTCATCGCCGAAATCGAAACCGACAAGGCGACGATGGAAGTCGAAGCCGTCGACGAAGGCATCGTCTCGAAACTGCTGGTGGAGGAGGGCACCGAAGGCGTGAAGGTCAACGCCCCCATCGCGCTCCTCCAAGGCGAAGACGAACCGAAAGCGAAGGCCGCAAACGGCAACGCCGCCCCCGCACCCAAACCGGCGGCGCAACCTGCGCCGGCGGCCGCTCCCAAAGCAAAAGCATCAGAAGCGCAACCGGCTGTCGCCCAACCGCCGGCAGCCCCACTCGCCGATCCTGACATCGCGGCCGACACGCCGATGCACACCATCACGGTGCGCGAAGCGCTGCGCGAAGCGATGGCCGAAGAAATGCGCCGCGACCCGAACGTCTTCCTGATGGGCGAAGAGGTCGGCCAATACCAAGGCGCGTACAAAATCAGCCAGGGCCTTCTCGACGAATTCGGCCCCAAGCGCGTCATCGACACGCCGATCACCGAACACGGCTTCGCGGGCTTAGGCGTCGGCGCGGCCTTCGGCGGCCTGCGCCCCATCGTCGAATTCATGACCTGGAATTTCGCGATGCAAGCGATCGACCAGATCATCAACTCCTCTGGCAAAACGCTCTACATGTCCGGCGGCCAGATGGGCTGCCCCATCGTCTTCCGCGGTCCGAACGGCGCGGCCGCGCGCGTCGGCGCGCAGCACAGCCAGAACTACGCCGCGTGGTACGCGCACGTGCCGGGCCTGAAAGTAGTCGCGCCATATTTCGCCGCCGACGCCAAGGGCCTGCTCAAAGCAGCGATCCGCGATCCAAACCCCGTCATCTTTCTCGAAAACGAAATCGTCTACGGCCGCTCGTTCGATGTGCCCAAGGGCGACGACTTCGTGCTGCCGATCGGCAAGGCCCGCGTCGTGCGCGAAGGCACCGACGTCACGCTGGTTTCCTACTCGATCACGATGGCCCTCATCATCCAGGCGGCCGATGCGCTCGCGAAGGAAGGCATCTCCGCCGAGATCATCGACCTTCGCTCGCTGCGCCCGCTCGACACCGCGACAGTGATCGAGTCCGTGAAGAAGACCAACCGCATCGTCATCGTCGAAGAAGGCTGGCCCATCTGCGGCATCGCCTCCGAAGTCGGCACGCAAGTGACGGAGCAAGCGTTCGATTATCTCGACGCCCCGCCCGCGCGCGTCACCGGCAAGGACGTACCGATGCCCTACGCCGCGAACCTCGAAAAACTCGCGCTGCCGACGGTCGACGAAGTGATCGCAGCGGCCAAAGCCGTGCTGTACCGGAGCTGACGCGTGTCCACCCCCATCCTCATGCCCGCGCTGTCGCCCACGATGGAAGAGGGCACACTCGCCAAGTGGCATGTCAAAGTCGGCGATAAGGTGAAGTCCGGCGACGTGATCGCGGAAATCGAAACCGACAAAGCCACAATGGAAGTCGAAGCGGTCGACGAAGGCGTCGTCGCCGAACTCCTGATCGCCGAAGGGACAGAAGGCGTAAAGGTCAACGCCGTCATCGCCCAGCTGAGCGAAGAAGGCGAAAAGTACACGCCCGCTGCAAAAGCTGCGCCCGCCGCTACGCCCGCACCGAAACCAGCCGCCTCTCCAAAAGCAGAGGCGAAACCGGCGGCTGCGGCACCGCAAGCTGCAGCGCCCGCCGCCACCGCGCCGTCATCCGCACCTGCGCAACGCGCAGCCGAATCGGCACCGGCGGGACAACGCGTATTCGCCTCGCCGCTCGCGCGCCGCATTGCGTCGCAAGGCAACATCCAGCTCACGCTGATCCAAGGCTCAGGCCCGCACGGCCGCATCGTCAAATCCGACGTCGACGCGGCGTTAAAAGGCGGCGTCGCCAAAGCCCCCGCCGCCGCGCCCGCACAGCGACCGGCCCCTGCGCCCGCGACAGCACCGGCAGCCCCATCGTCGATGCCGGACGCGCGCTTGTTCTACCCGAAGGACAGCTACGAAGAAGTCCCGCACGACTCGATGCGCAAGACGATCGCGAAGCGCCTCACGACGTCGAAGCGCGACATCCCGCACTACTACCTGAAGGTGGACTGCACGATCGACACGCTGCTCGACGTGCGCAAGCAGATGAACGACAAGGCCCCGACCGAAGGCGCCGGCATCTACAAACTCTCGGTCAACGACTTCATCATCAAGGCGGCCGCCCTCGCGCTGATCCGCGTCCCGGGCGTCAACGCCAGCTGGACCGAAACCGCGCTCCTCAAACACAAGAGCGCCGACGTCGGCATAGCGGTCGCGCTCGAGTTCGGCCTCATCACGCCGATCATCTTCAAAGCCGAGACGAAAAGCCTCGCCGCCATCTCGCGCGAGGCCAAAGACCTCGCCGCCCGCGCCAAAGCCAAAAAACTAAAGCCGAACGAATTCGAAGGCGGCACCTTCTCCATCTCGAACCTCGGCATGTTCGGCATCCGCGACTTCACAGCGGTCATCAACCCGCCCCAGTCCGCGATCCTGGCCGTCGGCGCCGGCGAACCTCGCGCCGTCGTCAAGAAAGGCGCCATCGCCATAGCGAACGTGATGACAGTCCAAATGTCCTGCGACCACCGCGTCATCGACGGCGCGCTGGGCGCGACCTGGCTCGAAGCCTTCAAGGGCTACATCGAAGACCCAGTGACGATGCTGGTGTAAGCACCTCGTCGAAAGTCCGCCCCAATATTTCCGTCATGGCCGGGCTTGACCCGGCCACCCAGGCTTTTCACGCGGCAGCGCGATCAAACGCGAAATATCAACGCGCATTGCCGTGCGCGGACTGGGTGGCCGGGTCAAGCCCGGCCATGACGTCCAGTGTGGCGCGATCGCGTGAAGCCTATGGCTTGCAGTACACGCAGATTTTATTCCCCGTCGGGTCGCGCAAATACGCGCCGTAGAACGACGTCGAGTCCGCGGGCCGCGGTCCCGGTGCGCCTTCGTCCTTGCCGCCGTGATTCATGCCGGCCTTATACGCGCCGTCCACTTCCGCTTTCGTCTTCGCCTTGAACGAGATCATGATCCCGTTGCCGGCATGCGCGGGTTCGCCGTTGGCGGTCTTGGACACGACATAGACGTCGTGTCCATCCTGTCCGCGCGCGCCGTAACCCGTCCAGCCGCCGTCCGCGAACTTCCGCTCGCAGCCCATCTCGCCGAACAACGCGTCGTAGAATTTCTGCGCCTTCGGCTCATCCGTCGTGCCGATCGTGACGTATCCAATCATCATGTGTTGTCCCTCTCCCGTTGGGTGGCGCGGACCTTATCCAAGTCGTCGAACAAATCAAGAACGATTTCGGCTAACCCACAAGGGAGTAGACCGCCGCCTTGGTTGACACCGCAGGGCCAAAAGGCGACCCACTCCCACCAGCAGAGGGGCGAAAAATGGCCGACACGCAGTTCGATCTGATCATCATCGGCTCAGGCCCCGGCGGCTACGTCGCCGCCATCCGCGCCGGCCAGCTCGGCCTCAAGACCGCGATCGTCGAGCGCGAGCATCTGGGCGGCATCTGCCTCAACTGGGGCTGCATTCCGACCAAGGCGCTCCTGCGCTCGTCGGAGATCTTCCACCTGCTGCACCGCCTGAACGAATTCGGCTTCAGCGCCGACAACATCAAATTCGACCTCGCCAAGATCGTGGACCGCAGCCGCAAGGTCGCGAGCCAACTGTCGAACGGCGTCAAATTCCTGATGAAGAAACGCAAGATCACGGTCATCGACGGCGAAGCCAAACTCACCGCGAAGAACAAGATCGCCGTCACCGGCAAAGGGGCAGGGGAGTACGCTGCCAAGAACATCATCATCGCGACCGGCGCGCGCGCCCGCGCGTTGCCCGGCATGGAGCCCGACGGCAAGCTGATCTGGACTTACAAGGAGGCGATGATCCCGCCCGCGATGCCGAAGTCGCTGCTCGTCATCGGCTCCGGCGCCATCGGCATCGAGTTCGCGAGCTTCTACCGCACGCTCGGCTGCGACGTGACAGTCGTCGAAGTCATGGACCGCGTGCTCCCGGTGGAAGACGAAGAGATCTCCGCCTTCGCGCTGAAAGCTTTCACGAAGCAGGGCATGAAGATCCTCACCGGCGCAACAGTCGAGAAGCTGACCAAGGGCGCCGACAACGTCACCGCCTCGATCAAAACCAAGGACGGCAAAACGCAGTCGATCACCGCCGACCGCGCGATCCTCGCCGTCGGCATCACCGGCAACATCGAAAACATCGGCCTCGAAGCAACGGGCGTGAAAACCGACCGCGGCCACATCGTCATCAACGAATGGTCGGAAACAAACGTCGCGGGCCTCTACGCCATCGGCGACGTCGCCGGCCCCCCGTGGCTCGCGCACAAAGCCATGCACGAAGGCGTGGTCTGCGTCGAACGCATCGCCGGCGTGAAAGGCCTACACCCGCTCGACGTCACAAAAGTCCCCGGCTGCACCTACTGCTGGCCGCAAGTCGCCTCCGTCGGTCTAACGGAAGCGAAAGCCAAAGCCGCCGGCCGCGAATTAAAAATCGGCCGCTTCCCCTACATCGGCAACGGCAAAGCGATAGCCC
This sequence comes from Alphaproteobacteria bacterium, assembly GCA_034440355.1. Lineage (GTDB taxonomy): Bacteria > Pseudomonadota > Alphaproteobacteria > Micropepsales > Micropepsaceae > SZUA-430. The sequence goes on from JAWXBY010000054.1 coordinate 17,818, forward strand.
TCGGCGAAACCGAAGGCCTCATCAAAACCATCTTCGACGCCAAGACCGGCGAACTGCTCGGCGCCCACATGATCGGCGCCGAAGTCACCGAACTCATCCAAGGCTACACGATCGCCAAGAACCTGGAGTCGACCGAAGCCGAACTCATGCACACGATCTTCCCGCACCCGACGCTGTCGGAAACGATGCACGAGGCCGTATTGGATGCGTATGGCAAGGTGATGCATGTTTAGCGTCGGCTAAAATAGAGTTGTTGTTGCCCTTCTCCCTCTGGGAGAAGGTGGATCGCCGCGGAACGCGGCGAGACGGATGAGGGACATCCAGTGGACACAGACCGTGCCCGCAAACTCCGCCGTTCCATGACAGATGCTGAGCGGCGGCTTTGGAACGGCCTGCGCGACCGTCGGCTGGAAGGCCTGAAATTCCGCCGCCAACAACCGCTCGGTTCCTACTATGTCGATTTCTTCTGCTTCGAAGCGACGCTCGTCGTCGAAGCAGACGGACACCAACACTGGGACGAAGACGACAAATGGTACGACTATCACCGCACCAAATGGCTTGAGAGCGAAGGCTACCGCGTGATCCGCTTCGACAACCGCACAATCCTGAAATATCCATCCGAAGTCTTCGCAACGATCGCCGCCGCAGCAAAAGAACGCCTCAAAGACTGAGCGCGCGAAGGCCCTCATCCGTCACGCCGCTACGCGGCGCGCCACCTTCTCCCCAAGGGAGAAGGGCAACATCAGTTTTCAGTTAGCTTTACCCTTCTCCCTTGGGGAGAAGGTGGATCGCCGCCAATGGGCGGCGAGACGGATGAGGGACGACACGCGCACCAACGCTAAGCCGCGCTCTCGTTCCGCGCATTCTCCGCATCATACAGCTGCTGCGCCTCATGAATGAGCATGCGATGTTCGATCGCCCATTGCGCCAGCGCATTCACCGGCACCAACAGCGTGCGCCCCAACTCCGTAAGTTCATATTCCACCTTCGGTGGGATCGTCGCCTCCACCGTGCGCGTCACCAACCCGTCCCGCTCCAATCCGCGCAACGTCAGCGTAAGCATGCGCTGCGAAATGCCCTCCGTCGCACGGCGCAGTTCGCCGAAGCGCTTCGGTCCATCGCCCAGCATGCTAACGACCAGCACGCTCCACTTGTCGCCGACGCGGTTCAGCACCTCGCGCACGGCGGGACAGGCGTTCGCGTCGTGCCCGGGGGGCGCCGCGGTGGTTCTCTCAGTGTGACTGGGTGACATGAATGTGCCGTCTTGCGAGGTTCGTTCAGGCTCCAATATAGGGGTGGTTACACAAAATAACCAGGGATCGATACGGAACCACAGTTACCGATAGTCCCTACCCTAGGAGCCCGCAAAATGTCTCACACCGCCACCCTCCCTGCTAAATCGAAGCCGATCGCAAAGGACGCCGTAAACCAGCTCTTCCTCGAAGCCCGCACCCACGCCGCCTGGCGCCCCGAGCCCATCCCGCACGCGACGCTGGAAGAACTCTACCGCCTCACCCGCATGGCCCCGACCAGCGCCAACGCCTCGCCCGCGCGCTTCGTCTTCCTCGAAAGCAAAGAGGCGACCGAACGCCTTGTCCCACTGCTCGCTCCGATGAACGTCGACAAAACCCGCTCAGCACCAGTGACCGTGCTCATCGCCTGGGACACGGAATTCCACGAACAGCTGCCGAAGCTGATGCCCTACGCCAACTTCCGCGACTACTTCCACGGCAACGACGCGCTGATCCACGAGACCGCCTTCCGCAATTCGTCGCTGCAAGGCGCGTACTTAATCATCGCCGCCCGCGCACTCGGCCTCGACGTCGGCGCGATGTCCGGCTTCGACGCCGACAAGGTCAACGCCGAGTTCTTCCCCGACGGAAAGTGGAAAGTGAACTTCATCGTCAACCTGGGCTACGGCGACCACGAAAAACTCTTCCCCCGCCAGCCGCGCCTCGAATTCGATGAAGCGGCCATAGTGCTCTAAACCACCGCACACGCATTTGTGAAAACCGGACGGCCCAACGGCTCGCGCGATCACCCGCGTGGGCCGTTGATTTTGCCGGTCCGATTATGTAAGGCCTTACATATTATGCGCGACTACGTCATCGATAAGGGATCGGCCGCCTTCGGGACGCGCCTGCGCCGTCTGTCCGAACGGATGGACCGCGACGTGCGCGAACTCTATCGCCTCAACGACGTCGACTTCGAGCCCAGCTGGTTTCCCGTCTTCGTCGCCCTGTCCGACTTAGGCCCGATGAGCGTCGGCGACCTCGCCAACCGCATGCGCATCACCCACGCGGCAGTCAGCCAGATCCGGGCGAAGCTGCTGAAGGCGGGCCTCGTCCGCGTCCGGGCCGACACAGCCGATCAACGCCGCCAAATGCTTCAGTTGACCGAGAAGGGCAGGGCCCTCGTCAACCGACTGCGCCCGCTCTGGGCCGCGATCACCCAAGCGACCGAACAGCTCTGCCGCGAAAGCGCGCCGCAGCTGATGACACAACTCACCGCCGTCGACAGAGCACTGGATCAACAATCGCTGCTCGACCGCGTCACCGACATCACCACGCGAAAGCCAAGACGGCCGCGCGCCAAGAAGGAAACAGCCGATGCTTCGTCCTAGCCTGATCGCCGCCGTCGCGTTGGCGCTCGCCGCCTCAGCCATCGCGGCCCCACAGCAGCTCACGCGCGACCAAGCGAACGCCGCCGTGCAGGAGGTCATCCGCCTTGTGGAAGCGCACTACGTCTTCCCCGAAAAGCGCGCGGCCATCGCCGGCGCGCTGAAGAACTCGCGCGACACCGGCCGCTACGACGTGGCGAGACCGCAAGACCTCGCCGAACGCGTGACCGCGGATCTGCTTGCCGCCAGCAACGACGGCCACCTCAATTTCAACTTCGATCCCGATCAGTTCCAAGACATCCAGCGGCCGCGCCGTGGCCCGGAGCCGTCACCGTTTTCCGCCGAGAACCAGCGCCGCCGCAACGACGGCTACGAGGAAATGCGCGTGCTGCCCGGCAACGTGCGCTACGTTCGCGTCACAGCGTTCATGTGGTCGGAACAAACCCCACGCATCGTCGACGTCGCCGCACGCTTCCTCGCCGACGGCGACGCCATCGTCGTGGACCTGCGCGGTAACGGCGGCGGCCATGCCGAGGCGGTCCAACGCCTCATCAGCTACTTCTTCCCGCGCGGCGGCCAGGAGCTGATCCGCTTTCACGACGGCCTCAGCGGTAAGACCAACGTCAACCACGTGCTTGCTGATCTGCCGAGCCCCCGCCTCGCCGGCAAACCGCTCTACGTCCTCATCGACGGCGGCGCCGCCTCGGCCGCTGAGGAATTCGCCTATCACATCCAGCAATTCAAACTCGGCACGCTTGTCGGGAAGACAACCGCCGGCGCCGCGAACAACAATCAGCTCTATCCCGTGCCGCCGTTCTTCGTCGCCAGCATCTCCGTCGGCCGTCCGGAGCATCCGGTCAGCCGCACGAATTGGGAAGGCAAAGGCGTCGCACCCGCCGTCGAGACGCCGTCGCCTGCCGCACTCGATCAAGCGCATATGCTGGCGCTGCAAACGCTCGCCGCCCGCGCAAGTCCGCAGAACCGCCGCGACTACGAGTGGGACATCGCGGGCCTACAGGCAAAGCTGCGGCCGGTCACCCTGCCGCCCGCCGCACTCGACGCCTACGTCGGCACCTACGGCATCCGCCGCATCTGGCGCGAAGGCGCAACGCTGATGTTCCAGCGCGAGCAACGCGACCCGACGGCCATGATCCCGATAGGCAACGATCTCTTCGGCCTCGCCCATTCGCCCAACGTGCGCGTTCAATTTCGCCGCGCAGGCGGCCGAGTCATCGGCTTCGACCAAATCACCAAGGACGGGATTTTAGGCTCAAGCGATCGAACAGGCTGATGCGCCGCTCTATTCCCGCGCGCGTTCAATCGCCGCGGTGATCAGCGCGCCGGCTTCCTCCGGATCCAGCCAGCGCACGATCGTCACCCACTTGCCCTTCTCCAGATCCTTGTAGTGCTGGAAGAAGTGCGCGATCTGCTCGGTGAGGATCGGCGGCAGGTCCTTGAAAGAGGCCACGCCGCTGTAGAACGGATGCAGCTTGTCGACCGGCACGGCGACGATCTTCTCGTCCGGTCCCGCTTCGTCCTGCATCAAAAGCGCGCCGACCGGCCGGCAGCGGATCACGGCGCCCGGCACAACCGGCACCTGTCCGACGACCAACACGTCGCAAGGATCGCCGTCGCCCGACAGCGTGTTCGGGATGAAGCCGTAGTTGCCGGGATAGAACATCGCCGTATGCAAGAACCGGTCGACGAACATCGCCCCCGACGCCTTGTCGAGTTCGTACTTCACCGGCTCGCCGCCCTGCGGAATCTCGATGACGACGTTGATGTCGTGCGGAGGGTTGTGCCCCGCCGAAATTTTGCTGATATCCATGCATCGCTCCGCGCAAGAGTGCCGCACCATACACGTCGCGCCACTTTGGCGAGAGGGCGGACCTTGTGCGCGCCATCCGCGCCGTCTACTGCTCGGCCAACCAAGGCGAACGAGAGCGCGCGTGAACAACCAACTCGACGGTCTCAAGACGCGCATCCAAGCGTTGCGCGCCAAGACGATCGACAACGGCTGCACGGAAGACGAGGCCCTATCCGCCGCCGCGAAGGTGGCCGAACTGCTCGACCGCTACGACCTATCGCTCAGCGACATCGAACTGCGCGAAGCCCCGTGCGAGCAACGCGCCTATGAAACCAACCGCAAGAAGCGCATCCCTCTCGAAGGCTGCATCGGCGCCATCGCGCACTTCTGCGACTGCCGCGTCTGGCGCGAAAAGAACGCAGCCGGCGAAGCGCGCTACATCTTCTTCGGCCTGCGCTCCGACATCGAGGTCGCGCACTACCTGGCCGAATTGATCGACGGCGCGGTGAGAGCCGAACTCGGCCGCTACAAAACGACACCCGCCTACGCCAAATTCCGCCACAACGAGCGCCACCTCGCCAACGCCTCGTTCGCACTGGGCATGGTCTCCTCCATCGCCGACAAGCTGACGGCGATGAAAGAAAAGCGCGACCACGCGAACGAAGAAACCGGCCGCGCGCTGGTCGTCGTCAAGACAGCCGTCGTCGACACGGAACTCGAGAAGCTCAACCTGAACCTGCGCTCGCGCCGCGGCTCAAGCCGCATGGTCTCAATGGACGCCTACGACGCCGGCGGCGCAGCAGGCGCGTCTCTATCCATCAACCCCGCCATCAAGCGCGCCTAAGCCGCCTGATACGACCGCTTCGACCGGCCCGCGATCAGCCGAAGCGCCATCACAGCGAACAACACGCCGACGAACGGCCAGTAATACGTGTCGTAAATCGCGCGTCGTCCCTCCGAGATGAGAAACACGAACCAGATGTAATACGCGCCCGTCGTGTGCAACTTCTGCCACGCCCAAGGCCCCAGCAGCGCTGCCGTCCAATCGAACGACGTCGCCGCCATCAGCGCGATAAACACATAAGCCGCGCCGCCGAACACGAACATCACCGTCGTCGCGTGCTCCGCAAACGCTGGGGGATCCATCGTCGCAAACGCATAAAGCCCGATCGCGTGCAGGAAGTGCGAGTAGGCGAACGACACGCCGATATACCGCCGGTTCGCAAGCAGCCACCGCGTCAATCCAAATGGCGCCAACCCGTGCAGTGACGACGCCGCGAACGCCGTGCAAAAGAGCGCGAGGGATGTCTGCGCCGTCGTTCGCACGACGACCCGCACGCCCTCAATTCGGAAATCATGCTGTGCTGCCAGGACGACGCACATGAGGGTCAGCGCCAACGCGATAAGGCCGAACAAAGGCCATCCGCCAAACGTGGTCGGCCGCGCCGCACCGATGGATTGAGCGTTCGCCATCCTGAGTCTCCCTTAATGTAAGCACTGAATACATCAAGGAAGGACAAAAGTAATCACCGATCACATAGGATGACGCCAACGTGATCGCTGTGCTAAGGCCTTGACCACATGACAGCTAACCCCCGCCGCACGCCAAAATCCCGCTCGCGCAAAGCCGCGCCCCGCGACAGCTACCACCACGGCAATCTGCGCAACGCGCTGATGACCGCGACTTTGGAGTTGCTGGAAGAGGGCGGCCCCGACGCCGTCTCCGTCCGCGAAGCGGCCAAGCGGGCAGGGGTCTCCGCAGGCGCCCCATTCCGCCACTTCCCGACCCGCACCGCGCTGATGACAGCGGTCGCGGAAGAAGCGACAACCCGCCTCAAAACCGAAATCGCGACCGCCGTCGCGGCCGTCGCCAAAGCCGACCCGCTCACCCGCTTCCGCGCCTTCGGCACCGGCTACTTCCGCTGGGTCAACCGCAACAAGGCGATGTTCCTGGTCGTCTCAACCCGCAGTCTCATCGACTACGACGCCTCGGAAACCCTAGGCCGCGACAACGACGACCTACGCGCACAGATGGACGCGCTGCTGCAAGAAGCTGCCGACAAAGGCCTGCTGCGAAAGTCTGCCGTGAGCGCACCGGTGAAACTGGCTGCACGCGCGCTCGTCTACGGCCTCGCCCGCATGCTGATCGACGGCCACCTCCGCGACTGGAAGAAGCCGACCGAAAAGCCGGAGGTGGCAATGAACACCGCCCTCGACCTGTTCATTGAGAGCTTGCGGGCGTGAGTGGGGCGGACGCTGCGACTACTCCGCCGCCTTCGCGTCAAGCGCAGCAACACGCTCCACCGCAACCTTCGTCACGCTGCCGTAGTCCGTCTTGCCCGTGCCCAGCACCGGCACCTGATCGACGTGAATAATCTTCCGCGGCACGGCCAACTCCGGCACGCCGTGGTTCTGCGCCCACGCGACGATCTCGCCGCGGTTCGCTTCCTTCGCCGACGTGACCAGCACGATCTGCTCGCCCTTGCGCCCATCCGGCATTGCGACGGCGGCGTGCATGCTGTCCGGCCAGATCGCCGACGCGCAGTTTTCGACCACCGCCAGCGACACCATCTCGCCGCCGATCTTCGCAAATCGCTTCACGCGCCCGCGGATGGCGATGAAGCCTTCGTCGTCGATGGCGACCACATCGCCAGTATCGTGCCAGCCACCTTCCAGCGTATGCAGCACGCCCGGCTGATCCGGCTTCAGGTAGCCCTTCATCACGTTCGGCCCGCGCACGAAGAGGCGTCCCGCATTCGGGATGCCTTCGACCGGCTCAAGCCGCGTTTCCATACCGGCCATGATCTTGCCGACCGAACCGAGACGGTTAGCTCCCGGCTGGTTCGCAGCGACGACAGGCGCCGCCTCCGTGACACCGTAGCCTTCGAGGATCTCCATATTGCACCGGCGGCGCAGCAACTGCCGCGTCTCGTCGCGCACGCGCTCGGCGCCGCAAACAGCTAAGCGCAACGACGCCAAGTCGCCCTCATCGCTGGCCCGCGCATACTGCGAAATGAACGTGTCGGTCGCGAGCAAGATCGTCGCCTTCGTCCGGCGAATCCGCTTCGTGATCTCCTTCACCTGCAGCGGCGAGGGATGGCACACGGCCTTCACGCCGATCATCAAAGGCAAAATGGCCCCGACGGTCAGTCCAAAGCAGTGGAACGTCGGCAGCGGGTTAAACAGCACGTCCTGACCCGGATAGAGGTCGATATGCGCCCGCACCTGCTCGACGTTGGCCAAAATATTCTGGTGGCTAAGTACGACACCCTTCGGGTCGCCCTCGGTCCCCGACGTGAAAAGGACGACCGCCGTCTCCTGGTGATTCGGCCACGCCTTCAACGCCCAATGCGGAATATACGACCCGACGACCGCCGCGATTTTATCGACCAGCGACAGGTTCTCGCGCACGTCTTCAAGGTAGACGATCTTCGCGACCGTCGACAGTTCTTCGATCAACTCCTCAAGCTTCGCGATCTCGACGAACTTTTTCGCCGTCGCGATCACCTTGATCTCGCCCGCCGCGCACGCCGCCTTCAGGTTCCGCGCGCCGGAGGTGAAGTTCAACATCGCCGGCACACGGCCGAACGCGTGAATCGCAAAGAAAGCCAACACCGCGCCGACGCCCGTCGGCAGCATGATGCCGACCTTTTCCTTCGCCTTCGCGTGCTTGCGCATCGCGCTGCCCAGCGCGAACGACGCCCGCACGATCTCGTCATACGACAGCTGACGATCGTCAGCGTCCCACAGCGCAATGGTCTTGCCCCCGAAACGCTTACGCGCCTCGAGGAGGGCCGACATGAGGGAACGTTGCGTCCGCTTGATATCGAACGGCACGCGCGTTGAGGCCTGAGCAGCAGGCAGCGACACGACCAAGTCCTCCCAAGTGATGCGGCTTTAAGCCGCTCACAATTTGTTTCAGATAGGGTAACACCAGTGATCCCTCAAGCAAGCGCTTGGTTATCACCGCTGAAATAACAACGGAATCAGCCACTTGAATTTCAGGGGATGGTACGGGGCCGTGCTTAGCATCCGGTGTGATTCCCGCTCGTTCACGCTATATCTGTGACCATGGCCACCGTCTTCGACCAGTCGAACAAGGATTTGCGCGCGCTCCGCCACCCGGAAAAGCGTGAGCGCCCGATTAACCCTGTGCCGCGCAAACCGGACTGGATCCGGGTCAAAGCGCCCGGCTCCAAGGTCTTCACGGAGACAAAGGCGATCGTCCGCGAACACGGCCTGGTCACCGTCTGCGAAGAGGCGGGTTGCCCGAACATCGGCGAGTGCTGGTCGAAGAAGCACGCGACCTTCATGATCATGGGCGACACCTGCACCCGCGCCTGCGCCTTCTGCGACGTGAAGACGGGCCTTCCCGGCGCACTCGACGGGGCCGAACCGGCAAAGGTCGCCCACGCCGTCGCCCAACTCGGCCTCGAACACGTGGTGGTCACGTCCGTCGACCGCGACGACCTCGACGACGGCGGCGCCGAACACTTCGCGCAGACGATCCGCGCCATCCGCGCCGCATCACCAACCACGACGGTCGAAGTCCTAACGCCGGACTTCCTGCGCAAACCCGGCGCACTCGACGTGGTGATCGACGCGAAGCCCGATGTCTTCAACCACAACCTCGAAACCGTTCCGCGCCTCTACCTAAAAATCCGCCCCGGCGCGCGTTACTTCGCCAGCCTTCGTTTGCTGCAACAGGCGAAAGAGATCGACCCGGCGACGTTCACGAAGTCCGGCATGATGGTCGGCCTCGGCGAAACGCGCGAAGAGGTGATGCAGGTGATGGACGACCTGCGCGCCGCCAACGTCGACTTCATCACCATCGGCCAATACCTCCAGCCGTCGCAGCGTCACGCCGCCATCGACCGCTTCTGGACGCCGGAAGAATTCGCGCAGCTGGCAGAGATCGCCCGCGCGAAGGGCTTCCTGATGGTCTCCGCCTCGCCGCTAACCCGCTCGTCTTATCTGGCGGGCGACGACTTCGAACGCCTGCGCGCCGCACGCAACGCCCAACTCAACAAGTCGAGCCTTGCCCCGGCATAGCGAGAAACGCTTCGTGCCCTACACGGACGAGCAAATGTTCGCGCTCGTGGCCGACGTCGAACGCTACCCCGAATTCCTGCCCTGGGTCGCGGCCCTGCGCATCCGCAGCCGCGAAGAAACCACCTTCACCGCCGACATCATCGCAGCCTTCGGCGCCTTCCGCGAAAAGTTCACCAGCCGCGTGACGCTGGACCGCGAGGCAAGAACGATCGTCGTCGAATATATCGACGGCCCATTTCACCACCTGAAAAACCGCTGGCACTTCACCGCGCGCGAAGGCGGCTGCGACGTCGACTTCGACATCGACTTCGCCCTCCAAAGCAAAATGCTGGAAAGCCTAATCGGCGGCCTCTTCACCCGCGCTGTCGAGAAGATGACCGCAGCCTTCGACGACCGCGCCCACAAACTCTATGGCGAGCCGACGGGCTCAAAGCACCCGGCGTAGCAACTCCAATGCATGCACGACGGCCGCCATGCGAACCTGCGCGCGCCCGATATCGCCAAAGTTCTTGTGCTCGAATTCCGTCTTGCCGCCACGCCGCGCCGCCGCGAAGTGAACAAGCCCGACCGGCTTCGCTGCCGTGCCGCCACCCGGCCCGGCAACACCGGTGATCGCCACCGTTCGATCCGCCCGCGAATTGGCAATCGCGCCCTCAGCCATCGCCACCGCCGTCGGCGCGCTGACGGCCCCGAACTTGTCCAGCGTGTCCACGATCACCCCGAGCGTCGCCATCTTCGCCTCGTTCGAATAGGTGATGAACCCCTCGACAAACACATCCGAAGACCCGGCGATCTCGGTCAACGCACCACCGACCAGCCCGCCCGTGCAGCTCTCAGCCGTCGCGATCTTCAGCCCCTTCGCCCGCGCCTCGGCGAGAACGGTCTCGGCGAGCTTGAGCACCGCTGGGTCAAACATAAGGCCGCCTCCGTCCGCAGATCTCGTGTGTGAACATGCACAATGACCGAGCAGTTCGCCACCGTCGGCACCTGTGACTTACCAGCAACCCCAAACCAGACGGCCGGCGATACAGTAAGGACCTGGGTGAGCGTGGGGAGCCGATGAAGAACGTCACGACGATTGCAGCCGTCCTGGTCACGCTTTGGTGCGCGGGCCACGCCGCTGCAGGCACGGCCGAAGACATCAAGGCCGCAAAGGAAGCCTTCGCGCGCAAAGATTATGCCGCCGCCGAGCAGAGCGTGACCTCGGCCATCAATGCCGGTGAGCTCAAACGCGAAGACAAAGCGGCCGCATACTACCTCAGGGGATACACACGCGCGCTGACGCAGAAATTCGGCGACGCACGCGACGACTTCACCGAAGCCATGAAGAACACCGAGCGCGGCGACGCCGGCTGGGCCGCCGCCATTCAAGCCCGTTTTCTGACCTACGTGGATATGCAGAAGCCGGGCGATGCGGCGGCGGACTTCGTCGCGCTCGCGAAGGATCGCCCGGACTCGGCACGCGCCGTTCGATACCGGCTGATCATGCGGCTGGTCTGGGACCTCAAGGCCAAGGACGAAGACGCGGCCTTCAACATCCTCAAGGCGATGAGAGACATCTCATACGTGCCGGAGGAGCCCGGGCAAAATGCCGATTACCTGACTCAGATATTTGTCCGCCTGCTTGTCGATCGTGGCGAAGATCTCGTCGCCATGATGGAATTGAGCAAGATGAAGACGGCCGACCTTCTGGTCGAGGCTCGGGTCGATCGCAGCTACGCATCCCTCTGGGCCAAGGAAGGTTTTGACGCAGTCACCGATCCAAAGGAAATCGCCGGGCGCGAACTCGCCTACGTGGCCGAACTCGTCAAGAAATACCCGAGCCTTACGATCGTCATGACCCGCTACGTCAAAGCGTTGCGCACGGTCGGTGAAAGCGCCAAGGCGGTCGACGTCGCGCGCGAGGCGCTTGCCAATCCGGAGTTGGCGTCCGTCCATGCGGATCGTGTCGTCGAAGACAAGCTCTGGCTACGCAACGAACTGGTTTATGCTCTGAAAGACCTGGGCCGCACCGACGAAGCGTTGGCTGAGATGCAGCCCATCCTCAAGCTCGACGAGACGAAGAACGGCTTTATGATCAGCCAGCTGGTCAATTTCGGCCAGATCATGGTCGAACTGGGCCGCACCGAAGAGGGTGTCAAAACGGCGAAGCGCGGCTGGAACTCTGCCTCACCTATGGGGCAGTTGTTCATCAACATGATCGAAGTCTGCGGCAACGCGACGACCGACAAACGGGCGGCCGAAAAGGCTCTGGGTGTCTTGCGCAAACGCCAAAGCGAAAACTACGCGGCGATGACCGCGGCACTACTGTGCATGGATCGATCGGACGAGGTTGCGGACCTCGTGAAGAAGCGCCTATCGCTCCCCGCCGATCGCGGTGCCATGCTGACAGCGATCCAGTCGTACAGGCCGCCGGCATTCGTCACGCCCCTGCGTCGCACACTGATGGAGCGTTATGCCAAGGTACTTGCGCGCTCCGACGTCCAGGCTGCGATCAAAAAGCAAGGCCGCATCGAAGACTTCCCCTTCAACTCTGCCTACTGGGGCAACCTCTAGATCAACGCGCCGAGGTGCAACGCGTAGAGCACCAGCAGCGCGTACCCGCCCGCAAACAGATCGTCGAGCATGACGCCGGCTCCGCCTTCGACTTCGCCGTCGGCCCAGCTGGCGGGCCAGGGCTTCAGCGTGTCGAACAGGCGGAAGACGAAGTAGGCGACGACGTAGCCGGTCAGCGTCATCGGCACGACGGTGAGCGCCAGCCATTGCGCGGCGACTTCGTCGATGACAATTTCCGGCGGGTCTTCGCGGCCCGTGGTCTTCACATACCAATCCGCCGCGATCCATCCGACCACCGTCGCGATGATCGCGCCGATCAGCAGCGCGACCCACCCGCCCGCCATCGCCAACAACCATCCCAGCGGCATCGCGGCGAGCGCGCCCCAACTGCCGGGGGCGATCGGTAACAAACCCACGCCGAAGAACGTTGCAATCGCCGTCATCGGTTCGCGCAGGCTGCGGCCCGGCGGCAGGCTGGCGATGCGCATCGGTGTGATCATGGCAGCCGCACCGTCGCGATAGCTTGCGCAGCGATGCCTTCGCCGCGGCCGGTGAAGCCCAGGCCTTCCGTCGTCGTCGCCTTCACGCTCACGCGCGTGCGGTCGATCGCCAGCAGTTCGGCGATGCGCGCGACCATGGCCTCGCGATGCGGCGACACCTTCGGCCGCTCGCAGATCAGCGTCACGTCGACATGTTCGATCCGGCCGCGCCGTTCGGCAATCAGCTGCGCGGCATGCGTCAGAAACAAGTGCGACGCCGCCCCACGCCAGCGTTCGTCCGACGGCGGAAAGTGCTGGCCGATATCGCCGAGCGCCACCGCGCCGAGCAACGCATCGGTCAGCGCATGCAAACCGACGTCGGCATCCGAATGTCCGATGAGGCCATGCGTATGCTCGATCCGCAAACCGCACAGCCACACGTGATCGCCGGGCCCAAGCCGATGCACGTCAAAACCTTGCCCCGTGCGCACGCTGCCCGCCTGCGCCAACAGCGCCTCAGCCATTAGGAAATCCTCAGGCGTCGTAAGTTTGAAGTTGAGTCGCGACCCTGCGACCGCAACGACGTTGAGACCGCCATGTTCGGCGATCGAAGCATCATCGGTGAAGCTCGTACCATGCACCGCGCGATGCGCGTGCAAGATCTTCTCGAAACGAAATCCTTGCGGCGTCTGCGCCAGGCCGACGCCGTCGCGCGACAGCGTCGCCTCGACACGCCCCTCATGCACGCGCTTCAACGTATCCGACGCGGCCAGAATGGGCAGGGCGCCATCGGCCGTCTCGAGCGCCGCGACCGTCGCGGCAATCGTCTCCGCCGCAATCAACGGCCGCGCCGCATCGTGAATCAAAACCAAAGCAGGCTTCGTGTCTGTTAGCCCTTCGAGCCCCAACCGAACCGAATCCTGCCGCGTGTCGCCCCCGTGAATCGCCGCTGGCAGCGCCAGCCCCTCGACAACGGAGTCATAAAGCTGTCGATGTTCCGCGCTAATCACGACCTGCACGTGATCGACGGCGGGGTGACGCGCGAACGCCTCGATGGACCGCCGCAGCACGGGCACGTCGGCAAGCGGCCGGTATTGCTTGGGCAACCCCTCGCCGGCGCGGACGCCATGCCCCGCGGCAACGATAAGGGCGGCGCAATGGGGGCGTTTGGTCATGCCGGAGATGGACGTTTACCCTCCTTCAACGTCAAGTCACAGTGAATGCTGCAACTGCGAAATGCACCTTGCTTCGACTCGTTCTAATGAATAGGCTGACTGTAAATTATGCACCTCACGTCACTGCACAGAATATGGGCAACATCTTCGCAACCCTAAGATCCAAGCCGGTCGCACTCGCGCCCATGGCGGGCGTCACCGACGCGCCATTCCGCGCGGCCGTCCGCCAATACGGCGTGGCACTCGTCTATTCGGAAATGGTGGCGAGCGCGGAACTCCTGCGCGATCGCCGCAGCGCTGCGCTCCGCTTGAAGCTAGACCACGAAGACGGCCCCATCGCGATCCAACTCGCCGGCCGCGATCCGACGGCGCTTGCCGAAGCCGCGCGCATCGCCGAGGCCGAAGGCGCGATCCTCATCGATATCAACATGGGCTGCCCCGCGAAGAAAGTTGTGGGCGGCCTCTGCGGCTCAGCCCTCATGCGCGAACCCGACCTCGCTTGCGCGCTCGTCCGCGCCGTTGTGGAGACGGTGAAAATTCCGGTCACGGTGAAGATGCGCCTGGGTTGGGACGACGCCGACCGCAACGCCCCCGACCTCGCGCGCCAGCTCGAAGGGGAGGGCGTACAAGCCATCTCCGTCCACGGCCGCACACGTGCACAGTTCTACGAAGGCGACGCCGACTGGCGCTTCATCGCCAACGTCAAGCAGGCCGTGTCGATTCCGGTCTTCGCCAATGGTGACGTGCGCGCGACCGACGATGCGCTGCGCATCCTGAAAGAGTCCGGCGCCGACGGCATCCTCGTCGGCCGCGGCGCCTTCGGCAAACCGTGGATCATTCGCCAGATGCAAGCAGCCGTCGACGGCACGCCGATCCCCGAAGATCCGCCGATCGAAGAAAAATGGCGCACCGCGCTTCAACAATACCGCGCCTCGCTCGCGCACTACGGGCCGGACCTCGGCCGCCGCGTCGTGCGCAAACATCTCGGCTGGTACGCCGACGCCATCGCATCCGACAAAGCGCTGCGCGATGCACTCGTGCGCGCCGGCGACGCCGAACCCTTGCTCGCCCGCCTCGCCGGCGTGGCGTTCGCGGAGGCCGCATGACGACAAAGGTCCGCAGCAAAGCAAAAGAGATTGTGCCGCCCGCAGCGCCGCTGGCGCTCAACGACGCACTGCTGGCGGCGATGCCGCATCCGCTCGTCGGCGTCGACGCGAAGGGCATGATTATCTACGCGAACCCGCCCGCCGAACAATTCCTGGACATGAGCGCCTCGATGCTGAAGCGCCAATCGCTCCCCGGCATGCTGCCCTTCGGCAGTCCCGTGTTGGCGCTGATGGAACAAGTCCGCGATCACAGTGTGACGGTCAGCGAATACGGCATCGAAATCGCCACCCCGCGCCTCAGCCCGCGCGCCGTCGACGTCCACCTGTCGCCCATCGCCGACGTGAACGGCGGCGTCCTGATTATGTTCCAAGAACGCTCCATCGCGCAAAAGATGGATCGCCAAATGACCCAGCGCCACGCCACGCGCTCCGTCACCAGCATGGCCGCGATCTTGGCGCACGAGATCAAGAACCCGCTCGCCGGCATCCGCGGCGCCGCGCAACTCATCGAACAAAACGCGGGCGAAGGCGACCGCGTCCTCACGCGCCTCATCTGCGAAGAAACCGACCGCATCCGCAAACTCGTCGACCGCATGGAGGTCTTCACCGACCGCCGCCCGCTCGACCGCAAGCCGGTGAACATTCACGAAGTCCTCGACCACGTGAAACACCTGGCGAAATCGGGCTTCGCGCGCGAGGTGACGTTCGTCGAAAGCTACGACCCCTCGCTGCCGGCCGTGATGGGCGAGAAAGACCGCCTGATCCAAGTGCTGCTCAATCTGGTGAAGAACGCAGCCGACGCGCTGAGCGGCCGCCCCGACGGCGAGATCGTCCTGCAAACCGCTTACCGTCCGGGCGTCCATCTGACCGTCGGCGGCACCCGCGATCGCGTCGCGCTGCCGCTCGAAGTCAGCATCCGCGACAACGGTGCGGGCGTGCCCGCGGACATGCTGTCGTCGATGTTCGAACCGTTCGTCACATCAAAACCAAAAGGGCAGGGGCTTGGCCTCGCCATCGTCGCGAAAATCATCAGCGACCATGGCGGCACCATCGAATGCGAGTCCGAGCCCAAGCGCACAGTCTTCCGCGTCCGCCTGCCGATGCATCGCTAGTCGAGAGAGAGGTCCATTGAACTCCGGAACGATCATTGTCGCCGACGACGACGCCGCCATCCGAACGGTGCTCAATCAGGCGCTGGGCAGGGCAGGCTACCTCGTGCGCACGACGGGCAACGCGGCGACGCTGTGGCGCTGGGCGTCGGCGGGCGAGGGCGACCTCGTCATCACGGACGTCATCATGCCCGACGAGAACGCGTTCGAGCTGATCCCGCGCCTGAAAAAGCTGCGCCCCGACCTGCCCATCATCGCCATGAGCGCGCAGAACACGCTGATGACGGCCATCACCGCGGCCGAACGCGGCGCCTACGAATACTTGCCGAAGCCTTTCGACTTGAACGAACTCACCGGCCTCGTGCAACGCGCGCTCGCCGCCAAAGGCGAAAAGAAGGCCTCTATCCCCGAAGCCGCGCGCCCCGACGACCTGCCGCTGATCGGCCGTTCGCCGGCAATGCAGGACATCTACCGCGTCATCGCCCGCCTGATGCAGACGGACCTGACGGTGATGATCTCTGGCGAATCCGGCACCGGCAAAGAACTCGTCGCCCGCGCACTCCACGAATACGGCAAGCGCCGCAATGGTCCCTTCGTCGCCGTCAACATGGCCGCGATCCCGCGCGAACTGATCGAGAGCGAACTCTTCGGCCACGAACGCGGCGCCTTCACCGGCGCCAACGCCCGCGGCATCGGCAAGTTCGAGCAGGCCGAAGGCGGCACGCTCTTCCTCGACGAGATCGGCGACATGCCGCTTGAGGCGCAAACGCGGCTGCTGCGCGTCCTACAAGAGGGCGAATACACGCCCGTCGGCGGCCGCCAGCCAACCAAGGCGAACGTCCGCATCATCGCCGCCACCCACCGCGACCTGCGCCAGCTCATCCACCAGGGCCTCTTCCGCGAAGATCTGTTCTTCCGCCTCAACGTCGTACCGATGCGCCTGCCGCCATTGCGCGAGCGCCTGGAAGACATCGCCGACCTCGTCCACCACTTCCTGGGCCAAGCCGAACGCCAAGGCATGCCGCGCAAGTCCGTCGACCCGGCCGCCTTCGAAACGATGAAGCGCCACCGCTGGCCCGGCAACGTGCGCGAACTTGAAAACCTCGTCCGCCGCCTGATCGCGCTCTACACCGACACGGTCATCACGTCCGAGATCGTCGAGAACGAACTACGCGAACCGCTCGCCTCGGTCGCCCAACCTGCCGACGACGCCGACCAGAGCCTAAGCGCGGTCGTCGAGAAATATCTGACCCGCCATTTTGCCGACATGAACGGCCGCCTGCCGCAGCCCGGTCTTTACGATCGCGTCCTGCGCGATGTGGAGCGTCCGCTCATTTCGATGTGCCTCGGCGCGACCCGGGGCAACCAAATCAAGGCCGCCGAAATCCTAGGGGTTAACCGGAATACACTCCGGGCGAAGATTCGCAGCCTTGACATTCCCGTGCTCCGTGGGTTCAAGTGATGTAACAGAGCAACGAAAATCAGCAACACTGTAATTATTCGGGAACAATGCGGCTCGAATATCACGAGCCTGTTGCCGGATTCCAGCGTTGCAGATTTCCCACGGGGTAGGTCGAGCCCAAAGCATGACCGTGTCGGCGACACCCGAACCAGGCCCGGACTGGCTGCAGCGTAACCTGTTCTGGGTCGCGCGCACGTCAGTGCTCTCCTATGCGCTGGTCGGTCTCTCGCTGATCGCCGCCGTTGTCACCTATCTCATCCTGACCAGCTCGACCGAGATCGAACCGACAGAAGAGGTTCGGATCTATCTCATTTGGTTCGATTCGATCCTGCTCTTGGCGCTGGGCTCGCTTGTTATCGGCCGCCTCGTCCAGCTTTGGATGGCTCGCCGCTCCGGTGGCGCCGGCGCAAGGCTGCATGGTCGCCTGGTTACGATCTTTAGCCTCATCGCCGTCATTCCCGTCGTACTCACCGTAGCCGCCTCCACGATCACGACGGGTCTCGCGATGGATGCTTGGTTTTCGCGCGGCGTCGACCAGGTCGTCGACAACTCCACAGCCATCGCGAACAGCTACCTCGCAGAGCACACGGATAAACTTCGCAACGAAATCCTGTTCGCCCAACTAAACCTCAACAGCCTGACCCCGCTGGCCATCGAAGCAAACCCGGCGCGCTTTCAGGAAACGCTCAACGAAATTGCCAAGCGCCTGCGCGCGGACGTCGCGATCTTCGATTCCGAGAAGAACGAATTTGCGCGCGCGAATCCCGACCCGCTCAATCGCATCAACGCCCCGCGCGGCGTCGAAATGGACGATGCGCGCGAGCAGCGCGACATTAGGCCGACCGTCGAGAACAGCCAGATCCGCGGCGTCGCCAAACTCGACATTCAGTTCGAGCTCGGCAAGGAGTACTTCCTCGTCGTCCAGCGCGACGTGAACCCGCAGATCATCGAGTACCAACAACGCACCGAAGAAACCGTTCGCGAGTACAAAAGCCTGATGGCGGGCCGCGCCACAGTCCAGGCGAACTTCATGCTTGTGTACGGTCTGATTGCGTTCGTTATCCTGTTTGCCGCGATCTGGATCGGCCTCGGCACCGCCAACCGCATCGTCACGCCGATCGGCCGCCTTATCGGCGCGGCCGAGCGCATCTCCGAAGGCGACCTCTCGGCGCGCGTCATGCTGGCGGCCGACGACGACGAATTGGCTTCGCTCGGCAAGGCGTTCAACCGCATGACGGGCCAGCTGCAAAGCCAGCGCAACGAACTTGTGGAATCGCATCGCCAAGCCGAACAGCGCCGCCGCTTCACCGAGGCCGTGCTGTCAGGCGTTTCGGCGGG
This sequence comes from Alphaproteobacteria bacterium, assembly GCA_034440355.1. GTDB lineage: Bacteria > Pseudomonadota > Alphaproteobacteria > Micropepsales > Micropepsaceae > SZUA-430. The sequence goes on from JAWXBY010000054.1 coordinate 36,522, forward strand.
CGTCATCGGCTTGGACGGCCAGGGCGTCGCCGACGTGGCCAACCGCTCAGCCGTCACCCTCTTAAGCACCACCCGCGACGACATCATCGGCCACGACCTGGCCACGGCCGTTCCCGAAGTCGCAGCCCTGGTCCAACAAGCGATGGCCAGCGCCGACGGCCGCGCGCAGTCGCACATCGATGTCGTGCGCAACGGCAAGGCGCGCAACCTGAATGTCACCGTCACCCGCGAACGCGCCGCTGAGGACGAAAGCGGCTACGTCGTGACCTTCGACGACATCACGGACCTGATCTCGGCCCAGCGCACATCCGCCTGGGCCGACGTCGCCCGCCGCATCGCCCACGAGATCAAGAACCCGCTGACGCCCATTCAGCTGTCGGCCGAACGCCTGCGCCGCAAATACAAGAAAGAAATCGCCACCGATCCCGAGATCTTCGAGCAATGCACCCAGACGATCATCCGCCAGGTCGGCGACATCGGGCGCATGGTCGACGAGTTCTCATCCTTCGCCCGCATGCCCCAGCCGGTGATGCGCGACGAGGACATCTGCGAACTCATCAAGCACTCCGTCTTCCTGCAGCGCGTCGCGCTGCCGCAGGTGACGTTCGCATTGCTGACGCCCGACACGCCGCTGACAGTCGAGTGCGACGGGCGCCTAGTCAGCCAAGCGATGACGAACGTCCTGAAGAACGCCAGCGAGGCCGTGCGCGCACGCTTCGGCACCGAAGGCGAAGAAGGACAACTCAGGGAAGGTGGACGGATTGAAATCCGCTTGGTTGAAGATGCAGCGCGCGTGTCGATCGAAGTGATCGACAACGGCGTCGGCTTGCCGACCGAGGATCGCAACCGCCTGACCGAACCCTACGTGACGAAGCGCGCCAAAGGCACCGGCCTGGGTTTAGCGATCGTCAAGAAGATCATGGAAGACCACAAAGGCGTGCTCTCGCTTGAGGACGCGCCGAAGACCGACGAAACCGGTGCAACGCGCGAAAGCGGCGCATTGGTCAGGCTCACATTTCCGCGCCGTTTGGGTGCGGTCAAACTCGCAGGTGAATAGACGATGAGCAAAAGCGGACCACTCCAACCGCTCGACATTTTGATCGTTGACGACGAAGCGGACATCCGCGAACTCGTCGCCGGCATCTTGTCGGACGAGGGCTACAACACCCGCACCGCCGGTGACAGCGACAGCGCGCTGCGCGAAATCCGGGCGCGCCGCCCGTCCCTGATTATCCTCGATATCTGGCTGCAAGGCAGCCGGCTGGACGGTCTTCAGGTCCTCGACGAGATCAAGAAAGAACACGCGGAATTGCCCGTCTTGGTCATCAGCGGCCACGGCAACATCGAAACCGCCGTCACAGCCATCAAGAAGGGCGCTTACGACTTCGTCGAAAAGCCCTTCAAAGCAGACCGCATCTTGCTGACGGTCGAACGCGCCCTGGAGGCGCAACGCCTTCGAAAAGAAAACGAGTCTCTGAAAGAACGCCTCTGGGACGATTTCGATCTCGTCGGCCAAAGCCACGCGATCAGCCAGCTGCGCCAGATGATCGACAAGATCGCGCCGACCAACAGCCGCGTTTTGATCTCCGGCAACCCGGGCTCCGGCAAGGAAATCGTCGCCCGCCTGGTGCACGCAAAATCGCGCCGTCAGCGCAACCCGTTCATCGCCATCAACTGCGCCACCATCGCGCCTGAGCGCATGGAGATCGAACTCTTCGGCGTCGAAGGCGCCAGCGAAGGCGGCCGCAAGGTCGGCCTCTTCGAACAATCGCACGGCGGCACGCTCTTCCTCGACGAAATCGCCGACATGCCGCTGGAAACGCAAGGCAAGATCCTGCGCGTCCTCGTCGAACAAAACTTCCAGCGCGTCGGCGGCGGCCCGAAGGTTCAGGTCGACGTGCGCGTCGTCTCGTCCTGCTCCGCCGACCCGCGCACCGAGATCAGCGACGGCCGCCTGCGCGAAGACCTCTACCACCGTCTCAACGTGGTCGGCATCCGCGTACCGCCGCTAACCGAGCGCCGCGAAGACATCCCGCTCCTGGTCGACCACTTCATGCAGCGCATCTCGGCCGCCACGGGCCTGCAGCCGCGGAAAATCGGTGAAGACGCGATGGCAGCGCTCCAAGCACACACCTGGCCCGGCAACGTCCGCCAGCTGCGCAACAACGTGGAGCGCCTGCTCATCCTCGCCGCCGACGACCCCGAAAGCGTCATCACGGCCGACATGCTGCCCACCGACGTCGGCTCCTCGACGCCGGCCGTCAGCCAGGGCGCAGGCAGCGAACGCATCATCGCGCTCCCGCTGCGCGACGCCCGCGAAATGTTCGAGAAGGAATACCTGCTGGCCCAGATCAACCGCTTCGGCGGCAACATCTCCCGCACCGCAGCCTTCATCGGCATGGAACGCTCAGCCCTCCACCGCAAACTAAAGTCGCTGGGCATCAACACCGGCGGGCGTGGGGATGATTTGATCGGCTGATGTCACGTATTGCTTACGTCAACGGCCGCTACCTGCCGCACACCGGCGCGTCCGTGCACATTGAAGACCGTGGCTTCCAATTCGCCGACGGCGTCTACGAGGTCTGCGCCATCCGCGATGGCGAGTTGATCGACGAGGAGCCGCACATGAGGCGGCTCGACCGCTCGCTGCGCGAACTCAAGATGGATTGGCCCGTCGGCGAGCTGGCGCTCCGCCACATCATGCGCGAGACGGTGCAACGCAATCGCGTCACCGACGGTCTGGTCTACGTACAGATCTCGCGCGGCGTCGCCCAACGCGACCACGGTTTTCCAGCGGCAGGAACCAAACCCACGCTCGTCGTCACCGCGCGCACGATCGCGACGGAGAAATACGACCGGTGGGCCGAGAAGGGCGTCGCCGTCATCACGCTCCCCGAAGCGCGGTGGGCGCGCTGCGATATCAAGTCGACCGGTCTCCTCGCCAACGTCCTCGCCAAACAGCAAGCGCGGGAGAAGGGGGCCTTCGAGGCGTGGTTCGTCGATCGTGACGGCCTCGTCACCGAAGGTGCGTCGACCAACGCCTGGATCGTTGACGCGAAGGGCGTGTTGCGAACACGGCCGCTCAGCAACCAGATCTTGCCGGGCGTCACGCGCGGCGAGATCCTGCCGCTCTGCCGCCAACTGGGTATCGAATTCGATGAGCGTCCCTTCACCGTCGACGAGGCGAAGAAAGGCCGGGAGGCATTCCTGACCGCCGCGTCCATCGGTGTCATGCCGATCACGACAGTCGATGAGAGCAAAATAGGCAGCGGCGCGCCCGGCCCTGTGGCAACTGCCCTCGGCAAGACCTACTGGAACAGCAGGTCCGATGGTTAACCGCTAGCGGTTCGTACCCGAACTGTATCAGTGGCAGTTGTCACTTGCCCGGCAGGCCAGCGTCCGCCATCTTCTCCTATGGCGGGTGTACGGAGCGTTTTGAGTCGCGCCTTCGTACGCCTGACACAGTTCCAGCTCATAAGAGCGCGTACATCTAACAAATGGGGCCCAACCCATGAGTGAACGACAGCAAAATCTTCAAGACACGTTTCTCAACGCCTGTCGCAAGAACAAAGCCCCTCTGACCATTTTTCTGGTCAACGGCGTGAAGCTCCAGGGGATCATCTCGTGGTTCGATAATTTCTGCGTGCTGCTGCGCCGCGACGGCCACTCGCAGCTCGTCTATAAGCACGCTATATCCACCGTGATGCCTTCGGTGCCCGTCCAGTTGTTCGAACAGGAAACGGACGTCGCCGCCGAATAAATTTGAAAGCGGCCTGAGATTTGAAAAAAGCCAACGGACACACGTCCGGCGTCAACCGCCGGGCGATCGTCGTTCACCCCTACATGAAGCGCAGCAGCGACCGCGGCTCCCCGCGCAGCCTCGAGGCGCGTCTGGAAGAGGCAACGGGCCTCGCCATGGCGATCGACCTGGAAGTCATCGCCGCGGTTCCCGCACCGATCTCCGACGTCCGCCCCGCGACACTCATGGGCAAGGGCAAGGTCGACGAACTGAAGGCCCTCTGCGAGGCGGAGAAACCGGAACTCGTCATCGTCGACGGCCAGCTCTCGCCCGTGCAGCAGCGCAATCTGGAAAAGGCCTGGGACACGAAGGTCCTCGACCGGACCGGCCTCATCCTCGAGATCTTCGGCGAACGTGCCCGCACGGCGGAAGGCCGCCTGCAGGTCGAACTCGCGCATCTGACCTACCAGAAGGGCCGCCTAGTCCGCTCCTGGACCCACTTGGAACGTCAGCGCGGCGGCTTCGGCTTCTTGGGCGGTCCCGGTGAAACGCAGATCGAAGCCGACCGGCGCGCCATCAGTGACCGTATCGCCAAGCTCAAGCGCGAACTCGAAGACGTCAAACGCACGCGCCAACTCCACCGCGACGCCCGCCGCCGCGTGCCGTTCCCGGTCGTGGCTCTCGTCGGTTACACGAACGCCGGCAAATCGACGCTGTTCAATCGGCTGACCAGTGCCGAAGTCCTGGCCAAAGATCAGCTCTTCGCGACGCTCGACCCGACCATGCGCGGCCTCGTCCTGCCGTCGAAGCGCCGCATCATCCTGTCCGACACGGTGGGTTTCATCTCCGACCTCCCGACCCAACTCGTCGCCGCCTTCCGCGCCACATTGGAAGAGGTGCTTGAAGCGGACGTCCTGCTCCACGTCCGCGACGTCAGCCACCCCGACTGGATGGCCCAACGCGACGACGTGCTGTCGGTCCTCACCGAACTCGGCGTCGGCGATCAGGCGCAAAGCGAAATGATCGAAGTCTGGAACAAGATCGACCTCGTGCCGAAGGACGAACGCCCCGTCGCGGTCAACGGCAAACGCGAACCGAAGAGCGTCTCAGTCTCCGCCGTCACCGGCGAAAACCTGAACCGCCTCCTCACGATGATCGACGAAGCCCTATCGCTGACGGCGATCGAAGCCGAACTCCGCCTCGAACCCCACGATGGCGCCGACATCGCCTGGACCTACGAAAACGCCGACGTGCTCAAGCGCACCAGCGACACCAAAGGCCGCGTCAAACTCCGCGTCGCCATCGCCGCCGCCGCGCTCCCGAAGTTCGAACGCCGCTTCGGCCCGCGCCTCGTGAAGCACTAACCCGGCTTGATCGTGCTGAGCACGTCGACCATCAGATCGATGATCGGCTGGCTGTCATCGCCATAGCTCGCGTTCATCATCACGATGACCGCGTCATGCGACGGCACGACGGCGACAAGCTGCCCGCCGAACCCGCGCGCAAAGTACAAACCCTCAGGCAGCTTGTCCGACAACGCGAGTTTGCCCGTCGCCGCATCGCGCCCGTTCAACCAGAACAGCGCGCCGTACCGGCCCTTGGACGCCGCCGTCGTCTGGCTCGCGCCTCCTGCCCAATCGCGCGGCACGAGCTGCCGCATCTCCCAGAGGCCCCGGTTCAAATACAGCAACCCGAACTTCGCATAGTCCCGCGCCGTCGCATGAACGTATGAGCTCGCGATCCATGTCCCTGACGCATCGAATTCCGCAACCGCGCTCGTCATGCCGAGCGGCTTGAACAACCGCTCGCGCACGAACGCGGCATACGCCTCGCGCCCGCCAAGAGCATCGCGTAGGACGCGCGAGAGGATGTTGGCCGACCCGCTGGAGTATGACCATTCGCTCCCCGGCGCATGCGCGGCCGGCGCGCGCGCAGCCGCGGCCCCGACATCGCCGCGCCCCGCACCGAACAGCATCTGCATCACCTCGGACCCGGTGTCCCCGTAGTTCTCGCTGAACGAAAGCCCGTCCGTCATCTGTGCGAGCTGCCGCAGCGTGATCGCGCGCCGCGGATCGTTCGCGCCTTGCCATTCCGGGACCGGCGCCGGCGCATCGGGATTCAACTTCCCGTCGGCGATCGCGACACCCAGCGCGGCGTGCAGCAGGCTCTTGGCGACCGACCAAGATTGCAGCCGCGAGTCGGCCGAAAGGCCTTCCGAATACCGCTCCGCCACCAATCGCCCGTGCACAATCACCACCATCGCCCGCGTCCGCGCCAGCGAAACCGGTCTGGCGCCCTCGAACGCCCTCGCAATGAGTCCTTCGACGGCCACGCGCAGCGGGTCGCCGGCCGCATATTCCGCCCAGCCGTCGGTCGGGTACGGGGTCTTGTCTTGTCCCGCGGGCAGCGGCACGGCATCGGCGGCTTGCGCGCTAAACGCGAACAGACACACCAACACGAATGCTGCGAACTCTTTCATTGCGTCGCCTCCCCGCCAACGACCACTATACCGCCGGGAGGGCCACGATGAAGGTGCGTTGGTGGATTTTGGGCGGCCTGGCGCTGCTGTTGCTCGCGGGCGGCGCGTACGCGTCACGCGTGGCTGACCAAGCCGGCGTTGCAGCCGCCGCCATGGCGAAGGTCAGTTGCTCGTGTGTTTTCATCGACGGCCGAACGCTGGAGGCGTGCCGCGCCGACGACCCACCCGGCTTCGAGCAAGTCGCCATCGAGATCGACGAGAAGGGCAAAGCCGCCGTCGGCCGCCTGCTCGGCGTCATCACACGCCGCGCCACATACAGCGAAGCCTACGGCTGCACCCTGGAGCCCTGATCATGACCGAGCTCACGATCTTCCGCCTGCGCATCAAAGGCCGCGTCCAAGGCGTGGGCTTTCGCGACTGGGCAAGCGACGAAGCCTTGTCGCGCAAACTCGATGGCTGGATCAGAAACCGTAGCGACGGCTCCGTCGAACTGCTCGTCGCGGGCACGGATGAGAACGTCCAAGACATGCTGCGCGCCTTAACCCAGGGCCCGCCGCTGGCGCAGGTACACAACATCGACATTCACAAGGAAACGGACTTGCCGCCCGCCGGATTTGCGCGCAAACCGACGCTCTAAACCGCCAGATGACAGGGCCGGGGCAGGCCGCTAGTTTGCCGCCCAACGCGCCATCAAAACCGACCGGAGATCCCCATGAAAGCCGCCGTCCTTCGCGAAGTGAAGAAGCCGCTCGTCATAGAAGACGTGCAGATCCAAAAGCCCGGCCCGCGCGAGGTGCTGATCCGCACCGCCGCCGCCGGCGTCTGCCACTCTGACCTGCACTTCGTCGACGGCCTCTTTCCCTATCCGCTTCCGGCCGTCCTGGGTCACGAGTCGGCTGGCGTCGTCGAACAAGTCGGCGCCGAAGTCCGCACCGTGAAGGTCGGCGACCACGTCATCACCTGCCTCTCGGCCTATTGCGGTCACTGCGAGCACTGCCTGACCGGCCACCTCTCGCGCTGCATCAGTTCGGAAACGAAGCGTCAAAAGGGCGACGCCCCGCGCCTCGCCAAAGACGCCGATCCGATGAACCAATTCCTGAACCTGTCGTCCTTCGCGGAGCAGATGCTCATCCACGAAAACGCCTGCGTGAAGATCAGGAAGGACATGCCCCTCGACCGCGCGGCGCTGATCGGCTGCTCGGTGATGACTGGCGTCGGCGCCGTGATCCACACCTCGAACGTGCGTCCCGGCGAAACCGTCGTGGTGATCGGCTGCGGCGGCGTGGGTCTCGCGGCGATCAACGGCGCGGCGATCGCAGGCGCGGGCCGCATCATCGCCGTCGACATGCAAGGCTCGAAGCTGAACCTGGCGAAGCACTTCGGCGCAACCGACGTCATCAATCCGAAGGACGGCGACCCCGTCGCCAAGGTCATCGACATGACCAACGGCGGCGTCCACCACTCCTTCGAAGCAATCGGCCTGAAACAGACCGCCGAACAGTCGTTCAAGATGCTGGGCCGCGGCGGCACGGCGAACATCATCGGCATGATTCCGTTCGGCACGAACATCGAACTGCACGGCTTCGATTTCCTTGGCGAAAAGCGCATCCAAGGCTCGCTGATGGGCTCGAACCGCTTCCCGGTCGACATGCCGCGGCTCTGCGACTTCTACATGTCCGGCAAGCTTAAGCTCGACGAACTCATCTCCCGCCGCATCAAGCTCGACCAAGTCAACGAGGGCTTCGACGAACTGAAGCGCGGCGAACTCGCCCGTTCCGTCATCATGTTCGACGCCTGAGACTAGATGGCTGAGGGGCGCGTCCTCGTTACCGGCGCGACGGGCCTCATCGGCCGTCACGTCGTCAACGCACTGATCGAGCGGGGCGCGGAAGTCCACGCCGCCACCCGCTCGCTCGCACACGGCACCACCAACGGCGAGGTCCGCTGGCACAAGACGAACCTCCTCGACCAACGCGAGCGCATCCAGCTTCTGGATTCGGCTGAGCCCCAAACCATCGTCCACTGCGCCTGGGTCACCGACCACGGTGCGTACTGGACCTCACCGGAAAACCTGGACTGGACTGCGGTGACTCTCTCGCTCGCCCACGAAGGCCACGAGCGCGGCACGACGCGCTTCGTCGGCGTCGGTACCTGCGCGGAATACGCGTGGGGCGGCGACGAGCCCCTGTCGGAAACCACGAGCCCGTTGCAACCAGCAACCCTCTACGGCATCGCCAAGGACGCCGCGCGACGCGTCCTCGAAGCCTTCGCCGCAACGTCCGGCATGTCGTTCGCATGGGCGCGCGTGTTCATGCTCTACGGCGCGCGCGAACACCAAGACCGCCTGGTGGCCTCCCTCGCGCGCGCACTGACGCACGGCGAGCCCGCAAAGATGTCGAGCGGCAAGATTGAGCGCGACTTCCTCGACGCCCGCGACGTCGGCGCCGCCATCGCCGCGCTCGCCGCGTCGCCAGCAACCGGCCCCGTCAACATCGCATCCGGCACACCGGTAACCCTGCGCCACGTCGGTGAAACGCTCGCACGCCTCGCCGGCCGCCCCGAACTGCTGGCACTCGGCGCATACCCCGACCGCCCCGGTGAGCCGCAAACCATCCGCGCCGACATCACGCGTCTCACCCGCGACGTCGGCTTCACCCCGCGCATCTCGCTCGAACGCGGCCTGAGCGACGCCCTCGACGCATGGGCGCCCGGAGCATAGGGCCATGCTCGAGACCGACGTGCTGATCATAGGCGCAGGCGCCGTGGGCCTCGCCGTCGCCCGCGCGCTGGCGCTCGCCGGCCGCGAAGTCGTCGTCGTCGAACGCGAACGCGCGATCGGCCAAGGCATCACCTCCCGCAACTCGGAAGTCATCCATGCCGGCATTTACGGTGTCCCTGGAAGCCTGAAGGCGCGCCTGTGCGTCGAAGGAAGGCCGCTTCTCTATGCCTACGCGCGAGACCGCGGCTTCGACGCCAAAGCCATCGGCAAGCTCATTGTCGCCGTCAACGAAGCCCAGGTCGCCACACTGGAAGCCTTGCGCAAGAACGCCGCCGCAAACGGCGTCAACGACCTCGTCATGTTGACCCGTTCCGAAGCCCTCCAACGAGAACCGCAACTCGCCTGCGTCGCAGCACTCTGGTCGCCGTCATCCGGCATCGTGGACGCCCACCGCTACACCGAAGCTCTCAGTTGGGACTTCGAACGGGCAGGGGGCATGCTCGCTCTCGACTCGCCGTTCAGCGGCGCGGTCATCGCACCTGATCGCGTCACCGCGCGCCTCGGTGACGCCGAAAGAACCGAAATACAGTGCCGCGTACTCATCAACGCCGCCGGCCTTCACGCCCCAACGGTCGCTTCGACGATCGAAGGCTTTCCGGGTAACAGAATTCCAAAAGCCTATTTCGCCAAGGGCAACTACTACGGTCTGTCAGGCATCAAACAGCCCTTCACGCATTTGGTCTATCCCGTGCCCGAACAAGCAGGCCTCGGCATCCACGCGACGATCGACATGCAAGGCGCCGTGCGCTTCGGTCCCGATGTCGAGTGGGTCGATAAGATCGACTATGCCGCGAACCCGAACCGCACCGACGCCTTCGTCAACGCGGTGCGAACCTATTGGCCCGCGCTACCGGACGGCGCGCTTGCACCGCTGTGGGCCGGCGTGCGTCCAAAAATATCGGGACCTGGAACCGCGCCGGCGGACTTCATCCTCGATACACCGCGCGACCACGGCGTTCTCGGCATCGTGAACCTGTTCGGCATTGAATCCCCCGGCCTCACGGCGTCGCTCGCGATCGCCGAAGAGATCAAGCGCCGTCTGTCCACCTAAGATCGGCGTCCAGACGCTGTGCCGTCAGATGCCGGTCGAGCACGCGCAATCGAACCAGCGTCGAGTTGCGGAAATCGGGATCGTTGAACGCGATCGCCTTCAGCCCGCCGACCAAACGGCCGATGCTCTGCGACAGGGAAACCTGCGGTTGATGCTGCGGCGCCAGCCCGCGGAACAACGAGAAATCCACGCGATACGACCGCTTGTCCGGCGGCGCGTTGGCGTTAATCGAAAGATCGACACCGCCAAGCTCCCGCACGACAGCCTCGGCCAGATCGCGCACCTGATAGTTCCAGGTATCCGACCCCGTATTCACCGCCAGGAATTGACCGCCCGACTGTGCGCCACGCCCGATCGCCCAGTCGATCGCCCGCGCCATGTCCTGCACGTCGATCAGCGGACGCCACGGCGTGCCATCGCTCAAAACCGTGATGCCGCCCGTCGAGAGCGCCGAGGCGACGAAATCGTTGAGCACAAGATCAAGCCGCAATCGGTCCGACATCCCGCACGCCGTCGCAAAGCGCAGGCACGTCGTCACCATGCTGTTGCCGCACACCTCGGCAAGGCGCTTCTCGGAACTGATCTTCGACCGCGCGTAAGCCGTCAGCGGGTTCAACTCATCCGCTTCCTTGCGCGGGCCGCCTTCGGCGCTGCCGTAGACGCTGCAGCTGGACGCGAAGACGAAATGCGGCACCCCCGCCGCGCGCGCCAATTCCGCAACGCGCACCGTGCCGTCGAAGTTGATGGCGATCGTCGGCGCCTCGAACCGGTTGCCCATCGGGTCGTTCGACACCGCCGCCAGATGAACCACCGCATCGGCGCTCGTGAAGACGCTCGCATCCAGATCGCGGACGTCGGCGAAAATTTGCCGATCGAGCAAGCGCTCCGGCATCGCATCCGGCGTCGTCAGGCAATGCGCGAACCAGGCCGTGTCGATTCCGACCAACTCGGCCGCCGGATACCGCTCGCGCAGATACCGAACCAGAACCGGCCCGACATAGCCCATATTGCCGGTGATGATGACCTTCATGCGTGCGTCCAGCGATCCAGTTTGGCGGTACGTGGCCACTGCATAGTCGATACGCCTGCACCACGCAAAGCGCCGGGGCAAACGGATGGTAAATGCGTCAGGCCTGCTCGGCGCGCGGGTTGTAACATCCGCGCAGTGCCGTTAGAGCAGTCGTGATGACGCTAAGAACCTGCCCCATCTGCCGGGCGTCCGACTTCGACGTTTTCCTCCGGCGCGAAGGCGTCCCGGTCGACCAGAACAAGGTCTACCGGACGCGCGAGGAAGCCCGCGCCTGCCAGCGCGGCGACATCACGATGGCGCTGTGCAAACGCTGCGCCTTCGTGTGGAACCAGACGTTCGAAGACAGCCCCGTCGTCTACGACCAAAATTACGAGAACGACCAAACACACTCACCCGCCTTCCGCGCCCACGTCGAAGACATGGCCGCCCGGGTCCTCGCCGCCATGCCGGCCGACGCACCGCTCGACGTGGTAGAAGTCGGATCGGGGCAGGGCACGTTCCTGAAATGCCTGAAGGACATGGCTGGCCCACGATTACGCTCGGCGACCGGCTTCGACCCGGCCTTCCGCGGCGCAGAAGGCGGCAGCGACGCGCTACAGTTCTACCGCCGCTATTTCGGCAACGAAACGCGCAACCTATTGCCGCACGAACCAAACGTCATCGTCACGCGTCACACGATCGAACACGTCACGCACCCGCTCGCGTTCTTGAGCGACATCCGCAGCGCCATCCCCGCAAACGGCACGCGCATCTTCATCGAAACGCCGTGCATCGCCTGGACGATCGACAACGTCGCCTTCCAAGACTTCGGCTACGAGCACTGCAGCGTCTTCACCACATCGTCGCTAACGTCCGCGATGCAGCTCACGGGTTTCAGCGTCGACAAAGCGGAACACGCATTCGGCGGCCAATATCTCTGGGCGAGCGGTGCGACCGCAGGCTCGCCGGGCGGTTTGGTGACACCGGACAAACTGCCCGACTCCCGCCGCTACGCAACCATCGAAGCTGAGATGCGGACGAACTGGCGCAAGCGCATCGCCGACGCTCCCGCGGGCAAGGTCGCGATATGGGGCGCAGGCGGCAAAGGCGCGACCTTCGCGATGATCATCGACCCGGCCGGCGAACTGCTGAACTGCGCCATCGACATCAATCCGAAGAAGGCAGGCACCTTCCTGCCCGCCGTCGGTCTGCCGGTGGTTACGCCGTCGACCGCCGCCGAACGCGGGATCACGACGGCCATCGTGATGAACCCGAACTACCTGGAAGAAATAGCGCGCGACAACGCCGCCAAGGGCTTCACGCCCAAACTCATTCCGCTGGAATAAGCGTCAAACCACGAAGTAAGCGACGAACGGATCGAACGGAAACCGCTTCAGCGCCACCTTCGTGATGTCGAGCGCTTCCTTCGCCGCCACCGTTTCACCGGCGAACTTGTCGTAGTTGAACTCGTCGAACGCGACGATACCGCCCTTGCACACCAGCGGCAGGAATGTCTCCAGCGCCACCTTCGTCGGCTCGTACAGATCGAAGTCCAAATAGAGCAGGGCGACGGTCAACTCCGGGTGCGCCGCCGCATACTGTGGAATGGTCTCGACCGCATTGCCCTTCACGATCTCGGTACGCTGCATATGCCCGGCAGCGCGGTTCAAATCGGCAAGCTCAATCGCCTTGCGAATCGCGTCCTCAGACGTATCGGAGAAATCGCTCTCGCTGATGTCGGTCGGATCCGCCCGCCCGCCCATCGCGCGAAACCCCGCGAAGCTGTCGAACCCGACGATGCGCCGGTTGATCGCGTACGGCTCCATCACCGCCGACAGATGGCTGAACAGCATCAAGCTGTTGCCACGCGCGACGCCGCACTCGACGATCGCACCCGAAACCTCGCGGATCTGACGAAAGAGCTCGAAGCGCACCGCCATCTCGGAAACGGCCTGGCGCGTTGCGAACAGAAACGGCGCATCGGCCAGCGCCTTGCGATCCATGGCCTGAACATACGCCTCGCGTTCCGCGTAGTACTGGGCTTCGAGTTCCGATCTATAGCGACCGAGGTTGGCCATTCGAGTGCTCTTCCGCTGGGCGAGACGTAATCGGCCGTTAGTATAGGCAAAACCGGGCCGCCTCAATGCGCATTGCAGGCGCAGACTGGCGGCATTGTTAACGCCAAGCCGGGCCGCGGCTCTTCAGTCATATTTCTTCGTGGCCCCTGTCGGCGTCTCACCCGCCCGAACGCGCCGCCGCGCGCTCAGGATCTTCGACCAGCGATAACAACGCTCGGCATAGATCGCCAGCGCCGGCCACAACGCCGCCCGGGACGTGGCGCTGGGCACGAGCCGCAACGTCTCTTCCCGGCAATACCGCACAAAGGCGTTGCGCTCGGTCAGCATCTGGTCCGGATCAATGAAGCCGCGCTTGATCTGCGGCACCGCGCGCTCGACGAACCCCGTGATGAACGACGTGGCGTTAGACCCCACGACGCGCAGACTCACCAGAAAGGGAAACAGCACCAGGTGATCGAAGGCGTAGAAATAACTGTAGTTACTCATCACGCGCGCAAAACTCTCGCGCAGATCGGCCGTGCGGAACACGCCGTACATCCACGGCGCGCGGGAAATAAGCAGCAGACGCACGCGATAACTTGCATCCGGCTCGCCGGACCAGCGCGAGGGAAACCGCGTCCTCCTGCGCCGCCCACGCTTGTCCATCACGCTGACGCCCACCGCAAGCGCCGCGTCCTGATTTGTGTCGAGCAGCCGCACCAGTTCTTCGAGATAGTTGGCGTCCGACACGTCGTCGTCCGCGCGCCACAAGAAGTAGGGCGTATCGGCCAACGCCAGCACGTCGATGAAGTTCTGCAGCGCGCCTTTGTTCTGCGGCTGGCGGCGATACGAGAAACGCGGATCGCGCGCCGCGAAACGTTCTGCGACCGCGCCGGTCCGGTCCGTCGACGCGTTGTCCAGGATGATAACCTTGAAGTCCGCGAACGTTTGCGCCGCTAGATTCTCAAGACATTGTTCCAGTAGACTTTCTGAGTTGTAAACCGGAACCCCAATGCATACGCGCGGCATTGATCGGTCCTTGAGCGGCTGCGGGGCTGTTCGCCGTTACACGCGTAGAGGCACTGAAACAGGCATGTCAAGGCGGGCAGCAAGGGTCATGATTAACATCGTCGGGTCCGCATGACGATGCCGTCCGCGCCGGCTGCGCCTTATACGCACGGCGACAAACAATCGACCACCTACCGGCCGGACATCGACGGCCTGCGCGCCATCGCGGTCTTGTCGGTGCTGTTTTTCCACGCGGGGCTGCCGCCGTTCACAGGCGGCTTCGTCGGCGTGGACATCTTCTTCGTCATCTCCGGCTACCTGATCACCGGCATCATTCTAGCCGACATCGGCAAAGCCCGCTTCAGCATCGCCAACTTCTACGAACGCCGCATCCGCCGCATCTTCCCTGCGCTCTATCTCACCATCGCCCTGACCATAGCCGGCGCGTTGGCGCTGTTCACCGCCGTCGACCTCGAGCGCTTCTTCGAGTCGCTTGCATGGCTCGCCGTCTTCGCATCGAATTTCTACTTCGCCGACAACAGCGGCTATTTCGATGCCGCCGCCGACCAGAACGCGATCCTGCAAACCTGGTCGCTCGCCATCGAAGAACAGTTTTACGTCTTCTTCCCCCTGCTGCTGGCGCTTCTTCACAAACAGCGCCGCGTCGACGTCAAATGGGTGATCCTCGCCCTCGCGCTCCTGTCGCTGGCGGTCAGCATCTATCTCGTTGATCGAGACGCACGCCCGGCGTTCTTCTCGACCTTCGGACGCGTCTGGGAATTGATGGTGGGCGCTCTCGCCGCCGTCGGTCTCTACCCGAAGCTTCGCAGCGCAATCGGCAGAACGATCGCATCATCCATCGGTCTCCTGGCGATCGCCGGCAGCCTGGTCCTGCTCACGATCGACACCCCGTTCCCAGGCGCCTACGCCCTTCCTGCCTGCTTGGGCACCGTCGCCATCATCTGGGCCGGCGCATGCGGCGAGACGCCGGTCAACCGCTGGCTCTCGTGGCGACCGCTCGTCTTCGTCGGCCTCATCTCGTATTCGCTCTATCTGCTGCACTGGCCGATCTTGGTCTTCGCGAAATACTGGAACCAGGGCGAACTTTCGATCGCGCAAACCGCCGCCGCGCTCGCTCTCGCCGTCGCCCTCGCGTGGCTGTCATGGCGCTTCATCGAGACGCCCTTCCGCAAGCCCGCCGCACCATTGCCGCGCCGCCGCCTGTTCGCCGGCGCCATCTCGTTGATGCTCGCCCTCGCCGTCGTCGGCCTCGCTTCCGCGCAGTGGCAACGAGGCAATTTCAACGCCGCCGAAAAATTCATCGAGGCTCAGAAAGCGCGCGCCCTCGCAGAACCCTGCATGGTGCGCGACACGCAAACCTTCGCCGAGTGGCCCGCCGCGCAGTGCCGGCAAAGCGGAAGCGGCCCCGCCATCGCCGTCTGGGGTGACTCCTTCGCCGCCCATTATTTTGATGCATTCCGTCAGGTCGCCCGCGAAAGCGACCGCCCGATAACACTTCTCGCCGAAAGCAGCTGCCCGCCGATCGACCGCCTGGCCGTGCCCAACCGCCCGGGCTGCGCATCGTTCAACAAGGGCGCGCTTGCGTTACTTCAGGCCGAGCGTCCGCCCCTCGTCATTCTCTCCGCCGATTGGATCGTCTACGAGAAGAAGAAGACGGCCGCCGAAATGTTCGAAGACAAGTTCGAACTTCTCACAGCGACCATCGCCAAAATGCGCGCGAGCGGCAGTCGCGTCCTCGTCATCGGCCCGTCGCCCGAGTTCACAGCCCCCGTCGCTCAGATCGCCTCCAACGACAAAGCGGGCGCCAAGGAATCGTCATCGAAGGCGCGCTTCAGCCGCAAGTTCGATCTTTACTTCCGCGACCTCGCGCGCCAAGGGGCGATCGACTACTTCCCCGTCTACCCGCTCTTCTGCACCGCATCGCAGCATTGCCGCTACAGGCAACACGGCGACCTTTTGTTCTGGGACACCGGCCATCTGACAGAGCGTGGCGGCGATTACGTGATCCGCGAGTTGATCAAGACCCCCGCCTTCAACCTTGACGGCGCGCCAAAAGACCGCAGCCCCGCTCGCAACTGAAGATGCCCGAAGGTGGCTGCCCAACATTCAGGGTATATTCATCGAGCGCCGCCTAAGGCTTAAGGACGCCGAAGATAAGGGGAAACACATGTTGAGATTTCTGTCGCTGATCTGCGCGTCATGGCTCTTCGCGATCGCCGCGGTGGCGTCGGCCCAGGCCGGTGACGCGAGCCGCGTGTCAAACGCGTCGTATGTCGCAAACTCAGACGCCGCCGACGTTCTCTTCCGGCGCGTCGCATCCAAACCTTGCTGCTACAACAATGGCGACTACTTCAACTCCACCGCTTCGACGTGCCGCAAATATGGCGGGCGGGTCGTCGAGTACGAGTATTGCGAACGCGGATACCGCGGCTCCGACAACGGGCGCTCGTGGGGCGGCAAGCCGTGCTGCTACAGCAACGGTCAGTTCTTCAACGCGAACCGCCGGACCTGCAATCGCTACGGCGGCCGGCTCGTCGACCAAGACCGCTGCAATGTCTATTACGACGATCAGCAGTGGGGTTACGGCGGTCCGGATCAATACGGACCGAGCAACAACGCGGAAAAGCCTTGCTGCTACAACAACGGCCGCTACTTCAACTCGACTCCGAAGACCTGCCGCAAATACGGCGGTCGCGTCGTTCGCCAGGAATACTGCTACCGCTAATCCCGCATTGGTCGCCTGGGTTGGTGTCGTTCATCATCCCAGGCGATGCATTCGCCCAGCAACGTTAACGCCCTAAGGCGCGTTGAACCGCGAGAGAAGGCTGATCGCGGCAGTTGCGCCGCTAGATTCTCGTGACCGTGTTCCAGTAGGCTCCGGCGTGTAAATCGGAACGCGACGGCCTCGGGCTGGGCCGCAGCGCCGTTCATTGACGTACGTATGCCAAGGGCGGTGCCATGAAGGTCGTGATTTTGGCGGGTGGGCTGGGCACCCGCATTTCCGAGGAAACGCATCTGCGCCCCAAGCCGATGATCGAAGTCGGCGGCCGCCCGATACTCTGGCACATCATGAAGATCTACGCGGCGCACGGCCTGACGGATTTCATCGTCTGCGCCGGCTATCGCGGCTACATGATCAAGGAATATTTCGCGAACTATCGCCTGCACCGCTCCGACGTCACCGTCGATCTCTCGACCGGCGCGATCACGCACCACGCCTCAAGCGCCGAACCGTGGAAGGTCACCATCATCGACACCGGCGAAGACACGATGACCGGCGGCCGCGTCCGGCGCGTAAGATCGTATCTCAAGCCGGACGAACCCTTCTGCCTGACCTACGGCGACGGCGTGACGGACCTCAACATCAAGGCCGAGATCGCCTTCCACAAAAGTCACGGCAAAGACGCCACGGTCGCCGCCGTCGTGCCCCCCGGCCGGTACGGCGCGCTCGCTATGAAGGGCAACCAGGTCGAAAGCTTCACGGAAAAGCCTCCCGGCGACAACGCGCTCATCAACGGCGGCTTCTTCGTCTTGCATCCGCGCGTCATCGACCGCATCGCAAGCGACGACATGCCGTGGGAAGCCGAACCACTCCAAGGTCTCGCGCACGACGGCCAACTGATGGCGTTCACCCATCCGGGTTTCTGGCAGCCCATGGACACGTTGCGCGACAAGAACCGGCTTGAACAGCTATGGGATAGCGGCACGGCGCCCTGGAAAGTCTGGGACAAATGATCGGCCAACACCGCACATGAGCAACTGCCGCTTCTGCCGCCAAGCCCTCACGCATCCCGTGCTTGAACTTGGCGAACAACCCTTCGCGAATTCCTACGTCGCGCCGGGGCAAGAGAAGAATGAGAAACGCTATCGCTTGAACGTACGCGTCTGCGACCGCTGCCTCTTGGCGCAAACCGATTTCGACGCGCCGGCCGACGAAATCTTCTCCGCCGACTACGCGTATTTCTCGTCATACTCGACCTCATGGGTCGACCACGCGCGCCGTTATGCAAAGCAAATGACGCAACGCTTCGGCCTCGGTCCGAACTCGCAGGTCGTCGAAGTCGCGAGCAACGACGGTTACCTCCTCCAACACTTCCTCGCCGACGGCATCCCCGTGCTCGGCGTCGAACCGACGCGCGGCACCGCAGAGGCAGCGATCGCCAAGGGCATCAAAACCCGCGTCGACTTCTTCGGCGAACGCTTGGGCCGCGAACTGAAAGCCGAAACCGGCGGCGCCGATCTGACGGCCGCCAACAACGTCCTGGCCCACGTCCCCGATATTGCCGACTTCACGCGCGGCTTCGCGGCAATCCTAAAACCGGAAGGCGTCGCCACCTTCGAATTCCCGCATGTTCAGCGGCTGATCGAAGGCCTGCAGTTCGACACCATCTATCACGAGCACTACTCGTACCTGTCGCTCCACGCCGTCGAAACGATATTCGCCGCCGCCAATCTGCGCGTTTTCGACGTCGAAGAATTACCGACGCACGGCGGCTCCCTCCGCATCTACGCGACGCATCGCACCGCGAACCATCCGGCGACGAACGCCGTCGCGCGCCTGCGCAACCAGGAACGCGCCGCGAAGCTGCACACGACGGCGGGCTACGACGTCCTCGCGCCGCGCGTCGGCAAAGTCCGCGACGACTTCCTCGCCTTCCTCGCCAAAGCCCGCGCCGAAAGAAAGACAGTCGCCGCCTACGGCGCAGCCGCAAAGGGCAACACGTTCCTCAATTACTGCGCCGCCGGTCCCAACGACATGACCGCCGTCGCCGACGCAAACGTCGCGAAGCAGGGCAAGCTCCTTCCCGGCAGCCACATCCCGATCGTCAGTCCCGCCGCGCTCCTCGCGCAGAAACCGGACTACGTCGTCATCCTGCCGTGGAATCTCAAAGCCGAGATCTCGACGCAACTCGCGCCCATCCGCACCTGGGGCGGCAAGTTCGTCATCGCGATCCCAAGCCTCACCGTCTTCTGATGCGCTTCATCCCGCAAAAGATCGCAGGCGTGTTCGTGATCGAAGCCGATCCGCACCGCGACGAACGCGGCTCCTTTGCACGCATTTTCTGCGCTGCAGAATTCGCCAAAGCCGGAATCAACTTCACCTCGCCGCAAATCAACCTCTCCGGCAACACCAAGCGCCACACACTGCGCGGCTTGCACTTCCAAAACCCGCCGCACGCCGAAGCCAAATTCGTCCGCGCCGTCCGCGGCAGCGCCTTCGACGTCGTCGTCGACCTGCGCAAGGGAAGCCCGACCGAACGCCAGTGGATCTCGCTCACCCTCGACGCCCGCGCCATGAACGCAGTCTTCGTGCCCGAAGGCTGCGCCCACGGCTTCCTGACGCTCGAGGAAGACACCGACATCCTCTACCAAATGGGCAAACCATTCGTGGACGGCCACGGCCAAGGCGTCCGCTGGAACGACCCGGCCTTCGCCATCAACTGGCCGGCCGCACCCGCGGTGATCTCGAACCGTGACGCCAATTACCCCGATTACGGGAATCGCTGAGATTTCGGCCCCTCTCGCGCATCTGTAACTGGACTTGGGCGCACCCGGCGCGCCACAAAGGCCGTTCGTTCGGGTCAAAGAGTGTCCACAAAAATGATGATCGCCCGCCAGCTTGCCGCGTTCGTTCTCGTCGGTCTGTCCCTCGCGCTCGCATCGTGCGTGACCCCGGGCGCACCCGGTGCACAAACAACGGCGACCGCCGCGACGGACTCCAGGCCCGACTACAGCTACTGGCCGCAGGACATCAGCGACGTCAAACCCGACCCCTCGGTGCGCTACGGCATCCTGCCCAACGGCATGCGCTACGCGATCATGCGCAACACGCAGCCCGCGAAGAACATCTCGCTGCGCCTGCGCATCGCCTCGGGCTCGCTGCAGGAAACCGATCCGCAACGCGGCCTCGCGCACTTCATGGAACACATGGCCTTCAACGGCTCGAAGAACGTCCCCGAAGGCGACTACGTCAAACTGCTGCAGCGCAAAGGCCTCGCCTTCGGCGCGCACACCAACGCGTACACCTCGACCGACGAAACCGTCTACATGCTGGAACTGCCGAAGAACGACAGCGACCTCGTCGACACTGGCCTGATGCTCTTCCGCGAAATCGGCGACCGCCTGACGCTCGACCCGAAAGCGATCGACCGCGAGAAGGGCGTCGTCCTCTCCGAACTGCGCACGCGCAACACGCCCGAATACCGCGCCTTCGAGGAACGCTGGAAGCTCTGGTACGACGGCCAGCGTCAAGCGAACCGTCTACCCATCGGCACGGCCGAAACAATCCAGGGCGCAACCCGCGAACTGCTCGCCGACTACTACAGCCGCTTCTACCGCCCCGAACGCACGCTGCTCGTCGCGACAGGCGACTTCGATCCGGCCGAAATCGAAGCCAAGATCAAAGCTAAGTTCAGCGACTGGCAAGCCCAGGACGGCCCCAGCGCCGATCCCGATCAAGGCCCGGTCAAGCAACGCGGCATCGTCGCCGCCTCGCGCGTCGAAGCGAACGCACCGGAAGCGATCACCGTCACCTGGTTCCAGCCGCCCGACTATCTCGTCGACACGACGAAAGAACGCGAACTCGGCGCCAAACGCTCCGTCGCCTTCGAAGTCATCAACCGCCGCTTCTCGCGCATCGAGCGTGAATCGAACGCGCCGTTCGTCAGCGCCAGCATCGGCCGCTCCGTCACGCGCGGCCTGTCGAGTTCAGTCACGCTATCGATCTCCGCGCGCCCCGGCCAATGGCGCCGCGCCCTGACGATCGCCGAGCAAGAGGTCCGCCGCGCGCTGCAACACGGCTTCCACCAAAGCGAAATCGACCGCGAGGTGAAGGAATGGCACGCCGGCCTCGACGACGCGGTCGCCAAGGCCGGCACGCGCCACACGTCCGGCCTCGCCAACAACATCGTCAACGAATTCTCCGGCCGCGGCGTGTTCTCGCACCCCAGCGTCGACCGTGAAATCTTCAATCAATACGCGCCGACACTGACGGCTGAAGCCGCGCAAGCCGAACTGCGCCGAATGATAGGCGGGCAGGGGCCGGTCATTTTCGTTTCCGCCGGTCAGACGATCGAAGGCGGCGACGCCGCCATCGCAAGCGCCTATGCGGAAAGCCAAAAGACCGACGTCGCCGCGCCGGAAAAACTGGAATCGAAAACATTCCCGTACGCCGACTTCGGCCCGCCCGGCAAAGTCGCCGAACGAAACCAGATCGCTGATCTCGAAGTCACGACGGTGCGCTTCGCCAACGGCGTCCGCCTCAACCTCAAGAAAACAGAGTTCGAGAAGGACACGATCTATGTCGGCGTCCGCTTCGCAGGCGGCTACATTCAGATGCCGCGCGACAAGATCGGCCTCGATTGGGCGCTGCCCTTCGGCTTCATGGAAGGCGGGCTGAAACGCCTAACGCCGGACGAACTCGAAGAAGCCCTCACCGGCAGGATCGTCTCGACCGGCGTCGGCCTCGACGAAGAAGCCTTCGAATTCGGCGGCCGCACGAACACCAACGACCTTCAGCTCCAAATGCAGCTGATGGCCGCCTTCGCAACGGACCCCGCCTACCGCACCAACGGCATCGAACGCCTGCAAGCCGCCGCCGAGAACTACATCAAGCAATACTCGTCGAGCCCCGGCCGCGTTCTCTCGCGTGAAACGCCGATGCTCCTGCGCTCAGGCGACCCACGCTGGGCTTTCCCGACGCTGAAGCAGATGCAGGCCTTGAAAGTCACTGACATCGAGAACACGCTGAAACCCGCTCTCGAAACCGCCCCGATCGAAATCACGATCGTCGGCGACATCAACATCGACACCGCCATCGCGGCCGTCGGCACCACGTTCGGCGCCCTCAAACCGCGCGCCGAGAAACTCGCCGAGCGTCCTGGCGCACGAACCGTACGCTTCCCGGCAACAGCCGCCTCGCGCAAATTCGAACACGAAGGCCGCCCCGACCAAGCTTCGGCCTACGTCGCCTGGCCGGCGCCGGACTTCTTTTCGGACCCTCGCCGCGCCCGCACGATCTCGCTGCTCCGCGAAATCATGAAGGTGCGTCTCACCGAAGAGTTCCGCGAGAAACAGGGGGCAACCTATTCGCCGTCCGTCTCGACCTGGTACTCCGGCGCGCTGCCCGACTTCGGCTACATCGCCGCCAGCGCCGAAACGCGTCCCGAACTGGTCGAAGGCTTCTACGCAACGATCAACGAAATCATCGCCGAACTGAAGGCCGGCAAATTCGACGACGACGTCGTCGAGCGCGCGCGCACCCCGCTGATCAAGTCGATCGAAACCGACCGCCGCTCGAACGGCTTCTGGACCGGCGCATTGGAAGACATCCAAACCGCCCCCCACGCCCTGGGCACGATCCGCAGTCAACTCTCGGACTTCGAAGGCATCACCAAAGACGAAATCGTCGCCGCCGCCAAAACCTACCTGGACAACAAACGCCGCATCGAAATCCGCGTCCTGCCGAAGAAAGTCGCCGCCACAAGGGCCCCAGACAAGAGCGGCGAACTTCGCAGTCGCGCCTCGCTTCGGGAACTCGCATTGCAGGATTAGCGGCGCCGGACGCGGCTCAATCGAGCGGCCGGAAGACCAAGACCTCAGGCAGATAGCAGCGCAAATAGGCCGTCACCGCGC
The DNA here is from genome assembly GCA_034440355.1 of Alphaproteobacteria bacterium. Lineage (GTDB taxonomy): Bacteria > Pseudomonadota > Alphaproteobacteria > Micropepsales > Micropepsaceae > SZUA-430. The sequence goes on from JAWXBY010000054.1 coordinate 59,299, forward strand.
GCATGCTTTCGTCGAAATAGGCGTCGGTGATCGTCTCTGTGCGCTGGAACGACAGGCGCCAAAACGTATCGCTGATTTCGATGGCGTTGGCGCACACGACGTCGAAGCCCGGAATGTGCGGCATGATGGTCTGGGTTTCGAACTGCTTGGCGACGATCTGGCCCAGGCGCACGTTGAATTCGGAATCGACCGTCTGTACGTCCCGCGGCACGTCAGCGCCGAGGAGCAGGCGCATGCGTGCGGCGTTCGCCGTATAGTGCAGGCGCCCGCGCTCCGCGTTCCAGCGCCAGCTGTTCTGCCACGACGTGCGCTCGCTCTGCGGCGACGACATGTCGATCAGCGCCTCGAACTCCTGGAAGTATATCCGCGCGTGCGCGAGGAGCGCCGCTTCCGCCGACGGGAAGAAATGATAGACCGTGGCCGTCGGCATCTTCGCCTTCTCGGCGATCATCTGGATCGTGATCTCAGACGGTCCGCACTTGTTGAGCAGCGCGCCGACCGCCGCCATCAGCGCCTGAAACCGCACACGACTGTCCGCGCGCGCCGGCAGACGCGGCGTGATCTTCTCCGTACGGACACTCTTCAAGGCGGCGGTCATGTCGACCACGTTCGACCTCCAGTGATCGATTCCACGCATTAGTACCGGAACGACGCCTCCACGCCTATGGTCAGAGGCGGCGCGACGATCTCCTGCAGCAAGCCGAAGCTCGATTGCAGGTTAAACGCCATGTTGAGGTATTCCTCGTCCGTCAGATTCCGACCGAACACCGCGACCTGCCACCTGCCGTCGTCGATCGTGTACGCCGCGCGCGCGTCGACCACCCAATAGGCGTCCTGCGCAATCAGTTCGTCGTTGCCCGGATCGAAGAACACCTTGCTGCGATACGACGCCGAAGCCAGAAGATCGATCGCATTGCTGTCGCCCAGCGGGATCGTGTATTCCGCGATGCTGGTCATCGAAAAGTCCGGCGCATTCGGCAGCGTGTTGCCAGAGAAGTCCTGCAACTGCGGCCCGCGACTGGATGTGTACTCCTCGAGTTTCGCCTCGAGCCATTCGGCGCTGACGCGCAACGTGAGATTCTCCACGGGCTTGGCAACCGCCGAGACGTCCAGGCCCTTGATCGTGGCTTTCTGTGCGTTGTCGAGCACGTCGGCGGGAAGGCCGCCTGGAGGGTTGACCAGTGTGTGGATCTGGAGGTCCTTGTAATCGTAGTAGAACGCCGCCGCGTTGAGCCTGAACGTGTCGTCGAACAGGTCCGCCTTGAATCCGACTTCGTAGGCGTTGTTGTTCTCCGACCTGACCGGCGCCACCTGCGCCGACGCATTCACGACGTTCACGTCGAGAAATCCGCCGTTAAAACCGCCGCTCTTGAAGCCGGTCGAAAAGCTCGCATAAGCCATCACCTTCTCGCTGAGATGGTGATCGAGCGCCACCTTCCACGAGAACGCGCTCTTCTCGATGCTGTCGTCGAAACCTCCGAGCCACAATTCCTGCGGTGCGCCGAAATTGCCGAATCCACCGCTCTGACCAATGATCGACCCGTTGAGCGTGAAATCCTTCTTCTCGTTCGTGTACCGGCCGCCGAGCGTCAGCCGTGTCTTGTCGAAAATCTCGAAATCGGTTTGCCCGAAAGCGGCATAGGCGGTTGTTTCTTGATTGCTGTGCGATGTTCCCCTCTGCGCGCAGAACTGGGTGTCGGTGTTGATGATTGCCGGGCACTCGCCCGCGCCCGCGCCGTAGATCAAATCGAGATCGCGGAACAGGTCGATTGATTGATCCTGCTTCAGCGTCTCGCCGAGATAATAGAGCCCCACGAGCCAATGCATGGTCTCGCCGCGTTCGCCGGCGATGCGGAACTCCTGCGTGAACGTCTCGGAGTTAACGCCGAAGTCGATTTCGAGAAGGTTGTTCGGGCTCGCGTCTGAGTTTTCCGGGTGAAACTTGTCGTTGTTCTCCAGCGCCGAGATCGAGGTGAGCGTGACCTCGCCCATATCGTAGTCCGCCCGTACCGATCCGCCGGTGCTCTCGTTGTCGAGATGCTCAGTCCGATTGTAGTGGCCTTTGTAGCGGTCGGTCGGCCCGTTGTAGAAGAATAGATCAGTGCAAAGCCCCGCGTTGATATCCGCCTGTGAGCAGGGATCGAATCCAACGCCGTTGAACTGGATGGCTCCCACCTGATGATACTCGTTGGGCAGCGTGTCGACCTTCGACCCGTGAATGTTGAACAGAATCTCGAAGTTTTCGCTGGGCTTCACCGACCACAGGCCGCGTCCGGCGTAGCCGTCCGTCCCGCTGGCGCGTTCGCCATTCAGAAGGTTGCGCATATATCCGTCGGAGCTGTTCCAGATCGCGGCGATGCGCGCGGCTGAATTGTCGCCCGTCGGCACGTTGACGAAGCCGTCGACCTGATATGTGTCGTACGAGCTGTAGGCGCCGTAGCCGCCGAAACCGAATTCATCCGTCGGCTTGTTCGAGATGAAGTTGATCGCGCCGCCCGACGTGTTGCGTCCGTAGAGTGTGCCTTGAGGCCCTTTCAAAACCTCGATGCGATCGAGATCGAACGTCAGAAACGTCTGCGACGACGGGGCGCTCAAATAGACCTCGTCGGCATAAACGCCATTGGGGCCGGAATTGTTCGTGTTGAAGTCGTTGTTTCCGATGCCGCGGATCGCGATGATCGGCTGATTGCCTTGACCCGACGGCAGAGCAATCGTGACCCCTGGGATGAACTGAGCGATCTTGTCGCTCGAATTGATGCCGAGATCCTTGATGTTCTTGGTGTTGATCGCGTCGACCGTGGCCGGAATATCTTGCGCGTTCTGCCGGCGCTTCTGCGCGGTGACTGTGACCTTTTCGATCTTGCTGTTGTCGGACGGCGGCGGCGCAGCATCCTGCGCAAGCGCGCTTGCGGTCGCGCCGCCAAGCGCCAACACGGCCGCCGAGCACAGCGACCACGCGCGAAGTCTCTGGATCCTGATCGAAGTCATTGCTGCCCCCACTACCAACACCGGATCAGACATCCGGATTCCTCTGTTCGACTAAAGTCGAAGTCAAAACGCTAGTCCTCTTTTACCCTCGGCGCAATGCCGTCAGGCCCGCATGGCCACCCATCGCCTCGCGACCCCGGCCCCAATCAACCCAAACAAGAAAAGCGCCACCGCGTTGAACAGAACGACCGCGATCCCGACATGCGCCGCCCCGAACCCCACGGCAATCGCGCCCGCGACAGCCGCGCCCAGGCCGTTCCCGAGCCCGACCAGCCCGTTCGCAGCCGCGAACAAGCGTCCGGAACGATCGACGGCCGCCGCCAGTCCCAACTGATAGACCAACGACGAAAGATTGGTGACCGCCTGCACGACGTTGGCGGCGACATACACCGTCGGGTCGCTCGCATACGTGATCGCGACAATCGAACCGACGTTGACGATCGTCAGCACGAAGAGCGGCCCGAAACGTCCAAGCCGCGTCCCCGCCGCAGCCGTACCGATGACGCCGACAAGCAGAAGCAACGTCGCAAGCGACAAGAACGTGCCGATCGCTTCTTCGGTGAGACCTGCACTCACGCCATAGATCGCGACCAGCGTCCAAAACGAACCTTGCCCCAACTGCGTCAGAAAAATCGCTGGCAACACGGCAAACGCGATCGGGCTGTTCCGCACGGCCGCGGCGCTCTGCGATTGCCCCGCCGCGCGCCGGACGGGCGGGGAGGGCAGACGCGTCAAAAGCGCCCCACCGATCAGGCACGTCACGAGCAGCGCCAGGTACGGCGCGCGATACCCAAGCACCTCAGGCGCATTCGGAATCGCATAGATCCAAAGGGACCCGTTGAGCACAGCAGCAATCGTGAGCCCGGAAATCAACCGCTCGCGATCGAGACCGCGCGCGACGACGGCGGCGACCTCCGCCGTCACGATTCCGGCGCCGATACCAGCCGCAAGACGCGCCACCGCCAGCATCGGCATCTCGAGCGAGATGAGCGAAATAGAATTGCCGCCAATCACCAACACGGCCCCGATAAGTGCCCACACCCGCCGCGAGTGCGGTCGCCTCCACACCGACAGTCCGATCGTGGTGAGAGAGGCGGCGGTTGCCTCCATGCTGATCAGGAAGCCTGCCGATTGCTCGTCGAAAGCACCCGCGGCCATCAGCGCGGCGACGATGAACGGCACGACAAAAATACCGGTGCTCGCGATCAGCTGCGCGCCGACGGCGGGAAACAGAATGGCCGCATCACGCCGAAACCGCCCCGCCATCCCCACCGTCCCCCAGGGCCCAACCCGCAACAACGCTATTCGACATTTATCGACCTGTCGAGACGACAGCGCTCGCTATCGCCTTGAATGCCGGTTGCAATCCGACATAATTCGACTAAAGTCGAATTAGGCGAAGGGGACATCGCGTGAGCCGTTACGAGCCGTTGAGCCCTTGGATAAGCGTGCCCCGAGATCTTCAACCGAAGCTCGCGGGCGAGACCCGCGCCGACGTCGCGATCATCGGCGGCGGCTACACCGGCCTCTGCGCTGCGTTGAGCCTGCGCGAGCAAGGCGTCGACGTCGTGCTTCTTGAATCCGAATTCTGCGGCGCAGGCGCCAGCGGCCGCAACGCCGGCCATCTGACGCCCACCATCGGCAAAGACGTGCCGACATGCATGAAACTGTTCGGGCAGGAAAAGGCAGTCGCGCTGGTGCGCTTCGCCGAAGAAGGCGTCGCTTTCGTCGAAGACCTCATGAAGAAGCACGCGATCGATTGCGACTACGAGAAGACGGGCAACATCATCGCCGGCGTCCATCCCAAACACCGCGCGCCGTTGCAGAAATCCGCCGAGATCGCGCAATCGCTCGGCATCAAAGCGGACTTCCTCGACGAAGATCTGATGCGCCAACGCGCTCTGCCGCCCGCCTTCCGCTTCGGCGTGATGGAAAGCTGCGGCGGCGTCATGAACCCCGGCAAATACGTGATGGGCCTGCGCCGCGCGGCGATCGCAGCCGGCGTCCGCATCCACGAACGCACGCGGGTACGCGACATCGAAGAGGGCGCGAAGGTCACCATACGCGCCGGCGACGGCGCGGTGACCGCCGACCGCCTCCTCATCGCAACCAACGCCTACACCGTGCCCGAGTTGCAGCGCCTGTGGAGCAAGATCATCCCGGTGCGCGTTTCGCTCTTCATGACCAAGCCTCTCTCGCGCGACCAGATGGAGCGCGTCGGCTGGATCAAGCGCGAAGGCATCTACACCGCGCACGAGATTTTGGAGAACTACCGCTTCACCGCCGACAACCGCATCCTTGGCGGATCAAAGACGATCGCCTACGAATACGGCAGCCGCCTTGCCGGCGGCGATCGCCCAGCCGATTTCGCATTCCTCACGGAAGCCTTCTACGACCGCTTTCCGATGCTGAAGGATTTGGAGATCGACGTATTTTGGGGCGGCTGGCTCGCCGTCACGCTCGACTATTTGCCCGTCACCGGCACGCTCGGGCGCGCGCAAAACATCCACTACAGCATCGGCTGCAACGGCCACGGCATCGCACAATTCTCGATGATGGGCGCCGCCGCCGGCGACGCGGTCATGGGCAAACCATGGGAGCGCATGAAGCTTCTCAATCGCCGCTTCACGCCGTTTCCGCCCGAACCCTTTCGCTGGGTCGTCGGCAAAGCGCTCCAAGTCTATCTTGAGAGCGCCGACCGCAAGATCGATCGCGAACTCCGCCGCGGCGCGGCCTGAAGGAGCATCGTGAGCGGCAACGGCAAAGTCATCCTCATCACCGGCGCATCGTCGGGCATCGGCGCCGCCATCGCGGCGCGCCTCGCCAAGGCCGGCCACACGGTCTTCGGCACGTCGCGCAAGCCCGGCGCAACACCCCCCGCCGGCGGCGTACGGATGCTCGCGATGGACGTACACAGCGATGAGTCCGTCGCACAAGCGGTCGCCAACGTGATCAAAGCGGCCGGACGCATCGACGTCGTCGTCAACAACGCGGGCTTCGGCCTTGCGGCCGCGATCGAAGACACGCGCCCGGAAGACATGCGCCGCCAGTTCGAGACGAATTTGCTCGGACCCTTGCGCGTTTGCCAAGCGGTGCTTCCGGCGATGCGCAAGCAAGGCTCAGGCCGCATCATCCAGATCTCATCGCTTGCCGCCCGCGTCGGCATTCCGTTCCAGGGCGCCTACTCCGCATCGAAGTCGGCTCTCGAGGGCATGACCGAGGCGCTGAGCATGGAGGTAAAACCCTTCGGCATTGACGTCGTCATGATCGAGCCCGGCGACACCAAGAGCAACTTCACCGCAGCGCGCGAATGGACGGCCGCCGCCAAGTCGAACGGCGCATACGCCGCGCGCGCCAAACACGCGATCGCAGTCATGGAAAAGTCCGAGCAATCGGGCCCGCCCGCCGATAAGGTCGCACGCATCGTCGTGCGTGCGATCACGGCGGAACGGCCAAAGCTGCGTTATGTCTCGGCGACGTCGACGGAACGCCTCGCACTCGCTCTTCAGCGGATGTTGCCGGGCCGCGCCTTCGAAGGCGTCGTGAACGCGATCTATGCCCTACCTAAGCCAAAATGACGGGAGCCCCGAGATGATCTTGACGCACACAAAGGACGAAGAGCTCAAGGCCCGCGCCGAGAAAGTCATTCCCGGCGGCATGTACGGCCACGAGTCGACGCGCCTGTTGCCCGCGAACTACCCGCAATACATCGCGCGCGCAAAGGGCGCGCGCATGTGGGACGCCGACGGCAACGAGTACATCGACTACATGTGCGCCTACGGCCCCAACCTCTTCGGCTACGCCAACGAAGCGATCGACGCCGCCGCGGTCGCACAACTCGCGCGCGGCGACGCCGCGACTGGCCCAGCACCCCTCATGGTCGATCTCGCCGAAGCCTTCGTCGCCCAAGTCAGCCACGCCGATTGGGCGATGTTCTGCAAGAACGGCACCGACGCCACCACCATGGCGATGACGGTCGCGCGCGCCCACACCGGCAAGCGCAAGATCCTCGTCGCAACCGGCGCCTATCACGGTGCCGCGCCCTGGTGCACGCCGCTGCCGTCGGGCACGCTGCCCGAAGACCGCGCGCACGTCGTCCACTACACCTACAACGATATCGAAAGCCTGGATGCCGCCGTCAAATCAGCAGCGGGCGATCTCGCCGGCATCTTCGCCTCGCCATTCAAACACGACGCCTTCCAGGACCAGCAAGACGTCGACGCCGCCTACGCCCGCCGCGCGCGCGAACATTGCGACCGCACCGGCGCGCTGCTGATCGTCGACGACGTGCGTGCGGGCTTCCGTCTCGCGCGCGACAGCAGCTGGTCGCTGGTCGGCGTCGCGCCGGATCTGTCGAGCTGGGGCAAGTGCATCGCCAACGGACACGCGATCTCGGCACTCCTCGGCGCCGAGAAGGCGCGCGAGGCTGCATCCTCGATCTTCGTCACCGGCTCATTCTGGTTCGCCGCCGTCCCCATGGCCGCCGCTTTGAAGACCCTCGAACTCATCCGCACAACGAAATACCTCGAGCACACGCAGACCATGGGCCGCGATCTGCGCATCGGCCTTCAGCAACAGGCCGCCGCGCACGGCTTCACGCTGCGCCAAACCGGCCCCGAGCAGATGCCGCAAATCCTGTTCGAAGACGACCCGGACTTCCGCCTCGGCTTTGCCTGGGCCGAAGAAGCCTGCGCGCGCGGCATCTATCTGCACCCTTGGCACAACATGTTCATCTGCGCAGCACTCACCGAAGGCGACGCCCGCCAAACGCTCACCACCACCGACGAAGCCTTCGCCGCGGTCAAGAAACGCCGCGCCACCCTCAAGCCCCATCCCACCGTCGTGGCCATGCTCAGCGCCCACCTCGGACATTAGGCGCGGCCGGATCATCCCAGCCCACCCCGGTGCGTCTGCCGCGCCGATGTTCCCACAATGTTCCGAGCGCGTCGCGCCGCTTTACGCCCACGCACCTGCACGCCATAGTCCGCCGCCGACACGAGTCACGGGAATCGCAGCATCGATGTTTAAGTTCTTGAATTGGCTACTGACCTGGTGGAACGGCAACACGCTTGGGACGTGGATTTACACCAAGCGCAACGGCAACTTCGTCGGCGAAGACGTGCTCGGGAATTCGTACTATCAGACCCGGGATGGCGCCCGCCGCTGGGTGCTTTACAAGAATGTGGCTGAGGCTTCGCTCGTGCCGCCCGATTGGCACGGTTGGATGCACCACACGGTCGACCAGCCGCCGACGGTGGCGCCGCCCAAAGTGAAGTCGTGGGAAAAGGAACACGTGCCCAACCTGACCGGCACACCGCTCGCGTACCGCCCGCCGGGCAGTCTGCTCGGCACCGGCGAACGCGCGCACGCGACGGGCGATTACGAGGCCTGGCGGCCGGAGTAGGGGAGTTCGATGCAGAACGGATTTGTCGAAACACTGATCGGCGCCGCGGTGATCATCGTGGCGGTCGGTTTTTTCTACTACGGCTACAACACGACGGGCTCCGGCGCGGTCGCGGGCTATGAAGTCGTCGCCCGCTTCGACCGTGTCGACGGCATCAGCGCCGGCACCGACGTGAAGATGTCGGGCATCAAGATCGGCACGGTGACGTCGCAGGAACTCGATCAGAAAACCTACCGCGCGCTTGTGCGCATGAACATCCGTAACGACATCAAGCTGCCGGAAGACTCGTCGATCAAGGTCGCAAGCGAAGGCCTGCTCGGCGGCGCGTACCTGGCGGTCGCGCCGGGCGGCAGCGACACGATGATCGTCGCCGGCGGTGAGTTCGAGACGACGCAAGGCTCGATCGACCTTGTCGGCCTGCTCGGGCAAGCCATCTTCTCCGGCGCCGGTGGCGGCAGCGAAGACAAGCCCGCTGAATCGGCGCCGGCGCCCGCGCCGGCCGCGACATCGCCGGCCCCGGCGCCTGTAACGCCTTGATACCGTCACCGTTTGGGCGTCCTTGGAGCGCCGGAACGTGGGAAGTGAGCGTTAGATGAAAAGTCAGTTCGCGTTGATCACCGCCGCAGCGCTCGTCGCCGCCGCGTCCTTCGCAGGGCTCGCGGCCGCGCAGCCCGATCCGTCCGAACCGCCCGTCGAGTCCACGCCCCTGCCGCCGGTCGAAACGCCCGACCCGCCGTCGGTGCCAACCGAACCCGGACCGCCGGTCGAAACCGTGCCCGTTCCGCCGACCGAATTTCCCTCGGAAGACGTGACCCCGCCGCCGCCGGAGGTAATCGTGCCCGCGCCGCCGTCGGGCGAAGCGCCGGTCGCCATCGGCGTCATCTTGGGCGGCCTCGACAAGGTCGCCGCGCGCACCGCGAAGTTCGAAGTGAACCTGAAGCAGAAGGTCTTCTACAACACGCTGATCGTCACGGCGCTCGCCTGCAAAACACGCCCGCCGGAAGAACCGCCCGAGTCCGCGGCCTTCCTCGAAATCCAAGAACGCAAATCCGACGGCACGGTGCAGAAAATATTCTCAGGCTGGATGTTCGCCTCAAGCCCGGCGCTCAACGCGCTGGAACACCCCGTCTACGACGTCTGGGTCGTGAACTGCAAAACAGTCCCCGCCAAGACCGCAGCACCCGCGCCGCCCAACACGTAGAAGTCAGCGTCGGCATCCACCGCCTCGCGCAGCAACTCCTGATAAGCCGCGCGGCCGATCTCAACGGCGCCGAACTGCTTGAGATGGTCGGTCACAAATTGCGTATCAAGCAGCTTGAACCCACCCGCCTTCATGCGCGCGACCAAGTGCGCCAGCGCAATCTTGCTGGCGTCGGTCGTGAGGCTGAACATGCTCTCGCCAAAGAACGCCGCGCCCAGCGACACGCCATAGAGCCCGCCGATTAAATTGTCGCCGTCCCAAACCTCGACGCTATGCGCATGCTGCAGCGCGTGCAGTCGAGCATAAGACCGCTCGATCAGCGGATTGATCCACGTCTTGCCACCCTGACGATCGGCCTCAGCGCACGCCGTGATCACTTGCGCAAACGCCGTGTCGACCGTCAGCCGCCAGTCGGTCGAACGCAGCCGCCGCGCCAACCGCTTCGGCATATGGAAGGCGTCCAGCGGTAGGATCCCGCGCTTGTCCGGGTTGAGCCAGAACACGTCCTTGTCGGTGCGCTCCTCGGCCATCGGGAAATAGCCTTGCGCATACGCGCCGAGCAGCATCTCCGGATCGAGAATGTCGGGCGCCGGTCGCTTTGCCCTCGCCATCGCGCAGCCCTAGGCCGCCCGCCGCTTCAGATAATTCTCAAGCCAGTGGATGGAATAGTCGCCGTTGATGATGTCCGGCTCGTTCACCAGCGACTGGAACAGCGGGATCGTCGTCTCGATCCCGTCGATCACGAACTCGGCCAGACTCCGCCGCAAGCGCATCAAACATTCCGTCCGCGACCGCCCATGCACGATCAGCTTGCCGATCAAACTGTCGTAGTGCGGCGGAATGCGATAGCCGGAATAGGCCGCTGAATCGACGCGCACGCCGAGCCCGCCCGGCACGTGGAAGTCTTTGATGAGGCCGGGGGAGGGGCGGAATGTCGCCGGGTTCTCGGCGTTGATGCGGCACTCGATCGCGTGGCCGGCGAAGGTGACGTCACTCTGCCCGAAGCCGATCGAACTGCCGTGCGCGACGCGCAACTGCTCACGCACGAGATCGATGCCCGTAATCATTTCCGTCACCGGATGCTCGACCTGAAGCCGCGTATTCATCTCGATGAAGTAGAACTCGCCGTTCTCGTACAAGAACTCGACGGTGCCGACGCCCAGATAGCCGAGCTTCGACAGCGCGTTCGTGACGACGGCGCCGATCTTGTCGCGCCCTTCGGCGTTGAGCGCGGGCGATCCCGCTTCTTCCCAAACCTTCTGATGCCGCCGCTGCAGTGAACAATCGCGCTCGCCCAAGTGAATAACGCTGCCCTGCGCGTCCGCCAGCACCTGGATCTCGATATGCCGCGGCAGCTCAAGATACTTCTCGAGATAAACCGCATCGTCGCCGAACGCGGCCTTTGCCTCCGACCGCGCCGTCGACAGCGCCATCGACAATTCGCTCTCGCTGCGCGCGACTTTCATGCCGCGCCCGCCGCCGCCGGCCGCCGCCTTGACCAGCACCGGATAGCCGATCGAGGACGCCACCTTCTTCGCCTCGTCGTCGTCGGTGATGCCGCCGTCGGAGCCCGGCACGACCGGAATGCCCAACCGCTTCACCGCCGCCTTCGCCTGAATCTTGTCGCCCATCAAGCGGATGTGGTCGGGGCGGGGACCGATGAAGATCAGATTGTGCTCTTCAACGATCTCCGCAAAGCGCGCGTTCTCCGACAAAAAGCCATAACCCGGATGCACCGCCTGCGCGCCGGTGATCTCACACGCCGTCACGATCGCGGGAATGTTGAGATAGCTGTCGCGCGCCGGCGCCGGACCGACGCACACGCTCTCATCGGCCATGCGCACGTGCATGGCGTTCGCGTCGGCGGTCGAGTGGATCGCGACCGTCCGGATGCCCATCTCGTGACAGGCGCGAACGATGCGCATCGCGATCTCGCCGCGATTGGCGATGAGGACCTTGTCAAACATCGGGGCCGTGCCCGCTCGTCATTCGATGACCATCAACGGTTCGCCGAACTCCACCGGCTGCCCGTCGCTGATGATGATTTGCGTGACCCGTCCCGCACGCGTGGCGGCGATCTGGTTCATGGTCTTCATCGCTTCGATGATGAGCAGCGTCTGCCCCTCGGTCACCATGTCCCCGACTTTCACGAACGCCGCAGCCCCCGGCGACGGCGCAACATAAGCCGTGCCCACCATCGGCGACGTCAGCAAGCCCGGATGACCCGACACGTCCGTGCCCTTCGCACCGCCCGCACGCGCCGGACCGGCCCCGCCAACCGCTACAGCGGCCGGCGCAGCGGCCGCAGCCACGACCTGAAGATTGCGCGCCACGCGAATGCGCAAGCCCGCCTTCTCGACCTCGATCTCGCTTAAGCCCGTCTCTTCCAGGATTGCCGCCAAGTCGCGGATAAGTTTGCCTTCCAACGGATCGCCCGCTGGTTTTTCGTCTTTGCTCATCATTGACCCTTTGTGGAGGCCGGGGCCTTGGTCTTAGCGGAGATCAGTGTCGCCAGCGCTTCGACGGCGAGCGCATAGCCTTGCGCACCGACGCCGCAAATCACACCCGTCGCGACGGACGAGACGTAGGAGGTATGCCGGAACGGCTCACGCCGATGCGGGTTCGAGATATGCACCTCAATCACCGGCACATCGACCGCCTTCAGCGCGTCATGCAAGGCGACCGACGTATGCGTATAGGCGCCGGCATTCAGGATCAGGCCGGAGGCCGCGGTCCGCGCCTCCTGGATCCAGTCGACGAGCGCGCCCTCATGGTTCGACTGCCGGAATTCGACGGCAAGGCCCAGCTGGCCCGCCCGCGCCCGCGTCTGGGCCTCGATGTCGGCAAGCGTGGTATGCCCGTATATCTCCGGCTCGCGGGAGCCCAGGAGATTGAGATTCGGCCCATTGAGTACAAATAGGGGCTTGGCCATGAGGCTCGGGAGAAGGCGGCAGGAGTGCAGTTGCACCGCCCTTATAACCACTCCCTCGCACCCGCGAAAGCGCCGAGTAATCGGGGTGGTTAGCGGCCCCCGAACGCGCTATCTCATTGACGAACCGCAAGGAATTGGACAGCCGGAATCGCCGCCCTCATGCGCATTCAGCTCAACGGACAAGACCACGTTCTGCCTGGCCCGATGTCGCTTGCGACCCTGGTCGAGCGGCTGGGCTTCGACATGCGCAAGATCGCGGTCGAGCGCAATCTTGAGATCGTCCCCCGTTCGGCCTATGTCGCGACCGAACTCAACGAAGGCGACCGGCTGGAAATCGTGAACTTCGTCGGAGGCGGATAACAGCATGACGCACGACACCTGGACCGTGGCCGGCCGGACGTTCCGCTCGCGCCTTATCGTGGGCACGGGCAAGTACAAGGACTACGCCGAAAACGCCGCCGCCCTCGAAGCCTCGGGCGCGGAGATCGTGACCGTGGCGCTGCGCCGCGTGAACGTCGCCGATCCCGGCAGCCCGAAACTCATCGACCACATCGACCCGAAGAAGTTCACCTACCTGCCCAACACCGCAGGCTGCTACACGGCCGAAGAAGCGGTGCGCACCTTGCGCCTCGCGCGCGAAGCCGGCGGCTGGTCGCTGGTGAAGCTCGAAGTGCTGGGCGACCGCAAAACGCTCTACCCCGACATGATCGAAACCCTGCGCGCCGCAGAGGTGCTGGTCAAGGAAGGCTTCGAGGTCATGGTCTACTGCAGCGACGACCCGCTGATGTGCAAGCGCCTGGAAGAACTGGGCTGCGCCGCGATCATGCCCTTGGCCGCCCCCATCGGCTCCGGCCTCGGCATCCAAAACCCGGTGAACATCCGCCTCATCATCGAAGCCGCCCGCGTCCCCGTCCTGGTCGACGCCGGCGTCGGCACAGCCTCAGACGCCGCCATCGCGATGGAGCTAGGCTGCGACGGCGTCCTCATGAACACCGCCATCGCCGAAGCCAAAGACCCGGTGCTTATGGCCCGCGCGATGAAGCTTGCGGTGGAATCCGGCCGCCTAGCCTACCGCGCCGGCCGCATGAAAAAGAAAACCTACGCCGACCCGTCGTCGCCGTTGGCGGGCCTGATCTAGCGCCGAACACGCAGGCTCCGCTCACACCCGCGTCGGGAACGGGTTGCGCTCCTTGAATTGGCGTTGGTGCCAATACGGATAGGGCAGGGTCACGGCGCTGGCTTGGTCGAGCGTCTTCACTTGGTCTGTCGTCAGAGTCCAGCCGACGGCGCCCAGATTGTCTTTCAGCTGTTGTTCGTTGCGCGCGCCGATGACCACGGTCGCGACTGTCGGGCGTTGCAGCAGCCAGTTCAGCGCCACTTGCGGAACGGTCTTGTCCGTTTCCTTCGCCACCTGATCGAGCGCGTCGACAACCTTGTAGAGGTACTCGTCGTCGACGGGCGGGCCCATGTCGTTGGAGGCTTTGACGTTCCGCCGGCTGACTTCCGGCAACGGGGCACCGCGGCGGATTTTGCCGGTGAGACGGCCCCAGCCCAGCGGCGACCAGACTACAGCGCCGACGCCTTGATCGAGCCCGAGCGGCATCAATTCCCATTCATAGTCGCGCCCGACGAGCGAGTAGTACGTCTGATTGGCGATGAAGCGGGGCAGGCCGTGCCGGTCGGCGACGGCGAGCGCCTTCATCAAATGCCAGCCGGAGAAATTCGACACGCCGATGTAGCCGATCTTGCCCGCGCGGATGAGATCGTCGAGCGTCGAGAGCACTTCCTCGGGCGGCGTCTTCGCGTCATAGCCATGCAGCTGGAACAGATCGATGTGATCGGTGCCGAGCCGCTTCAGCGAACTCTCGACCGCCCGCGTGAGGTGAAAGCGCGAGGAGCCGACGTCGTTCGGGCCGGGACCTGAGCGGAACGTCGCCTTGGTCGAGATCAGGACTTTGTCGCGCCGGCCTTTGATCGCCGCGCCCAAGACCTCTTCGGAACCGCCGCCGGAATAAATGTCCGCGCTGTCGAACATCGTGAGGCCCTGCTCGAGACAAATATCGACCAGGCGCGTCGCGTCCGCCGCATTCGTCGCGCCCCATGCGGCGAGCCCGCCTTGTCCGCTGAATGTGCCGGTGCCGAGGGTCAGAACCGGCACGTTGAATCCCGATCGCCCGAGTTGACGGTACTCCATGGCTGCCTCCATTGGTTTGATGCATCGATGTAGCGCGGCGATGTGGAGAAAGCGAGCGGGCTGAGGGCTGTCCTGGCCCCAATCACTTCGCGATCGGAAGGTCGATCTTCGAGCGTCGGGTCTCGTCGCGAAACATACGCCATACCGCGGCGCGTTCGGGGTTCTCCAGAAATTGGCTGCGGTCGGCAGGTGCGATGGCGATGCGGACGCGGGAGCCTTGCTTGAATTGGTGCGATAGCGGCTGAAGGGCGATGTCCATGCGGAAGGGTTCGTTCGGTGTGACCTTGGCGGCGTCCTTGCGCGCGTGACTGTGCGAAGGCCCGAGCGTGCGATACGGCAGCTTGCCTTCGCGCCGCCGCGACGCGCGCAGTTGGCCTTCGGTCACGTAGTTCACCTGGCCGTCGGGCGTTACCTCTTCCAGATAGACGAAGAAGTCGCCGTCGGTGTCGTCGACGGCCGCGAAGAGCGTCACGACCGGTTCACCCGTCACTTCGACATCCTGCGTCAGCGGCGGCGTTGTGTAGGTGAGGAGCGCGCGGTCTTCCTCCGCGCGATCGGGATACGCAACCGGATAAGGACCCATCGTCGTGTGCCAGCGTGTGAGTTCGCCGGATCGCGCCGCGGCACCACCTTCGTAGCGATCGATCCCCGCGTCGGCCGGCGGCGCGCACGCGGCGTCGAGCAGGCCTTCGGCGGCGAAGCACCAGGTCTGATTGCTCGTCACCGGCGGCCAGGTTTGCGCTTCGCGCCATGCGTTCGCGCCGGTCGTGAAGTAGTGCACCGGCGCGCTCGACGAAAAGCCGTTGTCGATCCCCTTCAGATAATAGTCGAAGAAGCGAAGCTTCTCCGCGTCCAGCTTGAAACTTGTCGCGGTCGGTTCGCGTACGCCAGGTCCGTAGAAGAAGCGCCCGCCGTGATTCCACGGACCGATCAGCATGCGTTTCGTCGGTGACGTCGAGTTGAGGAACCGGCGAACAGCGCCGAGCGCGTAACCGGAATCCTGCCAGCCGCTAATCGCATACACGGGCACATTCGTGGCATCGATCGCGCGCTGATAGCGGAAGAGCCCGGAAGCGTCGGCTCGCGCGCCGCCATGTGTGTCGTCCCGAAACGTGACGTGCTGAAGGAACGTCCACAAATTGAAATTCTTCGCATGGCCGGCGATCGCTTGCCGCAGCAACGCGCCGTCGCGGTCCTCATCGACGGGGCAGGGGCCAACGATGGTTGAATTCGGCGCTTGCTCGCCGGCGTCGAGCATGCGGTTGAACCCGGCCCATTGCTTGACGAAGGCAGTGTTTTGGATGCCGCCGGGAAAGGTAATCTCGGTGTAGAAATCATAGCCGGAGAATGTGGGCATAACCGCCTTCACGGCCGGATGGCGATTGCGCAGAAGCATCTCTGCCGTCGTGCCGACATAGGACTGCCCGGTAGCGCCGACGATGCCGTTCGACCACGGTTGACGGATCGACCAATCGACGATCGTTGCGCCGTCCCTCACCTCTTCGTCGCTGTATTCGAGTTTGCGCGAACCGAAAGATGCCCCGCTTCCGCGCGCGTCGACGACGACATAGGCATAACCGCGCGGCACGAAGTAATGCAGCGTCGTTCCAACGCGCGGCTTGCAGCCGCCGCCGGCCTCCGGCTTCAAGAGGACGGAGCGGTAGTACCGCGTCTGCTCGATGATCGTGGGAAGCTTGGCGCCAGGCTGCAGCCCGGCCGGAAGATGAACGTCGACCGCAAGCCGCACGCCGTCCGGCATGGTGACGTAGTAGGCCTTGCGTTCGATACCTTCGTATTCCGCGGCGCGTGCACGCTCCGGCGCGCCATCATCCCACCAAGCCTGATCGGGTCCCTTCGGTGGGTCGGCGGCGAACGCACTCGCAGCCCCGGAGATCGCGCCGAGCGCCAGAACAAGCGAGCGTATTGTCATGGCCCCAACCTAAAGCTTGGTAGCCTCAAAACATACAGGACTGTATCTTTATGTGAAGAGCCTACGTCGGGCCCTAACCATCAGGCAAACACGCTGGGATCCACGCCGCCCTTCGGATCCGGGCCGTACTTGTTGGGCCCGCGTTTTCCGTCGATGCACATGAAGACCGGGATGATGAGGCCGCCGACATAGGGAATGAATCCCATGAGCGAGAGCCAGCCGGTCAGATCCTGGTCGTGGAAGCGGCGAACCTGCACCGCCAAATTCGGGATGAACGTCACGAGAAACCAGATGCCAATCCCGCCGTAGAGGACGGTCATCACGGTTTCTTCACCTGCGCTCGAAAACGAGAACGCCACCGCCACGAGCGCCAGGATGATCAGGAATTGGAGCAGCGTGAACATCCAATATTCCTTCCGTCGCGATCTCCCCGTGAATTCGAAGTAGCGCTGATACGGAAGCAGCATCCATTCCATGTCGAATCTCCCAGGCACATGCCACGAGAGCCTAATGACGGCCCGGCCCAAATCAAAACGCGCCCGGACGGGCGCGTTGATAGAGATTGAATCAGAAACGGCGCGAGGCGGCTAGCTCGGCTTCGCCTTGCGCGCCGCCGCCACCGCTTGCTTCAATTCGTCCAGGGTCAGCACGCCGGTGAACGGCTTGTCGCCGATGAAGAATGTCGGTGTCGCATCGACGCCCACGGCCTTGCCGAGAGCCTGGACCTCGTCCAGCCGCTTCTTGACCTTGGTGCTCGCCATGTCGGTCTTGAGCTTCGCGACGTCGACGCCGACGTCTTTGGCGATCGCAAAGATGCTCTCTTCGCTAAGCTCCTCCGCGCCCATCAGCGCAAGATGAAAGTCCCAATATTTGCCCTGCGCGACGGACGCGACGGCCGCTTGCGCCGCAAGTTCCGATTCCGCCGAGAGGATAGGATACTCCTTCAAGACCAGGCGCACGTTGCCGTCCTGCTTCAGCAGGTCCGACACGTTCTCCTTGCCCTTCTTGCAGTACGGGCAGCGGTAATCGAAGAACTCGACGATCGTGACGTCGCCCTTGGGATTGCCGGCCACGATCGGCTCGGCCTCTTGGAACAGGGCGGCCGAGTGCTTCTTGGCGTTGTCCTGAAGGTTGACCAGCCGGTCGCCTTCCTCCTTGGCCTTCATGCGGTCGACGGCCTCGAAGATCACTTCCGGATTTTCGAGCAGATAGTTGCGGACGATCTTTTCGACGTCCGACTTGCTCATGGCCGACAACGGCGCGTCGTCGCTGCCGCCGCCGGCGAACCGCAGGGCGGCGACCACGGCGACCACCATCACCACGGCGCCGATCAAGAGCAAAAGAATAGAGCGTTGGTTGGTCATGCGTCCTTCGATCGAATGAGTGTCAAGAAGCTCAGCGGTCTCTGTTGCGCGCTTCGCTTTGCGAAATGGAGAGAATGTCGTTGGCGCGCTGCCAGTCGTTCGAGCCTTCGGCCAGCTTCTTTTGCGCGCGCTGCGAGAACTGCATGGCTTGCGGATAGGCCCTCAACGCGTAGTAGCGTTCGGCGGTGGCAAGAGCGGCCCGCGCATCGTCGCCGCTGCGCGCATAGGCGTCGGCCAGGTAGTACCAAGCCATGCCGTTCTCGGGCTCATCCTTGATCGCCATCTTCAAGTGCTTCATCGCTTCCGGAATGACGGCGGGGTCTTCCATCGCTAACAGCGCGGCGCCGAAGCTCGCTTGAATCAAGGGCTCGTTGGGCGCCAGTTCCACGGCCTTGCGATAGGCGGGCACGCCCTCCTTCGGCCGGCTCGATTCGACGAGCATCTGGCCCTTCAATTCCCAGAAATACGCATAGTCCGGCCGCTCCGCGATCAAGCTGTCGACCTCAGGCAGCGCGCGCTCCATATCGGCGGCGCGGAAAAACGCGACAGCGCGGGCATAGCGACCGGCTTGGCTCCTGTCCGACTGCGGATAGCGGCGCAACACGGTCTCGGGCTTTTCGATAAAGCCGCGCAGCTTCGCGCGCATCAACGCATAGTCCGCGATCTCGCGCGGCGTGTCGGTCTTGTCTTTGTACGGCGAGTTGTCGACCAGATCCTGCAGCGACGACACGCGTTCGCGCGACAGCGGATGCGAACGGATGAACGGATCTTGGCGATAACCGCTCAACGCCTCCTGGTCCGCGAAACGGTCGAAGGTCAGCGCCATGCCGCGCGGCGACTGGCCGGTGGCGCTCAGGAATTTCGCGCCCGCTTGGTCGGCCGCGGACTCTTGCGTGCGGCTGTACGAGAGCATCTCGCGCTGCGCCACCGACTGCGAACCGATCAGCAAACCCATGCCGAGATCCGGCGCGCCGGCGGCGATCGCCGCGATGCCGGCAAGCATGCCGATCAGCATCGGCACCTGCGCTTTGCCGGCGGCCTCGGGCCCGCGCGCAAGATGGCCGCCGGAGATGTGGCCGGTTTCGTGCGCGATCACGCCTTTCAGCTCGTTCGGCGTGTCGAGCGTCATGATCATGCCGGTATGGAGGAAGACGTTCTGGCCGCCGGTGACGAAGGCGTTCAACGACGGATCGTTGATGATGTACATCGACACGGCCTTCTCATCGAGACCGGCCGCGCGGAACAACGGATCGCTATAGCCGCGAAGGATGCGTTCGATCTCCGCGTCGCGAATGCCCGCGCGCGCCGACGCATCGCTCTGGCTGGCCATCAGCGCGCCGGTGGCGACAACGCCCAAGGTCAGCGCACGCAGGCTCTTGGAAAGCATCGAAGGTTGGGTGGTCACGACGTCGGTCTCCAACAAAACGAACTCAGCCGAATCGGGCTCGAAAACGCCAGCCGGGCAGGGCGGATGCCCTCCGTTCCCCAGGTGCTTAGAACGGTACGGGTGTCGCGGTTTTGCGTCAATCAAATGCTTGTTACGCTGCCGCGACAACGGGACTGCTGAAACGCGGCATTTCCGCGCCGATTCCAAGCTAATCTGCATGGTCCTCAAAGCAAGATTAAGGCAGTTTCATCCGTGACCTCATCGAGCCGCAGCCGCGTCGATCCGTTCCTGGCGATGGACGTCCTCGACCGCGCCAACGCACTCGCCCGCTCAGGACGCACCGTATTCCACCTCGAAGCCGGACAACCCGGCACCCGCGCGCCAAAACGCGCCCTGGAAGCGGCGCAAAAAGCGCTGGCCGACGACAAGCTTGGCTACACCGAAGCGGTCGGCCGCCCGGCGCTGCGCGAACGCATCTCGCGCTTCTACCGCGACACCTACGCCGTCGACGTCGCGCCGGAACGCATCATCATCACGACGGGCTCATCCGCCGGGTTCCTCCTCGCCTTCATCGCGCTGTTCGAATCGGGCCAGTCGCTCGCGATGGCCGTGCCCGGCTACCCCGCCTATCGCAACATCGCCCTCGCGCTGGGCCTGCGTCCGCACTTCATCGCGTGCCGTGAAGCCGAACACTTCCGCCTCACCGCCAAGGCCATCGCCGCCACGCCCGACATCGATGGCGTTCTGATTGCCAGCCCCGGCAACCCCAGCGGCACCGTGATCCCTGCGGACGAACTCGCCGCCATCGCCGACACCTGCGACACGCGCGGTCTGAAACTCATCTCCGACGAAATCTACCACGGCATCACCTACGGCGAACGCGCACAGACCGCGCTCGCCTTCTCGCGCAACGCGATCGTGATCAACAGCTTCTCGAAATACTTCTCGATGACGGGCTGGCGCATCGGCTGGATGGTCGTGCCCGACGACCTGGTCCGCACCATCGAACGCCTGACGCAGAACTTCTACATCTCGCCGCCCACGATCTCCCAGGTGGCAGCGCTCGCCGCCCTCGACGCGACCGACGAAGCCGACGCCTACGTCCGCACCTACGCCGCCAACCGCGCAC
Organism: Alphaproteobacteria bacterium; assembly: GCA_034440355.1. Classification (GTDB taxonomy): domain Bacteria; phylum Pseudomonadota; class Alphaproteobacteria; order Micropepsales; family Micropepsaceae; genus SZUA-430. Next base: position 79,828 of record JAWXBY010000054.1, read on the forward strand.
GTTTGCTGGCGGCGCTAAAAGATGCAGGCTTCGATGCGGTCGCGCCCGCCGACGGCGCGTTCTACCTCTACGCTAACGTGTCCCCGTTCAACATCGACGCGGCGACGCTCGCACAACGGCTGCTGGAAGAAACAGGAGTCGCCGCCACCCCAGGCCACGACTTCGATCCGTTCGACGGCGACCGCTGGATCAGATTCTCCTACGCCGGCGCGCAAAACGAAGTCGACAACGCGGCCACCGCGCTCGTCGCGTGGTGCCGCGCCCTGCCGAAGACGTAAATCCTAAGCGTCGGGCTTCCGCTGCCACCAGCCCTTGCGCTGAGGTTGCTTCGGATCGGCCGCGGTGTCCTCGCTCGGCTCCTCGGCCTTCGGTCCGCCGAAGCCGAAGAACGACGCGATGCTCGACCGCTCTGCCTTAGGCTCTTCGACCGCACGCGGCGCTTCGGGCTTCGGCGCGTCGGCATAAGCCGTCTCGCGCTGTTCGACCTTGGGCTCGCGGCGCGGCGGAGGCGGCGGATCAAAACGCGGCGCGTCAAAGCTCCGCGGCACGGCGCCCGGCGTCGTATCGAACCCGCCCGTGCCCGGCCAATCGGGCGCATCGAGCGCCTGAGCCGGCGTCGGTAAATGACCTAACGGCGAAGGCGCAGGCCCGCTCTGATAAGGCACGCTGCCGCCCTCTTCCGGACGACGGCCACGCCGGCCGCGGCGTCCACGCCGGCGCTTGCGGCGCGGGCCATCGGCCCCGTTCTCGCCCGCGGCGGCAGGCTGCAGCCCGCCTTCCACGTTGCCGTCGACATCGCCCTCGGCGTCGTCGCCGTCGTCATCATCCGTCTCGTTTCCAGCCTCGACCGCCGCCAACGGACGATCCTCCGCAAACGGCGCATCAGGTTGCGGCCCGACGCCCGGCGGCTGTCCCTGAGCCGGCACGCGCTCGCGATCGCCGCGATCACGCCCGCCGCGCCGCCGGCGGCGCTTACGCCGCTTGCCGTCGTCCTCGCCGCCGCGCGCGGCTTGAGCAGGCTGTTCGCCGTCGTCGCGATCGTCCTCGACAACGGTGACGTCGCCCGAGACCTCGTCGTCCACGACCTCACGCACGTCGTCGTCGTTCGCTTCCATCTCGCTTTCGACGGTCACCGCCGCCGCAATCGGCTTGCGCGGCTCGAACGGCACGTTCGCGCCCCGGTCGATCTCGTACGCCGAGGCGGCCAGCGACGTCTTGGCCTCGACAAAAATATAAACGCCACGCCGGTCTTCGATCGCCGTCAACTGCGCACGCTTGTGATTGAGAATGTAGAGCGCGATTTCCGGCGACACGCGCAACGTAATCGCCTGCATCTTCTCGCGCTGACAATATTCCTCGACCGCGCGCAGCACGCGCAAAGCCATCGAACCCACCGAGCGAATGACGCCCCGGCCTTCGCAGTGAGGGCAGGGGATCGTCGCGCCCTCGACCATGCCGGCGCGCAAACGCTGACGCGACATCTCGAGCAGGCCGAACGGACTGATGCGGCCCAGCTGAATGCGCGCGCGATCGTGCCGCAACGCGTCCTTCAGCCGCTTCTCGACCGCCCGGTTGTTCCGGTGCTCTTCCATGTCGATATAGTCGATGACGACAAGGCCCGCCAAGTCGCGCAACCGCAACTGCCGCGCCACCTCGTCGGAGGCCTCAAGGTTCGTTTTAAGCGCGGTGTCTTCGATGTGATGCTCGCGCGTCGACTTGCCCGAGTTCACGTCGATCGCGACCAAAGCTTCCGTCTGGTTGATGACGATGTAACCGCCCGAACGCAGACGAACGATCGGATTGAACATGCTGTCCAGCGCCGTCTCGACGCCGAAGCGTTGGAACAGCGGCACATGATCGCGATAATGCTTCACCGCATCGGCGTGGCTGGGCATCAGCATATTCATGAAGCTGTGCGCTTCGTTGAAGCCCTCTTCGCCTTCGACCTGAATCTCGGTGACGTCTTTGGAATAGAGATCGCGGATCGTCCGCTTGATCAGATTGCCTTCTTCATAGACGACCGTGGGCGCCGTCGAGCGCAACGTCAGCTCGCGCACCGCGTCCCACTGGCGCATCAGATATTCGAAGTCGCGATTGATCTCCTGCTTCGTCCGGTTGGCGCCGGCCGTGCGGATGATCACGCCCATGCCGTCCGGAACCTCCAGCTCACCGGCCACTTCCTTGAGTTTCCGGCGATCCGAGACATTGTTGATCTTGCGCGAAATGCCGCCGCCGCGATCCGTGTTCGGCATCAACACGCAATAGCGTCCCGCGAGCGACATATACGTCGTCAGCGCCGCGCCCTTGTTCCCGCGCTCTTCCTTCACGACCTGCACCAGCAGAACCTGCCGGCGCTTGATCACTTCTTGAATCTTGTACCGCTTGAGCGAGCGATAGTCGCGCCGCGGCAGCTCTTCTTCCATGGCATCGTCTGCGCCCGCGGCTTCCGAGGCAGCGTTCTCAACCGCGGCTGCCGCTTCAGCCGGCGTGATGTCGACGACGACGGTATCGTCGCCGTCCGCCGACGTCTCGTCGCCGTCGAACGCGTGCGGCTCGTCGCTGTCGTGCGGGTGATCGTGCGCCTCGATGGCCGGCGCTTCGTCGATCGGAGCGGCGCTCTCCTCGGTTTCCGGATCGTGGACCCAGACATCGTCGACGCTCGTGGTCGCGACTTCGACGATTTCCGCGCCATCATCGCCGTTCAACGTCGGTTCCGACGGCGACATCGTCATGTCACCGGAAGTCAGAGACGACGGAGCCTCATCGTCCTGTTCGTTCGTCGCCTCGATCGCGGGCACTTCCGCGGGCTCATCGTCATCATCGTCGTCATCACGCCGCTGCGCGGCGCGATTGGCGTCAAGCAGCGCCTGACGATCCGCGGTCGGGATTTGGTAATAGTCGGGATGGATTTCGGAGAACGCCAGGAACCCGTGGCGATTGCCGCCGTAGTCCACGAAGCACGCCTGCAGCGAAGGTTCGACCCTCGTTACCTTGGCGAGATAGATGTTCCCTTTAAGGGGACGGCGTGATGCAGACTCGTAGTCAAATTCCTCGACTCTGGTTCCATCAAGTACGACGACGCGTGTTTCTTCCGGGTGGCTCGCGTCCACCAGCATTTTCTTCGACATTAAGGAAATCTCCGGGAGCCGCGCGCGACAGGTCGTCTGATCGCGAGGCCACGCCTCGCAGACCGCGCACACTGGCTGCCTCTGGGTTTGAAGTTTCAGAAACGCCGCTCAGCCAGCCGGAACAGTCAGGGACGAATCCGAGAACTCGCCCGCTCGTTGCTGGTGATGTGGCGAAAAACGACATGGGTGTATTGAGCCCCTCCACCGCACGCCCGGGGTAGGGCGAGGCGGCGCGATGTGGCGTCTCGCGGACCTTGGGGTGCCGAGGCACGGCCGGCAGCGAAACACCGAATTCCGACCCTGAAGACCTAAACCGCTACGATTCGAGTCCCGCCCAGGGCCGGGAAAAAGTCTTAGACGTGTTGGCCGGGTACCGCAACAAATGAAAGCACGGCTGAAATCTGCCGCATTCTCAGGCTAGGACTAGCGATCACCCGAACGAACGGGCATATCGTAGGCGATTCTTGGCTAACGGGTCGTCAACGGGGTGTGCGCGACGATCGTGGCCGGTCGAACAAGATTTAAGACACCGATTGATGCACTGGAACTGGCAACGCCTGATCCTTGCCGTAGCATTGGCGTTGGCCGCCCCGGCGGTTGCGGCGCCTCCGCCTGTGGTCAGCGACGTACGCGTCGGCCAAAACGGCAAACACACCCGGTTCGTCCTGAACCTGTCGGAAAAGGTCGATTTCGAGATCTTCACCCTGGCCGACCCCTATCGGATCGTCATCGATCTGCCTGAGGTCGCCTGGCGGCTCGACCCGGCGGCCACCCAAGCATCGGCCGGCGTGGTGAAAGGTTTCCGCTTCGGCCTGTTCAAGCCGGGGCGCTCGCGCATGGTCATCGACCTCGCGTCGCCGGTCACCATCATGAACAAATTTCTACTGCCGCCCGAAGGGGAACGCCGCTACCGCTTGGTGCTGGATCTCGGCCAAATTGATCGAGCCCAGTATCTAACAACTTCAGGTTGGCCCACCGACACCCACGCCGAGTCGGCCGCCCCTTCGGAGACTGATCCCGAGGTGGAAAAGGCCGCCCGCGCTCCGGCGGCCAAGCGCGTCGTCGTCATCGACGCGGGCCATGGCGGCGTAGACCCCGGTGCGACCGGCATCGACGGTACGCACGAGAAGGACCTGGTGCTGGCGCTCGCCAAGTCACTCCGCCACGCGCTGGAGAAAACCGGCAAATACGTCGTCGTGATGAGCCGCGACAGCGACATCTTCCTGTCCCTGAAAGCCCGCGTGGCCGTCGGCCGTAGGGCGCGCGCGGACCTGTTCATCTCGCTGCACGCGGATTCTGCGCCGGGATCGATGGTTAGGGGCGCGTCGGTCTACACCCTGTCCGAAAGGGCATCGGACAAAGAGGCCGAGGCCCTTGCCAAGTCCGAAAACCAATCCGACATCATCGCCGGCGTCGACCTCACCAACGAAGCCGACGTCGTCACCAGCATCCTCATAGACCTGGCCCAGCGCGAGACCAAGAACAGTGCGGTGAAGTTTGCCCAAGCGCTCGTGCCAGAGTTGCAGAGAGCCGGCGAAGTCACCCAGAAGAGCCACCGCTTTGCCGGATTCGTCGTCTTGAAGGCGCCCGACGTGCCTTCCGTTCTGATCGAGGTCGGCTATCTTTCAAGCCGCGAGGACGAGTCGGTGATGAACACCAACCGCTGGCGCAAACGCATGGCGGATTCGATCGCGCGTGCGGTTGATCGGTACTTCCGGACCAGCCGCGGCGATCATAAAGCCGAGGCGGAACCGTGAGGCCGGGCGAGGCAGGGAAGTGTCCGGAAATGGAACGAAATTGCGACGTTCTGTACGTGCCGAACAGGTTTTTAACAGTAGCCCCGGCTGCCGCCGTGGTATAACCCGGCCCGAGCCGCGGGTTTAGCGCAGGATAGCTCACGTTCATGTATCGGTTTATCGCGTACACGCTTGGCGGAATCGCGGTCCTTACCATCTCGGTTTTCGCCGGGGTGGCGCTGTATTTGTACAAGCTCAGCCAGGACCTTCCCGACTACAGCGCGCTGGCGAACTACCAGCCGCCGATCACCACGCGCGTCTACGCGAACGACGGCTCTCTGATCGCCGAGTACGCGCGTGAACGCCGGTTGTTCGTGCCGATCGAATCCATCCCGCGCCGTGTGATCGACGCGTTCCTCTCGGCCGAAGACAAAGATTTCTATTCGCACCCCGGCGTCGACATCAACGGCGTGATGCGCGCCGTAATCACCAACGCGCAGAACTACATGTCCGGCGCCAACCGTCGTCCCGAAGGCGCGTCGACGATCACGCAGCAGGTCGCGAAGAACTTCTTGCTGACCAGCGAAGCGACGCTTGAGCGTAAGATCAAGGAATGGATGCTCGCCTTCCGTCTTGAGGACGCCTACAGCAAAGACAAAATTCTCGAGCTCTACCTCAACGAAATCTTCTTGGGCTCGGGCTCCTACGGCGTCGCGGCCGCGGCCTACAACTATTTCGACAAATCGCTCGATCAGCTGACGATCGCCGAAACGGCGTATCTCGCGGGCCTGCCGAAGGCGCCGTCGAACTACCACCCGATCCGCCAAGCGCGCAAAGCGATCGAGCGCCGGAACTGGGTGATCGAGCGCATGTCCGAGAACCAGTTCATCGGTGATGAAGACGCCAAGAAGGCGGTCGGCGAGCCTCTCGTTCCGCACTTCCGTCCTGCTGGCGCGCAATCGCCTGAAGCGCAGTACTTTGCCGAGGAAATTCGCCGCTGGATTCAGCAGAACTACGGCGACCAGGCGCTCTACGACGGCGGTCTCGCCGTGCGCTCGACCTTCGATCCGAAGCTTCAGCATTTCGGCACGACGGCGCTGCGTAAAGGCCTGATCGGCTACGATCGCCGCCACGGCTGGCGCGGACCCGTCACACGCGTCGACCTCTCGACCGAATGGCGCAAGACGCTGGCGGACATGCCGGCGTTACTCGACGTGACGGAGTGGCGGTTGGCCGCTGTCACCGGCTCGGTGGGCGACGCGGTGAAGATCGGCTTCGCCGACGGCTCCGACGGCAAGATCCCCTTTAGCGAACTCAAATGGGCGCGCAAGTTTATCACCGACGAGAAGATGGGCGGCGAGCCCAAGAAATCGTCGGAAGTGGTAACGCCGGGCGACGTCATTTACGTCGAAGCGTTGCCCAAAACACCTGAGGCTGACAACGCCGGCCTGTTCACGCTGCGCCAAGTTCCGAAAGCGAACGGCGGCTTGATCGCGATGGATCCGCACACCGGCCGCGTTCTCGCGCTCGTCGGCGGCTTCTCATTCTATGCCAGCGAATTCGACCGCGCGTGGCAGGCGCTGCGTCAAACCGGCTCGGCCTTCAAACCGCTGGTGTACGCCGCCGCGCTCGACAGCGGCTACACGCCATCGAGCATCGTACTCGACGTGCCCTTCGTCGCCAGCCAAGGCGAAGGCCTGCCGCTCTGGCGTCCGGAAAACTACGGTCAAAGCTTCGCCGGTCCCTCGACGCTGCGCGAAGGCCTTGAGAAATCGCGCAACCTGATGACCGTGCGCATCGCCGCCGACATCGGCATGGACAAGGTCGTCGAGTACTCGCGGAAACTCGGCACCTCCGACAAGATGCTGCCCGTGCTCGCGAACGCTCTCGGCTCGACCGAGTCGACGCTGGTGCGCATGGCGTCGGCCTATTCGGTCTTCGTCAACGGCGGCAAACGGGTCGTGCCGACGCTCGTCGACCGCATCCAAGACCGCCACGGCAAGACGATCGACCGCGCCGACAAGCGCGTCTGCGACGGCTGCAACGCCGAAACGTGGGAAGGCCAGGAAGAGCCGCTGATCGCAAGCGACGCCGAAAACATCCTCGACGCCCGCACCGCGTATCAGATCGTGCATATGCTCGAAGGCGTGATCGAACGCGGCACCGCCGTGGTTGCGCGCGACGTCGGTGTGCCGCTCGCCGGCAAGACCGGCACGACGAACGACTATAAGGACGCCTGGTTTGTCGGCTTCTCGCCGAACCTTACGGTCGGCATCTACATCGGCTTCGATCAGCCCACGTCGTTGGGCCACGGTGAAACCGGCGGTGCGAACTCTGCGCCGATCTTCCGCGATTTCATGAAGGAAGCCGTCGGCACGCAGCCGCCAATCCCCTTCCGCGTCCCGCCCGGCATCCGCTTGGTGCGCGTCGACCTCAAGAGCGGCCGCCCGTCCAGCGCCGGCGCCGTGCTTGAGGCCTTCAAGGCCGGGACTGAACCCGGCTCGGGTTACATACCCAAAGGCGACGCATTTGGCTCCGGCATGGGTGGATCCGAGGAAGATCCCGACGCAGCTGCAAGCACGCAGAGCGAAAACTCCGGCGGCTGGGGCCTCTACTGAATTTGCCTTGAGACGAACGGCGGCGCGACGTTATAAGTCGCGCCCTTCACACGTGGCCGGAAACGAACATGCGCGCCGAAATGCAAGCCATCGCCGAGCAGGTCCAGCAATCGCTGGCGCTGCTGAGGAGGCATCTTTGACCCGGACGCTGCACGCAGGCGCCTCGACGAACTGAACGCGAAGGCCGAAGACCCGAAATTCTGGAACGATAGCGCCGCCGCGCAAAAAGCCATGCGCGAGCGCAACAAGCTCGACACCGCGCTCACCGAATTCAAGCGCCTCGAAGCCGACTTCAACGACGCTGTCGAAATGATCGAACTCGCGAGCGGCGAGGGCGACGCCGCGATGGTGAAGGAAGCTGAGGACTCACTGCGCGCCGTCGCCAAGCGTGCCGGCGATCTGGAGATGCAGTCGCTGCTCTCGGGCGAAGCAGACAGCAACGACACCTTTATCGAAATTCACGCCGGGGCAGGCGGTACTGAAAGCCAAGACTGGGCGTCGATGCTCTTTCGCATGTACACGCGCTGGGCTGAACGTCGCGGCTTCAAGTGGGAGCTGATCGAAGAAAGCGCCGGAGAAGAGGCGGGCCTAAAATCCGCGACCATTCTCGTTAAAGGCGACAACGCATTCGGTTGGGCCAAAACGGAATCCGGCGTTCACCGCTTGGTGCGCATTTCGCCGTATGACTCGAATGCCCGTCGGCACACCAGCTTTGCCAGCGTCTGGGTCTACCCGGTCGTCGACGACACGATCGAAGTCGACATCGTCGACAAGGACCTGCGCATTGACACATACCGCGCTAGCGGCGCCGGCGGTCAGCACGTCAACAAAACCGAAAGCGCGATCCGTATCACGCATATTCCAAGCGGCATTGTCGTCTCGTGCCAAAATGACCGCTCACAGCACAAGAACCGCGCGACCGCCTTTGCGATGCTGCGCTCGCGCCTCTACGAGGCAGAGCTTGAACGGCGCGAAGCGAAGGTCGACGCACTGAACGCGACCAAGTCGGATATCGGCTGGGGCCACCAAATCCGCTCTTATGTCTTGCAGCCGTATCAGCTGGTAAAGGATCTGCGCACCGGCGCGCAAAGCTACTCGCCGCAAGATATTTTGGATGGCGACCTCGACGCCTTCATGCAGGCGTCGCTGGCGCAAAAATTAAAGGGCGGCGCAGACGCCGCCCCTGTCGAAGATATCGACTAGATCGCCAGGCCTATTGGCCCGACTTGATCGCGCCGAGAAGGCTTCCCGTGCTCGTCGTCCGCGTCACCTGCGGCCGGCCGAAGATATTCGTCGGCGTCGGAGCAGGGGCAGGCTGCGGCTGCGGCGCGGACAGCGGCGGCGCCGAATACTGCTGCTGCTGCGGTTGCGGCGCGGCGGCCATCGGCGCGGGCGCCGAAAGTTGCGGCTGCGGTGCGGCCGCAATGCCGAGATCGCGCTTCGGTTCGAACGTCGTGCGCGGTTCGGGCTTGCCGGCGACTTCCGAGAGTGGATCGGCGCAATGGCGACAGTTGCCTTCGAAGAACGCGCCGACTTCAACGGCCAGCGCTTCGTGCAGGATCGTGCCTTCCATATGGCACGTGCCCGAAAGCTGAACCTTCCGTGCACGGACGATACCTTGGACGCGGCCGCGGATGGTGCATTCCTCGGCGACGATCTCGCCTTGGAAATTCGCTTTCTCGCCGATGGTGACGGAAGCCGATCGAATGTCGCCGTCGACGCGTCCGTCGATTTGAATGTCGCCCGTCGACGTCAGAGTCCCGATCACCACAAGATCATCCGAGATGATCGACGGCGCCGATCTGCCGGGACGCCGTGTCGGCGTTGGCAGTGGCAGATTGCCGGAAGGTGGATTCGAGTTACCCTTGCTACCCCTTGAAAACATTTCGCCCCGCATCGAAGAACTTGGTGGGATCACGGACCACATTGTTGAACCAGATCTCATAGTGGAGATGCGGTCCCGTGCTGCGGCCGGTCGATCCCATCGTAGCGATCTTCTGGCGGAATTGCACCATGTCTCCGGCCTTCACGATAATTGATTGCAAATGGCCATAACGCGTGCGGATGCCGCGGCCATGATCGATCTCGACCATGTTGCCATATGGGCCGCGCCTCTCGGCCGCCACCACGCGACCTGCCGCAGAAGCAAGCACCGCCGTGCCGAAATCGCCTGCCATATCGGCACCGGCATGGAACGCGACACGACCTGTGAAGGGGTCGACGCGGTAACCAAAACCACTGGTTGAGCGATAGAAACCTGTCGCAATAGGCGTCACCAGCGGCAAGCGGGACAACGCCGTCGTCAGATTGTCGAGACGGCTGTAGGTCTGCGCAATCTCGGCGAACTGTTTCTCGAACTCGTCGGTCACGCCGTCGATCGCCGCGGCCCTGATCTCAGGCAGCAGTGGACCGCCCATGCCGTTTTTGCTGTTCATGCCGACCTGGTTGGCGACTTGATCGACCGGCAAATCCGTCATCGCCAGAATCCGCTGATAGCGATCGATCTGCGACGTCGCGCCGTCACGCAATTCGCCCAAAAGCGCTACTTGCTGCTTTTGGATATCGCTCAAACGGTCTTCGAGGTTCGCGATCTTCTTCACGACCGAGTTCTGGGCCAGCGCGCTCTTGCCGGCGCCGGCATCACCCGTCGAGGCGGTCGACGCCGCGACCACGCCGATCGTGCTGTCGTTGATCGCCTGCGCCACGCGGCTCTGACGCACGGCGGGCTCCGCCGAGGTGAGCTGCATCATGAGCGTGTTGGCGCCGTCCCGCGCACCGGCGCGCGCGTAGGATTTGCCAGCGTAACCGTCCATGTACGCCATCTGACGGCGCACTTCGCGCACCTGCTTGTCCATCGCCTGCTTCTGCATGAGCAGGGCGGTCAGCTGACGGTGCTTTTGTTCGAGATCGCGCGTCGCGTTTTGGAAGCGCTCTTCGGCCAGAACCAGAAGGCCGTTCAATTCGTCATACGCCAACTGCATCTGTGAAACGCGGCCCTCATAGGCCGCCTGCATGCTGGCGTAACGCTGATCTTTCGCCGTGATGATTTGTTCTTTGAAGATGACGACGACGGAGGCGTAAGCGACCCACAGCATGATCAGCAGGGTCGTGATCGCGACAGTCATCTGGAATGTCGGACTGAATTCGAAGAACTGAACGGAGCCCCGGCTACGCAAGTAGAACTGACGATGCGGGAACAACCGGTGCGCGAGCACCATGACGCCGCCGAGGGGCGAGGTGGACATGCAACTACCTCAACTGATGTGAAGCTTGGGATACCCACAGACGCCGTCGGGATGTGAAACGGTGCCTGAGCCCCTTGCCTAACTAGACCCTACCGCAATTGTTACGGATTTGAAGCTTTTCGCCAAGCCGCAGAAATTGCAAAATTCTTACAACTTTTTAAGGTTTTCCATCACAGCGACCGGACGGCGGCCAGCACGTCTTCCACGTGTCCTGGAACACGCACTTTCCGCCAGATTTTGGCGATCTTTCCCTTGCTATCGATCAGAAAAGTCGAACGGTCGATTCCCATATACTTGCGCCCATACATGCTTTTCTCGACCCAAGAGCCGTACGATTCGATGGCTTTACCTTCCGGGTCTGATCCCAGCGCCACTTTCAGCTTGTGCTTCACCTTGAAACGGTCGTGGGCGGCCACACTATCCTTTGAGACCCCGACGACCGGGACGCCGAGCTTTTTGAAAGCGGCGGCTGCGGCGGAGAAATCAATCGCCTCCGTGGTACAACCTGGGGTATCGTCCTTAGGGTAAAAATACAGGACCAGCGGCTTGCCCGCGAAGTCCTTCAGCGAGACCTTCCCGCCGCCGTCGGTCTCCAGTGTGAAACTGGGCGCCTTGTCCCCCTCAGCGATTGTCTTGGTCATGGCGATGTTCCCGGCGTTGGTTATCGGCTTGAAGCAGTTTTCGATGCGAAATCCAAGAGTTCGCCCTCTTTCCCCTCGGACGCGCGGGGGCATGTCATGTTATTTTCCCCGACTGCCTGGGCCTGACTCAGGTGTGGGGCTTACGGCGGTCGCGAGGGTGTTGGTTTGATCAGGCGTTCCGCCAAGGTCGCTGTGCGTGTTGCCGCGGTCGCGATCGTGGCGCTCGTGGTCGTCAGCGCGATCTTCGTCTGGCAGGCGATGAACGGCCCCGTGTCGTTAGGGCTACTGACGCCGCGCCTCGAAGCGATGATCAATTCCGGCCTGAAGGACATGCAGGTCCGCTTCGGCGACAGCGTGATCGAATGGTCCGAGGGTAAGAATCTCGCCTATCTCCAATTCGTCGACGTCGAAGCGCTCGACCTCAACGGCAACGTCATCGCCCGCGTGCCCCGCGCAAAATTGTCGCTGTCGGGGCCGGCGCTCCTACGCGGTGACGTCGCGCCGACACGAGTCGAACTCGTCGGCGTCAATGCGCTTCTGGTGCGCCGCGCCGACGGCGGCGTGCAGCTCGGCTTCCAAGTCGCCGACCAAAAACCCGGCACAGGCAAACCGGACGCGCCGTCCGAAGGCGTCATCAAAGCCGTACTCGAAGCGATGCTGACGCCCAAGCCCGACGATATGCTGTCGCGCTATCTGACGCGCTTCGCCGTCAGCGATGCGAAGCTGACGATCTTCGACGAAGACACGCGCTCATACTGGAACGCCGAAAAAGCGGCACTCACCTTCGACCGCAAGACCGACGGCGTCGTCGTCTCCGTCGCAGCGCCCCTGCGTCTCGCCGACAAATCGTCGTGGCTGTTCACCGCGTCGGCCAACTACACGAACGGCAGCGACAACGTCGCGCTCCAAGCCGCGTTCAAACCCGTCCGCCTGAGCGTCCTCGCCGCCAGCGGCGCAGGATTGAAGGCGCTCAAGGGCATCGACATTCCCGTCCAAGGCAACGCGACGTGCAATCTGTCGATGGCGGGCTTGCTTGGGGCCTGCAAGCTGGTGCTCAGCGCTGGCGACGGTCTTCTGCAGCTGCCCGCGCTGAAGAAAGACCCAATTCACGTGAAGAGCGCGGCGCTCACGGTCGACCTCGATGTGCCCGGCAAGCGCTACACGATCCAGGAGCTGAACTGGAAGGGCGACACGCTCCGCGGCAATATCTCGGGCGGAGGCGCATTCGCATTCGCGGCCGACGGCGCGCTCGCCAATCTGACGGCCGACTGGACGGCGGAAAACGTCTTCATCGACGCCCCGATTGTCTTCGACGGCGGCGGCCTGGCGCTTGAGAAAGCGAAATTCCGCGGCACCTTCAACGCTGCGGCAGGGCACTTAACGATCGACGAAATCTTGGCTCATCGCGGTGCCTTTCAGTTGACGCTCGCCGGCGAACTTCAAGACAACCCCGTGTCGACCGGCGTCATCTTGAACGGTGGCTTCAAAGATCTGTCCGTCGCCGACTTGAAACGCTTGTGGCCCCAGGGCGCCGCGCCCGGCGCGCGCGATTGGGTCATGGCGAACGCGCATGAGGGCACGATCAACGACGGCACGGTCGCAATCAACATCCCGCCCGGCGCCATCACGGGCGAACGCATCCCCGACGAGATGATGAACATCTCCTTCGCCATGGACGGGATGCGCATGACCTATCTCGACGGTCTGCCCGACATGACGAAGGTTAAAGGCTCGGCGACCGTCTTTGGCGACACGTTCAAAGTGCAGCTCACAAGCGGCACCATCGGCACCGTCACGCTGAAGGAAGGCTCCTTCACGATCGACCAATTCCATATCCGCGGCGCGCCGGGCACCGTCACCGGATCGTTCAGCGGTCCAACGCAAGATATCATGGTCCTCCTCGACAAACCGCGTCTTGGCTATCCCACGCGCTACGGGATTAAGCCATCGGACACGGGTGGCAAAGCCGAGGGAAAATTCACGTTCGTCATTCCGATGCTGCGCGACGTCAAAACCGAAGACTTAGGGATCGACGTCGAAGCCGAACTGAAGGACGTGCGCCTGCCGATCAACGAGACGCTCAAGATCACCGGCGGCACGTTCCTTCTGAACCTCAACATGAAGGGCATGAAGGCGCACGGCGCCGTACAGGTGAACACCGCCCCGATGGGCTTCACCTGGACGGAAGATTTCACCAACGCGACAAAGATCAGCACCCGCCTCGACGTGACCGCGACCCTGAACGAGGACCAACGCGCGCGCCTCGGCGTCGACCTGCGCCCATATATCGAAGGAAAGAGCACCGTCATAGCCGCCTTCACCGGCAACGGCGGCAAGATTCAAAACGCCAAGGTCGACGCCAACCTGACCAGTGCGCGGCTGTCCTCACCCGAACTCGATTGGGCGAAGCCCGAAGACGCCAAGGCGTCGATGAAGGCGATGGTGGTCTTCAAACCGGATGGCTCGGTCGAGATCAACGACATCGACGCGGTCGGGCAGGGCCTCAAAGCACAGGGCCGCCTGGTCGTTGCAGGCGGGCGGATCCGCGAAGCCGATTTCAAGCGCCTGCAACTCGGCGAACGAAACGATTTCGCCATCCTGCATAAAATCGCTCCGGACGGCAGCGAGACCATCGACGTGAAGGGCCGCGTGATGGACGCCGGCGGCTTCCTCGGCAGAGAGGACGGCGAAGAGGGCGTGAAGCCAAAGCAGAAGGAACGCAAAACGCCGATCGCGATCAAGGCCGATCTCGATCTCGCCTACCTGCAAGGTGACGTGTGGTTTACGGGCGTGAACTTCGCGTACGCCGACGACGGCCAGCGTTTGACGGTGTTCAAGATCGACGCCTCAGCCGACGCCGCCAACGTGCGCGGCGAAATGATCCGCGCCTCGGACAACTCGCGGAAACTCAAGCTACAAACCGCCGACGCCGGACGCCTTCTGCGCGCAGCAACAGGCTTCAGAAGTCTCATCGGCGGCGACATGTCGTTAAGCGTCGATCTCTCGCCGCTGCCGCCGGCGGGCGCCGCCGCATCAAAAGCGGAGTCCACCTTCGACGGCACGCTGAAGATCGATAACTTCAAGATCGTCGATCAACCGTTCTTCGCCCGCCTCTTGTCGGCGGGCTCCTTCACCGGTCTCGACGATCTCCTGCGCGGCGAAGGCATCACCTTCACGCGCATGGAGCAGGTGTTCCAAGGCCGAGGCGACGTCATCACCCTGACGAACGGCCGCGCGGCGGGCCCGGCGATCGGCCTGACGACGCAGGGCCTCATCAACCGCGGCAACGACCGCCTCGACCTCAACGGCACGATCGTTCCGCTCTACGGCCTGAACAGCATGTTCGAGGACATCCCGCTTCTCGGCGATATTCTGAATTCGCGCAAAGGCGAGGGCATCTTCGGCGTGACCTACGGCATCACCGGCGAAGTCGACGAACTGCGCGTCGCCGTGAATCCCGTGTCGATGCTGGCCCCGGGCTTCTTGCGAAAACTCTTCCAAATGGGCCCGACCCCGCAAGCCGCCGCGCCCATGCCCGCGCCGATGCCCGCGCAAAAGCCGGAAGCACAGAACGCAGCCCAGCCCGCACTCCAGCCGACGAAGACGAATTAAACCGGTTTCAGCAGTACGTGCTTCTTCTTGCCGAGCGACAGCTTGATCACGCCTTCGCGGAGGTGTTCCGCGCGCAACAGCAATTTCTCGTCCGCCACCGCCTCATCGTTCACGCGCAAACCGCCGCCGGCAATCTGCCGCCGCGCATCGCCATTCGATGACGTAAGCCCCGCGCGCGTAAACGCGCCGAGGACGCCCAGACCGCTCGCGAGATCGCTGTTCGCAATCTCAACCGTCGGCAAATCCGCCGACATGCCGCCGCCTTCGAACGTCTGCCGCGAAGTCTCAGCCGCACGCTCCGCTTCCGCGCGGCCGTGACACATGGCGGTGACTTCGTTCGCCAACACCTTCTTCGCGTCGTTCAACTCAGCGCCTCTAAGCGCCTCAAGCCGTTCGATCTCCGCAATCGGCAAGTCGGTGAAGATGCGCAAGAAGCGCCCGACGTCTGCGTCTTCCGAATTGCGCCAGTACTGCCAGAAATCGTACGGGCTCAGCATATCCGCCGACAGCCAAATCGCGCCCGACACGCTCTTCCCCATTTTCGCGCCCGACGACGTGGTGATCAGCGGCGACGTCAAACCGAACAACTCCACGCCGTCGGTGCGCCGTGCGAGATCCATGCCCGAGACGATATTGCCCCACTGGTCCGACCCACCCATCTGCAAACGGCAGCCATAGCGGCGGAACAGCTCGACGAAATCGTACGACTGCAAAATCATGTAGTTGAATTCGAGGAACGTCAGCGGCTGCTCACGGTCGAGCCTAAGCTTCACGCTATCCATCGCCACCATGCGGTTGATCGTGAAGTGCCGCCCGATCTCGCGCAGGAACGGAATGTACTCGAGCTTGTCGAGCCACTCCGCATTGTCGACCATGATCGCGTCCGTCGGCCCGTCGCCGAACGTCAGATAGCGGCGAAAGATCTCCTTGAACCGCTCCTTGTTCGCTTCGATCTTCGCGTCGTCGAGCAACTGGCGCGACTCGTCCTTGCCTGAAGGATCGCCGATCTTGGTCGTGCCGCCGCCGACCACGACGATCGGCCGATGCCCCATCCGTTGCAGCACGCGCAATCGCATGATCTGCGTCAGGTTGCCGATATGCATAGACGGCGCGGTGCAATCGAAGCCGATATAACCGACGACAGGCCCAGCCGACAGCAGCGCATCGAGCCCATCCGGGTTCGTGCATTGATGAAAATGTCCGCGCGCGGCGAACTCTGTCAGGAAGGGAGAGCGGAACGCGCTCATCGTCTATATAGATCCTTGTGGATTCGACTAACGGGGCCGGGTGTGTAGCACGAAATGGCGCGCGTCCTGAAGGCTATAGGTCTGATGAGCGGCACGTCGATGGACGGCATCGACGCCGCCATCCTCGACACCGACGGCGAACGCATCGCCGCCTTCGGCCCCGCGCGCTTTGAGCCGTACAGCGCCGATATGCGCGCGCGCCTGCGCGAAGCCATCGACCGTGCCGCCACGATGCCGCTCAGCGGCCCATTGCCCGCCGACATCGAAGCGTTGGAGCGCGAATTGACGCAGGCACACGCCCGCGCCGTGACGGCGCTCCTCATGGAAGCCGGCCTCACGCCCAACGACATCGACGTGGTCGGCTTCCACGGCCAGACACTGGTCCATCGCCCGCAGCATCGCATGACGCTGCAAATCGGCTCCGGCCCGCGCCTCGCACAAGCGACCGGCATCGACGTCGTGAACGACTTCCGCACCGCCGATGTGCGCGCTGGCGGGCAGGGCGCACCGCTCGTGCCGATCTACCACGCAGCGCTCGCAGCAGATCGCGCACCTGTCGCCGTACTTAACATCGGCGGCGTCGCGAACGTCACGTTCGTCGGGCGCGGCGGCGAACTGATCGCATTCGACACCGGACCGGGCAACGCACCCATCGACGACTGGGCGCTGAAACACACCGGCCAACCCATCGACAAAGACGGCGCGCTCGCCGCCAAAGGCCGCGTCAACGAAAACGTCGTCGCGCATCTTTTAGAGCATGCGTATTTCGCAAAACCCGCCCCGAAGTCGCTCGATCGCATGGACTTCGCGCTCGACATGGCACGCAACCTGACGCCCGAGGACGGCGCGGCAACGCTAACCGCCTTCACCGCGCGAGCCATCGCCAAGGCTCGAGCGCATCTGCCGCGACCACCGCAGGCATGGATCGTCTGCGGCGGCGGCCGCCTGAACCCGACGCTGATGCGCGAACTCCGCACGGCCTTGGACGGCGCGACGGTGCTGACGGCTGAAGACGCCGGCTGGCGCGGCGACTTCATCGAGGCCGAAGCCACCGCCTACCTCGCCGTCCGCTCGCTCCGCGGCCTGCCGATCAGTTTCCCGCTGACGACCGGCGTCCCTCGCCCCATGGCGGGCGGCGCGCTGCACAACGGTCGCCGTTAAGGATAGGGCCAGTCCGCCGGTCGTTTTCTGTTCCACCGTGTCCGCCGAAGATGAAAGGATGCGCCCCGGGGAACGTGCGGGACACAGATGTTTGGGCTCGACTGGGTAGCCATCATCGCGACAGGCATCGGCGGCGCAGTGGGCGGCGCGATCGGCGCGTTGATCGCAAGCTATTCGAGGTCGGGCATCATCAAGGCGATGCTGATCGTTGCGCCCATCGTGTTCGGCGCGCGCTTGGGGCCGGCCTTCATCCAACCGGAACTCGAGAAGGCGGTCGGTCCGCAAGTCAGAACCGTTCAGTTCGACGCCGTGTACGAATCCGAAATTCGTCCCGACATCGTGAAGCAGGCGTCGCTGGCGCGCATCTTCAAAGACGACCCGAAGATCGAAGAGGCGTTCAAAGGCGAATTGCGCAAAGCGTATCAGGCAGGCGGCGCGAAAGGCGCGTTCGAAGCAGCCGCCGGCATCGGCGCGCGCACGCTGGGCGACACCTTCATCCGCTACATGCCCCGCGCCCGCACTGAAGATCTCCTGGGCTACACGAAGGCCATGGCCTCGATCCTGGAAAACCTCAGAGACAAAGACCCCGAAGCCTGCGTCCTCATGCTCTTCGGCACGAAGCACGGTCAGACCCTCTCGACGTCGCGCCTGAAAGCAGCGATCGGCGACCATGGCATGAAAAGCATGCTCGCCATCAACAACGACGTGGTCGCCAACGCCGGTGAAACGCCCGTCGAATTCGACAAGACGCGCGGCGAGGCGCTAACCACCGAAGTCGCGCAACGCCATGCCGGCCTGCTGACGGAACAATCGGCCGAGGTCGCTACGGGCTCGCGCCTGCACACGAGCCGCGAGGAAGCGCACGCCGCGTGCTCATTCTCGACGGCGCTCTTCGTCGACATCGTGGCGCTACCGCCGGACGACGCCGAAACGGTGCTCCGCTACATGTTCCACGCGGGGTAACGACGTCCGGTTCAGTGTTGCAGAACTCTATTGTCCGTCATGGCCGGGGCTTGACCCGGCCACCCGGTGGCCGCGCGTCTGCGCGGCCGAGCGAAACTCTCAAAGCCGCAAATTCATTGACGATGACGTCGCGTTTCTGGGCGCGCACGGACGTGCGCGCACTGGCTGGCCGGCTCAAGGCCGGCCATGACGAGTTGAGGGCTAGAAGCTAACCAGCCTCCGCAACGGGCGGCATCCGCATGTCGAGATAGTCTTCGACCGACTTCACCAGATCCGTGACGTTCTGATCGAAGAAGTGGTTCGCACCCTCGATCTTCACCTGCGTGATCTTGATCCCGCGCTGCGCGTTCAAGCGATCGACGAGCTTCTGCACGTCCGCTTCCGGCGACACCTGATCGTTGCGCCCGTGCACGATCAAACCCGAGGCGGGGCAGGGAGCTAGGAACGTGAAGTCATATATGTTCGCCGGCGGCGCGACCGAAATGAACGCGTGAATCTCCGGACGCCGCATCAACAGCTGCATCCCGATCCACGCACCGAACGAAAACCCGGCGACCCAGCACGTCTGCGCGCCCGGGTTCATCATCTGAAGCCAATCGAGCGCCGCCGCAGCATCTGACAACTCGCCGATCCCGCCGTCGAAAATGCCTTGGCTGCGGCCGACGCCGCGGAAATTGAACCGCAGAACCGAACAGCCCCGCCGCTGGAAGCAATAGAACAGCTCGTAAGCCACCCGATTGTTCATCGTCCCGCCATGCTGCGGGTGCGGGTGCAAGATCAGCGCGATCGGCGCCGACTTGTGTTTCTGGTGCTGGTACTTTCCTTCCAGCCGCCCTGAGGGGCCGGCGAAGATCACGTCAGGCATGCCGTTCGATCACCTTGTCCGCAGCGTTTCTTGATTCTTGAGGTCCGGGTTCAACACCCCTGACCCGTTGAAATATCTGTTTGCAGTCAACAGGTTGCCAAGAGTCGGAGGTTGCGCCCCGCCTAATACTTGACTACACCACTCGGGAAATCTATATCGCCCATCCGAAAGCAAACGGGGCGCGCTTTCTACCACGGGTTAGGGGCGCGAAATCAAGAAATTCGAGCGCGCCAAACCGCGCGCCCCAGTTTCTGACCCGTCATATAAGGAGTTCGGCTGATGAATCTAAGCACCAAAGGCCGCTACGCCGTGATGGCGATGGTCGACCTGGCGCGCCACGGCAACGGCAAGCCCGTGGCCCTGAATGAAATCGCCCAGCGCCAAGAAATCTCGCTCTCCTATCTGGAGCAGTTGTTCGCACGCCTGCGACGCGGCGGCCTTGTCGTCAGCGCCCGCGGACCCGGCGGCGGCTACCGCCTCGCGCGCGCCGCCGAAGACACGCGCATCTCCGACATCATGCTGGCGGTCGATGAACCGCTCAAAGCCACGCGCTGCGATCTCGGTTCCCCGCGCGGCTGCACCGGCCAGCAGGGCCGCTGCATCACACATGATCTGTGGGAAGAACTCGGACACCAGATCCATATCTTCTTGAGTTCGGTCACGGTGGCGGACGTCGTCAACAAACGCATCCTCGGCAAAAGCCGCGTCGAACACACTGAGCCGCAGCACGAGAACGCAGCCGCTTAAAAGAAGCAGCACAAGCGACATGCACGTCTACCTCGACTACAACGCAACCGCTCCACTGCGCCCCGAAGCGCGGGCGGCGATGCTGGCCGCGCTCGACGCGCCCGGCAACGCGCTGTCGGTCCACGCGCAAGGCCGCGCCGCACGCAGCTTGGTCGAGAAAGCCCGCCGCCAAATCGCTGCCGCCGTCGGCGCGCAACCCGATGACGTGATCTTCACCAGCGGCGGCACCGAAGCGAACACGTTAGCGTTACGCGGCGCGCTCCAAGCGGCATCGGCCGCCGGCGAACGCATCACGCGCCTGATCGTCTCCGCCATCGAACACGACTCGATCCGCGCCACCGCCGCCGCATGCGAAGAAACATTCGCCGGCTTGCGCGTCCTCACAGCGCCCGTCACGCCGACCGGTTCGCTCAATCTCACGGAGTTCAAACGCCTCCTCGACGAAGGCAAGGGCCGCACGCTGGTCAGCCTCATGGCCGCGAACAACGAAACCGGCGTCATCCAACCGGTCGCCGAAGCCGCCGCGGTCGCCAAAGCCCACCACGCGCTCGTCCACTGCGACGCGGTCCAGTCGCTTGGCAAGACGCCGGTGAACATCGCCGACCTCGGCGCTGACTACGTCTCGCTCAGTGCGCACAAGATCGGCGGCCCGCAAGGCGTCGGCGCGCTCGTCGTCCGCCAAGGCGCGCCGCTCGCACCGCAGCACCTGGGCGGCGGACAAGAATTCGGCCGCCGCGCCGGCACACACAACGTCGCCGCTATCGCAGCCTTCGGCGCAGCCGTCGAAGCCGCCACACGCGCGCTGCCGACAAACGTCGCACGCACCCAACTTGAACACCGCTTGAAGCACGCAAGCGCTGACGCCGTCATCTTCGGCGAAAGCGAAAACCGCCTGCCGAACACGATCTGCATCGCCGCGCCGTCCGTTCCGGCCGAGACGATGGTGATCGCGCTCGACCTCGACGGCTTCGCCGTCAGCGCCGGCGCGGCCTGCTCGTCGGGCAAAGTCACGCAGAGCCACGTCTTGACCGCGATGGGCGTCGCGCCCCAACTGGCGGCGAGCGCCATCCGCGTCAGCTTCGGCTGGAACACACAAGAACAAGAACTGTCGGCGTTCGCCGACGCCTGGTCGCGCATCGTCACGCGCGCCCAAGCGCGCGCCGCCTGAGGATAGCGACATGGCCGAACAAGCAACCATCGACACCGTCGCGGCCCGCACCGTCGATCGCTACAAATACGGCTTCGTGACCGACATCGAGAGCGAGAAGGCTCCGAAGGGCCTGAACGCCGACACCGTCCGCTACATCTCGGCCAAGAAGAACGAACCGGACTGGATGCTCGAATGGCGTCTGTCGGCCTTCGAACGCTGGCTCTCGATGCGCGAACCGCGCTGGGCCAAACTGAAATACCCGCAGATCGATTATCAGAACGCGTATTACTACTCCGCGCCGAAATCGAAGCCGATGTTGGAAAGCCTGGATCAGGTCGATCCGAAATTGCTCGAGACCTACAAGAAACTCGGCATCCCGATCACCGAACAAAAAATGCTGGCCGGTGTCGCCGTCGACGCCGTGTTCGACAGCGTCTCGGTCGCGACCACCTTCAAGGAAAAGCTGAAGGAAGTCGGCGTCATCTTCTGCCCGATCTCCGAAGCCCTGCAGACGCACCCCGACCTCGTGCGCAAGTATCTGGGCTCGGTCGTCCCCATCACCGACAACTTCTTCGCGACGCTGAACGCCGCCGTCTTCAGCGACGGCTCCTTCGTCTACATCCCGCCGGGCGTGCGCTGCCCGATGGAGCTCTCGACCTACTTCCGCATCAACGAAGCCCAAACCGGCCAGTTCGAACGCACGCTGATCATCGCCGACAAGGGCTCCTACGTCTCGTACTTGGAGGGCTGCACCGCTCCCATGCGCGACGAGAACCAACTGCACGCCGCCGTCGTCGAACTGATCGCGCTGGATGACGCCGAGATCAAATACTCGACCGTCCAAAACTGGTACCCCGGCGACGAAAACGGCAAAGGCGGCATCTACAACTTTGTCACCAAGCGCGGCGACTGCCGCGGCCCTCGCTCCAAGATCAGCTGGACGCAAGTCGAAACCGGCTCCGCGATCACCTGGAAATACCCAAGCTGCATCCTGCGCGGTGACGACTCGGTCGGCGAATTCTTCTCGATCGCCATCGCCAACAACCATCAGCAAGCCGACACCGGCACCAAGATGGTCCACCTCGGCAAGAACACGCGCTCGCGCATCATCTCGAAGGGCATCAGCGCCGGCGTCGCACAAAACACCTACCGCGGCCTGGTCAGCGCCCACGCGAAAGCCGACAACGCGCGCAACTACACGCAATGCGACTCGCTGCTCATCGGCGCGAAATGCGGCGCCCACACCGTGCCCTACATTGAAAGCCGCAACCCCTCTGCCCAATTCGAACACGAGGCGACGACGTCGAAGATCAGCGACGACCAGCTGTTCTACTGCCTCTCGCGCGGTATACCCGCCGAGGAAGCAGTGACGCTCATCGTCAACGGCTTCTGCCGCGAAGTGCTGCAAAAGCTCCCCATGGAATTCGCCGTCGAAGCCCAAAAGCTCATCGGCGTCAGCTTGGAAGGAAGCGTCGGATGACGAACAACCCCTACGACCGCCCCCGCGTCTACATCAATTGGGAGCGTGCGCGCCCGGCCGGTTGGCGCGGCTGGATCGCGATGATCGCGATCATTGCCGTGTCGATCGCGGCCCTGGCGCTGATCGCCATTGTCGCTTCCACGCTCTTTGTCGTCGCACTCGTGGTCGGTGCAGGCGCCGCCGCCGCATGGTTCATCGGCAACCTATTCCGCGGCCGCAAGGGCCGGGGCGTCGGCCCCTACAGAGGCAATACCGATGCTTGAGATCAAAGATCTCCACGCCACCGTCGACGGCAAGAAAATCCTGAACGGCCTGACGCTCTCGCTGGGCAGCGGCGAAGTCCACGCCATCATGGGCCCGAACGGATCAGGCAAGTCGACGCTGTCGTATGTGCTGGCGGGGCGCCCCGGCTACGAAGTTACCTCCGGCACGGTCACCTTCCGCGGCCAAGACCTGCTCACGATGAAGACGGAAGAACGCGCCGCCGCCGGCATCTTCCTCGCGCTCCAATACCCCGTCGAAATCCCCGGCGTCACGACGATCAACTTCCTACGCACCGCGCTGAACGCGCAAGCGAAAGCCCGCGGTGAAGTCGAACTCGACGCCGTGTCGTTCCTGAAACGCCTGAAGCAAGAACGCGAAGACCTGTCGATGTCCGACGAGATGGTCAAACGCGCCGTCAACGTCGGCTTCTCCGGCGGCGAAAAGAAACGCAACGAAGTCCTGCAAATGGCAATGCTGAAACCCTCGCTCGCCATCCTGGACGAAACCGACTCCGGCCTCGACATTGACGCGCTGAAACTGGTCGCCGAAGGCGTCAACGCCATGCGCGCCCCGAACCGCAGCTTCCTCGTCATCACGCACTACCAGCGCCTGCTCGACTACATCGTGCCCGACAAGGTCCACGTCCTAGCCGCAGGCCGCATCGCCAAGACCGGCGGGCCCGACCTCGCGCGCGAACTCGAAGCCAAGGGTTACGATGAGATCGTGAAGGCAGCGTAATGACGGCACTCGACGTCAAAACGGAACGCACGCACGAAAGCGCCATGGCCGCGCTATTCGCAGAGGCGCGCGCGAATCTTCCAAGCCCCGCATGGCTGCAGCCGCTGCGCGCCGAAGCGCTCGCCCGCGTGTCGCGCGACGGCCTTCCGCACCGCCGCGTCGAAGCGTGGAAATACACCGACCTCCGCAACAAGCTGTCGACGGACCTCACGATCGCGACCGGCGCGGGCACGCCGCCGCCATCGCTCTTCGAAGGCATCGGCGCGCATCGCATCGACATCAACGGCGGCAAAGTCACGGCAAGCCCGCGCGGCGACGAACTACCCGACGGCCTGGAAGTCATCAGCCTCGCCGAAGCGCTGAAGACGCCGGCAGCCTGGCTGCGTCAATGGTTCGAACCCGGCAGCGACGCCCTCCAGAACCTGAACCTCGCCTTCGCCACAGACGGCGCGCTCATCCGCGTCGGTCGCGGCTTACAGCTCGACCGCCCCGTCCTCATCCGCTCGACACTCGTCGAAGCAGGCGTGATCAGCAACACGCGTTCGGTCGTCTACCTGGAAGAAGGCGCCGAACTGACGCTGATCGAACTCGATGACGGCGCGACGGAAGCGCAGAGCCTCGCAAACGCGATGACATCGATCGTCCTCGAACCCGGCGCGCGTCTGAATCACCTGCGTGTGACGGCGAGCGCTGGGGCAGGGGTCGTCGTCCGCAACCACGACCTCGACCTCGCGCGCGACGCCGCATATGAAGGCGTGGTCCTATCGTCCGGCGCAGCGTTGGCGCGTCAGCAAATGTCCGTACGTCTCACCGGTCAAGGCGCGGATTTCAATCTCGCCTGCGCCTACGCGACAGGCGAAGGCGAACACGCCGACTACACGCTTGAGATCAGCCACGACGCGCCGAACACCAAGAGCCGCCTGCTCGCGAAGGGCGTCGCCTCAGGCAACGGCCATGCCGCAGTTCAAGGCCGCGTGATCGTGAAGCCCGAAGCGCAAAAGACCGACAGCCATCAGATGTCGCGCGCGCTCCTTCTCTCGCCGCACGCCGAGATCGACCAAAAGCCCGAACTTGAGATCTTCGCCGACGACGTGAAATGCGGACACGGCGCAGCCATCGGCGCGGTCGATCCCAACCAGATGTTCTACCTCCGCGCCCGCGGCATCCCCGAAGTCCAGGCGCGCAACATGCTCGTCGCCGCCTTTCTGGGCGAAGTGACCGAGCGCGTGCCCGGTATCTTCCGCAGCGCCGTCGACGCCTGGCTGACCGCCCGCATGGCGACCGTCGGAGCCGCCCCCCAATGACCGCGCTCGCCACCAAAGCGAAACACCAAAAGCGCGTCTTCGACGTCGCCCGCGTGCGTGAGGATTTTCCGATCCTCTCGACGCGCGTCAACGACAAGCCGCTCGTCTACTTCGACAATGCAGCGTCCGCGCAAAAACCGACGGCCGTGATCGGCGCGATGACGCGCATGATGGAAACGTCCTACGCCAACGTTCACCGTGGCCTCCACGCGCTGTCGAACGCCGCGACCGACGGCTACGAACACGCGCGCGAAAAAGTCCGCGCCTTCATCAACGCCCCGTCGCCCGACCAGGTGATCTTCACCGGCGGCGGTACGGACTCGATCAATCTCGTCGCCAACAGTCTGGGCGCGTCGATCAAGGAAGGCGACGAGATCATCCTGTCGGAGATGGAACACCACTCCAACATCGTCCCCTGGCACTTCCTGCGCGAACGCAAAGGCGCGGTCCTGCGCTGGGCTCCGATCAAAGACGACGGCGCCTTCGACCTCGCCGCATTCGAAGCATTGCTCACCCCACGCACCAAACTCATCGCCGTCACCCACATGTCGAACGTGCTGGGCACCGTTACGCCGGTGAAAGAGATCGTCCGCATCGCCCACGCGCGCGGCGTGCCCGTCCTCTTCGACGGCTGCCAGGCCAGCGTTCACATGCCGATCGACGTGCAGGACATCGACTGCGACTTCTACGTCGCGACCGGCCACAAACTCTACGGCCCCACCGGCATCGGCGTGCTGTACATGAAGAAGGAATGGGCCGAACGTCTGCCCCCGTTCCGTGGCGGCGGCGAGATGATCGACGAAGTGCACAAAGACCGCGTCACCTACGGCCGCTCGCCCCAGCGCTTCGAAGCCGGCACGCCGCCGATCGTCGAAGCCGTCGGACTCGGCGCCGCGATCGACTACATCACCGCCTTCGACCGCGCCGATCTTATGCGCCAGGAACACGATCTGCTCGCCTACGCGACCGAACGCTTGCAAGGCCTGAACTGGATCCACCTGCAAGGCACGACGCCCGACAAAGGCTCGATCCTCTCCTTCACGATGGACGGCGCGCACGCGCACGACATCGCGACCGTGATCGACCGTCAAGGCGTCGCCGTCCGCGCCGGCCACCACTGCGCACAGCCGCTGATGGAACGCCTCGGCGTCACCGCGACGGCGCGCGCCTCGTTCGCCTTCTACAACACACGCGCCGAGGTCGACGTCTTCGTCGACGCCTTGCACAAAGCGCACGGAATTTTTGCATGAGCGCCAGCGAAACGAAGCCATCGGCCCTGACGCCCGAGCAGTTGGAAGAGATGACGCAATCTCTCGTCCGCGAACTCAAAACCGTCTTCGACCCGGAAATTCCGGTCGACATCTACGAACTCGGCCTCATCTACAAAATCGACGTCTCCGACGACAAAGACGTCGTCATCGACATGACGCTGACCGCGCCCGCATGCCCCGTCGCCGGCGAGATGCCGGGCTGGGTCAAGGACGCCGTCGCGCGCGTCCCCGGCGTGCGCGAAGTGACGGTAAACATGGTTTTCGACCCGCCATGGACGCCGGAACGCATGTCCGAAGAAGCCAAACTTGAACTCAACATGTTTTGAACCAGATTCCGGTGTGCCATGACTGACGTTCAACAACCCGCCAAGCCCCGCCGCGAACGCCCCAAGGCGCTGCGCCTAACCGACGCCGCCGCCGAACAGGTGAAGGCGGCGATGGACAAGGCGGAGAAGCCCTACGTCGGCATCCGCATCGGCCTGAAGAACGCAGGCTGCGCCGGCATGTCCTACACGATGGACTACGCGGAAAAGCAGAACCCGCTCGACGAAGTCGTCGAGGACAAAGGCGTCAAAATCCTGATCGAACCTAAGGCGATCCTCTTCCTGCTCGGCACGGAAATGGATTTCGTCCGCGACAAACTCCAAGCGCGCTTCGTCTTCAACAATCCGAACCAAACCAGCGCCTGCGGTTGCGGCGAGTCGGTCGCGCTAAAGGCGGCGGTTCAATAGGGTCGTGGCGATCAACGCCGCATTCCGCGACCACATCGCCGACCTCTTCAACCCGTACGGCGCGGTGACGTTCAAACGCTTCTTCGGCGGCACCGGCCTCTACCACAAAGAGCGCCTCTTCGGTTTCATCATGCGAGACCGCGTCTACCTGAAGACGAACGACGAAACGCGCGCCGCCTACGAAGCCGAAGGCGCCGAACCCTTTACCTTCAAGAACGCCGCCGGCGAGACCATAACGATCTCCTACTACGAACTCCCGGCGCGCCTGCACGACGACACCGACGAACTCGGTCGCTGGGTCCGCCAAGCCCACGACGTCGCCACAGTCCCGCGCACCCGTAAGCGCGCGATCTCGAAAGGCAAACTGCCCAGCGACCTGCCGCTGCTGCCAGCGAAGAAGAAAAAGAAATAATCACCGCCGCAGCGGCACGGTCTTCAACCCATTGACGCTGAGCGCGTCGCCGCTCCCGTTCTTCAAGAGGCCGACATCCGTACGAACGGCCTTGCCGCCCTTCGCCCGCTCCAAACTCCAATTGCGAAGCGCGACGCCGAGCTGCAACGAAAAATCGAGTGATTGCGTCTTCGCAAGAGCGGACAGATCGGCGCACCCGCGCTCGCCCGGCGCAAACCCAAACGGATAGCGCGCATCGAGATTGCGGAACCAACACCGCCCGCGAGCCCAATCCGCAGGCGCCGTCATCGCTGCCACGGTCGGCCATTGCGCCGCCATGTGGCACGACGAACAAGCCGACGTGCGTTCATCGACGACGCCGTTCATCCGCCCGCCGCGCCCAAAGCCCGCCGCAGCGTCAAACACAATGCTCTGCCGTGGCTTCGCGCCGCTTGCGGCGGCATCGTCCGACAACTGAGGATCATTGCCCCACATCAATCCCATCGGCACTAGCTTCGCCCAAGCATCGCCGCCCTTTAGACGGCCGTCGTAGATGAAACTGCCGAACACCCAGCCGGTCTTGTAGCTAGCCCGATCTTCGCGCGCGGCAACGTCCACCTGGATCAACCGCAACATGCGCGGCGCGCGCAGCGCCGGCTTCCCGCCACGGTCGATGGCCGAAGCACAGGCCGCATCGCCTGGCGTACGATCGAGATGGACATTCGCCTCGACCTCCGGGGCACCAGCGAGACGCGGATCATCCGCAACCGTCGCTTCCGTGAACACCAGCTTCACCGCCACCGTGCCGGACGGAAAGGGGAGGGCGCTCAAATCGGGATCGCGCCGACCCTGCCCCCAAATCTTGCCGAGCACCGCGCCGCCGGCATCGTTGTAAAACGCCAGCGCCCAATTCTGCCGGCACGCCGTCTGCGCAACACCAAGCTCACCCGGCCCCAAGTCCCGTGCCCGCGTCAGCCCATGGATGAACTCGCGCCCGTTCGCCCCAGGCCCAAGCCAAGGCACGTGATACCAGCGCCGAAGCCCGTTCGCCGCCAACCGCCAATGCTCACGATCTTGCCCCGAGAGCGCATAGGCGAGCAGCGCGCGCAAATAACGCTCCGGCTCCTTCCGAAAACTGATCGCCTGCCAGGTGTAGACATCTGCGTGCGGCGACGCCGGATAGTCGAACCTCGGCGCAAACACCGGCCCGCGCCAACCCTTTGGCGCCTGCTCGATGCGATCCAACCGCGCGCCGCCGGCAAAGGCCGGTGGCACGAAAGCCAACGCCAAGAACAAAACCAACGCCAAGCCACGCATGGGCGAGAGCCTCCCACGCCGCCCGCTAACCAACAAGCCGGGCTTGCCACCCGCGCCGCCGCCGCCCTAGGCTTGGAGCCAAGTAAAAGGGTGGGGGCTTTCGTGCGTAAGTTCGTGTCGGGCATGGCGTTTGCCGGCGCTTTGGCGCTGTCCGCAGCGGCGCAAGCCGCGCCCGCCAAAACCCTAGACCTTGCCGATGGCTACAAGTTCGAACTGCTGGGTGCCGGCGACACGCAAGCGCGCGTCGGTAATCCGAAGGTGATCTTCCTCAACGTCGCCGTTACCGACGA
Source organism: Alphaproteobacteria bacterium (assembly GCA_034440355.1). Classification (GTDB taxonomy): domain Bacteria; phylum Pseudomonadota; class Alphaproteobacteria; order Micropepsales; family Micropepsaceae; genus SZUA-430. The sequence continues at coordinate 108,727 of JAWXBY010000054.1, forward strand.
CAAAATCAACGCCGACCACAAGCGCCTCATCGAAGCCTCCGACCGCATGTTCGAGTCCGTCCTGATGGGCGCGGCCGAGAAGGGCTACTACAAGCGCGCGACCGTCAACGTCCGCCGCCCCGGCACGACCACCTACGAAGATTTCGTCTACATGCGCGGCGAGAACGAAGTGTGGCTGCGCCAAGCCGGCAAGGAATCGTGGAAGGTCGCGCAAGATCCAAAGGCCTGGGTCGTGCCGCCCAGCGAAAAGATCCAAGTCGACAAATTCGGCACCTTCGCCGTCGACGCCGCGATCGAGATCGACCCGCCAGCAGGCTTCACCCGCGCTGCCGAAATCGACTTCGTCACCAAGACGTCGCTCATCGACACGCAACGCAAGTATCAAGAGATCAAGGCGCTCTGGGCCCGCATGGACCGCAAGCAGATGAAGGCCGACGGCTTCGACCTCATCATGTTCGGCAACTTCACGACGCCGCAGCTCGGCCGTTTCCACGCCCGCCGCGGCTTCTACGTCCGCATCCCGCGCGCCGCGAACGGCGATTGGCCGGAGCTGCCCGATAGCGCCCCCGACAACCGGGACCTCCTGCTCTCGAAGGTCGAAAAACCGGCCGACGAATTGATGCAGCAGATCGCCTACGCGTTCACGTTCTCCGGCCCACTGGAAACGCTGCGCCTGACCGATTTCATGATGCCCGCCTTCAAGCGCGGCACGCCGGTCGAATCCTCGGCCTCGAAGGTCGGCTTCGGATATAGCGCGCCAACGATCACGTTGGAGCCAGCGAAATTGTTGGACTTCAACGCTTTGGCCCCGAACATCGACTGACCGTCTTAGTCGGCCGTCCGCTCCAGCGGAACGACCAGAACGAACGTCGCGCCCGCCTCGTTTGCGGAAGGCCACTTGAGTTCGGCGCCCAGTTGTGACGACAACGCTGTGACAAGCCGCGCGCCCAGCCGCTTGCTCTTCTGCGGATCGAACCCGGGCGGCAGCCCGACCCCGCCGTCCCGCACGCTGATTGACAATTTGCTGTCGTCCGGCTGCGTCACCTCGACCCAAATCGTCTCGCCCGGCCGCTTGGGATAGGCATACTTGCCCGCGTTCGAGACAAGTTCGTTGGCTATCAGGGCGACCAGGATTGCGCGGTCCGCCGCAAATTGAACCGCGCCTGGCGACGCTTCGAAATGAATGATCGACGGCGCCACGCTCGGCTCCAAATCTTTCAGCACCTCACGCAGATAGCCGACCAAATCGATCTTCTCGTAATCCGCGTTATAGGCCAAACGATCATACGCCCGCCCGACGGTCGAAATGCGGATCGACGCTTCGCTCAACCGTTCGCTGAGTTCCGGATCGCCCACCGACACCGCCTGCAAGTGCAACATGCTGCCGACCAGCTGCATGCTGTTCTTCACCCGATGATTGACCTCTTTCAGCAGCACCTGATGCCGGTCGAGTGCCGTCTGCAGCTGACGCTGATAGCGCTGCTGCTCGATCGCCATCCCCAAGATGTTCGCCGCCCCTTGAAGGAAGGCAAGATCATGTTGGCTGAACTCGCCTTCCGACTTGCTGTCGACCTCAAGCACGCCGAACGGCGAACCGTCACCTTGCAGGATCACGTTCATGGCGCGACGAATGCCGTGCTGGACCAGCAGTTCGGGTGTCCTGAACCGCTCCTCGTTCTCAAGATGGTTGGAGATGACGGGCTTGCCCGTTTGCAGCGCAAAGCCTGCAGGTGAGGCCAAGTCCGCGCCGACGCGCACCTTGCCGATGACGCCTTCGTCCCAACCGACACCCGCGCGCACAAGAAACATCTTCTCGGTCGGCAGATACTCGAGAACCTTGCAGAAGTCGGCCCCAAGCCCATCGGCGGTCAACCGCGCCGCGTGATTGAGCAGGTCGACGAAGCCCGTCCCCTGCAGCGCCAGCACGCCGAGTTCGGCGAGCAGCTCCTGCTGGCGAATCCGCAACCGCAGCGATCGCTCGCTGACATGTTCGACTTCACCGCTCGGGCTCGGCTCGACGACTGGCGGCCCGTTCTGGTTGGATGATGTCATGCGGAACCCTAGAACGCCGGTACCCACGGCACAATCGCCATGCGAGCCCGAACCGCAGCGCAGTTAATGTGGAACCCAGGACGCCGCCCATGTTATCGCGGCCCACGCGAACCTGTTAAAAGCGACACCGCAAACCAACCGGAGCCTGACACATGGATCTTCATCTCAAAGGCAAACGCGCGATCGTTCTCGGCGGCACGCGCGGCATCGGCCGGGCGATCGCCGAGACGCTGGCCGCCGAAGGCGCGAACGTCGCCATCTGCGCGCGCAATCACGAACAGGTCGAAGAGACCGTCGC